>NZ_MLFN01000030.1 GCF_002095315.1 Pantoea conspicua
GGTACGGATTTACCGTTGAGCGGGCTTCAGGGAGCATACGCCTTTCGCAAAGACGCAAAAACGCCATCCCTGGCAGGCTCAGCGCGGGCCATCCCTGGCCCGCGATGCTTTGCTACAGGCGTATGCTCCCTTCGCTTCACGTCTGGCAGACGCATCAGGTACTTACAGAAGCATCTCAGACAACTGACAGATTTAAACCCGAGTGAATCTGGCCGCAGTGCATAAACTCAAGGCGCAGGGAACACGGCCAGTGGAGGAAAGCGTCCCACGGCAGGGACAAAAACGCCGGGAGCGTTTTTTGAACAACGCAAAGCGTTGGCCCGGCAACGGGCGCACCTCAGGGATAAGGTGCGTAATCGCGTGGGCCGAGCGTCCAGGGATGGTTTAAGCGCCTTTCCGATCTGACCGTGTTCCTGAAGCAGTCTCGATCTGACCGCCATTTATGCCACACACTCTTCCCTGAACCTTCCCCGCTTTCAGCTTCTGGCTGCTATTTTCCAGAAAGTTCCAGTAAATCTCATCCGCCACGCATTCCGCTGACCCGCCGTTGTTATCGCCGCTTACCTCTGGCAGGCCTTGCCATGCAAGAGATGTAATCATAATTCGTGACACGTTCTTCTTATGACCGAAATCGGCAAGTTGCTGATTTCTTATGCTTCCGGACCAGCATATTCCGCTGGGTGAACGTCATAACGCACGGTGAATCGTTCAGTTATTCAACATTTGCCGGTAAAAGTTATAAGTTTTTTAGCGGTGAGAATCACTAGCGATAAACCGCGCATCCAGCAGAATGTCCGGAAAATAAGCGACCGGCGCTGTGCATTGTATGGCTTTTATCCGGAAAGGGTTTTTTTTACCGTTGCTTGCTATCCCTCACACTCTGTGTAAATAACTAACCGTTGTATTGACGTTCATTGCAACTGTTGACAAATTGATGCGTCAATAAAGCCGCAGTTACGGAATTTTCTGAGTGATTCCCTGACATCAGAAAAAACAAAAAAAACGTAGCGCACTTTAGCCACCCGTTCGGTGGTACGCCTGAACCGCATATAAAAATCAGAGGTCGGGCAATGCACACAACATCACATCACAATGGAGCAAAAGCATGATCAACTCCCTGGCTAAATCCGGGATGCTGAAGGTCGGTCTGAGCCTGATTGCTATGACTGTCGCCGCCGGTGTTCAGGCAAAAACCCTGGTTTACTGTTCAGAAGGTTCTCCGGAAGGCTTTAACCCGCAGCTGTTCACCTCGGGTACCACTTACGACGCCAGCTCACGCCAGATTTATAACCGTCTGGTTGAGTTCACCATCGGCACCACTGAACTGCACGCAGCACTGGCCGAGAAGTGGGATGTCAGCGACGACGGCAAAACCTACACCTTCCACCTGCGCAAAGGCGTGAAGTGGCAGACCACCAAAGATTTCAAACCGACGCGCGAATTTAACGCGGATGATGTGGTGTTCACCTTTGAACGCCAGCTGGATAAAAACAACGCCTACCATGGCGTCTCCGGCGGCAGCTACGAATATTTCGAAGGCATGGATATGCCGAAGCTGATCAGCAAAATTGAAAAAGTGGACGATCATACCGTGCGCTTTGTGCTGACCCGTCCTGAAGCGCCGTTCCTGGCGGATCGGCAGTACTGATTATCCTGGTCAACCTGCTGGTTGATCTGCTGTATGGCGTGGTTAACCCGCGCATACGTCATAAGAAATAAGGGGGCATCATGTCTGTTGTTGATCCCGCTAGCGTAACTGCTGCACCCAAGCCGATGACCCCGTTTCAGGAATTCTGGCACTATTTTAAACGTAACAAAGGCGCCGTGGTGGGCCTGGCGTACATCATCATTATGTTACTGGTGGCGGTGTTCGCCGATCTGCTGGCACCTCATGCGCCGGCTGAGCAGTTCCGTGATGCGCTGCTGCATCCGCCGGTCTGGCAGGAAGGCGGAAGCTGGAGCTATATCCTCGGCACCGACGATGTGGGCCGCGATGTGTTGTCGCGGCTGATGTACGGCGCGCGCCTGTCGCTGCTGGTCGGCTGCCTGGTGGTGGTGCTGTCGCTGATTTTCGGCGTGATCTTCGGTCTGCTGGCCGGTTATCTCGGCGGCGTGGTGGATGCCACCATTATGCGTCTGGTCGACATTATGCTGGCGCTGCCCAGCCTGCTGCTGGCACTGGTACTGGTGGCCATCTTTGGCCCATCGATCGTTAACGCCTCTATCGCCCTGACGTTTGTGGCGCTGCCGCACTACATTCGTCTGACCCGCGCGGCGGTACTGGTGGAGGTAAACCGCGACTATGTGACCGCCTCCAGCGTCGCCGGGGCCGGTATGCTGCGTCAGATGTTCGTGAATATTCTGCCTAACTGTCTGGCACCGCTGATCGTGCAGGCCTCGTTAGGTTTCTCCAACGCCATACTGGACATGGCGGCGTTGGGCTTTCTCGGTATGGGTGCGCAACCGCCAACGCCGGAGTGGGGCACCATGCTCTCCGACGTATTGCAGTATGCGCAAAGTGCCTGGTGGGTGGTGACGTTCCCTGGATTAGTCATTCTGCTTACCGTGCTGGCATTTAACCTGATGGGCGATGGTTTGCGTGATGCACTCGACCCGAAACTCAAGCAGTAAAGAGGCACCGAGATGGCGTTATTAAATGTAGACAAATTGTCGGTGCATTTCGGCGACGAAAAAACACCGTTCCGGGCGGTCGACCGCATCAGTTATCAGGTTGAGCAGGGCCAGGTGGTCGGCATTGTGGGTGAGTCTGGCTCCGGTAAATCGGTCAGCTCACTGGCGATCATGGGACTGATTGATTTCCCCGGCAAAGTGATGGCGGAAAAGCTGGAGTTTAACCAGCGCGACCTGCAAAACATCTCCGAAAAAGAGCGCCGCCAGCTGGTGGGCGCGGAAGTGGCGATGATTTTCCAGGACCCGATGACCAGCCTCAACCCCTGTTACACCGTCGGCTTCCAGATCATGGAAGCGATCAAAGTGCATCAGGGTGGCAACAAACGCACCCGGCGTCAGCGGGCGATCGACCTGCTAAACCAGGTGGGGATTCCCGATCCGGCGTCGCGACTCGATGTTTATCCGCACCAGCTGTCAGGTGGGATGAGCCAGCGTGTGATGATCGCCATGGCGATTGCCTGCCGTCCCAAACTGCTGATTGCCGATGAGCCAACCACCGCGCTCGACGTGACTATTCAGGCGCAGATCATCGAACTGCTGCTGGAGTTACAGCAGCAGGAGAACATGGCGCTGATCCTGATTACCCACGATCTGGCGCTGGTGGCCGAAGCGGCGCACCACATCATTGTGATGTATGCCGGCCAGGTGGTGGAGAGCGGCAAAGCGACCGATATCTTTAAGGCGCCGCGTCATCCTTACACCCAGGCGCTGCTACGAGCGCTGCCGGAGTTCGCGGCCGATAAAGCCCGTCTGGCCTCGCTGCCAGGCGTGGTGCCGGGCAAATACGATCGCCCGATTGGCTGCCTGCTCAACCCACGCTGTCCTTATGCGACTGACCATTGTCGCAAGGAAGAACCGGAACTGCGCACCATTCCAGGCCGCCAGTCCAAGTGTCACTATCCGCTGGACGATGCCGGGAGACCCACTTATGAGTCATGAAACAACTAAGCATGAGTATTTGTTACAGGCGATCGATCTGAAAAAGCACTACCCGGTGAAGAAAGGGTTGTTTGGTCAGGAACGTCTGGTGAAAGCGCTGGATGGCGTCTCATTTAATCTGGAGCGCGGCAAAACGCTGGCGGTCGTCGGCGAGTCGGGCTGTGGGAAATCCACCCTGGGCCGCCTGCTGACGATGATTGAAACCCCGACTGAAGGGCAGCTTTACTGGCATGGGCAGGATCTGCTGAAGCACGATCCGCAGGCGCAGAAACTGCGTCGTCAGAAAATCCAGATCGTCTTCCAGAACCCGTACGGCTCACTCAATCCACGCAAGAAAGTGAGTCAGATTCTGGAAGAGCCGCTGATCATTAACACCCAGCTGAGCAAAGCCGAGCGCCGCGAGAAGACGCTGGAGATGATGGCGAAAGTGGGCCTGAAGACCGAGCATTACGACCGCTATCCGCACATGTTCTCCGGCGGTCAGCGCCAGCGTATTGCGATTGCCCGCGGCTGATGCTCGATCCGGACGTGCTGATTGCCGATGAGCCGGTTTCGGCACTCGACGTATCGGTGCGCGCCCAGGTGCTGAACCTGATGATGGATCTGCAGCAGGATATGGGACTTTCCTACGTCTTTATCTCGCACGATCTGTCGGTGGTGGAGCACATCGCGGATGAAGTGATGGTGATGTACCTCGGCCGTTGTGTCGAGAAGGGCAGTAAAGAGGCCATTTTTGCTAACCCGCGCCATCCGTACACCCAGGCGTTGCTGTCGGCCACGCCGCGTCTGAATCCGGACGATCGCCGTGAGCGGATCAAGCTGACTGGCGAACTGCCGAGCCCGCTCAGTCCGCCACCAGGTTGCGCCTTCAACGCACGCTGCCGCCGCCGTTTTGGCACCTGCGTTCAGTTGCAACCGAAGCTGAAAACCTATGGTGGACAGCAGATCGCCTGCTTTGCCGTTGACCAGGATGAAAATCAGCCGGTCGGAGCGGCAGAAAAAGTCGGTTAACTCACAAAAAGGCTCCCACTGGAGCCTTTTTTTAACGCAACTTGCCCGCCCGCGCCTGCCGTTACTGCCTGCTCTCCCTCGCGGCTGTTCTCCGCCTCTGGTTTTTCGTTACCGGCATTAATCAATGATTTTTCTGAGGATAATTCCGGCAGAAACCAATAAGCCTCTTCAACGCCTGGCTGACTTTTTTCATGCTGAAATCAGCGTTGTTTCAGGTGAAAGGTTTAGTCAGCAAAGGGGATTAATCTCATCTTAGCCCTGCTGGTTGTGCCAGGCGTAAAATGAGTTAACCTGAACGACTGGATACTGAAGTCTGGCGAAAAAATTTAATGTAAGCCTGACTTATTAATTTCTGACCAAAACCACCCGCCATCGGCTGTTTACCGCTCCGATCGAATCTTACTGATTAAACTATTTTATTGAATTTGCTGTTTTTGTAATCAGATTTTTCTCACTGAGTTTAAGTGGATGTGCTATATTCCAGGAAAATTCCCCCCTTGTTGCAGGCCACGGCCAATGAAGAATTACGACGATTTGCAGCGTTTTAAAGAGAAGACGCAAACGCTCGACATCGCCTTTAAAGATATGTCTGGCCAGACGCAGGAAGCGGCGGAACACAGTAAGTGGTCATTGATTCGTCAACTGGCGAACGAGGACCATCAGCATACCCTCGGCGGCGGTCAGCGCATCGATCTGCCCCAGCCACAGCCGGTTCGTGGCGATGAGTTCAGCGCACCGGCACCTGCGCCGCATCACCCGCCCCTCAGTGCACAGCCGGCGACAGCAGCACGCGGTTCGATTCTGGACAGTCTGGCAGGCGCGGCAGCGCCGGTAAAAGCGACGGACGTAACCGGCGCGTCATCGCTGTTCCCGCCGCCCTCGCTAAAACCGGCAGAGCCGGTCGTAACACTGCGCCCCGCGGCGGTTCAGCCCGTTGCGGTGGCAAACCTACCCGCTGACACCCGCTCGCCTGCATCGGCGAACCGCACCGGACCGGGACGTTTTGGTGCGCTGTTCCGCTCACCCGACAGCGAACCGCTTCATTTGCCCAAAGAGACCTTATTGAAACCGTTACTGGAGAAGATTGCGCTATGCCGTTAGTTTGTGTGTGCTCGCCGAAAGGGGGAGTAGGAAAAACCACGTTGGCGGCGAACCTGGCCTGGAGTCTGGCGCGTTCCGGTAGCAAAGTTCTGGCAATAGATTTTGATGTGCAGAATGCACTGCGTCTTCATTTTGGCGTGCCGCTCCATGACGGTCGCGGATTTGTGGCGCGTTCGGAAGAGCAGGCGGACTGGAGCCAGTCGATACTGACCACCGGCGGCAATATTTTTGTGCTGCCCTATGGCGATGTCACGGAGCCCCAGCGTGAGCGCTTTGAAGAAAAACTGATGAAAGATCCGCACTTTATCCAGCGCGGACTCGACACGGTACTCAACTATCCGGGCCTGGTGATTGTGGCCGATTTCCCGCCGGGCCCGGGTCCGGCCCTTAAAGCAATGACGGCGCTGGCCGATATGCATTTAGTGGTGATGTTAGCGGATACCGCATCGGTCTCTTTATTACCGCAGATTGAGGAGAACCGGATGACCGGTAAGCCTCTCAATAATAAGCAGGGTCACTATTTTGTCCTGAACCAGTGCGATAACCGCCGTAATATTAACCGTGACGTGACGGCATTTATGCAACAGCGGCTGGGCGATAATTTGCTTGGCGTGGTGCATCGCGATGAAAGCGTGGGTGAAGCCAATGCGTCCCAGCAGTCCGTTTATGATTTTAGTCCCGCCTCTGCGGCAGCGTTTGATATTGAGCTGATCGCCAGACGTGTCAGCAGCATTCTGAATATTACCGTCGGCAATGGCGAAGTTCAGGCGACTATTCGTACCAATCCTTATTAATTACCTGAATAAGATCGGGTAATTGAACTTACACAGCTCTTCTCAGGGTGAATCATGAGTAAAATCGGCTTTTACCTGCTGCTGCTGGTGCTTGCGCCCGTTGCCGCGGTGATCATCATTACGCCAATGGATAGCCAGAAGCAGTATATTTTTGGCCTGATCAGCATCGGTCTGATGTTTTTATTGGGCTTCAGTAAAAGCCGTAAAATAACCGTGATGATGGTGGTCCTTTCTGCGTTGATGTCCACGCGCTATATCTGGTGGCGCACCACGGAAACGCTGCACTTTAATTCAGAAGTCGAAGCGATTTTAGGGATTGGCTTATATCTGGCTGAACTTTATGTCTGGCTGATCTTAATTTTAGGCTTCCTGCAAACCACCTGGCCATTAAAGCGCACCATCGAACCGTTACCGGACGATACCAGTCTGTGGCCAACGGTCGATATTTATGTGCCTTCTTATAATGAGAGCCTCGACGTGGCGCGCGACACCGTGCTGGCCGCGCAGTGTATCGATTACCCGCGTGACAAACTGAAAGTCTATCTGCTGGATGACGGCAAGCGCAGCGAGTTTGCGCGCTTCGCCGCCGATGTGGGCGTTGGCTACATCACCCGTGACGACAACAATCATGCCAAAGCCGGTAACCTGAATCATGCAATGAAAATCACCAGGGGTGAGCTGATTTGTATTTTTGACTGCGACCATGTGGCGACCCGAACCTTCCTGCAGGCGACGGTAGGCCCGTTCCTGAAAGATCCGAAACTGGCGTTGCTGCAAACCCCGCACTACTTCTACTCGCCCGATCCGTTTGAGCGTAACCTGCGTGCCGCGCGCAGCATCCCGAATGAAGGTTCTCTGTTTTACGGCCCGGTTCAGCAGGGCAACGACAACTGGAATGCCACCTTCTTCTGCGGCTCCTGTGCGGTGATTCGCCGTTCGGCGCTGGAACAGATTGGCGGTTTTGCGGTGGAGACGGTGACCGAAGATGCACATACCGCGCTGAAAATGCAGCGGCTGGGCTGGGGATCGGCGTTTCTGTCGATTCCGCTGGCGGCCGGTCTGGCCACCGAGCGTCTCGGTCTGCACATTATTCAGCGTACCCGCTGGGCGCGCGGTATGACGCAGATTTTTCGCGTCGATAATCCACTGTTTGGCCGTGGACTGAAGTGGCAGCAGCGCTTGTGCTATCTCAACGCCATGCTGCATTTTCAGTTTGGTCTGCCGCGTGTCGCCTTCCTGACCGCACCGCTGGCCTATCTGCTGTTTAATCTCAATATCATTCACTCCTCCGCGTCGCTGATTTTTGCTTACGTGCTGCCGCATCTGGTGATGTCGCTCTACGTCAACTCGCGGATGAATGGCCGTTTCCGCTATACCTTCTGGGGTGAGATTTACGAGACGGTGATGTGTTTCCACCTGGTGATCCCGACCATTCTGACGCTGTTGTCGCCGAAGCACGGCAAATTTAACGTGACCGATAAAGGCGGCGTGCTGGACCAGGGTTTCTTTGACTTCCACATCGTGCGTCCACACGTCATTGTGGCGCTGTTGCTGGGCATCGGCATTGTGGCGGGCGTGGTGCGGGCGGTAATGCATGACTATTTTGGCGTCGACCCTTATGTCATTGCCCTGAACGTCGGATGGGCCATTTTCAGCCTGATTATTCTGATGGCGGCGATTGCCGTGGCGCGCGAAACCAAACAGGTGCGTAAAACCATCCGTATTGAGGTGCAGATCCCGGCAATCATCCATTACGCCAGCGGGATTTCGTCACGCACCCTGACCAGCGATCTCTCGATGGGCGGCGCGCAGCTGGATGCGCCCGACGACCGGCATGAATCTGATGAAATTGAAGAGATCGATCTGCTGCTTAAATCGGGCGCGATCACCATCCCGGTCAGTAAGATTTCTGGCGATGCGGAGACCATTCGTCTGCGCTTTGAGGCGATGCCCCTGGCACGTCGCCGTGAGCTGGTGCGGGTGGTACTGGCTCGCGCCGATGCCTGGATTCAGCCGGAGTATAAGCAGGATAACCCGCTGATCTCACTGGGAACCATTATCCGCACCGTCTTTGAGCTGTTCTGGCTGAGCTGGAAAGGTCGCCACGATAAACGTAAAAATGTCGACCCGGTTGCCGCGGCGGCGAAAGAGGATGGCGCAGTATGAAAACCCTGACCCAAACGCTGCTGGCCAGTTCACTGACCGCAGCGCTGTGGCTGACACCAGCCTGGGCCGAAACGCCATCCGCTGATAACACCCTTAACCCCGCACCGGTGAACAGTGCGGCACCCGTGGTGCCGTCGTCCGGCGACGCCACGTCCCCTATCCAGCCGTTGACCGCGCAGCCTGAGCCGTCGCCGGCACAGACCGCGACCCCGACTGACGCCGCGTCGGCGACGACAACGGTAACCCAGGACAGCAGTGCGCTCTCTGCCGTGCCGCTGCCGCAAGGCTGAATAACGGCGATCCGGCGCTGGGAAGCGGCCGCCAGCGCGCTGCCTTATGCGCCAGGCCTGGCGGTTACGCCAGGGGCAGAACCGCAGCCGATGGCAGAGCCGCAACCGATGATGACGGCGGCGATTAACCAGCCAATCAGCAGTACCATTTCGGTGGCGCAGATGGGCCAGGCGCGCGGCATCACCCTGACCGGCGGTCAGCTCCAGTCCGGCATCGTTTTCACCCTGCCCGCTGATGAGGTGATCACCAATGCGCGTCTCAACCTGACGTTGCGTGTCTCACAGGCGCTGGCGGCACGTAATACATCGCTGCAGCTGATGCTGAACGGCCAGCCGCTCGGCACACTGCCGCTCGGTGCCAGTGACAGCGATGTCAGCGATTATCAGCTGGATATTCCGGCGGCGATGGTGGTCTCCAGCAACAACCTCAGCTTCAAAATTAACGATGCTGACAAGTTGCTGTGCGAGCGGGAAAGTGCGCAGCAGTATCAGGTCACTATCCTGCCGAAAACCACGCTGAGCCTTGAGGGCCAGCAGCTGAATATTGGCACCAGCCTGCGCAATTTTCCGCGTCCGTTTGTCGATCCACAACGTATGACCGCCGCGACCGTGACCTTTGGATTCGCCAGCACTGTCTCGCCGGATGCGGTGAGCGCGGCGACGCTGGTGCCTCCTGGCTCGGCATACAGAGTGACTACCGCGGCATTCGTTTTCCGGTCATACGCGGTGAGCTGCCGGACACCAACGGCATTCTGTTTGGTCATCCGGGCGATCGTATCGGTACGCTGACCTTTCCGGCCAGCCAGGGGCCGATGTTACAGGTGGTCGATAACCCGAATAACCCGGTCTATAAACTGCTGCTGGTGAGCGGGAACGACGAAGCTGAATTGCGTCAGGCGGCGAACCGACTGACCACGCAGCCGCTGACCACTGACGAGAGCCAGCTGCAGGTAAAACCGCAAACCCTCGGCAACCGTAAACCTTACGATGCGCCGCGCTGGATCAATACCGATCGCCCGGTGCGTCTCAGTGAACTGCTGCGTAAAGATCAGAGCCTGACCAGCAGCGGCATCTGGCACGATGCGCTGCGCGTCAACTTCCGCGCCGCGCCCGATCTCTTTTTGTGGGATGGCGATAGCGTGCCGGTCAACCTGCACTATCGCTTCCCGTCTGAAAGCTGGATCGATGAAGAAAATTCGTTCCTGAACGTCATGCTGAACGGTACCTTCCTGCGCAACCTGACCGTTAATAAGGTCGGGCTGCTGGAAAATGTCTGGCACCGTTTAGGCGGCGATGCGCGTCAGGAGCAGTATCAGCTCAATCTTGAACCCTACCTGATTTATGGCGATAACCAGCTGGCGCTCTACTTCAACATCAAACCGCGGGCGGATGCACCCTGTGGCGTGTTGCTGAACAACAACATCAAGAGCCGGATTGAAGAGGATTCGTGGATCGATCTGAGCCACACCCGCCATTTCAGTATGCTGCCGAACCTCTCTTATTTTGTCGGCGCGTCATTCCCGTTCACGCGGCTGGCGGATTTCGGCCAGACCACGCTGTTGCTACCGGAAAAGCCCAGCGATGCCGAACTGTCGACGCTGCTGGATCTGGCGGCGCGCGCCGGTAACGCCACCGGC
Source organism: Pantoea conspicua (assembly GCF_002095315.1). Lineage (GTDB taxonomy): Bacteria > Pseudomonadota > Gammaproteobacteria > Enterobacterales > Enterobacteriaceae > Pantoea > Pantoea conspicua. The sequence continues at coordinate 10,630 of NZ_MLFN01000030.1, forward strand.
GTGGCGCTGACGCAGAATCAGGTGCTGTTTGGTCTGCCTCAGGGCGGCACCCATCTGGCCCGGCTTCAGCAGAACGATCTGCTGGCGGTGAGCACCACCGACAACAGTGATTTTAATCGGGCGTTGCTGGCCTCTTCACCTTATGACGCCAGCAGCAGCACCTTTGGTGTGAAAGAGCCGGATATGCTGGAGAAACTGCGCGGCTGGCTGAGCGGTGACTGGAGTCGTCAGCAGCTGGATGCCGATCGCTACTTCTCCTCTAACGAAGCGTGGCGCGGCTTCCTCAGCTACCGCTCACCGTGGAACCGCGATCGGCTGGTGGTGGTGACGGTGGCGACCAGTGACGATCAGCTGCTGCGGCTACACAGCGATCTCAGCTCGGCGCGTATCAATGCCGCGATTCGTGGCGATACCGCGATCATTACCGATGAGAATGGCATTCGCAGCTTCCGCGTGGGTGCGCAGTTTCCGGTCGGGGAGATGCCCTGGTACATGATGGTGGTGTGGTATGCCAACCAGCATTCCGTGTTCCTGGCGCTGGCGGCGCTGTTGCTTTCTGCGCTGGTGGGCAGTGCGGTCTGGGTGATGCTCAGGCGTCATGCGTGGCGGCGACTGAACCCGAAGCCCGATCGTGATTCCGGCAAGAAGTAAGGATAACCATAATGAAAAAAAATCTGTTAAGTGCCGGAATCCGTCATGCATGGCTGCTGAGCAGTGCATTGACGTTGTCATCGCCGCTGCTGGCGGCGGAAAGCACCAACCCGGCGTTGCAGGCGTTGTTCGACCAGGCGGCGTACTGGCATCAGAAAGCGCATGACGATCTGGCGATATCGTCGCTGCAGAAGGTATTGATGGTGGAACCTCACAACACGCAGGCGCTCTATCTGCTGGCGCTTTATGCCCAGCAGGGCGGCGATAATGCCGCTGCCGCACAGTATCGCGAGCGTCTGAGCAAAGTCTCTCCTGACGATCCACATCTGAGCGAGCTGGATAACGCCCGCCAGCTACAGACGATTCCGCAGGCGCAGCTGTCGCTGGCGCGTCAGCAGGCACGTAGCGGCAATATTCCGGCGGCGTTACAGACCTGGCGCAATACCTTTAGCGGTAATGAGCCGCCCGCCAGCGTTGCCGCCGAATATTATCTCACTATGGCGGGCGACCGCACGCTGCTGCCGCAGGCGGTAGAGGCGCTGCGGCAGTTCGCCGCACAGCATCCTCAGGACACCGGCGCGCAGCTGGCACTGGGGAAAGCGCTGACCTATCAGGAATCGACCCGTCGCGAAGGGATTGAGGTGCTTTCCGGGCTGGCAAGCGGCAATCAGGATGCCGACCGCTCGCTGCGGCAGGCACTGCTGTGGCTCGGTCCGCAGCCTTCAGATGCCGCGCTGTATCAGACCTGGCAACAGCGCCATCCGCAGGATGCTGCAGTAATCGACTACTTCCGTAAAAACGTCGGTGGCGCTGAGAAAGGGGCCGGTTTCAGCGCGCTCAACAGCGGTGACGTCGGCGGCGCACAGACCAGCTTCGAAAAAGTATTGAGCGCCAATCCGCAGGACGCCGATGCGCTGGCGGGGATGGGCTATGTCGCTCAGCGTGCCGGACGGTATCAGGAGGCGGCCGATTATCTGTAGCGTGCGGCACAGCTGGGTGGCGACCAGGGCTCAGCCCGCCAGCAGCAGGCCGCAGATGCCCGTTTTATGCGCAGCTGGCCAGTGCGCAGCAGGCACTGAAAAGCGGTGACAGCGCCGAGGCGCTGGCATTAAGCGAACCGTTAATCCAGGCCGAAGGCGAAAAAGGCATTGCCGCCCGCCTGTTCCGCGCGGACGTGCAGCGCCGCAGTAATCACCCCGACCAGGCGGAGCAGACCTACCGTGCTGTTTTGCAGCTTGATGCTAATAACCGCAGCGCGAAAGAAGGTCTGTTCTACGTGCTGCGACAGCAGAATCGCGGTGCCGAAGCCAATACCCTGCTGGGTTCATTGCCCGCGAGCGTTCGTCAGAGCGTGACGCCGCAGGCAAACGGTGCGGATACTTTGCGTCAGCAGGCGAAGCGTCAGCTGGCCGCCGGCAACAACGCAGCGGCCATCTCGACGCTGCAGCAGGGTATCCAGCGTTATCCCACCGACGGCTGGCTGCGCCTTGATCTGGCGCGCCTCTACCGGCAACAGGGCGAGACATTACAGGCTGCCAATGTGATGCAGCCGGTGATGCGCAGCGGCGCCAGCACCAGTGAGCTTTATGCCGGTGCGCTTAATGCCAGCGAAAGCGGCGGCTGGCAGCAGGCCAGCGTGCTGCTGTCGCGCATTCCGCCCAATGCCCGGACGCGTGAGATGCGCGATCTGGCGCAGCGGGTCAACTTTAACCTGCAGATGAGCACCGCTGACCAGTATCTCTCTCAGGGGGCCAATGCTGCTGCTGCCAACACCCTGAAAGCGCTGGCAGTGACGCCGCCAGCGAATCCGGTTGATGCGGGTAACCTGGCGCAGAAGCTGGCGCAGGCGGGCGATCTCACCACTGCCGTTTCGGTGGTACGCACCAATATGCAGCGCGGCGTGCAGGGTAACGCCGGGGATTATGCGGCGCAGATAGCGGTGCTGAATCAGGCGGGTCAGAGTGCAGAAGCGCAGCGCTTCCTCAGCAGCCCGGAGCTGCAGGCGCGCAGCACGCCAACGCAGCTGGCGGCGATACGTAACGGCTATCTGATCAACGAAGTTGATCGCCTGCGGCAACAGCGGCAGTACGCGGCGGCCTACGACAAGCTGATTGGCGCGTTACAACAGGATCCGCAGAACCGCGATCTGATGTTCGCCATGGCGCGTCTCTATCAGGACGGCAAAATGAACCGCGACGCGGGCGTGGTGTATGACTACCTGATGACGCAGGATACGCCGTCCCAGGATGCGCGCGTCGGTGCCATCAACGTCGCGCTGGCGCAGAACAATGTGCAGCGCGCCAACACGCTGAGTCGCGGCCTGAACAGCGCCACCCAGACGCCGGATCGCCTGTTGCTGTTAGCACGGGTAGCGGAAGCGAATGGCGAGCATAGCGAGGCGATGCGCTATCTGCGCGCGGCGCGCGGACAGCTGATTGGCCTGCAGGGCGCGCAGCCAGGCAGTCTGCCGACCGTCGGCGGGCTGGCGCTGGCGGATAACCCGTTTATCAACCGCAACACCTCACCGGTCGGGCGTTCGCCTTCCAGCTATGGCACCGTGTTGCCCTGGCAGGCCGCGCCAGCCGGCACGTCGGCCAGCCCTGAACAGGCAGAAGGGGGTGCGACGGTCTCCACCTCGTCGCAGACCCTGCGCCAGATCGACAGCATGATGGATTCGCTGCAGGAGAAAACCGGCAGCTGGAGCCAGGGAATGGTGCAGGTGCGCGGTCGTGATGGCGAATCGGGACTGAGCAAGCTGACCGAAGCCAAAGCGCCGCTGACTTTCTCCACCGTGCCGTTTGGCGAGTCGCGCTTTGATTTTACCATGACACCGGTATCACTGACGGCCGGCAGCGCGGCAGGCGATGCATGGCGTCGTTTCGGCACCAACGCCTTAACCCAGGGCAATGTGGTGGCAGCAGGTGGCGCAACCGTCAATGATGTACCGAATGCTACCACGGATTCACAAACCGCCTCGGGCGTGGAGCTCAACCTGGCGCTGAAGGGCGACAGCTACAAAGTCGATCTCGGCAGTACGCCGCTGGGGCAGGATCTCAGTACCCTGGTGGGTGGGGTGCAGTGGTCGCCGAAGCTCACCGACTTCCTGACGCTGATCCTGACCGGCGAACGCCGCGCCATTACCGACAGTCTGCTGTCGTATGTCGGGGCAGAGGACAAGACCAGCGGCAAGCGGTGGGGACGCGTCACTAAAAATGGGGCCAACGCCTTACTGAGTTACGACAATGGCGATGCCGGTTTCTATGCTGGCGCGGGCGCCTACAGCTACCTCGGCGAGAATGTCGCCAGTAACAATAATCTGCAGGCGACTGCGGGCGCCTATGTGCGTCCGTATCACGCCGATGATCGTGAACTGAAAGTGGGGATGAGCCTGTCGTGGATGGACTTCTCAAAAAACCTGAGCTATTTCAGTTACGGTCAGGGCGGTTACTTCAGCCCGCAAAACTATGCTTCAGTCTCATTCCCGGTCGACTTCTCACGTCAGTACGACGACCTGAAAGTGAATCTGGGCGGTTCGGTGGGTTATCAGTCCTACAGTCAGGATAAGAGCGCTTACTTCCCGGACGACGCCAGCCTGCAATCACAGCTGGAAGCGCTGGCGGCCAAGGGTAGCGTGAAAAGTGCCTACTACTCCGGCGGCAGTAAAAACGGTATCGGTTATAACCTGCACGCGGGCGCCGACTACAAACTCAATAAAGAGGTGACGATTGGCGGTCAGCTGGGCTACGACACCTTTGGCGATTACAACGAAAGCAGTGCGCAGCTTTATGTCCGTTATCTGTTTGGAGATAAGTAATGAATGAGCATTCTGGCGTGTCGCATCCGCATCCACCCGGCTGGTTTGATCTGGTCAGTGTGATGATTAAAGGCATGGTCGCTAACGGCGGCCAGCAGCAGGCGGAAGCGTTTCTTTATAACATGGGCGAATCACTGGCGGCCCGCTATCCGCTGTCTGAGGCACGCACGGTGCAGGATCTGGAGCGGGAAATAAATCTGCAACTGGCGCGTTTTAACTGGGGTTTTGTGCAGATCCAGCCGGAAGAGAAAGCACTACTGATCAGCCATCACGCCTTACCGGCGGGTGACAGCATCACGACACCAGCAGACTGGCAGACGGCGTTTGGCGCAGCGGTGGCGGGCCTGTTCTCGGGTTGGTTGCAGGCTCAGGGCGGCAGCAGTACGGTGCCGGTCACGCCTGAACTGCATGATGGCAGCACGCTGCATTATCGATATCAATAGGATGCATGAATGAACGTTAAGCCACTCTGGCTGGGATGGATCTGCTGTATCGGGCTGTTGATCGGCAGTACACAGGCTGCTGCCAGCGGCTGGGACAGTTTTAAAAGCCGCTTTGTCTCCTCAGAAGGGCGGGTGATCGATACCGCGAATAACAATGTCAGCCATACCGAAGGGCAGGGCTACGGCATGTTGCTGGCGGTGGCGAATGACGATCGCGTCACCTTTGACCGGCTGTGGCAGTGGACGCGCAGCCAGTTAGGTAATCCGCAAAACGATCTCTTTTACTGGCGCTATACGCCAGGAAGCGCGAATCCGGTGGCGGATAAAAACAACGCCGCCGATGGTGATGTGCTGCTGGCATGGGCGTTACAACGGGCCGCGCAGAAGTGGCAGGTGGAGAGCTATCAGCAGGCGTCTGACCGCATTCAGCGGGCGATCGTTAAGCTGGATGTGGTGACGTTTGGCGGCCATACCGTGCTGTTGCCGGGCGCGCAGGGCTTTAATAAAAGCAGCTATGTGGTACTCAATCCCTCTTACTTCCTGTTCCAGGCGTGGCGCGAGTTTGGCGAGCGCAGCCATCTTCAGGTGTGGAATAAACTGATTGAGGATGGTCTTGATCTGTTGGGTAAGCTGCACTTCGGTAACAGCGGTCTGCCGCTGGACTGGGTGGCGCTGAATGCCGATGGCTCGGTTGCGCCAGCCATCGGTTATTCCAGCCGCTTCAGCTACGACGCGATTCGCGTGCCGCTGAATATCTGGTGGTACGATCCGCACAGTCTGGCGCTGGTGCCGTTTCAACAGGTCTGGCAGGGCTACAGCCGGATGATGACGCCAGCCTGGTTTGATGTGCTGGCCAACACGCCAGCCCCCTATCACCTTGAGGGCGGTTTGCTGGCGGTACGTGACCTGACGCTGAATGAGACCGGCTACCTCAGCGATCGGCTGTCACCGGATCAGAACTATTTCTCGGCCAGCCTGCAACTGCTGACCTGGATGGCGTTTCAGGAAAAGCGTTAACGCGCCTTGCATTGCCTGCCCGATCGGTGCGGAAAAAAACCGCGCTTATCGGGCAGAGAGTCCGAATCTCCCCGCTCCGGCATTATTGCCGACAAAAAAACTGACGTTGAGATATACTTGCTGCGCATTTTCCTGTCTGATATCTGAGCTTTTTTTATAGTCGGGAGAGAATTTTTGCGGGTAAACCGGTCACTTACGATAAAGCAGATGGCGACGGTTTCGCTGGTTGCGGTTATCACCATCAGTATCTTTATCGTCATCCAACTGTTTCATTTTGTGCAGCAGCGCAGGATTGACTACGCCCAGCAGATGGAGAATATCGCGCATACCGTCCGTCAGCCGCTCTCTGAAGCGGTACTGAAAGCCGATATTCCGCAGGCCGAACGTATTCTTCACTCACTGAAGCCCGCCGGGATTTTATCGCGTGCCGATGTGGTGTTGCCTAACGCTTTCCAGGCGCTGCACGCCGACTTCGAAAACGAAAAACCGGTGCCGCGGCTGGTGGCGCGCCTGTTTGAGTTACCGGTGCAGATTACCCTGCCGCTCTACTCGGTCGAAAACACCGGCCTGCCGAAACCACTGGCCTATCTGGTACTGCAGGCCAATTCGACCCGCGTCTACCAGTTTATCCTTAGTACCCTGTCGACCATGATCACCACCTATCTGTTGCTGGCGCTGATTCTGTCGGTGGCGATCAGCTGGTGCATTAACCGGCTGGTGGTGCATCCGCTGCGTAATATCTCGCGTGAACTGCAGGAGCTGCCGCCGCAGTCCATTCTGACCCACAAACTGACGCTGCCGCCGAGCCACCGCGATGATGAGATTGGCATGCTGATCCGCAGTTACAACCGCAATCAGCAGGTGCTGGAATCAGTACACGATGAGATGAGCCGGCTGACCACCCATTTTGACGTTACCGATCTGCCTAACCGGGCGCTGTTTCTGGCGCTGGTCGATCAGTATATGTGCAACCCTGACCAGCCGCTTGGCCTGATGGTGATCCGTATTGAGACCCTGCAGGAAGCCAACGGCGTGCTGAGTGATGAGCAGCGCAACACGCTGATGCTGACCCTGGTCGAGAAGATTCGTAGCACGCTGGATGACCACACGCTGCTGGCCCAGACCGGCACCAGCGATTTTGTGCTGCTGATGAAGCGTGCCAGTAATCCATTCCGCGCGCTGCGGCTGGCGCGCAATCTGATGATACGGCTTAACCAGCCGGTCAATCTGCATCAGCTGCAGTTACGACCTAACGCCAGCATCGGGCTGGCGCTGCGCGACGACCAGCCGCTGACCGCCAATGAGCTGCTGGATCGTGCGACCTCCGCCATGATGTCGGCACGTCATCAGGGCAAAAATCAGATTCTGTTCTTCGATGCAGCATTAACCGAGCGGGCACAGAAACGCCTGACCCAGGAACACGATATTTTGCAGGGGCTGCACGACGACCAGTTCGCCCTCTACCTGCAACCGCAGATTGATATGCGAACCGGTGAGCTGGCTGGTGCGGAAGCGCTGCTGCGTATGCGTCAGCCGGATGGCAGTTTCGGCCTGACGGAAGAGTTTATCGCCAGCGCGGAGGAGATTGGCGTCATTAGCGCAATTGGCCGTTGGGTGTTTGAAGAGGCGTGCCGGATTCTGGCAGGCTGGCAGCGACAGGGCATTATGCTGCCGCTTAGCGTCAATATTTCTGCCGTTCAGCTACGGGATACCGCGATGGTCTCCCATCTTCAGGCACTGTTGACGCGCCATCAGATTGCGCCCGGCACCTTTGTGCTGGAGATGACGGAAACCGCCCATATTGGTGATGCTGAGCAGGCGATCTCGCTGCTGCGCATGTTGCAGCGAACCGGTGTCGCGGTGGCGCTGGATGATTTTGGCATGGGCTATTCCAATCTCAATTCGCTGCATCAGTTAAAAGCCCTGCCGGTCAATAAGCTCAAGATAGACCGCAGCTTTGTGGCGGCGCTGCCCGATGATGACACTATGGTTCGCATCGTGGCGGCGATAGCCGAGATTATTCAGCTGGATGTGATTGCCGAAGGGGTCGAAACCGCTAAACAGCGCGACTGGCTGCTGGCGCGCGGCATCCACATCGGTCAGGGCTATCTCTATGCCGAAGCACTGCCTGTGGCGCGATTCAATCAGGCATGGATTGAAAAACCTTCACTGACGGATTAATTGCCTGATTCATTGATTTTGCGAGAATTTTAGTTACAAAACCCCTTGCTGAAGCGTTTCAGTTCAGAATTACGTTGGTATCATTTCCCACTGGTTTGTCAGCCTGTATTAATCAGGTAAACAGAGTGTTATTTTCGGGTTACTGTCAGGCGCCGCCTGGGTTGCCCGTCAGTCACAATAACGAATCCGACAACATCACCTCACGGCGTTAGTGGACACCTGTTTATGAAAATCTCACTTTTTAAAAGCCTCTATTTCCAGGTGCTGATGGCGATTGGCATCGGCGTTTTGTTAGGCCATTTTTATCCGGAAATCGGCACCCAGATGAAGCCGTTGGGAGATGGCTTTGTTAAATTGATCAAGATGATTATCGCCCCGGTGATTTTCTGTACCGTGGTAACCGGCATTGCCGGTATGGAAAGTATGAAGGCGGTTGGCCGCACCGGTGCGGTGGCGCTGCTCTATTTTGAAATTGTCAGTACCATCGCGCTGATTATCGGTCTGGTGGTGGTCAACGTGGTGCAACCGGGTGCCGGGATGAACGTCGATCCGGCGACGCTGGATGCTAAAGCGGTGGCAATGTATGCCCAGCAGGCGGAACAGCAGGGTGTTGTGGCCTTCCTGCTGGACGTGATCCCTAACAGCGTGATCGGTGCCTTTGCCAGCGGTAACATTCTGCAGGTGCTGCTGTTCGCCATTCTGTTTGGTTTTGCGCTGCATCGTCTCGGCAACACCGGCACGCTGATTTTCAACGTAATTGAAAATTTCTCGAAAGTCATTTTCGGCATCATCAATATGATCATGCGCCTGGCGCCTATCGGGGCCTTTGGTGCCATGGCGTTCACCATCGGTAAGTATGGCGTTGGCTCGCTGGTGCAGCTGGGTCAGCTGATTATCTGCTTCTATATCACCTGTATTCTGTTCGTGGTGATTGTACTGGGGCTGATTGCGCGTCTGTTTGCCGGTTTCAGCATCTTCAAATTTATCGCTTACATCAAAGAAGAGCTGCTGATCGTACTGGGCACCTCCTCTTCTGAGTCTGCGCTGCCGCGTATGCTGGATAAGATGGAGCGGCTGGGCTGCAAAAATCGGTGGTGGGACTGGTGATACCGACCGGTTACTCCTTCAACCTTGACGGGACCTCGATCTACCTGACCATGGCGGCGGTGTTTATCGCCCAGGCCACCAACGCGCATATGGATATCTTCCATCAGATCACGCTGCTGGTCGTGCTGTTGCTCTCCTCAAAAGGGGCCGCCGGGGTGACCGGCAGCGGATTCATCGTGCTGGCAGCCACGCTCTCCGCGGTGGGACATCTGCCGGTGGCCGGTCTTGCGCTGATTCTGGGTATCGACCGCTTTATGTCTGAAGCCCGTGCGCTGACCAATCTGGTGGGTAACGGCGTGGCGACCGTGGTGGTGGCAAAATGGGTCGACCAGCTGGATCAAAAACAGCTGAATGACACGCTTGCTGGCCGGAATAAGGTGAAAAAAGCATCTGAATCTTCAGTTTAATCATTGATTTTCACTTAAATCCCGACAAATGCCCGCTGTCACTTGCCCTGACAGCGGGCATTTGGATAATGAACCCTACTTGTTTTTTTTGACGTTTTTCACTTCGTTGCGCGACATCCTGAGCTTCCTGTGGTCAAACACTCTGTTATTGGATAACAGCGCGATTCGGCGTCCAGCCGGTTCGCTAATAACAGCGGCAAAACGTGCCAGCGATAACGATATTTGAATTATTTGAGTAGGGGTTCACATGCAGGGCACCAGAATTCGGCTTTTGGTTGGTGGATTAGTGCTGGCAGCGACCAGCTATGGTCTCCAGGCAGAAACGCTGCAACCGGATCCGGCCTGGCAGGAAGGCAAGCTGGATAACGGATTTAACTGGCAGTTACTGGCCACACCGCAACGTCCCAGTGACCGTATCGAACTGCGTATGGTGGTGAATACGGGCTCGCTGGTCGAGAGTGCGCAACAGGCGGGCTTCAGCCATCTGCTGCCACGTCTGGCGATGGTGCATAACACCGCGCTCGACACCAACCAGCAGCGGGCTTTATGGCAACAGGCTATGGACCCTCAGCATCCGCTGCCACCCGTTATCGCCTCCTATGACTTCACTCAATACAACCTCAGCCTGCCAAACAATCGCCCCGAACTGCTGAAAGAAGCCCTGAGCTGGCTGGCGGCCACCGCAGGCAACATGGCGATTACCAGGCAGGTGGTGAACACCGCCCTGACCGCGTCCGATCCGGTCGCTACCTGGCCGAAAGATACCCAGGATGTCTGGTGGCGCTATCGTCTGAAAGGCTCGGCACTACTGGCGCACGATCCCGCTACGCAGCCGCGCGCGCCGGTCGATTTAACCCAGCTGAATAATTTTTACCGCCAGTGGTATACGCCTGACGCGATGACCCTGTATGTAGTGGGCAACGTTGATAGCCGTAGTCTCTCCGAGCAGATTAACAAAGCGTTTTCGCCGCTAACCGGCAAGCGTGACACCCCTGCGCCGCTGCCAACCCTATCACCGCTGCCGCACGAACCGGTTAATCTGGTTAACGGCAAAATGACCCAGGATCGTCTGTCGCTGGTGTGGGATACGCCGTGGCAACCCATCCGCGACTCGCAGAATCTGCAGCGTTACTGGCAGGGTGATCTGGCGCGTGAAGCGCTGTTCTGGCATGTCCAGCGTACGCTGAGCGACAGCAAAGCGCAGGGCGTGCAGGTCGGTTTTGACTGTCGCGTGCTCTACCAGCGTGCGCAGTGCTCAATCAATCTGGATGCGCGCAATGATACGCTGACGCAGAACATGAATCTGGTGGCGCGTGAACTGGCGACGGTACGCGATAAAGGTATACCGCAGGAGGAGTTTGATGCGCTGATGGCGCAGAAGCTGCTGGAGCTGAATAAGCTGTTCACCACCTATGCCCGCACCGATACCGACGTGTTGATGAGCCAGCGACTGCGCTCGCAGCAGAACTCGGTGGTGGATATTGCGCCGGAGCAGTATCAGAAACTGCGCCAGACCTTTCTCGCCGGTCTGACTCGCGAGCAGCTGAATCAGGAGCTGCGTCAGCAGCTGAGCCAGGAGTTGATGATGGTGCTGATTCAGCCGGAGGGCGAAGCGGAAACCAATGTCAAAAGCCTGCAAAGTGAGTGGGAAAAGGTGATGGCACCGCCTGCGGCTCCGGCGACCAGCAACGATGCCAGCCAGCCGGATAGCAGCGCCAGCGACATCCAGCCGCCGGCCGCTTAATCAGGTTTTAGCCCTGAGCCACTCGGTCACTAACATCGGCCAGCTGGCGAGGGGCAAATCTGCCACACCGCGGATACCAAATCCGTGGCCGCCCTTCTGATAGAAATGCACTTCTGCCGGGACATTGTGCTGCCGTAACGCGCCGAAAAACGCCATGCTATGGTTCACCGAAACCGATTCGTCGTCGGCAGCGTGAATCAACAACGTGGGTGGCACCAGCGGATGTACCCGTGTTTCCAGTGAATAGGCTTCAATGGTTTTTTGATCCGGCCACGCGCCGAGCAATCGGGTGCGTGAACCTTCATGCGCCATACCGTCACGCATGCTGATTACCGGATAGACCAGCACCATCGCATCCGGACGCGGCGAGAAGTTTTCTGCCCCATCCTGCACCGGGTAGAGCTTCTCGGCGAAACGTGTACCCAGGCTGGCGGCGACGTGACCACCGGCTGAAAAACCCATCATCACCATATATTTGCCGTTCAGACCGCGCTGCGCCCGTTCACGCAGCACCCGCACCGCGCGCTGGGCATCGGCCAGCGGCGCATCCGCTCCTTCGTGATGACCATCATAAGGCAGCCGATAGGTCATCACCGCCAGGGTGTAGCCCATTGAGGTGAAGAAGGTAGCGAGTGCGCTCCCTTCGCGATCGATCATCACGCGATGATAACCGCCGCCTGGCGCGACCAGCAGGGTGATGCCATTCGACTCTACCGGATGCCAGATCGCCATTTCCGGGCAACGTACGCCGGTGGCGGCCCGATCGTAAGGCTCATACTGTTTCGCCATATCGATGATTTGTGGCTGCGCGCGTGAATCGCTGGCGCCTGGCGCATCACCGTGAGGCCAGATATTAATAATTTCTGTGTGCATAACATGTCCTGATGCGAGGAGGTGTTTTAATTGTTTTTTCGCGGCCGGAGAGCACAGCATCCTGCTGTTGTTGATTAAAAGATGGTCTTTTTTTCGGCGGGCGTCCATCCGAAAACGGCAAAAATGACCAGATTCGGACTATGCCTGGTGGCAGGATTTTGAGAGTAACTCGCTAATTTTAAAACATAATTTATAAGATGATCTGGAGACGCTACCGGTGAGGGACTGGCGATTAATGATGATTAATCCGCTTAAGGTAAATGCCCGGTACAGCCCGCTTTGTTAGCGTAAATTTACCGGATATTTCGCTGCGGGCTGTTAAGAAGGAATAATGCGTCGGGCAGGTTATCGGTGGTCGTAATAACCGGCCCGCAGCCATCGTTTAGTCGGGCATCGCCCCGGCCGGGATAATCGCGCCGCGATGCTGAATCACCGTGCTGGCGGTGAGGTGACCGCGCTGTGCCGCCGCTTCCGCTGAAGCTCCGGTCAGACGGCGTGCCAGATAACCGGCACTGAACGAGTCGCCAGCGGCGGTGGTGTCGATGATCTTCTCTTTTGCCAGACGGACCGCTGGCACATCAATCAGGGGGGCGTCGCCGATAGCAACCAGGCAGGATTCTGCGCCGCGTTTGATCACAATTTCGCTGGCACCGGCCTGACGCGTGCGCGCAATCACCGTCTCCAGCGGCTGTTCGCCCCACAGCAGATGTTCATCATCCAGCGTCAGAAAAGCGATGTCGGTGCAGTTAAGCATGGCGCGGTAAGCGGCCTGGGCGCTGGCCTGATCGGCCCATAAGCGCGGACGATAGTTGTTATCAAATATCACCTTACCGCCATTGGCGCGACAGCGTTCCAGCAGCTGCATCAGTTTATCGCGGCTGGCTGGGGCTAAAATGGCCAGGCTGATCCCGCTCAGATAGAGATAGTCATAGTGCGCCAGCTGCTGACAGATCGCTTCCGACTGAGGGCTATCGAGCCAGTAACGGGCTGCGGCATCGCTGCGCCAGTACCAGAAGGTGCGCTCACCCTCAGCGTCGGTTTCAATCACATACAGGCCAGGCATTTTGTTGTCGAGACGCTGGATCAGATCGGTATTAACCTTTTCCTGTTGCCAGGCGGCGATCATCTGATCGCTGAACGAGTCAACACCCAGCGCGGTAACATAATCGACCCGAAGCTGCTGCTGATCCACCTGGCGGGCGATGTAGACCGCGGTATTCAGCGTATCGCCGCCAAAACCGCGTTTAATGTTCTCACCTTTTTCGGACAGCTCAATCATGCATTCACCAATAATGGCAATTTTTTTCTGCGTCATGGTTTTAGACCTGTAGTGAAATATCGTTCTAGTCTCGCGTCTGGTATGGCAGACGTCAATGTTTTTAAAACAGTGTTTTAATTTAACTTAAGGTGACAAATAGCACCGATCTGGCAGTTAAAGCGCGCTATTTCGGCTTGTTTTGGCGATTGTGCCCGCATAAAGGTTGTTAAACTTCCCGTTTTGATGTGGCTGGACATTTCATCAAGCGATCACAGGCATGGTCGATAATCACCGTTGAGTCGCCAATTTTGAGCGCTCGTTACCAACCAGGAAAAAACCATGGTGATGGAAAGTATTCGTCAATGGCTACCCTCTTCAACTGACCTCAACGCTCAACCGGCAACACCCCACTTCTGGCACCAGTGCCAACGATGCTATCGCTTCCAGCCGATCTATCAGGTGACGGGACGGTTGCTGGCAATCGAGCTGCTGACGGCGATTACGCATCCGTCGGCACCCGAAAAAAAGCTGTCGCCAGAAGCCTATTTTGCCGGGCTGGATATTTCCCAGCGGCTGCATGTAGTGCATGAACAACTCGAACAGTTAACCCAGTGGACGCCTTTTTTTGAGCAGAATGCGGTAGTCGCCTCGGTCAATATTGATGGTCCGTCTCTGTTAGCGCTTCAGCATCATCCGGCGATCCGCGGCCTGATTGCCCGCCTGCCCTGGGTACGCTTTGAGCTGACCGAGCACCATGCGCTGCCACAGGAAGAGATGGTCGCGCAGATGCCGGAGCTTGGTCCGCTGTGGCTGGATGATTTTGGCTCTGGCATGGCCAATTTCTCGGCGCTGACCGAACTGAAATATGATTACATTAAACTGTCGCGCGAACTGTTTATCCTGCTGCGCAATTCCGACGAAGGACGCAGCCTGTTCCCGATGCTGCTGGGGTTGATCAACCGTTACTGTAATGGCGTCATTGTCGAAGGCGTGGAGACGGAAGAGGAGTGGCAGCAGGTCAGACGTTCACCCGCCATCGCCGCACAAGGCTATTTCTTTTCGTGCCCGCTCCCCTTTTCTGAATTGAATCATCTCACTATCCAGCTTCCCTGACGCCGTTGTTCACGGTCTCGACTATCTTTAACGGAGACAGTGAACGTGCAAGGAGAAAGCGCAATGTCGCGTACCGGGAAAATAATCAGTTGGGTAGTGGGAATTCTGCTGTTGTTAATCGTGGTCATCGTCGTGGTGATCGCCACCTTTGACTGGAACCGCCTGAAACCCACCATCAATCAGAAAGTATCGACCGAACTCAATCGACCCTTTGCGATACGCGGCGATTTGGGCGTTGACTGGGCGCGCAATCCGCAGGAGCCGGGCTGGCGACGCTGGATACCGTGGCCGCAGCTGCACGCGGAAGATATCATGCTGGGTAATCCACCCGATATTCCCGATGTGACTATGGTGCATCTGCAACGGGTCGATGCCACGCTGGCACCGCTGTCGCTGCTGCATAAAGAGCTGTTCATTCCGTGGATTAAGTTGCAGCGACCCGATGCGCGTCTGATTCAGACCGCCGATAAGAAAAATAACTGGACCTTTAACCTCGCCAACAGCGACAGCAAAGATCAGAATGCGCCGCCTTCGGCCTGGTCATTCCGTCTCGATAACATCCTGTTCGATCAGGGACAAATCCGCTACCGCGATGCCATTAACCACGCCGATGTAACGGTACAGGTTAATCCGCTGGGTAAACCGGTGCCCTACGCGCAGATCGCTGGCGGGGATGATAAGCAGCAGGGCGCGGGCGATTTTGTCTTTGGCTGGCAGGCGAACGGCACCTATAACGAAGAGAAACTCAGTGGTCAGGGCAAGATCGGCGGGATGCTGTCGCTGCGCAGCCAGAACACGCCTTTCCCGGTGCAGGCTGACCTGCGTAATGGCACCACGCGCGTCCAGGTGACCGGCGGAATTCAGGACCCAATGAACCTCGGCGGACTGAACGTACGGTTGCGCTTCTCGGGTGACACGCTGGCGAATCTGTATGGGCTGACCGGCGTGTTATTGCCTGACACGCCGCCGTATGAAACTGACGGTCACCTGATTGCGAAATTCAATGGTGAAAAAGGCGCGGTCTACCGCTATGAAAAATTCAACGGCCACATTGGTGACAGCGATATTCATGGCTCGCTAATTTATAGCCAGGGCAAACCGCGGCCGAGACTCACCGGTGAACTGACTTCAGACCAGCTGCGGATGGCGGATCTGGGGCCGCTGATTGGCGTTGATTCCGGCAAAGGCAGCGGCAAGACCGCGCAGGCAAAAGCCCGGCGTGGTGAGAAATCGAGCCAGCCCACCGATCGGGTATTGCCACATGACCAGTTCGATACCAAAAACTGGGACGTGATGGATGCCGACGTGAAGTTCAGCGGTAAACGTATCGAACACAGTAATTCGCTGCCGTTAAGCGACCTTTATACTCATCTGCAGCTGAAAAACGGCGATCTGCTGCTCGATCCGCTGCGTTTTGGCATGGCGGGCGGCAACCTGAACAGCACCATCCGGCTGGAAGGCGATCGCTCGCCGATGCGCGGCCGCGCCGATATTCATGTACGCAAACTGCAGCTGCGTCGGCTATTCCCGAATGTCCAGGCGATGCAAAACAGTCTCGGTCAGTTAAACGGCGATGCCAGCTTTACCGGCACCGGCAATTCGGTGGCCGATCTGCTGGCAACCAGTAACGGTCAGCTGAAGCTGCTGATGAACGACGGCGTGATCAGCCGCAGCCTGATGGAGATTGCCGGACTGAACGTCGGCAACTACGTGGTGGGCAAACTGTTTGGCGACGATCAGGTGCGGATTAACTGTGCCGCGACCGATATCAAACTGCAAAACGGGCTGGCGACGCCGAACCTGTTTGTCTTTGATACCGAAAATGCGGTGATCAACGTGACCGGCAACGCTAACTTTGCCACGGAGCGGATGGATCTCTCGGTCAATCCGGAGAGTAAAGGCGTGCGCATTATTACCCTGCGTTCACCGCTCTATGTGCGCGGCACCTTTAAAAACCCGGATGCTGGCGTGAAAGCCGGACCACTGCTGGCTCGCGGTGCAGCGGCCGTGGCGCTGGGTACCGTCGTCGGTCCGGCGGCAGCCTTGCTGGCACTGATCTCCCCGAGTGATAACGAGGATAACCAGTGCAGCACGGTATTGCAGCAGATGAAGCAGCAGAAGTAATCAGCTGCGGTAAAGCACTTTAATGATGTGGTAACCGAAACCGGTCTTTACCGGCCCGTAAGGCGTTAACAGCGGGCAGGTAAAGACAGCCTTATCAAACGCCGGCACCATCTGTCCCTGGCGAAACTCCCCCAGATCGCCGCCGTTACGGCCTGAGGGACAGGTTGAGTGCTTCTTTGCCAGCTGCTGGAAATTCCCGCCTTTTGCCAGTTTCGCCAGAATCTCTTTTGCCAGCGCTTCCTCTTTCACCAGGATGTGTAAAGCCGCCGCGGTTTTCGCCATGTTGCTATCTCGGTTGTGTATAATTGCCGCCCAGTATAAACCCCTTTCTTTTGATTCCACTGAGCGATTTTCCTATGCGTTTAAACCCCAGCCAACAACGCGCCGTCGAATTTGTTACCGGTCCCTGTCTGGTGCTGGCGGGCGCGGGATCGGGCAAGACCCGCGTAATCACCAATAAAATCGCCCATCTGATTCGGGAGTGTGGCTATCAGGCGCGCCATATCGCCGCAGTCACCTTCACCAATAAAGCATCACGTGAGATGAAAGAGCGCGTGGCACAGACGCTGGGCCGCAAAGAGGCGCGCGGCCTGATGATCTCCACCTTCCATACCCTGGGGCTGGAAATCATCAAGCGTGAAACGGCGGCGCTCGGCATGAAGTCGAACTTTTCGCTGTTTGATGACCAGGACCAGCTCGGGTTGCTGAAAGAGCTGACCAAAGAGTGGCTGGAAGAGGATAAAACCCTGTTGCAGCAGCTGATCTCTACCGTATCGAACTGGAAAAACGATCTGGTCGATCCGCCACACGCGGCGGCAAGGGCGAGTTCAGAGCGCGATAAAATTTTCGCCCACTGTTATGCCCTTTACGACCAGCATCTGAAGTCCTGTAACGTGCTCGATTTTGACGATCTGATCCTGCTGCCGACGCTGCTGTTGCAGCGTAATCAGGAGGTACGTGAGCGCTGGCAGCAGCGCATTCGCTATCTGCTGGTGGATGAGTATCAGGACACCAACACCAGTCAGTACGAGCTGGTGAAGCTGCTGGTTGGGGCGCGGGCGCGCTTTACCGTGGTGGGCGATGATGATCAGTCGATCTACTCGTGGCGCGGGGCGCGACCACAAAATCTGGTGCTGCTGAAGGAAGATTTCCCGGCGCTGGAGGTGGTGAAACTGGAGCAGAATTACCGTTCCTCCCAACGTATCCTGAAAGCGGCGAATATCCTGATCGCCAATAATCCGCACGTGTTTGAAAAACGGTTGTTCTCAGAACTGGGTCTGGGCAGCGAACTGAAGGTGGTCACTGCCAACAGTGAAGAGCACGAGGCGGAGCGGGTGACCGGCGAACTGATTGCCCACCACTTCATCAACAAGACGCAGTATAAAGACTACGCCATTCTCTACCGGGGCAACCATCAGTCGCGGGTGTTTGAAAAGTTTCTGATGCAGAACCGTATTCCCTATCGCATCTCGGGTGGCACCTCGTTCTTCTCACGCCCGGAGATCAAAGATCTGCTGGCGTATCTGCGTGTGCTGACCAATCCTGACGATGACAGCGCCTTTTTGCGCATCGTGAATACGCCCCGCCGCGAGATTGGCCCGGCGACGCTGCAAAAGCTGGGCGAATGGGCCAACCTGCGCAACAAGAGCCTGTTCAACGCCAGCTTTGATGTCGGTCTGGGTCAGACGCTGGGCGGACGCGGACTGGAACATCTGCAACGCTTCACCCACTGGCTGAACGAAATTATCCAGCTGACCGAACGCGAGCCGGTGAATGCAGTACGCGACCTGATTCGTGGAATCGACTACGAAAGCTGGTTGTTCGAGACCTCGGGCAGTCCGAAAGCGGCAGAGATGCGGATGAAGAACGTCAACACGCTGTTTCAGTGGATGACGGAAATGCTGGAGGGCAGCGATCTGGATGAGCCGATGACCCTGGCACAGGTGGTCACGCGCTTTACTCTGCGCGACATGATGGAGCGTGGAGAAAACGATGAAGAGCTTGATCAGGTGCAGTTAATGACCCTGCATGCGTCTAAAGGCCTGGAGTTCCCCTATGTGTTTCTGGTGGGAATGGAAGAGGGACTGTTGCCGCATCAGAGCAGCATTGATGAGAATAATATCGAAGAAGAGCGGCGTCTTGCTTACGTCGGCATCACGCGGGCGCAAAAAGAGCTGACCTTTACCCTCTGTCGCGAACGTCGGCAGTATGGCGAACTGGTGAGGCCGGAGCCGAGTCGTTTTCTGCTGGAACTGCCGCAGGACGATCTGCAGTGGGAAACGGAGCGTAAAGTAGTGAGTGCCGAAGAGCGGATGAAAACCGGGCAGAGTCGGGTTGCGGGCCTGCGCGCGATGCTGGATAAGGCGAAGAAAGGCTAAGCCGGCGGAAGACGTGATGAGGCGACGACGGTTCGCCTCAGACTGGCTTAACGGGCGCCGGTTACGACAGGGTCAGTAACCAGTGCACATAGGACTGATAATGGCTTTCCTGCTCCAGCAGTTCGGTGCGCAGCGGATGCGCCTCCAGCCAGCCATCAGGTAAGGTCAGATGCAGCGCGTCATCGTCAGCCTGCAGCCGGACCGCGGGCAGGGTATCGTCGCGACGGCGGCTGGAGAAGATGATCGCCAGACGCATCAGACGACACATCCGTTCCGCCAGGCGCGGCGGCAGGGCGTTCTGCTGCGTCAGCAACGCCAGGTCGATACTGCCGCTCTGATTCTGCAGCAGACAGGCCAGTAACTTCTTCTGGGCCGGGGTAAAGCCGGGCAGATCGAGGTGACGGACCAGATAGGCGGCGTGCTGCGGCGCATGACGGAAGTCGACGCTCAGGCCAATCTCATGAATGGCGCAGGCGCTGAGCAGCAAGTCACGGCAGCGCTGATCCAGCTTCCACAGGGTAGAGACCTGACGAAAAAAACGTTCTGCCAGCTGACGTACCCGATTGGCTTGCTCAACGTCGATGCTAAAACGACGCTGCACATTCTGCAGCGTGCGGGTGCGGATATCGCGGTCGATCGGCAGGTGCAGCATGCCGTAAACCAGCCCTTCACGCAGCGCGCCGCCCGCCAGCGTCATGCTATCAATACTGAGTTCCTGAAAGATGGCGATCAGAATCGACAGGCCACTGGGAAACACCAGCGCCCGTTCCAGCGTCAATCCTTCGATTTCCAACTCTTCCAGCTTGCCGCACTGAATAGCGCGCTGTTTCAGCTGCTGCAGTTTATTCAGGGTAATGCGTTCATCCATACCCTGCGCCACCATGATCTCCTGTAGCGCCTGCACCGTGCCAGACGCGCCGACACAGGCTTGCCAGCCCTGCTGGCGCAGTTGCGCGGCAATCGGCTGGATCATCTCCCGTGCCGCCTGTTCCGCCTGGTCAAAGTTCTCCTTCGCCAGATGACGATCGCTAAAGAAGCGCTCCAGCCAGGTCACGCAGCCCATCGACAGGCTGAATAATACGGTAGCATGCGAACCATCACCGGTCGCCAGTTCAGTGCTGCCGCCGCCGATATCGACCACAAGGCGCTGATCGGAACCGCCGGTGGTGTGCGCCACGCCCTGATAAATCAGGCGAGCCTCTTCCTCACCGCTGATCACGTTGATGGTACAGCCGAGTATCTGTTGCGCCGTATCGAGAAATTCCTGCGCATTCGCTGCCAGACGCAGCGTGGCGGTTGCCACCACGCGGATCTGATCAAGAGGGATGTCCTGCAGTTGCTCAGAGAACAGTTTGAGGCATTGCCAGCCGCGCGTCATCGCCTCAGCTGACAAATGGTTGCTTTTATCCAGACCGGCAGCAAGGCGTACCTTGCGCTTAATTTTCGCGATGGTCTGAATAGTGCCAGACACCTCGCGCACCACCAACATATGAAAGCTGTTAGAACCTAAATCAATCGCAGCATAAAGTGACGATGCGCTTAGCATGGTGAGCTTAACCCGAACGTTTACGGTTGTTGTTGCGTGGCGCACCGCGACGGTTAGCGTTGTTGCCTCCGCGACGTGGACCGTTGCCGGTACGACTACGCGCCAGACGCTTAGGCGGCGGCAGGTCAGTCAGTAATGCATCGCTATTGTACTTGCTGACCGGAATGCTGTGACCGATGTACTCTTCAATCGCTGGCAGGTTCAGCGCATACTCTTCACAGGCCAGGCTGATGGAGTGTCCGCTGGCGCCCGCACGACCGGTACGACCGATACGGTGGACGTAATCTTCGCAATCATCCGGCAGATCGTAGTTAAACACATGCGTCACGGCAGGAATATGCAGGCCCCGGGCGGCAACGTCAGTCGCAACCAGAATATCCACATCCCCTTTGGTGAAGTCATCAAGAATGCGCAGGCGCTTCTTCTGGGCGACATCGCCGGTCAGCAGGCCGACACGATGACCATCCGCAGCCAGATGGCCCCAGATATCTTCGCAACGGTGCTTGGTGTTGGCGAACACAATGGCGCGATCCGGCCACTCTTCTTCCAGCAACGTTTGCAGCAGGCGCATTTTCTCTTCGTTAGACGGATAGAAAAGCTCTTCCTGAATGCGGTGGCCGGTTTTCTGTTCCGGTTCCACTTCAACATATTCAGCACTGTTCATGTGCTCAAACGCCAGTTCGCGCACCCGATAAGAGAGCGTGGCGGAGAACAGCATGCTGAGACGCTGGGTCGCTGCCGGCATCCGGCGGAACAGCCAGCGAATGTCTTTAATAAAGCCGAGATCGAACATGCGGTCGGCTTCGTCCAGCACCATCACCTGAATGGCACCGAGGTTAACGTGGTTTTGCTTCGCGTAATCGATCAGTCGGCCAGTGGTCCCGACCAGAATATCGACGCCTTGCTCCAGCACTTTCAGCTGTTTATCGTAGCCATCACCGCCGTAGGCGAGGCCCAGTTTCAGACCGGTTGAGGCGGTTAACGGTTCTGCATCGGCATGAATCTGCACGGCAAGTTCACGCGTTGGCGCGAGAATTAATGCTCGTGGCTGGTTAACCTGACGACCTTCAGGCGCAGGATGAGAGAGAAGATGATGAAACGTTGACGTCAGAAACGCCATCGTTTTGCCGGTACCGGTTTGCGCCTGGCCTGCAACATCACGCCCGGAAAGCGTAAAGGGCAGGGCTAACGCCTGAATCGGCGTGCAGTATTGAAAACCTTTACTATCAAGGGCTTCAACGACTTTTGGGTGCAGGGCGAAGTCGGAAAACTTCTGTTCAGTTAAGTGTGTTTTGCTCATAGTGTGGTAGAATATCAGCTTACTATCGCTTTACGAAAGCGTATCCGATGAAATAAAGTCAACCTACATTGGTTTATATTACGCCAATTCGCCAGGCATAATCTTGTGGAGTAAAACATGAGCAGCGATAAAATCGTTCATCTGACTGATGACAGTTTCGACACCGACGTGCTGAAAGCCGACGGCGTTACACTGGTAGATTTCTGGGCTGAATGGTGTGGTCCTTGCAAAATGATCGCACCAATCCTTGATGAAGTTGCAGAAGAGTATGATGGCAAACTGACCATCGCTAAGCTGAATATTGATGATAACCCAGGCACGGCACCGAAATACGGCATTCGTGGTATCCCGACGCTGCTGCTGTTTAAAAATGGCGAAGTCGCCGCGACCAAAGTGGGCGCGCTGTCTAAAGGCCAGCTGAAAGAGTTCCTGAACGCCAATCTGGCGTAATTCAGGGCTGAACGTCTGGCAGTGGTGAATTTATCTCCTGCTGCTGGACGTTCGCTTTGAGGCGTGCTAAGTTACCAATACTGCATTACGAACTTACCCTTGTAGTTAGCATCTAAAGTTTTCCCTTGTTAAACCCTGTCGCACTGTACCTTATAAAGTTAGAACGGTTTAGCAATCTGACGGTTAGCTCCAACTCTGGCATCGCAATCGACCGTCTCCTCGCTTCCAGGTCGCCATCCCAGACGATGATCGTCGAGAAGAGTCGAAAAGAGCCATTAACGGCATGGATTAATTGCCATACCATTCACGACAAACATTTCGAGTATTACCCCGAGTTTAAGAACCCATCACTATGAATCTTACCGAATTAAAGAATACGCCGGTTGCTGAGCTGATTACTCTCGGCGAAAATATGGGACTGGAAAACCAGGCTCGTATGCGCAAGCAGGACATTATCTTCTCCATCCTGAAGCAGCACGCGAAAAGCGGCGAAGACATCTTTGGTGATGGCGTGCTGGAGATATTACAGGATGGATTTGGATTCCTCCGTTCCGGAGACAGCTCCTACCTCGCCGGTCCTGATGATATCTACGTTTCCCCCAGCCAGATCCGCCGTTTCAACCTCCGCACAGGTGACACCATCTCTGGCAAAATTCGTCCACCAAAAGAGGGTGAACGTTATTTTGCACTGCTGAAAGTTAACGAAGTTAACTACGACAAGCCGGAAAACGCGCGTAATAAGATTCTGTTCGAAAACCTCACGCCGCTGCACGCGAATAAACGTCTGCGTATGGAGCGGGGTAATGGCTCAACGGAAGATCTGACGGCACGTGTGCTGGATCTGGCGTCACCGATTGGTCGTGGTCAGCGTGGTCTGATCGTGGCACCGCCAAAAGCCGGTAAAACCATGCTGCTGCAGAATATCGCGCAGAGCCTGGCGTATAATTACCCGGATTGCACCCTGATGGTGTTGCTGATCGACGAACGTCCGGAAGAAGTGACCGAGATGCAGCGTCTGGTGAAAGGTGAAGTTATCGCCTCGACCTTCGATGAACCTGCTTCGCGTCACGTTCAGGTTGCTGAAATGGTGATCGAAAAGGCCAAGCGTCTGGTTGAACACAAGAAAGATGTGATCATCCTGCTCGACTCTATTACGCGTCTGGCGCGTGCTTATAACACCGTGGTTCCGGCTTCAGGTAAAGTCCTGACCGGTGGTGTTGATGCCAACGCCCTGCATCGTCCGAAGCGTTTCTTCGGCGCAGCGCGTAACGTGGAAGAGGGCGGCAGCCTGACCATCATTGCGACCGCGCTGGTTGATACCGGTTCGAAGATGGATGAGGTGATTTACGAAGAGTTTAAAGGTACCGGTAACATGGAACTGCATCTCTCACGTAAAATCGCTGAAAAACGCGTCTTCCCGGCGATCGATTACAACCGTTCCGGTACGCGTAAAGAAGAGCTGCTCACCTCTCAGGAAGAGCTGCAGAAGATGTGGATCCTGCGTAAAATCATTCACCCAATGGGCGAAATTGACGCGATGGAGTTCCTCATCAACAAGCTGGCGATGACCAAAACCAACGACGAATTCTTCGACATGATGAAGCGTTCCTGATCCGATACTGCAGAGCCGAACCACAGATTCGGCTTTTTTAGCCTGAATGTGCAGAAAATCGACCTTACGCCACGTCTCAACGTGGCGTTTTTCATTTCTGAGCTATAGGATTGAACACTGGCAGGAGCATTGATAATGACTGTGGTAGTGATGACGAATAAATGACCGTTCGTGCATCTCTTTATGCAGAATTCGGAATCCGAGGCAGCGATAAACGCATTTTTTCGCGTATTGTTGCCCGTGATGTTATCTGAGAGCGTTTAACGTGAATTTACTCACTATGAGTACTGAGCTTGGTTTAATTTTTCTCTTTTCCCTGGCTTTCCTCTTTTTTGCCCGAAAAGCAGCTAAAAAAATTGGTCTGGTTGATAAGCCTAACTCACGTAAACGCCATCATGGCGCGATTCCGTTGGTGGGCGGCATTTCTGTGTTCGCAGGTATCTGCTTTACGTTCGCGATAACCAATTATTATCTGCCACATGCGCTGCTCTATCTGGGGTGTGCCGGGGTACTGGTGCTGGTTGGCGCCCTGGATGATCGTTTCGATATCAGCGTGAAAATCCGCGCTGTGGTGCAGGCGCTCGTCGCGGTGGTGATGATGACAGGTGCCAAACTTTATCTGCTGAGTCTTGGGTTTATCGTTGGCCCCTTTGAACTGATTGTCGGCCCGTTTGGCTATGTGCTGACGCTGTTCGCCGTCTGGGCGGCGATTAACGCCTTTAATATGGTCGATGGCATTGACGGCCTGCTCGGCGGGCTCTCTTCGGTCACTTTCGCGGCGATGGGCATCATCCTCTATTTTGATGGCCAGACCAGCCTGGCCATGTGGTGTTTTGCGATGATCGCCGCCACGTTACCTTACATCCTGCTTAATCTCGGCTTCCTCGGCCGCCGCTTTAAAGTCTTTATGGGCGATGCCGGCAGCACAATGATCGGCTTCACCATTATCTGGATTCTGCTGGAAACGACGCAGGGTCTGAGCCATCCCATCACTCCTGTGACCGCACTCTGGCTGATCGCCATTCCTTTAATGGACATGGTAGCGATTATGTACCGCCGTCTGCGTAAAGGCATGAGTCCGTTTTCTGCTGACCGCCAGCATATCCACCATCTGATCATGCGCGCCGGTTTTAGTTCGCGTCAGGCTTTTGTGCTGATTACCGTTGCTGCCGCGATCCTTGCCGGTATCGGTGTATTGGGAGAATACCTGGCGTTCATCCCGGAATGGGTCATGCTACTGCTGTTCCTGGTGGCCTTCATGGTTTACGGCTACTGCCTGAAGCATGCCTGGCGCGTGGCGCGACGTATCCGGCGGATTAAACGCCGTCTGAACCATTACCGTAACGCCAAAACCAACTTACCCCGCTAAGCGCTGATAAAGGATAACGCTGCCATGCCTGCTGAGATTGTGGACAACGAACTGGATATTCGCGGCTTGTGTTGCCGTTTATGGCAAGGCAAGCGCTGGATTGTCGGGCTGGCGCTGCTGTTTGCGCTGGTCGCCTGGCTGGTGACCCTGCTGATGAGGCAGGTCTGGAGCACCACCGCGGTTACCGATCGCCCGACGGTAAACATGCTGGGCTCCTACTATGCACAGCAGCAGTTTCTTGCCAACCTGGATGTACGCAATAATGCGCTGACGCTCTCTGCTCCCTCGCCCACGGTGATGGATGAGGTCTATCAGGAGTTCACCATGCAACTCGCCTCGTGGGATACGCGCCGCGAGTTCTGGCAGCAAACCGATTATTACAAAAGTCGTAAAACCGGTAACGCGCACAATGATGCGGCGTTACTCGACGATATGATCAGCAATATTGTGTTCACGCCAGCCGATGCGGCGCACAACCTGCCGGACAATGTCCGCCTTAAGGCGGAAACTGCCAGCGATGCTAATAACCTGCTGCGTCAGTATATTGCTTACGCCAGCGAGCGAGCGGCACGCCATCTGAATGAAGAGTTTAAAGGCGCCTGGCAGGCACGGACGGCGCAGCTTGAGGCGCAGGTCAAACGGCAGGAAGATGTGGCTAACGCCGTGTTTCAGCGTCAGCAACATCGTTTGGAGCAGGCGTTGAAGATCGCCAGTCAGCAAGGGATTAATGAAAAACAGGCGCGTGAAGCAGGAGAAAACCTGGCGGACAGCGATCTGTTTCTGCTGGGCAAGCCGGTTTTACAGGGGCAGCTCGATACCCTGCGCGCCACCGGACCAAACTTCGATATAAGCTATGATCAGAACAGAGCCATGCTGACCACGCTGGTAGCCGGCCCGACACTGAACAGTAAGTTCCAGACTTACCGTTACCTGCGTACCCCGGAAGAGCCGGTGTCGCGTGATAGCCCGCGGCGTCTGTTCATGATGATTATGTGGGGTGCCGTAGGGGCATTGGTGGGTGCTGGTGTCGCGCTGGCACGTCGTCCGCGTCTGATGCCAGACCAGCGTCATTGAGAGAAACAGTGTGAAAGTTCTGACAGTATTTGGTACCCGTCCTGAAGCCATTAAAATGGCGCCGCTGGTTCAGGCGCTGGCGCAGGATCCAGCTTTTGAATCGCGGCTGTGCGTAACGGCTCAGCATCGCGAGATGCTCGATCAGGTGCTGCGCCTGTTTCAGCTGCAGCCGGACTACGACCTCAATATTATGCGCCCAGAGCAGGGGCTGACCGAAATCACCTGCCGCATTTTAGAGGGCATGAAGACCGTGTTGCTCGACTTCAAACCGGACATTGTGCTGGTTCATGGCGACACCACCACCACCTTAGCAGCCAGCCTGGCGGCGTTTTATCAGCAAATCCCGGTCGGCCATGTTGAAGCCGGACTGCGCACCGGCGATCTCGCGTCGCCGTGGCCGGAAGAGGGAAACCGCAAACTCACCGGCCATCTTGCCCGTCTCCATTTCACCCCTACGTTGCGATCGCGTCAGAATCTGCTGCAGGAAAATCTGCCGGATACGCGCATCGTGGTGACTGGCAACACGGTGATTGATGCGCTGTTATGGGTGCGCGATCGGGTGCTGGACGACACCAATCTGAATGCCCAGCTGGCGGCTTGCTATCCGTTCCTGGATGATAGCAAGAAGCTGGTGCTGGTCACCGGCCATCGGCGTGAAAGTTTTGGCGATGGGTTTGAGCGAATCTGTAGCGCGCTGGCGCAGATTGCGCGTCAGCATCCGGAAGCGCAAATCGTCTATCCGGTGCACCTGAACCCCAACGTCAGCGAGCCGGTTAACCGCATACTCAGCGACGTTGAAAATATCATTCTGATCGAACCTCAGGAGTATCTGCCTTTTGTCTGGCTGATGAACCGCGCCTGGCTGATTCTCACCGATTCGGGAGGGATTCAGGAGGAAGCGCCATCGCTGGGTAAGCCGGTGCTGGTGATGCGTGATACCACTGAACGGCCCGAAGCGGTCGATGCCGGTACGGTAAAACTGGTGGGCACGGATGTTGCCAGAATCGTGGCTGAGGTCAGCACCTTGCTGACTGACGATAACGCCTGGCAGGCGATGAGCCATGCCCATAATCCGTATGGCGATGGCAAAGCCTGTGGCCGTATTTTACAAGCCTTAAAAGATAACCGAGCCGACTTATGAGTTTTGAAACCATTTCCGTGATTGGACTGGGATACATTGGGCTGCCGACGGCAGCCGTTTTTGCCTCAAAGGGAAAAAAAGTGGTGGGCGTGGATATCAACGCCCGGGCGGTTGACACCATTAATCGTGGCGCGATTCATATCGTGGAACCCGATTTAGACCAGGTGGTACATGCCGCCGTGACGCGCGGCGATTTGCGGGCAACGACCCAGCCGGAAGCCGCTGACGCGTTTCTGATTGCGGTGCCAACGCCGTTCCAGGCAGGCTATCAGCCTGATCTGCGCTTCGTGAAGGCGGCAGCGGAGTCGATCGCGCCGGTCCTGAAGCCGGGCGATTTAGTGATTCTTGAATCCACCTCGCCGGTCGGCACAACCGAGCAGATGGCAGCGTGGCTGGCGGCTGCGCGTCCCGATCTGCGTTTCCCGCAGCAGAGTGAGACGCCCGATATTTATATCGCTTACTGTCCGGAGCGGGTGCTGCCGGGCAAAGTGATGGTGGAACTGATCAATAACGATCGGGTAATTGGCGGCATGACGCCAGCCTGTTCGGCGCGCGCCAGTGAACTCTATCGGCTATTTTTGAAAGGCGAATGCGTGGAAACCAATGCCCGCACCGCTGAGATGTGTAAGCTGACCGAAAACAGCTTCCGTGACGTTAATATCGCCTTTGCGAATGAGCTGTCGCTGATTTGCGCCGATCAGGGGATTAACGTCTGGGAACTGATTGCGCTGGCCAATCGTCATCCGCGCGTCAACATTCTGCAGCCTGGCCCGGGTGTGGGCGGTCACTGCATCGCCGTCGATCCGTGGTTCATTGTGGCGCAGAATCCTGAACTGGCCCGTCTGATTCGGACGGCACGCGAAGTAAATGACGCCAAGCCGCAATGGGTGCTGGATCAGGTCAAAACGGCGGTGGCTGACAGCCTGACGCAAACCGGTAAGCGTGCCAGTGATCTGACCATTGCCTGTTTCGGACTGGCCTTTAAACCTGACATTGATGACCTGCGCGAAAGCCCGGCAATGGGCGTTGCGCGGCTGATTGCGGACTGGCATAGCGGCACCAGCTGGGTGGTTGAACCACACATCGACCAGATACCGGAGACGCTGAATGACAAAGCCACGCTGGTCTCCAGCGAGCAGGCGCTGGCACAGGCGGATATTCTGGTGATGCTGGTCGACCATCGCGCTTTCCGCGCAGTGGATGCCGCCGCAGTCCGTCAGCAGTGGGTGGTTGATACCAAAGGCGTCTGGCGATGAAACGTTTTCTGGATCATTAAGGTCTCTGTTCGACACAATTAAGATCTGAGTTGTCTGTTATTTGAGATCGCCTGGCGTAACAGCTGGCTGAGTGACGATCAGCTACGCGCCGCCGGCGAAGCGCTGACGAAAACCGGCTACGGCCAATACCTGCTGGATTTATTACATGCCCGTCCACGTCAATATTAATCCCCTTAGCTGGGAGAGCCAGTTCTTCGGTATCGACACCGTGCGGCTGGATCTTAACGGTGATACTGCACTGGACGCAGCGCTGCAGCATCCCTGCGCGCTATTGCAGATTAAAGTGCCCACCAGCCAGACCGCACTGATTGATACGCTGCAGCAGCACCGGTTCCAGCTGGTGGAAGGCGAAGCGGACCTGACGCTGACGATTAAACAGACCGAACGGCAGAGCGGCATTCGCATAGCGCGAGAGGCGCAGATCCCGGCACTGCGTGAGGCGGCCTCACAGCTGTTCAGTCAGAGTCGTTTCCGCGCGCCTGGTATGCGCCTGACGCCAGCGGGCGTTTCTACGCCCGCTGGATTGAAAACGCGGTGCGTGGCACCTTTGATCACCAATGTCTGGTGGCTGCGGATGCCACAGGCCAGCTTCAGGGGTTCGTCTCGTTGCGTGAAGTGGACGGTGACGCCCGCATCGGGTTGCTGGCGGTGCTGCCTGACGCGCAGGGCCAGGGGCTGGGTCAGCGGCTGATGCTGGCGGCAGCGGACTGGGCGCGGGTGCGAAAGCTGGCACAGCTCCATGTCGCCACTCAGCTCAGCAATCTTACGGCGATGCGCCTCTATTTACGCAGCGGTGCCCGCATCGACAGCACCGCCTACTGGTTCTACAGGAAAGGTCATGATTCCATTTAATGCACCCCCGGTCGTGGGCACCGAAATTGAGTACATGCAATCGGCGATGAACAGCGGCAAGCTGTGCGGAGATGGTGGATTTACCCGTCGCTGCCAGCAGTGGATGGAGCAGCGCTTTGGCAGCAAAAAAGTGCTGCTGACCCCCTCCTGTACCGCTTCGCTGGAGATGGCGGCGCTGTTAATCGATCTGCAGCCCGGCGATGAAGTGATTATGCCGAGCTACACCTTTGTCTCTACTGCCAACGCCTTTGTACTGCGCGGCGCCCGCATTGTGTTTGTCGATGTGCGTCCTGATACCATGAACATTGATGAAACGCTGATCGAAGCGGCCATCAGCGAAAGAACCCGTGCCATCGTGCCGGTGCACTATGCGGGCGTCGCCTGTGAAATGGACACCATTATGGCGCTGGCGGCGAAGCATAAACTGTTTGTGATAGAAGATGCAGCGCAGGGCGTGATGTCACGCTACAAAGGCCGCGCACTGGGCACCATTGGCCACATCGGCTGTTTCAGCTTTCATGAAACCAAAACTACACCGCCGGCGGCGAAGGTGGCGCGACACTGATCAATGATGCCAGCCTGGTCGAACGCGCTGAGATCATCCGGGAAAAAGGCACTAACCGTAGCCAGTTCTTTCGCGGTCAGGTGGATAAATATACCTGGCGCGATATGGGGTCGAGCTACCTGATGGCCGATCTGCAGGCGGCCTATCTCTGGGCGCAGCTGGAAGCGGCCGAACGCATTAATCAGCAACGGCTGCGTCTCTGGCAGCGTTATTACGAAGCGCTACAGCCGCTGGCGGCTCAGGGGCGCATCGAGCTGCCGGTAATCCCCGCCAGCTGCGAGCACAATGCGCATATGTTCTACATCAAACTACGCGATCAGGACGATCGCCAGGCGCTGATTAACTGGATGAAAGAAGCCGAGATACTGACGGTGTTCCACTACATCCCGCTGCACAGTTCACCCGCCGGTCAGCGCTTTTCGCAGTTTGCTGGGGTCGATCGTTTCACCACGGTGGAAAGTGAGCGTCTGCTGCGCCTGCCGCTGTTTTACAACCTTTCGGATAATAACCAGAGCACGGTTATCAGCTCGCTGCTGAGCTTCTTTTCCTGATGTCACTGGCCAGAGCTTCAGTGTGGACTGCCTCGTCCACGCTGGTAAAAATTGTTGCCGGGCTGCTGGTGGTCAAACTGCTGGCGGTCAGCTTCGGACCGGAGGGCGTCGGGCAGGCAGGAAACTTTCGTCAGCTGATCACCGTACTGGGCGTGCTGGCAGGGGCTGGCATTTTCAACGGCGTGACCAGCTATGTGGCGCAATATCAGCAGCAGCCTGAGCAACTGCGGGCGCTGGTCGGTACCGCCTCGACCATGGTGCTGGGCTTTTCCGGCGTACTGGCATTGCTGTTCCTGCTGGCGGCTGGGCCGATCAGCCATGCGCTGTTTGGTCACGATCGCTATCAGAACGTCATTCGTGTGGTGGCGTTTCTTCAGCTTGGCATTGCCTGGGCGAACTTTAGTCTGGCATTGCTGAAAGGCTATCGTGATGCGCGGGGTAATGCGCTGGCGCTGATTCTCGGCAGCCTGATTGGGGTCGCCGGTTATCTGCTGTGCTGGTGGTTTGGCGGTTATCAGGGTGCGTTGATCGGGCTGGCGCTGGTGCCAGCGTTATTGCTGTTACCGGCGATGGCGCTGCTGAAACGCCGCATCCCCTTGCCGCTCAGCTGGCTGCGTCCGCAATGGCAGCCTGAACTGGCCCGTAACCTGACCAAATATACCCTGATGGCGCTGATTACCACCGTAACGCTGCCGGTGGCCTGGGTGATGATGCGTAACCTGCTGGCGCAGCAGCAGGGCTGGGCGCAGGTCGGTCTGTGGCAGGGCGTGACCAGCATCTCTGATGCCTACCTGCAATTTATCACCGCGACTTTCAGCGTCTGGCTGCTGCCGACCCTGGCGCGACTGGATAACAAACGCGATATCGCGCTGGAAATCGGGCGTGCTCTGCGCTTTGTGCTGCCGGCGGTAGCGGTGGCCAGTTTTGGCGTCTGGATCCTGCGTGATGTTGCCATCAGCCTGCTGTTTTCCGATGCGTTCCGCGGCATGCGCGATCTGTTTATCTGGCAACTGTGCGGCGATGTTTTTAAAGTGGGCGCCTACGTTTTCGGATATCTGGTTATCGCCAAAGCCTCGCTGCGTTTTTATGTTCTGACTGAGATCAGCCAGTTTGTGTTGCTGACGCTGTTCTCACGCTGGCTGATCCCGTTACATGGCGCAACGGGCGCGGCGCAGGCCTACATGTTTACCTATATGGCTTACTTCGCCCTGTGTTGTGGCGCCTTTTTGATTTATTGCCGGAAAAAATGACTTTAATTCACGTTCTGGGATCAGATATTCCCCACCACAACCTTACGGTGCTGCGCTTTTTCAACGACGTACTGAGCGTTGAACAGCCTGTGGCCACACCTCGCCACTTTATGGTGGTGACGCAGCAGCCTGAGAGCGTAGCGCCGTTCGGTGCCTTACAGATTGAGTGCTTTACCAGTAAAAAGGCGCTGGCGCAGGCGGTATTGCAGCGGGCCAGCAATCGTCAGCAACGCTTTTTCTGCCACGGCCAGTTCAATCCCTGGATCTGGCTGGCGCTACTCAGCGGTAAGCTGCAGCGTTCCCAGCTGTTCTGGCACGTCTGGGGCGCCGATCTGTATGAAGATTCACGCAGCCTGAAGTTTCGCCTGTTCTATTTTCTGCGCCGGATGGCGCAGGGACGGGTGGCGCAGGTTTTTGCCACCCGTGGCGATCTGCATCATTACCAGCAGCGCCATCGTCGGGTACCGGGCGCATTGCTCTATTTCCCGACCCGCATGCCGGACGTCGCGGTTCACTCTGCGCCCGATCCGACGTTTACTCTGTTGCTGGGAAATTCAGGCGATCCCAGCAACCGGCACATTGATGGATTGAAGGCGATTCGCGCGCAGTTTGGCGACCAGGTGCGCATCGAGGTGCCGCTGGGTTATCCGCCGAACAATCAGGCTTATATCAGTCAGGTGCAGGCAGCGGCTGAGGCGTTGTTTCCGCAGGGTCAGGTGAACCTGATCACTGAAAAAATGGCGTTTGATGACTATTTAGCGCTGCTGGCGCGCTGTCATGTCGGCTATTTTATGTTTGAACGCCAGCAAGGCATCGGGACCTTATGCCTGTTGATTCAGGCCAGCGTGCCGTTTGTTCTGAGTCGTAAAAATCCATTCTGGCGGGATGTGGCGGAGCAGCAGCTGCCGGTGCTGTTCAGTGAAGATGCCCTGACGCCAGCGGTCGTTGCCGAGGCGCGCCGTCAGCTGGCTGGCTGCGATAAGCAGGCTATCGCCTTTTTTGCCCCCGGCTATCTGGCGGGATGGCGCAACGCATTACGCCTCAGCGAAGGGGAGTTGTCATGAGCCTTATGCAGTTTAGCGGTCTGCTGATGGTTTATCTGCTGTCGCTGGGTTTTATTCTGACCCTGACCTGGCGGGAGTTTAAGCGGGTGCGTTTTAACTTTCACCTGTTCTTTACTCTGCTGTTTTTACTGACCTTCTATTTTGGTTTTCCGCTCACCAGCATACTGGTGTTCCGCTTCAATGTCGGGGTCGTGCCGGTGTCCTCGCTGCTGGAGGCACTGCTGTCGGCCACAGGTTTTTATGCCGTCTACTATGTCAGTTATAAGGTACGGCTGAGGCCCGCTAATGCTCCGCCCTCTAAACCCTGGCTGCAGATGAATCGGGTCGAAACCCATCTGACCTGTGTGATCCTGGCGCTGGTAGCGCTGGGTACCGTGACGGTGTTTTTCATCCACAACGGGTTTCTGCTGTTCCGCCTGACCGCCTATAACCAGATTTTTTCCAGTGAAGTTTCAGGCGTGGCGCTTAAACGCTTCTTCTATTTCTTTATTCCGGCGATGCTGATCCCCTATTTTTTGCGTCCGACGCAGCGCAACTGGCTGCTGTTTCTGGTGGTGACGGTCGCTTTTGGTCTGCTGACCTATGCACTGGTCGGCGGGACCCGTGCCAATATTATTATCGCCTTCGCCCTGTTTCTGTTTATTGGTATTACCCGCGGCTGGATTACCCTGTGGATGCTGGCGACTGCGGGCGTCATGGCGATTGCAGGCATGTTCTGGCTGGCGCTGCGCCGTTATAACCTCGACGTCATGGGGGATGAAGCGTTTTACACCTTCCTTTACCTGACGCGTGATACTTTCTCGCCGTGGGAGAATCTGGCGTTACTGCTGGATAACTATGCCCGTATTGAGTTTCAGGGGCTGGCGCCGCTGTGGCGTGACTTTTATGTCTTTATCCCCAGCTGGCTGTGGCCGGATCGTCCGCTGGCGGTGCTGAACAGCGCAAATTACTTCACCTGGGAAGTGCTGAACAACCATTCAGGACTGGCCATTTCACCGACGTTGATCGGTTCGCTGGTGGTGATGGGTGGCGTCTGGGCGATTCCTGTTGGCGCGGTAGCGGTGGGGATGATTATTAAAGCCTTTGATGCGCTTTATGCGCGCGGCTGCCAGGAAACCAATCGCTACAGCGGGGCGATCCTGCAAAGTTTCTGTTTTGGTGCGGTGTTCAATATGATCGTGCTGGCACGTGAAGGGCTGGATGCGTTTGGCTCACGCGTGGTGTTTTTCGCGATTATTTTTGCCGCCTGTCTGGGCCTGGCTAAATTACTATTCTGGTTATTGGATCGCGCCGGTTTAATTCGCGACCGCAGCAGGCGGGTGTTGCCTAGCCCCTCCTGATTAACCTCTGGGATTGACGGAAGATATGACAAAGTTACCTGACTCGCCGCAGTACCTGATTCGCGGCGTCACCTTGTATGGCTTCGACAGTATGCCGTCAGCGGTGGATTTTTTAATGCCGCCACAGGGCGTGCGCAGTGGCATGCTGGTTGCCATTAACGCAGAAAAGATTCTGACTGCTGAACAGGATGAGGGATTGCGTAACCTGTTAGCGCAGGCGGAGTTCGCTTACCCGGACGGCATCAGCATCGTCCGTTCGATTCGAAAAAAATACCCACAGGCATCAGTGCAGCGCATTGCGGGCGCAGACTTATGGGAAGCGCTGATGGAGCGTGCCGGACGCGAAGGCACGCCGGTGTTTCTGATCGGCGGGCGTCAGGCGGTGCTGGATGAAACCTGCGATAAATTACGTCGTCAGTGGAATGTGAACATTGTCGGGGCGCAGGATGGCTATTTTCCCCCGGCCGATCAGGATGCGCTGTTTGCCCGCGTGGCGGCCAGCGGCGCGAAGTTGGTGACGGTGGCGCTGGGCTCTCCTCGTCAGGAGCTGCTGATGCTGGCGTGCCGTGCTCACTGGCCTGATGCACTCTATATGGGCGTTGGTGGCACCTACGATGTTTTCACCGGTCATGTGAAGCGTGCACCTAAAATCTGGCAGCGGCTCGGACTGGAGTGGCTCTACCGGCTGATCAGGCAACCGAGTCGCCTGCGGCGGCAATTAAAACTGCTGAAATATTTGCGCTATCACTGGCGGGGCGATCTCTGATATTGCTGATTAATGCCGCGTTTTTACCCGTTACGGCGGGAGAAGTGCACTATTTGTCGACGAAATGCACAAAGCGTAATCAAACGCGTTTTTTTATTGAAAAAGCACTAGACACGATGGGCGCTTATCTCTAGTATGCACATCCGCAACGGCGCTACGCGCCCGTAGCTCAGCTGGATAGAGCGCTGCCCTCCGGAGGCAGAGGTCTCAGGTTCGAATCCTGTCGGGCGCGCCATATCGTTTGTGCGCATGAGCTTCGGTGGTTTGATTTACCGCGTTAGTAGGCAGTAAAGATTAAGATGCTGCAGGTTTTAAACTTGTAACATTAAGTATTGTGGTGGCTATAGCTCAGTTGGTAGAGCCCTGGATTGTGATTCCAGTTGTCGTGGGTTCGAGTCCCATTAGCCACCCCAGATTTTGCTGGGATACGCGAAGGTGGCGGAATTGGTAGACGCGCTAGCTTCAGGTGTTAGTGTCTTAACGGACGTGAGGGTTCAAGTCCCTCTCTTCGCACCAGGCAAAACAGTTAAAAAAA
>NZ_MLFN01000031.1 GCF_002095315.1 Pantoea conspicua
TGGTGACCGGACTGATGCTCGGCGTGGCGGGCAGTCTGATCCAGCGTCTGACCGGTAATCCGATGGCCAGCCCGGAAGTGCTCGGTATCAGTTCCGGCGCTGCCTGTGGTGTGGTGCTGATGATGTTCTTCGTGCCGGGCGATGCGCTGATGTGGCTGCTGCCCGCTGGCGCGATCGGCGCGGCACTGACCCTGATGGTGATTATGCTGGTCGCCAGCCGAGGCGGTTTTTCACCGGAGCGGATGCTGCTGGCGGGGATGGCGCTTAACAGCGCCTTTGTCACGCTGCTGATGTTGCTGCTGGCCAGTGGCGATCCGCGCATGGGCGGCCTGCTGAGCTGGATTTCCGGCTCCACCTATAACATCAGCAGCAGTCAGGCGATACAGGGCGCGCTCTGCGCGCTGCTGCTGGTGGCGCTGGCCCCGCTGGCCAGCCGCTGGCTGACGCTGCTGCCGCTCGGTAGCGCCACGGCACGTTCGGCTGGCATGGCATTAACCCCGGCCCGGTTCAGCCTGTTGATGCTGGCGGCTGCGCTGACTGCCAGCGCCACATTGACTATCGGACCGCTGAGCTTTGTCGGATTGATGGCCCCGCATATGGCCCGGATGCTGGGCTTCCGTCGAGCGTTACCGCAGCTGCTGCTGTCAGGCTTGCTTGGGGCGGGATTGATGGTGCTGGCGGACTGGTGTGGGCGGATGCTGGCGTTTCCGGATCAAATCCCTGCCGGGCTGATGGCAACTTTTTTAGGCGCACCCTACTTTATCTGGCTGCTGCGGCGTTCAGGCTAAAAAAAGACCGGCGTTTGCCGGTCTGCGATTGCTATTACTGGCTGTTACAGTTTCGCGAAGCAGCGACGCGCGGCGTCGATGGTACGCTGAATATCTTCCTCACTGTGTGCCAGCGACATAAAGCCCGCCTCAAAAGCTGACGGCGCAAAGTAGACGCCTTCATCCAGCATCAGATGGAAGAAGGTTTTGAAACGCTCAACATCACAGCGGGTCACGTCGGCGTAACAGGTCACGCTGTCAGCATCGGTGAAGAACAGGCCAAACATGCCGCCGACGTGGTTAACCACCAGCGGAATGTTTTGCTGCTGCGCCGCGTCACGCAGGCCGGTCGCCAGCTTGCGGGTCAGTGCATCCAGCGTCTGATGGGTGCCCGGCTGCGCAATCTGGGTCAGACAGGCGTAACCAGCTGCCATCGCGATCGGGTTGCCCGACAGTGTGCCCGCCTGATAGACCGGACCGGTCGGGGCCAGCGCCGCCATCACCTCACGACGGCCGCCAAACGCGCCAACCGGCATACCGCCACCGATAATCTTTCCAAGGCAGGTCAGATCAGGACGGACGTTGTAATACTCCTGCGCGCCGCCCAGCGCCACGCGGAAACCAGTCATCACTTCATCAATGATTAACAGCGCGCCGAACTCATCACACAGCGCCCGCAGGCCGGGCAGGAAGTCTGGCTGCGGCGGAATGCAGTTCATGTTGCCGGCGACCGGCTCGACGATGATCGCCGCGATCGCTGCGGGATACTGTTCAAAAGCGGCGCGGACCGAATCCAGATCGTTATAGGTGCAGGTCAGGGTGTGCTTCGCGAAATCGGCCGGTACGCCAGGTGAATTAGGCTGACCCAGGGTTAATGCACCCGATCCCGCTTTGACCAGCAGATGATCGGCGTGGCCGTGATAGCAGCCTTCGAATTTGATGATTTTATCGCGGCCGGTAAAGCCACGCGCCAGGCGAATGGCGCTCATGGTGGCTTCGGTGCCGGAGTTAACCATGCGCACCATCTCCATGCTCGGCACCAGTTCGCACACCAGCTGTGCCATGGTGACTTCCATTTCGGTTGGTGCGCCAAAGCTCAGGCCACGCTCAGCGGCTTCAATCACCGCGTTGCGGATCCCGGCGTTGTTGTGTCCCAGCACCATCGGACCCCATGATCCGACATAATCGATATAGGCTTTGCCATCGGCGTCATACAGATAGGCACCATTGGCGTGTTCAATAAACAGCGGAACGCCGCCCACACCGGTAAATGCGCGCACCGGCGAGTTGACGCCACCCGGAATCAGGCGTTGTGCCTCGGCAAACAGTTGTTCGGACTTACTCATTTTCGGCTCCAGCGGTTCATAAAAATATCGCGCCATTCTACGGAAGAGGCGCAGCAGACGAAAGCCGGTTTCACCAGCCGCACTACTTAACCATAGTGAATGCGGCACAGAGTGCGAAGGGCAGAGCTTGATTGCGCAGAGGTGCTGGCAGATAATAGCAGGATTAAGGTCGTTTTCTGACCTGGACGTTTAGCGGAGTAAAACATGAGTGATGATGTAGCAGCACTGCCGTTGCAGTTTACCGACGCAGCAGCCACCAAGGTGAAGAACCTGATTGCCGACGAAGAGAACCCGGCGCTGAAATTACGCGTTTATATCACCGGCGGAGGTTGCAGCGGCTTCCAGTATGGTTTTACTTTTGATGACCAGATGAACGACGGCGATATGACTATCGAGAAACAGGGCGTTTCGCTGGTAGTCGATCCGATGAGCCTGCAATATCTGGTGGGCGGCTCGGTGGACTACACCGAAGGGCTGGAAGGCTCACGTTTTATCGTCACTAACCCGAATGCCAAAACCACCTGCGGCTGTGGTTCTTCGTTCAGTATCTGATAATGCAGGCCGTCTTCCTGACGGCCTCGCTTACCACTCTATCGTTACCAGCTGATGGTTTCGTCTCTCACTCCCCTCTGACTGTATGACGCTGCGCGTCACCCGCGGTTGCGCGCTCGCCTGTCTGCCGCAGTCGATCTGCGGCACAGACCGCGCTTCAGAACGCTGAATTTCACAGCGTGAAAAGATCACAAGTCTGACGCCAATAGAGCCGGTCACCGATTCCGCCAGCGTGTACGCCGGGATCAGCAGCCCCATCGCCAGTAGCAGTGCTCTGGTCATGTAAAGTTCCTGGTGTTGTACAAAAAGCGCTAAGCGCTAAAAAGGACGGCGAGCATACGTGGCGCGCGCGTCTCATATCTTGATTAACGGCAAAAAAGGCTGTTTCTTTAACCGATTGGTCGAATTATTGTGCAGGATGCAGGGCGACACACAGCTGTTGTGCCGCCAGCAACAGGCGCGGGCCAGGGCGGCTGAGCCAGTCATCATTAATCGCGATCACCGGTACACTGAGCTGCGGCTGCCAGAACGTCCGGACGTTCTCAGCCTGGCGGGCAGTACCACCGATCACAATCGCCTGCGGATGCCGCATCAGCACCTGTTCGCGGCTGACCTGCGGCCAGCTGACACGGCTGTCAGCAAAGATATTCCGGCCACTGCAGAGTTCAATAATCTCGTTCTGTAAGGTCGATTTGGCGGCGGTAAACAGCGGCTGCTGACCAAACTGTAAAAACAGCGGCACCACCGGCAGGTGAGCGTAGCGCTGACGCAGCCCGCCCTCCTGCTGTCGCAGTTGCTGCGCGGCTTTCACTGCCTGTTCAGGATGCGGGCTCCACTGCGCCAGCTTTTCCAGCGTCGCAATCAGCTGATCCAGCGTAACCGGATCGATCCATTCTATTTTCAACCCGAGCTGCTGCAGCTGGTCGATTTGTCGCTGCGGGTTGCCGCCACGCCAGGCTAAAATCAGATCCGGCTTCAGTTGCAGAATACGTTCGAGGTTAATTCCCTGCCAGTTGGCAACCTGTTCAATCGGTTTCGCCTGGGGTGGATAGTCAGACCAGGCGCTGACCGCAATGGGGGTAATCCCGGCGGCGAAGGCGAGTTCAGTCAGATGGGGAGCGAGAGTGATAACACGCGGAGGGGAAGCCAGCAGGCTGCCGCTGATTAGCAGCAGCCAGCAGAGCAGTAGCGATTTAGCCACGCGCCAGGCGCGCCAGCAGGTTCTCCACCATCAGCGACGACTGCTTAGCCGCAACGCTGAGGAATTCATCAAAGCTCAGATGCGAAGCCTGGTCAGCCACGTCAGAGATGGCGCGAACCACCACAAAAGGCACCTGGAACTGGTGACAGACATGACCGATGGCCGCGGCTTCCATTTCTACGGCGATCGCCTGCGGGAACTGCTGACGAATGCGTTCCAGCGGGCCGGCACCGTTGATAAAGGCGTCACCGCTGACCACCAGGCCACGTACCGCATTGAGATCGCGTTGCTGAATGCAGGCTTCAGCGGCCGCAATCAGATCACTGTCAGCGACAAAGGCTGCCGGGCAGCCGGCCATCTGGCCGGGTTCATAACCAAAGGCGGTGACATCAGCATCGTGATAACGCACTTCTTCTGATACCACAATATCGCCCACGCTCAGCGAAGAGGCTAAGCCACCGGCAGAACCGGTATTGATCACCACGTCTGGCTTACACAGCTGCAGCAGCAGGGTGGTACCCAGCGCGGCGGAGGTTTTACCAATGCCCGATTTCAGCAGTGCAACCTCAACGCCGTTCAGGGTGCCGGTATAAATTTCACAGCCAGCCAGCGATAAAGTTTGACGGTTTTCGATTTTGTCGCGCAGCAGGGTAACTTCCTGCTCCATCGCACCAATAATGCCTGCTTTCATAGTGAGTCCCGCTAATGTAAAAGGTCGAAATTTAGGGCATAGTCTAGCATGGCTAACAGGGGATTAATTCACGAAAAAATAAGGGGTAATCAATGTCAGCGATCAATTTCAGGAAGAAGATCAGCTTCTCACGCCCTTATACCAGTCGAAAAGATCCGGAGGGGGAATATTACATTACCCGCCATTTTGAGAGCGACCGCGGACGGATCATTAATTCCGCTGCCATCCGCCGCTTGCAGCAGAAAACTCAGGTCTTTCCGCTTGAGCGTAACGCCGCGGTGCGCTCACGGCTGACCCACTCGCTGGAAGTGCAGCAGACCGGTCGTTACATCACCAAGGAGATCCTGCAGACCCTGAAAATGCAGGGCGGGCTGGCGCAGTATGGGCTGGACGAGCTGGAAGGCGCATTTGAAAGCCTGATCGAGATGGCGTGCCTGCTGCATGACGTCGGTAATCCGCCGTTTGGTCATTTCGGTGAGGCGGCGATCAACGACTGGTTTGAGGATAATCTTCCCGCTGAGCTGGTCGATCCGCTGGTGGCGGGCGTGGAAGGCGAGACGCAACGACGCGCATTCGACCAGTTAAACGCCATGATCCGTCAGGACTTATGTCATTTCGAAGGCAATGCACAGGCGATACGGATGGTCCACACCCTGTTGCAACTCAATCTCAGCTATTCGCAGGTGGCCTGTATTCTCAAATATACCGCGCCAGCCTGGTGGCAGGGCGAGAAGCCTGCCGAATTCAGCGCATTAATGAAGAAACCGGGCTTTTATCTTTCTGAGCAGGACTATATAAGTGATCTGCGCGCCGCAACCAATATGGCAGAACATCACCGCTTTCCGCTGACCTATATAATGGAAGCGGCCGATGACATCTCCTATTGTATTGCCGATTTGGACGACGCTGTAGAAAAAGATATATTTAATGTTGAAAGTTTGTATGAATTTCTAAATAAAGCCTGGGGTCCTGTTAAAAATAATGACGCATTCAGCCGCACTATCGGCGAAGCCTGGCGTGAAGCCTGCAGTAAAAAACGTCGTAGCCGCAGCGATCAATTTTTTATGTCATTACGCGTAAATGTTCAGAGTGTGTTAGTGGCCTATGCAGTGAAGCGATTTGTTGATAATCTGCCCGCGATATTCGACGGTCACTTCAATCATGCGCTGCTGGAAGATGATGGCGAAGAGGGCCGTCTGCTGCAGTTATTCAAAACGGTTGCGCGCCAGCAGGTATTTAATCATTCCGAAGTGGAACAGCTGGAATTACAGGGCTATCGGGTGATTAAGGGATTGCTGGAAATTTATCAACCGCTGATGCGCCTCAATTATGAAGCCTTTACTACCCTGATAAATGAGGACTTTTTGCGGAAGCATCCGATAGAGACCCGGCTGTTCCATAAACTTTCCGGCAAACATCGTAAAGCCTATCTGCATAAAATGCGTACGCTGGTGGTAGAGCATAAATATGAGCGACTGTTGTGGGAACGTTATTATCGTTTTCGCCTGATTCAGGATTATATTAGCGGGATGACCGATCTCTACGCCTGGGATGAGTACCGGCGGTTAATGGCCGTCGAATAATCGCCAATTGTAAAGGACGCGAATAAATTTTTACCTTTGGTTGAAACTTTAAAAGGAACTTCGCGCTAAAACAATTATCTCACTCATCGACCACAGCAATGGTCTGGACAGTTATCCTCAAGAGAAACCAAAAAATGAAAAAAAAGAGCTTAATGTTAAGTGCGCTGGCCCTGAGCCTGAGTATGGCACTGGCGCCCGTAACCGTTTCTGCTGCGCAAACCGCCTCTTCTGATAGTCAGCAACTGCCAAGTCTGGCACCGATGCTGGAGAAGGTGATGCCTTCAGTGGTCAGTATTAGCGTGGAAGGCACCACCACGGTGAAAACGCCGCGTATGCCGCAGCAGTTCCAGCAATTCTTTGGCGATAATTCGCCTTTCTGCCAGGATGGTTCACCGTTCCAGAGTTCACCGATGTGCCAGAGCGGCGACGGTGCGGAAGGCGGCGCGCCTGGCCCGAATACGCAGCAGGAGAAATTCCGTGCGCTGGGATCGGGTGTGGTGATCAACGCTGAAAAAGGCTATGTGGTTACCAACAACCATGTGGTGAATAACGCCACTAAAATTCAGGTTCAGCTGAGTGATGGCCGTCGCTATGACGCTAAAGTGATCGGCAAAGATCCGAGCTCTGATATTGCCTGATTCAGTTGCAGGATGCGAAAAACCTTACAGCGGTGAAAATGGCCGACTCTGACAATCTGCGGGTGGGTGACTACACCGTGGCGATCGGTAACCCGTATGGACTGGGTGAAACCGTGACGTCGGGCATCGTCTCCGCGCTGGGCCGCAGCGGCCTGAACGTGGAAAATTACGAGAACTTTATCCAGACCGATGCGGCGATTAACCGGGGTAACTCCGGCGGCGCGCTGGTTAACCTTAACGGTGAGCTGATCGGTATCAATACCGCGATTCTGGCACCGGATGGCGGCAACATCGGTATCGGCTTTGCTATCCCGAGTAATATGG
Organism: Pantoea conspicua; assembly: GCF_002095315.1. Classification (GTDB taxonomy): domain Bacteria; phylum Pseudomonadota; class Gammaproteobacteria; order Enterobacterales; family Enterobacteriaceae; genus Pantoea; species Pantoea conspicua. The sequence continues at coordinate 7,103 of NZ_MLFN01000031.1, forward strand.
TGAAAAACCTGACTGCGCAGATGGTGGAATTTGGTCAGGTTAAGCGCGGTGAACTGGGCGTGATGGGCACCGAGCTGAACTCTGAGCTGGCGAAAGCGATGAAAGTCGATGCGCAGCGCGGTGCTTTTGTCAGCCAGGTGTTGCCAGGTTCAGCGGCGGCGAAAGCCGGTATCAAAGCGGGCGATGTGGTGGTGTCAATGAACGGCAAACCGCTGACCAGCTTTGCGGCGCTGCGCGCTGAAGTGGGGTCGCTGCCTATCGGTACCACCCTGAAGCTGGGCCTGCTGCGCGACGGTAAGCCAGTGGATGTTTCGGTTCAGTTGCAGCAGAGCAGCCAGGCGAAAGTGCAATCCGCCACTATCTACACCGGTATTGAAGGTGCGGACCTCAGCAACAGCGAAGTCGGCGATAAAGGCGTTCGTGTGGATAACGTCAAAGCGGGCAGCGCTGCCGCCCGTATCGGCCTGAAGAAGGGCGATGTGATTCAGGGGGTGAACCAGCAACCGGTGACCAACCTGGGCGAACTGCGTAAGATCCTTGATTCTAAACCGTCGGTACTGGCGCTGAACGTCAAGCGCGGCGACAGCAGCATCTATCTGCTGATGCAGTAAGTGATAAGGCAAGGCTATCAGGCGGACTTCGGTCCGCCTTTTTTTATTTCCTTATCCGGAACCGGGCAGAATGTGATGCTGACCGCAAATTCGCTAAATGCCCGGCTGGCTCTGTGCAATTGCACAATGTTCTGGCCGCCTTCCATGCGTATTCTATTTCTCCCCCTCTTTTTCTGGAGTAATGGATGGCTACCTATCATCTTGATGCCCGGCTGGCGCAGGATATCGTGGCGCGCACCATGAAAATTATTGACAGCAATGTCAACGTGATGGACGCGCGTGGCCGGATTATCGGCAGCGGCGATCGTGAGCGGATTGGGGAATTGCACGAAGGCGCGCTGCTGGTGCTCTCTCAGGGACGGGTGGTTGATATTGATGAAGCGGTGGCGAAACATCTGCACGGGGTACGGCCCGGTATTAACCTGCCGTTGCGGATTGATGGCGATATTGTCGGCGTGATCGGTCTGACCGGTGAGCCGCTGGCGCTGCGCCATTATGGTGAACTGGTCTGTATGACGGCAGAGATGATGCTGGAGCAGGCGCGGTTACTGCATATGCTGGCGCAGGACAGCCGCCTGCGTGAAGAGCTGGTGCTGAACCTGATCCGCAGCGATACCCTGTCGCCCCAGCTGACCGAATGGGCGCAGCGGCTCGGCATCGATCTTAACCAGCCGCGGGTGGTTGCCGTGGTTGAGGTCGATAGCGGCCAGCTCGGCGTAGATAGCGCGATGTCAGAATTGCAGCAGCTTCAAACGCTGCTGACCACGCCAGAGCGTGACAATCTGATCGCCATTGTTTCGCTAACCGAAATGGTGGTGCTGAAACCGGCCCTGAATGGGCATGGACGTTACGATCAGGAGGATCACCGCCGACGGGTAGAACAGCTGTTACAGCGGATGAAAGAGAGTGGACACCTGCGGATGCGGATTGCGCTCGGGAACTTCTTCACCGGCCCAGGCAGTATTGCGCGTTCTTACCGGACTGCCCGCACCACCATGATGGTCGGTAAACAGCGGATGCCGGACGTGCGCAGCTATTTTTATCAGGATCTGGTGCTGCCGGTGCTGCTCGACAGCCTGCGCGGCGGCTGGCAGGCCAATGAACTGGCGCGGCCACTGGCGAAGCTCAAGAGCATGGATAACAACGGTTTGCTGCGGCGGACGCTGATTGCCTGGTTTACGCATAATGTGCAGCCGAGTGCCACTGCGCGTGCGCTGTTTATCCACCGCAATACGCTGGAGTATCGACTGAACCGGATTTCGGAGTTAACCGGGCTGAATCTCGGCCATTTTGACGATCGGCTGCTGCTCTACGTGGCACTGCAGCTGGATGAGCAGGGCTGAGAGAAGAGGCGCTGCAAAAAAACAAAGGCCAGCAGTGCTGGCCTTTTTTCATCTCTGCTCTGGCAGAAAATTAACGACTGTTGCGGGTCAGCTTTTCCAGATCAGATTCGATTTCGGTAATCTTGTGGGACACCACGCTTTCCAGATGACGCAGGTCATCAAGGATTTTACGTTTCAGGTCCACTTCAACCTGGTCGCGCTGGCAAATCTGGTCCAGCTCATCAATCACGTAGCGCAGATTCGGACTGATTTCCTGCACTTCTTTGTAGCCCTGCGTGGCGTGATCGGCGACCACGGTTTTGCGCTGACGCGGATATTTGAATTTTACGCTTTTGGCGAAAAACTCTCCTTTGTCTTTGCGGAAGTAGATTTTAAGAATATCGTTATTGGCTTCCTGACGCAGGCTGTAGCGATCAATATCGTCCGGGTTACTGATACCTAAGCTTTTCAGATTGTCATACATAGCGTTTTTTCCATCAAAAAGTGAGAAGCGCGCAGTCGTGTTCATGAGGTTAAACAACTGTAGACATAAATAAGCTGGATGAACATTGCGCGACGGGATTTAACTGGCGCGGATTATGACCTGAATAAAAACTAAACGCACCAGTTAATTCGCGGCGCAAAACAGGATATTGTCGGGGAAGTGTAAAGAAAAGATGACGGGCCGGTTCCAGCCCGTCACATAAATCAGTCGATGGTGCGCAGCAGCTCGTTGATACCTGTTTTACCGAGCGTTTTTGCATCTACCTTCTTCACGATCACGGCACAGTAGAGGCTATAGCTACCATCTTTAGACGGCAGGTTACCCGAGACCACCACGGAGCCCGCAGGAACGCGGCCGTAATGCACTTCACCGGTCTCGCGATCATAGATTTTGGTGCTCTGACCGATGTAAACGCCCATTGAGATGACTGAACCTTCTTCAACAATCACGCCTTCAACGATTTCAGAGCGTGCGCCAATGAAGCAGTTGTCTTCGATAATGGTCGGGTTTGCCTGCAGCGGTTCCAGCACGCCACCGATACCCACGCCGCCAGAGAGATGAACGTTTTTACCGATCTGCGCACAGGAGCCGACGGTGGCCCAGGTATCTACCATGGTGCCTTCATCCACAAACGCGCCAATGTTGACGTAAGAAGGCATCAGCACGGTATTGCGGGCGATGTAGGCACCCTGACGCACCGCCGCGGGCGGCACCACGCGGAAACCCGCTTCTTTAAAACGCGCTTCATCCCAGCCCGCAAATTTCATCGGCACTTTGTCGTAGAAACGGGTTTCAGCGCCTTCCATCACCTGGTTGTCGTTGATGCGGAAAGAGAGCAGCACCGCTTTCTTCAGCCACTGATGCGTTACCCACTCGCCGTCGATCTTTTCGGAAACGCGCAGTGCACCGCTGTCCAGCAGAGAGATCACCTGGGTGATGGCATCACGGGTTTCGTTGTCGACGCTGGCTGGGGTGATATCAGCACGACGTTCGAAGGCGGATTCAATAACGCTCTGTAACTGTTGCATATTTTTTCCTGATCTGTCATGTGCAGCGCCGGGCAATTCCCCGACACCAGTAAAAAGTTTAAGGTTCACAAATCGACTTTGGTCACACTTTATCGTTTGGATTAAGGGCTTCTGTCAACCGTTGTTGCAACGCTTTGCGCATTTCCTCATTCAGCGCCTGGCGCTCACTGTTGGCGAGAATAAACAAATCCTCGACCCGCTCACCGATGGTGCTGATGCGCGCGCCGTGCAGCGAGACGCCAAGATCGGCAAACACTTCACCGACCCGCGCCAGCAGGCCGGGCTGATCGAGCGCCACCAGTTCCAGGTAGCTACGGCGGTCGGTGTGGGTTGGCAGAAAATTGACTTCGGTATCCACGCTGAAGTGCTTCAGCCTGGCTGACGGACGACGGGTTCGCGGCGGCACCCAGTCTGACTGGGTAATCGCCTGTTCCAGCGCCTGAATAATCATCGGATGGCGGTCCGGCGACAGCGGGCTGCCATCGGGCTCCAGCACAATAAAGGTATCCATCGCCATGCCGTCGCGGCTGGTAAAGATTTGCGCATCGTGCACGCTGAGGTTGCGGCGATCCAGTTCGCCCGCTACTGCGGCAAACAGGTGTGGCCGATCCGGACTCCAGATAAAGATTTCGGTGCCGCCGCGCGTGGCCTGCGGGCTGACCAGCACCAGTGGTTTTGTCAGATCATGACCCATCAGATGCCGGGCATGCCAGGCGATCTGATTCGGCGTATGCCGCAGGAAGTAGTCGGCGCGGCAGCGGTTCCAGATTTGGTGCAACCGCTCTTCATCGATATTGTCCATCCGCAGCAGCGCCAGCGCCTGCAGACGATGGTGGCGTACCCGTTCGCGCAGGTCCGGGCTGTTCTCCATGCCGCGCCGCAGCTGTTTCTCGGTGGCGAAAAACAGTTCGCGCAACAGGCTCTGCTTCCAGCTGTTCCACAGGCTTTCGTTGGTGGCACAGATATCCGCCACAGTCAGGCAGACCAGATAGCGTAGCCGGTTTTCATTCTGCATGACCTCGGCGAACTGCTGAATCACCGTCGGGTCCTGAATATCGCGGCGCTGCGCGGTGACCGACATCAGCAGATGATGACGCACCAGCCAGGCGACCAGCTGGGTTTCACGCGAGTTCAGGCCGTGCATTTCAGCGAAGTCGAGCGCATCCTGGGCGCCGAGAATCGAGTGATCGCCGCCGCGCCCTTTGGCGATGTCATGCAGCAGCGCAGCCATCAGCAACAGCTCCTGCTGTGGCAGACGCGGCCAGAGCTCAACGCACAGCGGATGTTGCGGTCGGGTGGTTTCGCTGGCGAAACTTTCCAGCTTCTGCAGCACGCGAATGGTGTGCTCATCAACGGTATAGGCGTGGAACAGGTCGAACTGCATCTGGCCGACAATATGACCCCACAGCGGCGTATAAGCCCATAACACACTGTGACGATGCATTGGCACCAGCGCCCGGCTGACGGCACCAGGGTGACGCAGAATAGACATAAAGATGCGACGCGCCTCCGGGATCTGGCACAGTGGCTGTTTCAGATGGCGGCGCGCATGGCGCAAATGACGCAGAGTGGTGGAGTAGATGCCTTTAATGGCGTCGTTGCGCACCATGACGTAGAACATGCGCAGAATCGCCTGCGGTTCGCGCCTGAACAGGGTGGCATCGCGCAGATCAATCAGGTTGCCGCGCAGCTGAAAGTCATCGTCAATCGGGCAGGGCTTTTCGCTGGTCGGCAGCGCCAGTATCGCTTCATCGAACAGCTGCAGCAGCATCTGGTTCAGTTCGCCGATCCGGCGCGTCACCCGGTAAAAATCTTTCATCATCCGCTCAACCGGCTCGTTGCCTTCGCCCTGATAGTTCAGGCGTTGCGCCACGCTGAGCTGGCGATCGAACAGCAGTCGGTTGTCGTAGCGGGGCAGGGAGAGGTGCAGGGCGAAGCGGATGCGCCAGAGAAACGCCTGGCACTCGTTCAGTTCGCTGCGCTCCACTTCGGTGAGGAAACCGAAGCCGACCATCTCATCCAGCGTGGTGGCACCAAAATGGCGGCGCGCCACCCATTGCAGGGTGTGGATATCGCGCAGGCCACCAGGACTGCTTTTAATGTCTGGTTCAAGGTTATAGCTGGTGCCGTGATAGCGCTTGTGGCGCTCCTGCTGTTCTTCGATTTTGGCGGCGAAAAAGGATGACGAGGGCCAGAACCCGTCGCTGAAGACATTTTTCTGCAGCTCAAGGAACAGCGCCACGTCACCGGTCAGCATCCGTGATTCAATCAGGTTGGTAGCCACGGTCAGATCCGATAAGCCTTCCAGCAGACACTCTTCCAGGGTGCGCACGCTGTGGCCGACTTCCAGCTTCAGATCCCACATCAGGGTCAGCAACGCGCTGGTGCGCTGTGCCGCCTGGTCATCCAGCGGCTGACGGCTGAGGATCAGCACGTCGATGTCTGACAGCGGATGCAGTTCGGCACGGCCATAACCGCCGACGGCCACCAGGGCGATATCGCTCATCGGATCAAAGCCAAAGAAGCGCCACAGGCGACGCAGCAGGCGATCGATAAACAGCGTGCGGGCATCAATCAGCGGCTCGACCGGTTCACCGGCGTCGAACGCGGCGGACAGATACAGATGAAACTGCTCCAGCCGCTGTTTCAGGATGTCGCGGGTGAGCTGATCGTCATCCCATTCGGCCGGGGAATCGACCAGACCGTTTTGTACCTCTTCCGACAGGCTCACGCTCATGCAGCTCTTCTCTTCTTCAGCCAAAAAAAAGCCGGCATAGTGCCGGCTTGATTCTGTAATAGGGGAATTACCCTTCAGCAACCAGCACCGCAGGCAGGGTGTCATCTTTGCGCAGGGTTAAGATCTCACAACCGTTTTCCGTCACCACAATAGTATGCTCATACTGCGCGGACAAGCTGCGATCTTTGGTTTTTACCGTCCAGCCATCTTTCATGGTGCGGATGCGGTAATCGCCCGCATTGACCATCGGTTCTACGGTAAAGGTCATGCCCGCCTGCAGCACCACGCCGCCATCGTCCGCATCGTAATGCAGCACCTGTGGTTCTTCATGGAAGCCCTTGCCGATGCCGTGACCGCAATACTCACGCACTACCGAGAAGTCATTTGCCTCAACATATTTCTGAATCGCGCGGCCCAGCTCACGCAGACGGATGCCTGGCTTAATCAGACGCAACGAAAGATAGAGACTCTCCTGAGTGACGCGGCACAGACGCTCGCCCTGAATGGTTGGCTTGCCGACGATAAACATCTTAGAGGTGTCGCCGTGGTACGCATCTTTAATCACGGTGACATCAATATTGATGATGTCGCCATCTTTTAACTGGCGGTCATCACTGGGGATACCGTGACAGACCACTTCATTGACCGAAATGCAGACCGATTTCGGAAAGCCGTGGTAGCCCAGACAGGCAGAAACCGCCTGCTGGTGCTGCGTGATGTAGTCGTGGCAGATGCGGTCCAGTTCACCGGTGGTGACACCCGGTTGAACATGGGGCTCGATCATCTCCAGCACCTCGGCAGCCAGACGGCCAGCAACGCGCATTTTTTCGATTTCTTCAGGGGTTTTAATTGAAATTGCCATTAAATTAATCCGCATTTGTCGAAATTTTCGACAATAATGAACTCTGTGCTGTCATGTTAGCAGTCAGCAAAAGGGCTGCCAAATAGAGAACACGCTGGCCGCGGTCAGCGATCATTTATTGGCGTCCAGGGCGTGGTTATGGTATAAAGCGCGCCGACGATTCTCTGTATGGCCGTTTCGGTCAGCAGGAAACGCATAACTCTCATTATGTGTAATAAAACACACATGTATCGACACATACGCCGGGGTGCCTTGAAAGAGGTCGGTCGTATGGGATACATGGAGGCCCAACCCCAATCAAACTTTAGAGGTTATCATGGCAACTGTTTCCATGCGCGACATGCTCCAGGCTGGTGTTCACTTCGGTCACCAGACCCGTTACTGGAACCCAAAAATGAAGCCATTCATCTTTGGTGCTCGTAACAAGGTTCACATCATCAACCTGGAAAAAACTGTCCCTATGTTCAACGAAGCTCTGGCTGAACTGAACAAGATCGCTTCCCGTAAAGGTAAGATCCTGATCGTAGGTACCAAGCGCGCTGCTGCTGAAGCGGTAAAAGAGTCTGCACTGAGCTGCGACCAGTTCTTCGTAAACCACCGCTGGTTGGGTGGCATGCTGACTAACTGGAAAACCGTGCGTCAGTCAATCAAGCGCCTGAAAGATCTCGAGACTCAGTCTCAGGATGGTACTTTCGACAAGCTGACCAAAAAAGAAGCGCTGATGCGTGCGCGTGAGCTGGCCAAGCTGGAAAACAGCCTGGGCGGTATCAAAGATATGGGCGGTCTGCCAGACGCGCTGTTTGTTGTTGATGCTGACCACGAACACATCGCAATCAAAGAAGCAAACAACCTGGGTATCCCGGTATTTGCTATCGTTGATACCAACTCAGATCCAGACGGCGTTGATTTCGTTATCCCAGGTAACGACGATGCGATCCGTGCTGTAAACCTGTACCTGAATGCCGTTGCGACCACCGTTCGCGAAGGCCGTTCTCAGGACCTGGCTGAGCAAGCTGAAGAAGCGTCTTTAGAAAACGCTTAATAAGGTTTGCTCTGCATAAGAGCCCTTAGTATTCAGATGTGATCTGTAAGGGGCCATTGCTGGCCCCTTTATTTTATCTAAGTCTGTCACGCTCCCTTTGGGACAGCGGGACAGAGTAAATTTTCCGCAAATAAGTGTCTGCGGGTGCAAACGTACCGGGGCACGAACCGAGGATTCTGGAATGGCTGACATTACCGCTGCATTGGTAAAAGAACTGCGCGAGCGTACTGGCGCGGGCATGATGGACTGCAAAAAAGCGCTGACTGAAGCGAACGGCGACATTGAGCTGGCGATTGAGAACATGCGTAAGTCTGGCGCAATCAAAGCAGCGAAAAAAGCAGGCAACGTTGCTGCTGATGGCGTAATCAAAACCAAAATCGTTGGTGACTACGGTGTGATTCTGGAAGTGAACTGCCAGACTGACTTCGTTGCGAAAGATGGTGGTTTCCAGGCATTTGCAGACAAAGTTCTGGATGCAGCTGCAGCGGATCGCGTCACTGACGTTGAAGTACTGAAAGCGCAGTTCGAAGAAGAGCGCGTTGCGCTGGTGGCTAAAATCGGTGAGAACATCAACATCCGCCGTGTGGCAATCCTGGAAGGCGCAGAGCTGGGCAGCTACCTGCACGGCGCACGCATCGGCGTACTGGTTTCAACCACTGGCGCAAACGAAGATCTGATCAAGCAGATCGCGATGCACGTTGCGGCGAGCAAGCCTGAGTTTGTTAAGCCAGAAGACGTTTCTGCCGACGTGGTAGAGAAAGAGTACCAGGTTCAGCTGGACATCGCGATGCAGTCTGGCAAGCCAAAAGAGATTGCAGAGAAGATGGTTGAAGGCCGTATGAAGAAATTCACCGGCGAAGTTTCTCTGACCGGCCAGGCTTTCGTTATCGACCCAAGCAAAACCGTTGGCCAGGCGCTGAAAGAGCAGGGCGCTGACGTCATCAATTTCATCCGCTTCGAAGTGGGTGAAGGCATCGAGAAAGTTGAGTCTGACTTCGCTGCAGAAGTTGCAGCCATGTCCAAACAGTCTTAATGCTTTGAAAGAACCGCCAGAAGGCGGTTCTTTTTTGTCTGTGAACCGCAACAGAGACGTTTTCAGTTTCATCCCAATAGCAATTTGATTGCGGTAAGCGGATGATCGATCAGATTTTACTTCTCCTTATCACCCTATCTTCCAGGAAGAACTGACCATGGCGACCAACGCAAAACCTGTTTATCAACGTATCCTGCTGAAACTGAGCGGCGAAGCCCTGCAAGGCGCTGAAGGTTTTGGTATCGACGCGAGTGTGCTTGACCGTATGGCACAAGAGGTTAAAGAGCTGGTTGAACTGGGCATCCAGGTTGGCGTTGTGATTGGCGGGGGTAACCTGTTCCGTGGCGCAGGCCTGGCACAGGCGGGCATGAACCGCGTCGTGGGCGACCATATGGGAATGCTGGCAACCGTGATGAACGGCCTGGCAATGCGTGATGCACTGCACCGCGCCTATGTGAACGCACGTCTGATGTCGGCAATTCCACTGAATGGCGTCTGTGACAACTACAGCTGGGCGGAGGCGATTAGCCTGCTGCGCAACAACCGCGTGGTGATTTTCTCCGCCGGTACCGGTAACCCGTTCTTCACCACTGACTCTGCTGCCTGCCTGCGCGGTATTGAGATTGAAGCCGACGTGGTACTGAAAGCAACCAAGGTTGATGGCGTCTACTCTGCCGACCCGGTGAAAACCCCGGACGCGACGCTGTATGAACAGCTGACCTACGCTGAAGTGCTGGATCAGGAGCTGAAAGTGATGGATCTTGCCGCCTTCACTCTGGCGCGTGACCACAAATTGCCGATCCGCGTTTTCAACATGAATAAACCTGGCGCACTGCGTCGCGTAGTGATGGGTGAAAAAGAAGGCACCCTGATTACGCATTAATACCCGAGGCGAGATAAAATAAGGTATATTCTGTCAGCGCGATGATAATGCATCGCGCACCAGTCAGGATTATCGATGATTATCGATCCCGCTTCCGGTTATGCCGGAACTGGCCAGGTCAAACCGAATCCAAGGGTTTCAACGTGATTAACGACATCAAAAAAGATGCTGATACGCGCATGGAAAAATGCGTCGAAGCATTCAAAACCACCATCAGCAAAGTGCGCACCGGTCGTGCTTCACCTTCGCTGCTCGACGGCATCATCGTCGAATATTACGGTACGCCAACGCCGCTGCGTCAGCTCGCCTCCGTCACCGTGGAAGATTCACGCACGCTGAAAATCAACGTGTTTGATCGCTCACTCGGTCCGGCAGTCGAAAAGGCGATCATGACCTCCGATCTGGGCCTGAACCCAAGTTCAGCCGGTACGGATATTCGTGTTCCGCTGCCTGCACTGACGGAAGAACGCCGTAAAGACCTGATCAAAATCGTGCGCGGCGAAGCCGAGCAGGGCCGCGTGTCGGTACGTAACGTCCGTCGCGATGCCAACGATAAAATCAAAGCGCTGCTGAAAGATAAAGAGATCAGCGAAGACGATGAGCGTCGTGCGCAGGATGAAATTCAGAAAATGACCGATGCACACATCAAGAAAGTTGATGCTGCACTGTCAGAAAAAGAGACGGAGCTGATGGATTTCTGATCCCATCACTGCCGGACAAAACGCCGTACAGAGAGGTATTCGTATGAATGCGACATCTGGCGGCGTTTTACATTGTGCCTGCGGGCACGTCTGTTGACTTCACATGGATAGCATCATGAAGCGATTAACTCTGCTGGGCTCAACCGGGTCAATCGGCACCAGTACCCTGGCGGTGGTTCGTGCCAATCCGGAGCGTTACCAGATCACGGCGCTGGTTGCCGGTCACAACGTGGCGCTGATGGCCGAACAGTGTGCCACTTTCCATCCGCGCTACGCCGCAATGGCTGATGAAACCTCAGCGGCCGCGTTGCGTGAGCGACTGAGAGCACTCAAGGTAAACACTGAAGTGCTCTCCGGCGTTCAGGCAGCCTGTGAGCTGGCGGCACTGGATGACGTCGATCAGGTGATGGCGGCGATTGTCGGCGCATCCGGTCTGCTGCCGACGCTGGCAGCGATCCGCGCCGGCAAAACCGTGCTGCTGGCGAATAAAGAATCGCTTGTCACCTGCGGCCGTTTATTTATGGAGGCGGTGCGCCATCATAATGCCCAATTACTGCCGGTCGACAGCGAGCATAACGCCATTTTTCAGAGTTTACCGGCTACCATCCAGCATCAGTTAGGTTACGCTGACCTGCAGGATAACGGCATTGAGTCGATTATCCTTACGGGATCAGGTGGTCCTTTTCGTGACACAGATTTAGCGGATCTCAGCGCCATGTCGCCGGATCAGGCTTGTGCACATCCGAACTGGTCAATGGGGCGAAAAATCTCCGTTGATTCGGCCACCATGATGAATAAAGGTCTTGAGTACATTGAAGCCCGTTGGCTGTTTAATGCCAGCGCAGCGCAGATGGAAGTGATACTGCACCCACAATCGGTGATTCACTCCATGGTGCGATACTGCGATGGCAGCGTGCTGGCTCAGTTGGGTTCTCCCGATATGCGTACGCCGATTGCCCACAGCATGGCCTGGCCTGCGCGTATTCACGCGGGCGTCACGCCGCTGGATTTCACCCGCATGTCGGCGCTGACGTTTGCAGAACCTGATTTTGGTCGCTATCCCTGTCTGAAGCTGGCGATTGACGCTTGTGAAGCAGGGCAGGCGGCAACCACCACGCTCAATGCTGCCAACGAGGTTGCCGTTGCGGCTTTCCTGAATCACCAGATTCGCTTTACCGACATCGCCGCGCTGAACAGCGCTGTGCTGGCGGCGCAGGCGTGTCCGGAACCCGATTCGGTGGACGCTGTCCTTGAAATCGATCGCACCGCACGCGCGCTGGCGACAGAAACGTTGTCGCGCTTCACGTCGTGACGCCGATCGTTATGAGGCCATTTGTTCGCTTCGGGTGAAAATGGTATAGTCGCTGGCTCGCGTTTCACGGTCTGTCACCGAATTCGGTGTAGCCTGACACAAGGTGTCAGGATTTGGATCGGGCGCAATGTATTCAGAAACCACAGCATTTCTGATGAAAGGAATAGAGTACGCTTTATGTCGTCTAACAATCACAACAACACTGATGACCAGCAGGGAACCGGTCCGCGCCACGTCGCTATCATCATGGATGGCAATGGTCGCTGGGCCAAAAATCAGGGAAAATTGCGTATCTCCGGCCACAAAGCGGGCGTGAAATCGGTTCGCCGCGCTGTCAGTTTTGCCGTGAGTAACAACCTTGAGGCGCTGACGCTCTATGCTTTCAGTAGCGAAAACTGGAGCCGTCCGGCGCAGGAAGTCACCGCATTAATGGAGCTGTTTGTCTGGGCACTCGACAGTGAAGTAAAGAGCCTGCACAAGCACAATGTTCGTTTACGCATCATTGGCGATACCAGCCGGTTCAGCCCGCGCATTCAGGAGCGGATTCGTCGTTCTGAGGCGCTGACCGAAAATAATGATGGCCTGACGCTTAACATCGCTGCTAACTACGGCGGCCGTTGGGATATTATCGAAGGCGTAAAAAAACTGGCAGAACAGGTGCAGGAAGGTTTACTGCGTCCTGACCAGATTACCGAAGAGAGCCTGACGTCGCAGCTTTGTATGCATGAACTGGCGCCAGTGGATTTAGTGATAAGGACCGGGGGAGAGCATCGGATTAGCAACTTCCTGCTGTGGCAAATTGCCTATGCTGAATTCTATTTTACCGATGTGCTCTGGCCGGATTTCGATGAACACATTTTTGAAGGTGCACTGAATGCATTCTCTCTGCGGGAGCGTCGTTTTGGCGGCGCTGCACCAGGCGGCGCCTGAGCAATCTGGGGGTAACCTTTGCTGAAGTCTCGTCTGATTACCGCGTTGATATTAATTCCGCTGGTAATTGCTGCTCTGTTCTGGTTACCGCCGGTGGGTTTTGCTATTACAACCCTCGTTATCTGCATGCTGGCTGCCTGGGAATGGGGGCAACTGGCCGGCATGGCCTCCCGTCAACAACGCATCTGGCTGGCCGTGCTCTGTGGGCTGCTGCTGGCGCTGATGCTATTTACCTTGCCACCCTATCAACATGATGTGCATCTGCCGCAGGTCGCGACATCGCTTTGGGCGTCGCTGGTGTGGTGGGTCGTTGCGCTGCTGTTGGTGCTCTCCTATCCTGCTTCGGCGTCGTTCTGGCGTCATTCGCGTCCGCTCCGGTTACTGTTTGGCGTGTTAACGCTGGTGCCTTTCTTCTGGGGCATGATGGCGCTGCGTCAGTATCATTACGATACCGACCATTTCGCCGGTGCCTGGTGGCTGCTGTTTGTGATGTTGCTGGTGTGGGGCGCCGACTCGGGTGCCTACATGTTTGGCAAAATGTTTGGTAAGCACAAGCTGGCACCGAAAGTCTCTCCGGGTAAAACCTGGGAAGGTTTTTTCGGCGGTCTGGTGTCGTCGGCGCTGATTGCACTGCTGTTTGCCACGCTGGCACCGCTGACAGTATCAGCCGGCACGCTGGTAATCTGCGCGATTATCGCCACGCTGGCCTCGGTGCTGGGTGACCTTACCGAGAGCATGTTCAAACGTGAAGCGGGCATTAAAGACAGTGGTAATCTGATTCCCGGTCACGGCGGCATTCTGGATCGCATCGATAGTCTGACTGCGGCAGTGCCGGTGTTTGCCTGTTTATTGCTGTTGGTGTTCCGCACCCTTTAAGGACAGGCAACGATGTTGAGTATAATCTGGAGTTTTGTCGCCTTTATCGTCGCGCTGGGCGTGCTGATTACCGTACATGAGTTTGGTCACTTCTGGGTCGCTCGCCGCTGCGGTGTCAAAGTCGAGCGCTTCTCCATCGGTTTCGGTAAGTCCCTCTGGCAACGCCGCGACCGTCACGGCACCGAATTTGTTATCGCGCTGATCCCGCTCGGCGGCTACGTCAAAATGCTCGACGAACGCGTTGAAAGCGTTCCGGCTGAGCTACGCCATCAGGCGTTCAATAACAAAGCTATCTGGCAACGAGCCTCAATCATTGCGGCCGGTCCCATCGCCAACTTCCTTTTCGCCATCTTCGCTTACTGGGTTGTGTTTATTCACGGCGTACCTGGCGTGCGTCCGGTAATTGGTGAAATTTTAAACGGTTCGGTGGCTGCAGAAGCGCAAATTAAGCCCGGCATGGAACTTAAGGCTGTTGACGGTATCGAAACGCCTGATTGGGATGCTGTACGCATGGCGCTGGTCGGTAAAATCGGCGACAGCAATGCCACCTTAACCGTGGCGCGTTTCGGCGAAGAGGCCACGCAACAAAAGCAACTGGATTTGCGTAACTGGCAGTTTGAACCGGATAAGCAGGACCCGGTTGTGGCATTGGGTATTCGTCCGCGCGGTCCGCAGATAGAAACTACCCTCGCCGAAGTTCAGGCGAACTCGCCAGCCAGTGAAGCCGGTTTGCAAGCAGGCGACAGGATCGTTAAAGTCGATGGTCAGCCATTATCGCAGTGGCAGGCTTTTGTCGCTCAGGTCCGGGATAATCCCGGCAAAAGCATGGCGCTTGAGGTGGATCGCAGCGGTGACGACATCACGCTGACGATGACGCCAGAGGCGAAACCTGGCAATAAAGCGGAAGGATTTGCGGGCGTCATTCCCCGAATTGTTCCACTGCCAGAAGAGTATAAAACGGTAAGACAGTATGGCGCGTTTGCGGCAATCGGCGAAGCCAGTGTAAAAACCTGGCAACTGATGAAGCTCACCGTTTCTATGCTGGGCAAGTTAATAACCGGTGATGTAAAGCTGAACAACCTGAGCGGGCCAATTTCGATTGCGCAGGGTGCAGGATTGTCAGCAGAGTATGGGTTGATTTATTACCTGATGTTTCTGGCGTTGATTAGCGTCAACCTGGGCATCATCAATCTGTTTCCTCTGCCGGTTTTAGATGGTGGGCACTTGCTCTTCCTGGCGATCGAAAAGATCAAAGGTGGACCGGTGTCCGAGCGAGTTCAGGACTTTAGTTATCGCATCGGTTCGATTTTACTGGTGCTGTTAATGGGGCTTGCACTTTTCAATGATTTCTCACGTCTGTAATCGCGTAAACGCGAGCATTCGAGGGATGTGTTAGGAAAACGCATAATAACGATGGCGATGAAAAAGTTGCTCATAGCGTCGCTGCTGTTTAGCAGCGCCACCGTTTACGGTGCAGACGATTTCGTGGTGAAGGATATTCATTTCGAAGGGCTGCAGCGAGTCGCCGTCGGCGCGGCTCTGCTGAGCATGCCAGTACGGGTTGGCGATACGGTGAATGACGATGATGTCAGAAATACCATTCGCTCGCTGTTCGCTACTGGCAACTTTGAGGATGTTCAGGTCCTGCGAGACGGTACAACGCTGATTGTCCAGGTCAAAGAACGTCCTACCATTGCCAGCATTACCTTCACCGGTAACAAAGCGGTGAAAGAGGATCAGCTCAAACAAAATCTGGAAGCTTCTGGTGTACGTGTCGGCGAAGCGCTGGACCGTACCACGCTCTCTTCCATTGAGAAGGGACTGGAAGATTTCTACTACAGCGTCGGTAAATATACTGCCAGCGTGAAAGCGGTCGTTACGCCGCTGCCGCGTAACCGTGTCGATCTGAAACTGGTGTTCACCGAAGGTGTCTCTGCCAAAATTCAGCAGATCAACATCGTGGGTAACAAAGCCTTCAGTTCTGATGAACTGATCTCCCGTTTCCAGTTGCGGGATGAAGTGCCGTGGTGGAACGTGGTCGGCGATCGTAAATACCAGAAACAGAAACTGGCGGGTGACCTTGAAACCCTGCGCAGCTTCTATCTCGATCGCGGTTATGCCCGCTTTAACATCGACTCCACACAGGTCAGCCTGACGCCGGACAAGAAGGGCATCTACATTACGGTCAACATCACTGAAGGCGATCAGTACAAAATCGCTGGCGTGATCGTCAATGGCAGCATGGCAGGCCATTCAGCAGAAATTGAACATCTGACTAAGATTCCGGCGGGCGAGCTGTATAACGGCGCGAAAGTCACGAAGATGGAAGATGACATCAAGAAGCTGCTGGGTCGTTATGGCTACGCCTATCCGCGCGTGGTTTCTCAGCCAGAAATCAACGATGCCGATAAGACCGTAAAACTGCATATCAACGTGGATGCCGGCAATCGCTACTATGTCCGTAACGTCCGTTTCGAAGGCAATGACACCTCGAAAGATTCAGTGTTGCGTCGCGAAATGCGTCAGATGGAAGGGGCATGGCTGGGCAGCGATCTGGTTGAGCAGGGCAAAGAGCGTCTGAACCGTACCGGCTACTTCGAAACCGTCGATGTTGATACTCAGCGTGTGCCCGGGTCACCTGATCAGGTTGACGTGGTCTACAAAGTTAAAGAGCGTAACACTGGTACCTTTAACTTCGGCGTCGGTTACGGCACCGAAAGTGGCGTCAGCTTCCAGGTCGGCGTTACGCAGGATAACTGGCTGGGCACCGGTAATACCGTTGGCATCAGCGGTACCAAAAACGATTACCAGACCTACGCTGAGTTCTCGCTGACGGACCCTTACTTCACCGTTGACGGTGTGAGTCTGGGTGGTCGTCTGTTCTATAACGACTTTAAAGCAGACAACGCTGACCTTTCTGACTATACCAACAAAAGTTATGGTGTGGACGGAACGCTTGGTTTCCCGATTAATGAAAACAACACCCTGCGTGTCGGTCTGGGCTATGTCCATAATGACCTGTCAAACATGCAGCCGCAGGTTGCGATGTGGCGTTATCTTAATTCGGTCGGCAAACCACAGCAGCTCAATGACGAAGGGGATTTCTCAGCAGATGACTTCACCTTCAACTACGGCTGGACCTATAACACCCTGGATCGCGGTTTCTTCCCGACCTCCGGTAACCGGACCAACCTGAACGGTAAGGTGACGATTCCAGGCTCGGACAACAGCTTCTACAAGGCCACGCTGGATACACAGCAATATGTGCCGATTAACCAGGATCGTACCTGGGTGCTGTTAGGCCGTGGTCGTGTCGGTTATGGCGATGGTCTCGACGGCAAAGAGATGCCGTTCTATGAGAACTTCTATGCCGGTGGTTCCAGCACGGTTCGTGGCTTCCAGTCCAATACTATTGGTCCGAAAGCTGCCTACTACAATAATGACTCGTCCAACTGCCGGATCGCTGATCCAAACGGTGTCTGTAAGTCGGATGATGCGGTGGGCGGTAACGCCATGGCGATTGCCAGCCTTGAGCTGATTACGCCAACGCCGTTCCTGAGCGAGAAGTATGCTAACTCGGTCCGTACCTCGGTGTTTGTCGATGCCGGCACGGCGTGGGATACCAAGTGGGAAAATACCGACGAGACGCGTGCTGCCGGCATTCCTGACTACAGCGATCCCAACAATATCCGCGTATCAAGCGGTATTGCGCTGCAGTGGATGTCACCGCTCGGCCCACTGGTCTTCTCTTACGCCCAGCCGATCAAGAAAATCGAGGGAGACAAGTCAGAGCAGTTCCAGTTTAACATTGGTAAAACCTGGTAACGATCTGAGCATGGATGCATAGCTGAAGTATTGCCACCGGGCAGCTCACGGGGCTGTTCCGGGGCAAACACTGTGTCGCTGACACAAACGTTGATGGTAAGGAGTTTATAGTGAAAAAGTTGTTGTGTGCCGCAGGTCTGGGTCTTGCTTTAGCGGTTTCCGCTGGTGTTCAGGCTGCTGACAAAATTGCAGTGGTAAACGTGTCCAGCATTTTCCAACAGTTACCGCAACGTGCGACTGTTGCTAAACAGCTGGAAAATGAGTTCAAAGGCCGTGCTACTGAGCTGCAGAGTCAGGAACGCGATCTGCAAACCAAAATGCAGCGTCTGCAGCGTGACGGTTCAACCATGAAGGCCAGCGAACGCAGCCGCATGGAAAAAGACGTGATGTCACAGCGCGAAGCTTTCTCCTCCAAAGCACAGGCTTTTGAGCAGGATAACCGTCGTCGTCAGATGGAAGAGCGTAACAAGCTGCTGAGCCGTATTCAGGATGCCGTGAAGAAAGTCGCTGATAGCGATGGTTACGACGTCGTGATCGACGCGAATGCGGTGGCTTATGCGTCAAACGCAAAAGACATCACTGCTGACGTGCTGAAACAGGTTAAATAATTGATGTCATCTATTCGACTGGCTGATTTAGCCCAGCAGTTGGATGCAGAATTGCACGGAGATGGCGATATCGTCATCTCCGGCATTGCTTCTATGCAATCCGCCACAACTGGCCAAATCACTTTTCTTGCAAACAGCCGTTACCGCGAGCAACTCGCCCTGATTAAGGCCTCAGCCGTGGTGCTGACGGAAGCGGATCTGGAGTGGTGCCACACCGCAGCGTTGGTGGTGAAAAACCCTTACCTGACGTATGCGCGTATGGCGCAAATACTCGATACTACGCCTCAACCGGCAAGCAATATTGCGCCCAGCGCCGTTATCGATCCCAGCGCCCGACTCGGCGCAAATGTCGCCATTGGCGCCAATGCGGTGATCGAAGCGGAGGTTGAACTGGGCGATAATGTGGTGATCGGCGCGGGATGCTTTGTTGGCAAAAAAACCCGTATCGGCAGCGGCACACGCTTGTGGGCCAATGTCTCGGTTTATCATGAGATTCAGATCGGTCAGGATTGTCTGATTCAGTCCGGTACCGTCATTGGTTCTGATGGCTTTGGTTACGCCAACGATCGCGGTAACTGGGTGAAAATCCCCCAGTTAGGTGCTGTCATTATCGGCGATCGTGTGGAAATAGGTGCCTGTACCACCATTGATCGCGGTGCGCTGGATAACACTCTGATCGGCAATGGTGTTATCATAGACAACCAGTGTCAGATCGCCCACAACGTGGTTATTGGTGACAATACTGCGGTTGCAGGCGGTGTGATCATGGCGGGTAGTTTAAAAATTGGTCGTTACTGTATGATTGGCGGTGCCAGCGTTATTAACGGCCATATGGAAATCTGTGACAAAGTGACGGTGACCGGTATGGGCATGGTCATGCGTCCGATCACAGAGCCTGGTGTATACTCGTCGGGCATTCCGCTACAACCCAACAAAACCTGGCGCAAAACTGCAGCGCTGGTGATGAACATCGATGACATGAGCAAACGCTTAAAAGCCATCGAGCGCAAGGTCGGTAAAGACGACTAACCGCCATCCCAAAACTGACCGGCTTTCATAATAAAAGTGTTAAGCAGGGAAGCCAGGCGCCACAGAACCTATTTGCGGCCTGCGGACGATCGTATTGATCTGTGCAGGCCGTGTTATTGATGTCATCAGATTTTTAGGACGGGAAGAGTATTTTGACTACTGAAACTCATACTCTGAAAATTGAAGAGATTTTAGAGCTGCTGCCGCACCGCTATCCGTTTCTGCTGGTAGACCGTGTGCTGGAATTTGAAGAGCACAAATACCTGCGCGCAGTTAAGAACGTTTCTGTTAATGAACCGTTTTTCCAGGGGCACTTCCCTGGTAAACCGATTTTTCCTGGCGTTCTGATCCTGGAAGCGATGGCGCAGGCCACCGGTATTCTGGCGTTTAAAAGCGTGGGTAAACTGGAACCGGGTGAACTCTATTACTTTGCCGGTATCGACGATGCCCGCTTCAAGCGTCCGGTCGTGCCGGGCGATCAAATGATCATGGAAGTCACTTTCGAGAAAACCCGCCGTGGTCTGACCCGCTTTAAAGGCGTGGCGACCGTCGATGGTAAAATCGTTTGTGAAGCGACCATGATGTGTGCCCGTAGCCGGGAGGCATAATTCGTGATTGATCCAACCGCCACTATCCATGCCAGTTCTGTCATCGAAGAAGGCGCCATTATTGGCGCTAACGTCCACATTGGTCCGTTTTGCTTTGTTGGGGCCAACGTTGAAATCGGTGAGGGTACGGTCCTGAAATCACACGTCGTGATCAATGGCCATACGCGTATCGGCAAAGATAACCAGATCTATCAGTTCGCCTCAATTGGTGAAGTGAATCAGGATCTGAAATATGCCGGTGAACCGACGCGGGTTGAAATCGGCGATCGCAACCGCATCCGTGAGAGCGTGACGATTCATCGTGGCACTATCCAGGGCGGCCATGTCACCCAGGTGGGCAGCGATAATCTGCTGATGGTAAATGCGCACATTGCGCATGACTGCGTGATCGGTAACCGTTGCATCTTCGCCAACAACGCGACCCTGGGGGGGCACGTCACGGTCGATGATTTCGCTATTATTGGCGGCATGACGGCGGTGCATCAGTGGTGCACGATTGGTGCGCATGTGATGGTTGGCGGCTGTTCCGGCGTAGCACAGGATGTCCCGCCTTACGTGATTGCCCAGGGCAACCACGCCACGCCGTTCGGGATCAACATTGAAGGCCTGAAGCGTCGTGGCTTTAGCAAAGAGTCACTGCACGCGATTCGTAACGCCTACAAATTGCTTTATCGCAGCGGCAGAACGCTGGATGAAGTGAAGCCGGAAATTGAAGCGATCGCGAAGCAGCACAGCGAAGTGCAGCCTTTCTACGATTTCTTTGCCCGCTCAACCCGTGGATTAATTCGTTAATCCATGTCAGCGCGTCCCTTAACGATTGCCCTGGTCGCCGGAGAAACCTCCGGCGATATTCTTGGTGCCGGTCTGATCCGTGCGTTAAAAGCACGCCATCCTGAGGCTCGCTTTGTCGGCGTAGCCGGTCCGCTGATGCAGGCGGAAGGCTGCGAAGCCTGGTACGAGATGGAAGAGCTGGCGGTGATGGGTATTGTTGAAGTGCTGGGCCGGCTGCGACGCCTGTTGACCATCCGCCGCGATCTGACTCAGCGCTTTACCGAACTGCGACCGGATGTGTTCGTCGGTATCGATGCGCCCGATTTCAATATCACGCTGGAAGGCAACCTCAAACGGGCGGGCATTCGCACTATCCATTACGTTAGTCCGTCTGTCTGGGCATGGCGGCAAAAGCGCGTGTTTAAGATAGGTCGCAACACCGATCTGGTGCTGGCGTTTCTGCCGTTTGAAAAGCCTTCTACGATCGTTATAACGTACCCTGCCGCTTTATCGGCCATACCATGGCCGATGCGATGCCACTGCATCCCGATAAGCTGGCCGCGCGCCGTGATCTGGCGATTGCCGATGATGCGCTCTGTCTGGCGCTGCTGCCTGGCAGCCGCGGTGCAGAAGTGGAGATGCTCAGCGGTGATTTTCTCAGAACCGCCCAGCGGCTGCGTCAGCACTATCCGGCGCTGGAGATTGTGGTGCCGCTGGTTAACGCCCGACGCCGCGAACAGTTTGAGAAAATCAAAGCCGACGTGGCACCTGAACTCCCGATGCATCTGTTAGATGGTCACGGGCGAGAAGCGATGATTGCGAGCGACGCCGCATTACTGGCGTCCGGCACTGCCGCACTTGAATGCATGCTGGCAAAATGCCCGATGGTGGTCGGTTATCGGATGAAGCCTGCCACTTTCTGGCTGGCGAAGCGACTGGTGAAAACGCCCTACGTTTCGCTACCGAACCTGCTGGCCGGACGCGAGCTGGTGACCGAGTTACTGCAGGATGAATGTCAGCCGGACGCGCTGGCGGCAGCCTTAGATCCGCTGCTGCACGCCGGGCCTGAGCGTGACACTCTGCTGCAGACATTCCATGAATTACATCAACAGATCCGCTGGAACGCCGATGAACAAGCGGCGGATGCGGTACTGGAGCTGGCCAATGCCTGATTTTATCTATCCTGCTGCCGGGCTGATTGCCGGCGTGGACGAAGTAGGGCGCGGGCCGCTGGTGGGCGCGGTCGTCACTGCCGCGGTGATCCTCGATCCGGCGAAGCCGATTATTGGCCTGGCGGATTCGAAAAAATTGTCAGAAAAACGCCGACTGGCGCTGTACGACGAAATTAAAGAAAAAGCGCTAGCCTGGAGTCTGGGTCGTGCGGAACCGGAAGAAATTGATCAGCTGAACATTTTGCACGCCACCATGCTGGCAATGCAGCGTGCGGTCGCCGGTTTACACATTCTGCCTGACTACGTGCTGATTGACGGTAACCGCTGCCCGTCGCTGCCGATGCCGTCGCAGGCGGTAGTCAAAGGGGATAGCCTGGTGGCGGAGATTAGCGCCGCCTCCATCATCGCAAAGTGACGCGTGACCGTGAGATGGCGGAGCTCGATCTGCTGTTCCCGCAGTATGGTTTTGCGCAGCACAAAGGTTATCCGACGGCGCTGCACATGGAAAAATTGACGCAGTACGGCGCCACGCCGCACCACCGTCGCAGTTTTGCTCCGGTACGCAACGCGTTGATCGATGCCGACGTACTGGCAGCCCGCCAGCCCCTTACGCTTTAATAGCCTGACACTGTTTTAACCGGAAACTGATATGGCTGAACCCCGTTTTATACATCTGCGTGTCCATAGCGACTATTCCATGGTTGATGGCCTGGCGAAAACCGGGCCGCTGATCAAGAAGGCGGCTGCCCTGGGTATGCCGGCGATGGCCATTACCGATTTCACTAACCTGTGTGGATTAGTGAAATTCTACGGTGGCGCGCACGGCGCAGGGATCAAGCCAATCATTGGTGCCGACTTCAACGTCGCCAGCGAACTGATGGGGGATGAGTTAACCCAGCTGACGGTGCTGGCCGCCAACAACACCGGTTATCAGAACCTGACGCTGTTGATTTCACGCGCCTATCAGCGAGGCTACGGCGTGGCCGGACCGATCATCGATCGTGACTGGCTGGTGGAGTTAAACGAGGGATTGATCCTGCTGTCGGGCGGACGTCGCGGCGATGTCGGTCGCAGCCTGCTGCGTGGCAATACGGCACTGGTTTCGCAGTGTCTGGCGTTTTATCAGCAGCATTTTGCCAATCGCTACTATCTGGAACTGGTGCGCACCGGTCGCCAGGATGAAGAGAGCTACCTGCACGCGGCGGTTGAACTGGCAATCGCGGAAGGCATACCGGTGGTCGCCACCAACGAAGTCTGCTTCATCAACGAAGAGGATTTCGACGCTCATGAAATCCGCGTTGCCATCCATGATGGCTACACGCTGGACGATCCAAAACGTCCACGCAACTACAGTCCTCAGCAATATATGCGCAGCGAAGCGGAGATGTGTGAGCTGTTTTCGGACATCCCGGAAGCGCTGGAAAACAGCGTAGAGATTGCTAAGCGTTGTAACGTTACGGTCCGGCTGGGTGAGTACTTCCTGCCACAATTCCCGACCGGTGACATGACCACCGAGGATTATCTGGTGGTGAAGTCGCGTGAAGGACTGGAAGATCGTCTGGCGTTCCTGTTCCCCGATGAGGCGGAACGCGCAGAGAAACGCCCGGAATATGATGAACGCCTTGAGATTGAACTCAACGTCATCAACCAGATGGGGTTCCCAGGCTACTTCCTGATCGTGATGGAGTTTATCCAGTGGTCGAAGGATAACGGTGTACCGGTCGGACCGGGCCGTGGCTCTGGTGCCGGCTCGCTGGTGGCTTACGCCCTGAAGATTACGGATATCGATCCGCTGGAATTTGACCTGCTGTTCGAACGTTTCCTTAACCCGGAACGTGTGTCGATGCCCGATTTCGACGTCGATTTCTGTATGGAAAAGCGCGATCAGGTGATTGAGCATGTTGCTGACATGTACGGACGCGAAGCGGTTTCCCAGATCATCACCTTTGGTACCATGGCGGCGAAAGCGGTGATCCGCGATGTTGGCCGCGTGCTGGGGCATCCTTACGGTTTCGTCGATCGTATTTCAAAGCTGATCCCACCCGATCCAGGCATGACGCTGGAAAAAGCCTTTATCGCTGAGCCGCAGCTGCCGGCCATGTATGACGCGGACGAAGAGGTTAAGGCGCTGATCGATATGGCGCGTAAGCTGGAAGGCGTCACGCGTAACGCCGGTAAACATGCCGGTGGCGTGGTGATCGCGCCGACCAAAATTACCGATTTCGCGCCGCTCTATTGCGATGAGCACGGGCAGTTCCCGGTCACCCAGTTTGATAAGAATGATGTGGAATATGCCGGGCTGGTGAAGTTCGACTTCCTCGGCCTGCGTACGCTGACCATCATCGACTGGGCGCTGAAGATGATTAACCCGCGCCGGGAGAAGCAGGGACTGGAGCCGATCGATATCGCCGCCATCCCGCTGGATGATAAAAAAAGCTTCGACATGCTGCAGCGCTCGGAAACCACCGCGGTGTTCCAGCTGGAATCGCGCGGCATGAAGGATCTGATCAAGCGTCTGAAGCCTGACTGCTTCGAAGATATGATCGCACTGGTCGCGCTGTTCCGTCCTGGTCCGCTGCAGTCCGGCATGGTGGATAACTTCATCGACCGTAAACATGGCCGTGAAGCGATCTCTTATCCGGATATTCAGTGGCAGCACGAAAGCCTGAAGCCGGTGCTGGAACCAACCTACGGCATCATCCTCTATCAGGAACAGGTGATGCAGATCGCCCAGGTGCTCTCGGGTTATACCCTTGGCGGCGCGGATATGCTGCGCCGTGCGATGGGTAAAAAGAAACCGGAAGAGATGGCCAAGCAGCGTTCAGTATTCCAGGACGGTGCGGAGAAGATGGGCATCGACGGCGAACTGTCGATGAAGATCTTCGATCTGGTGGAAAAATTTGCAGGCTATGGCTTTAACAAGTCACACTCCGCCGCGTATGCGCTGGTCTCGTATCAGACGCTGTGGCTGAAAGCACACTATCCGGCCGAGTTTATGGCAGCAGTAATGACCGCTGATATGGACAACACCGAGAAGGTGGTGGGTCTGGTGGATGAATGCTGGCGCATGGGGCTGAAAGTGCTGCCGCCGGACATCAACTCCGGTCTCTATCAGTTCCACGTGAATGAAGCGGGCGAGATCGTCTACGGTATCGGCGCGATCAAAGGCGTCGGCGAAGGCCCGATCGAAGCGATCATTGATGCCCGTAACGAAGGCGGTTACTTCCGCGAACTGTTTGATCTCTGCGCCCGTACCGACACCAAAAAGATCAACCGACGGGTGATGGAAAAATTGATCATGTCTGGCGCCTTCGATCGCCTCGGACCGCACCGCGCCGCGCTGATGAGTTCACTCAGCGACGCGCTGAAAGCCGCCGATCAGCACGCCAAAGCGGAAGCGATTGGTCAGGCTGACATGTTCGGCGTGCTGGCTGAGGAACCGGAGCAGGTAGAGAAATCCTACGCCAGCGTCACGCCGTGGCCAGAACAGGTTCAGCTCGATGGTGAACGGGAAACGCTGGGGTTATATCTGACCGGCCACCCGATTAATCAGTATCTGAAAGAAATTGAGCGTTATGTCGGCGGGGTGCGGCTGAAAGATATGCATCCTACCGATCGCGGTAAAATTACCGTCGCGGCCGGTCTGGTGATCGCTGCGCGCGTAATGGTGACCAAACGCGGCAACCGAATTGGTATCTGTACTCTGGACGACCGTTCCGGCCGTCTTGAAGTGATGTTATTTACCGATGCGTTAGACAAATACCAGCAGTTGCTGGAGAAAGACCGTATCCTGATCGTCAGCGGACAGGTCAGCTTTGATGACTTCAGCGGCGGCCTTAAAATGACCGCCCGTGAAGTCATGGACATCGACGAAGCGCGCGAAAAATACGCGCGCGGACTTGCTATCTCGCTGACGGACAGGCAAATTGATGACCAGCTATTAAACCGACTCCGTCAGTCCCTGGAACCTCATCGCTCAGGGACCATTCCGGTGCATCTCTACTATCAGAGAGCCGACGCGCGAGCGAAGCTGCGCTTTGGTGCAGCGTGGCGAATTTCGCCCAGCGATCGTTTACTTAACGATCTGCGCTCGTTAATTGGATCGGAGCAGGTGGAACTGGAGTTTGACTAAAACAGGAACATTATGAGTCTTAATTACCTGGATTTTGAACAGCCGATCGCAGAACTGGAAGCGAAGATTGATTCGCTGACCTCGATTGGCCGTCAGGATGATAAACACGTTAATCTGGACGAAGAAGTTCAGCGCCTGCGCGAAAAAAGCGTTGAGCTGACCCGTAAAATCTTCGCCGACTTAGGCGCATGGCAAATCGCTCAACTGGCGCGCCATCCTTTGCGTCCTTATACCTTTGACTATGTGCGTAACGCATTCGACGATTTCGATGAGCTGGCGGGCGACCGTGCTTATGCGGATGACAAAGCGATTGTCGGCGGTATTGCGCGTCTCGATGGCCGTCCGGTGATGATCATTGGTCACCAGAAAGGGCGTGAAACCAAAGAGAAAATTCGCCGTAACTTCGGCATGCCAGCACCGGAAGGCTACCGCAAAGCGCTGCGCCTGATGGAGATGGCTGAACGGTTTAAGATGCCAATCATCACTTTCATCGATACCCCAGGCGCCTATCCGGGCGTGGGTGCCGAAGAGCGTGGTCAGTCAGAAGCCATTGCGCGCAACCTGCGTGAGATGTCGGGCCTGAAAGTGCCGGTCATCTGTACCGTAATTGGTGAAGGCGGTTCCGGCGGTGCGCTGGCGATTGGCGTGGGCGATAAAGTTAACATGCTGCAGTACAGCACCTATTCAGTAATTTCACCGGAAGGCTGTGCCTCTATTCTGTGGAAGAGCGCCGACAAAGCGCCTCTGGCTGCGGAAGCGATGGGCATTACCGCTCACCGTCTGAAAGAACTGAAGCTGATCGACTCAGTGATCCCTGAGCCGTTGGGCGGGGCGCATCGTCATCCGGTTGATATGGCGCAGTCGCTGAAACAGCAGCTGCTGGCCGACCTGGCCGATCTCGACGGCCTGAGCACGGAAGAGCTGCTGGATCGTCGTTATCAGCGCCTGATGAGCTACGGCTACGCCTGATTAGGCAGATAGCTTAAAAAGCGGACTCCGGTCCGCTTTTTTTATGCCGCAAGCCTGTCCTGTCTGTTTAATGTTCACCGTTGCGCCTTCATGCTGTTAATCCGGCTGGCTACACCTTCAATCGGTTAGCGTATATGCTTACCCGATGCCACGACAAAGGGAGGTGAGCATTGAATATTCTGGCGATCATGGGCGCGCACGGCGTGTTTTATAAAGATGAGCCGTTGCGTGAACTCGACGCGGCATTAAATCTGCAAGGCTTTCAGCTGCTTTACCCAAAAAACAGCGACGATCTGCTGAAACTGATTGAACACAATCCGCGTATCAGCGGCGTGATCTTCGACTGGGACGCGCATAACAGCCCGGAACTCTGTGGCGAGATCAATCAGCTCAATGAATACCTGCCGCTCTATGCCTTCATCAACACCCATTCGCAGATGGATATCAGCATCAATGAGATGCGGATGCCGCTGCACTTCTTTGAATACGCGCTCAATGCCGCCGACGATATCGCGCTGCATATCCGCCAGTACACCGATGACTATATTGACCACATCACACCGCCGCTGACCAAAGCGCTGTTCACCTACGTCAAAGAGGGTAAATACACCTTCTGCACGCCTGGTCACATGGCGGGTACTGCCTTCCAGAAAAGTCCGGTCGGCTGCCTGTTCTATGATTTCTTCGGTGCCAATACCCTGAAGTCCGATATCTCCATTTCAGTCACCGAACTGGGTTCACTGCTCGATCACACCGGCCCGCATCTGGAGGCCGAAGAGTATGTGGCGCGCACCTTTGGTGCTGAGCAGAGCTACATGGTGACCAACGGCACCTCGACCTCAAATAAAATTGTCGGGATGTATGCGGCATCTGCCGGTAGTACGGTACTTATTGACCGTAACTGCCACAAGTCTCTGACGCATCTGCTGATGATGAGCGATCTGATCCCGATCTGGCTGAAGCCGACCCGCAACGCGCTGGGCATCCTTGGCGGGATTCCAAAACAGGAATTTACCCGTGCCAGCATCACGCAGAAAGTCGCGGCCACGGAACGTGCCAGCTGGCCGGTCCATGCAGTAATCACCAATTCGACCTACGACGGCTTGCTCTATAACACCCAGTACATTAAAGAGACGCTGGATGTGCCGTCGATACACTTTGATTCCGCCTGGGTGCCCTATACCAATTTTCACCCGATTTATGCCGGCAAAAGCGGCATGAGCGGTGAACGTATTCCGGGCAAAGTAGTGTATGAAACCCAGTCGACTCACAAGCTGCTGGCGGCCTTCTCACAGGCATCGATGATTCATATTAAAGGCGACTACGACGAACAGACCTTTAACGAAGCCTATATGATGCATACCACCACCTCGCCGAACTACGCCATTGTCTCGTCGATTGAAACCGCGGCGGCGATGCTGCGCGGTAATCCGGGCAAGCGGCTGATCAACCGTTCGGTGGAGCGGGCGCTGCATTTCCGCCGCGAGATCCAGCGTCTGCGCGAAGAATCTGACAGCTGGTTTTTTGACATCTGGCAGCCGGAACAGATCGATGAGGCGCAATGCTGGCCGATCCAGCCAGGAGACGAGGCGTGGCACGGCTTTACCCAGGCCGATCGCGATCACATGTATCTCGATCCGATCAAGGTCACCATCCTGACGCCGGGCATGAGTGAACTGGGTGAAATGGCCGAAGAGGGGATCCCGGCCGCGCTGGTGGCGAAGTTTCTGGATGAACGCGGCATCGTGGTAGAGAAAACCGGCCCTTACAACCTGCTGTTCCTGTTCAGCATTGGCATCGACAAAACCAAAGCGATGAGCGTGCTGCGCGGACTGACCGAGTTCAAACGCGCTTACGATCTCAATTTGCGGGTGAAAAATATGCTGCCAGATCTCTACGCTGAAGATCCCGACTTCTACCGCAATATGCGGATCCAGACGCTGGCTCAGGGCATCCATCAGTTGATCCGTCATCACGATCTGCCGCGTCTGATGCTGCAGGCGTTTGATGTGTTGCCGGAGATGAAAATGACGCCGCATCAGGCTTTCCAGCAGCAGGTGAAAGGCAATATTGAAACCGTCGATATCAGCGAGCTGGTCGGGCGGGTGTCAGCCAACATGATTTTGCCCTATCCGCCGGGCGTGCCGCTGGTGATGCCGGGTGAGATGATCACGGAGCAGAGCCGCGCGGTACTCGACTTCCTGTTGATGCTGTGCAGCATTGGCCGCCACTATCCGGGCTTTGAAACCGATATTCATGGCGCCACGCTGACCGACGAAGGGGAATATCGCGTTCGGGTGCTGAAAAACGACGCGGGTTAAGAACTTTGTAGATTGTCAGCCTGCGGGTGCCTGCGTAAGGTAGGCACTCGTCTGAACTTAAGGAATTGAAATGCTGCAGTTAACGGCTATCCATCACATTGCGATCATCGCGTCAGATTATCAGCGCAGCAAAGCGTTCTATTGTGACGTGCTCGGCTTCAGCCTGATGGGCGAATATTACCGCGAAGCACGCGACTCATGGAAAGGGGACCTGGCGTTACAGGGCCAGTACACCATCGAACTCTTCTCTTTCCCTGAGCCGCCGGCGCGGGTCAGTCATCCTGAAGCCTGCGGGTTGCGTCATCTGGCGTTTACTGTGCCAGATGTCGCCGCAGCGGTCGCCACCCTGGCGGAGAAAGGCGTGGTGTGCGAACCGATCCGGATTGATGAGCTGACCGGTAAACAGTGCACCTTTTTTGCCGATCCAGATGGTTTGCCGCTGGAGCTTTATCAGGCGTAAAATAGCGCGCTCAGTGGGCCACATCCGGTGGCCCGATTGTCTGGATTGCACCATGTCTTTGCCCGCTCTTGATTCTCTGCTGCAACCGGATGCCGCGCTGGTGGTGGCGTTCAGTGGCGGACTCGATTCCACCGTCCTGCTGCATCAGGCATGGCGCTGGCAGCAGCACTCTCCTCAATCCCGCCTGCGGGCGCTGCACGTTCATCACGGACTGAGTCCCAATGCCGATCGCTGGGCGGCGCACTGTCTGGCGCTCTGCCAGCAATGGCAGCTACCGTGCGAGGTACTGCGGGTCAGGGTCGATGGTCGCGATAGCGGCATTGAAGCGGCCGCGCGCACTGCACGCTATCAGGCGCTGAGCGCAGCGCTGAAGCCTGGCGAAACGTTACTGACTGCCCAGCATCTCGACGATCAGTGTGAAACCTTTTTGCTGGCGCTGAAGCGCGGCAGTGGTCCGGCGGGGTTAGCCGCCATGCCGGTATCCCGCATGCTGGGTGCGCATCGCCTGTTACGTCCGCTGCTTGATCATTCTCGCCAGTCACTGGAGCACTATGCCCGGACGCATCAACTGGTGTGGGTTGAGGATGAGAGCAATCAGGATTTACGCTACGACCGTAACTTTCTGCGCCAGCGTCTGCTGCCTGAACTGAGTCAGCGCTGGCCCCATTTTGCCGAGGCGACGGCGCGCAGCGCGGCACTCTGTAGTGAGCAGGAGCAGTTGCTGGATGAGCTGCTGGCCGAGCAGCTCGCCGTGCTGACTCAGCCCGACGGCAGTTTACACTTTCTCCCTTTACTGACGATGAGTGAGGCGCGCGCCAATGCGTTGCTGCGTCGCTGGATCGCCGGGCAGGGCGGATCGATGCCGTCACGTGATGCACTGAACCGCATCCGCCATGAAGTGATGGCGAGTCGCGAAGATGCCCAGCCGCGGCTGCAGTCAGGTCAGGCTGAACTGCGACGCTATCGCCAGCAGCTTTACTGGCTGCCGCGGCTCAGTTCGCTACGCGACATCCAGCTGGCGTGGCCCGATATTAACCAGCCGCTGGCGTTGCCAGACAACCTGGGCGTGCTGCAGGCTAGTCAGGCCCAGCGTCCGTTACGCCTTCCCCAACCGGATGAACGGGTCAGCGTGCGGTTTCATGCGCAGGGTCAGGTTCATCTGGCGGGGCGCAGCGGCGGACGGGAAATGAAGAAGCTGTGGCAGGCGTTGCACATTCCGCCGTGGCAACGCGAACGGACGCCGTTAATTTTTTACAACCAGACGCTGATCTGCGCGCCGGATCTTTTCATTACCCGTGAGGCGCAGCCATCGATTCTGATGGCTGGCAGGTTGTCTGGCATTCGAAACAAAACGCAGGAGAGTAATGATGAAAACGTGGATCGCGGCGTGTTTAGTGGTCGCCGCGCTACCGGCCTGGGCGGCGGGTGATGCGCAGAGCGGGGCGCAAAAGGCAGCCAGTTGTATGGCCTGTCACGGTGCAGCAGGAAAAGCTACCGTGCCGCTCTATCCCAGTCTGGCCGGGCAACACGCTGAGTATCTTGAACATGCCTTACAGGCTTATAAAAAAGGTGAGCGCAACGGGGGGCAGGCTGAGGTGATGAAAGCGTTCGTCGCGGGATTAAGTGATGCAGATATGGCAGATTTGGCGGCGTACTACGGATCGTTACAGCCCTGAACGGAAGAGGGCGGGAAAGTCCCGCCCGGAAAACGTGGATTATTCTGCGCTGACAACCACCGTTCCCAGTTCAGGGTGACTGAAGCTGGCGATATGGTCGAGGCGTAACTCGCGGGTTTCACCGGCAAGATCAATAGCCAGGTATTCCACATTCTTGCGTGAAAATATCTCGCTGGCCTTCGCCTTGAGCTGCTCGCCATTTTTCATCTCCAGCGACAGCATCCAGTTATTTTGGCAGGCGAGTTCCAGATTGTCGTAATCATCGCAATTGATGGGTTGGTACGCTTCATTTATCAACATAGTCGCTCACCAATAAGTTAGCAGCGGCGTAGGCCGCCTGTTCCCTGACAGAAGAGTTTAGCGCAGTATTTGCGGCAATATCATTAAGCGCCTTTAATGCGCAGCCAATCGCATCGGGTATGTAACCTAAATCCCCGCTGCCGATTTCGGCATATTTTCGGCGAACTAACTCACAATAATTTTGCACGTGGCCCTCCTCAGCAGAGCGTCAATACTCTGGTTAACTGGCGACTATATCACAGCCATTTACAGGAAATCAGCCCGCTTAAAGCAGGAACAGCGCGCAAATCACTGCTAAAGTGACAGATTCCGCTGTCTGACGCGGAGAGAGTCAAAGCACAAAAGGTTAAGTTGATGAACAGGTTATCGACAGTAAGCGCCATAAGCGCAGGGGAAGGTGGCAGATGATTATGCTGTCACGCAGTGTTGAAATCCCTGAAAGTGAAATTGAGCTGACCGCGATTCGGGCGCAGGGCAACGGGGGACAACATGTCAATAAAGCCAGCACGGCAATACATTTGCGGTTCGATATCGCCGCGTCCTCGTTGCCGGACTTTTATAAACAGCGATTGCTGAGCGCCAGTCATCATTTGATTACCCGCGAAGGGATCGTGGTGATTAAGTCGCAGGAGCATCGCAGTCAGGAGATGAACCGTGAAGCCGCGCTTCAGCGTCTGGTGAATCTGATTCGGGAACTGAGTACGGTGGAAAAGGCCCGGCGCGCGACGCGGCCAACCCGCGCTTCTAAAGAGCGACGGCTGGAGGGGAAAGCACGGCGCAGTACCACTAAGTCGATGCGCGGCAAAGTACAATAAAAAACGCCCCGCGAGCGGGGCGTCTGGCTAACTTACTTATTCAGTGCTTTCAGCAGGAAGTCGACGATCTCATCCTGCTTGATCATCTGCTTCTCACCGGCACGGCGCGCTTTATATTCAATCTCCTGATTGTCGAGATTGCGATCGCCAATCACGATGGTGTGCGGCACACCAATCAGCTCCATGTCGGCAAACATCACGCCCGGACGCTCTTTACGGTCATCCAGAATGACATCTACACCTTTAGCGCGCAGCGTCGCGTAGAGCTCTTCCGCCAGCTCTTTCACCCGGAACGATTTCTGCATATTCATTGGCAGAATCGCCACTTCGAACGGTGCCAGCGCCGCAGGCCAGATAATGCCGCGTTCATCATGGTTCTGTTCAATCGCCGCCGCGACGACACGGGTGATGCCGATGCCGTAGCAGCCCATGCTCATCACCTGATTGCGGCCATCTTCACCCTGAACCGAGGCTTTCATCGCGTCAGAATATTTGGTGCCGAGCTGGAAGATGTGACCTACTTCGATGCCGCGTTTAATCTGCAGCGTGCCTTTGCCATCCGGGCTGAGATCGCCTTCGACCACGTTGCGGATATCCGCCACGCTGGCCAGCGGCAGATCGCGCTCCCAGTTGATGCCAAAATAGTGTTTACCGTCGACGTTTGCGCCAGCGCTGAAATCACTCATCTTCGCCACGGTACGGTCGGCGATGATTGGCATCTTCAGCCCGACCGGACCGATAGAACCCGGACCCGCACCGACGGCAGCCCGGATCTCTTCTTCGGTGGCGAATACCAGAGGTGCAGCGACGATCTCCGCTTTTTCCGCTTTGATCTCATTCAACTGATGGTCACCGCGCACCAGCAGGGCAACCAGCGCATGGCCGCTCTCTTCGGCACCTTTCACGATCAGCGTCTTCACCGTCTGCTCAATCGGCAGCTGGAACTGCTCTACCAGTTCGGCGATGGTTTTAGCATCTGGCGTATCAACGATGCGCATTTCCTGGGTCGGCGCGGCGCGTTCCCCAGCCGGGGCAACCGCTTCGGCCAGCTCAATGTTAGCCGCATAGTCAGAGTCAGTAGAGAAGATCACATCATCTTCACCGCTCTGCGCCAGCACCTGAAACTCATGTGACGCGCTGCCACCGATTGAGCCGGTATCCGCCTGCACTGCACGGAAATCGAGTCCCATACGGGTGAAGCTCTGGCTGTAAGCGCGATACATCGCTTCGTACGTCTCCTGCAGTGATTCCTGCGAAACGTGGAACGAGTAAGCATCTTTCATGATGAATTCACGTGAACGCATCACGCCAAAGCGCGGGCGCACTTCATCACGGAATTTGGTCTGAATCTGATACAGGTTGAGTGGCAACTGTTTGTAAGAGCTGAGCTCATTGCGGATCAGGTCAGTGACCACCTCTTCATGCGTCGGACCCAGCACGAACGGGCGATCGTGGCGATCGGCAATACGTAACAGTTCCGGGCCATACTCTTCCCAGCGACCGCTCTCTTGCCACAGGTCGGCAGGCTGCACCACCGGCATTGAAATCTCAATCGCGCCAGCGTTGTTCATCTCTTCACGCACGATATTTTCGACTTTTTTCAGCACGCGCACCCCGGTCGGCAACCAGGTGTACAAGCCAGAAGCCAGTTTGCGGATCATACCGGCGCGCAGCATCAGCTGATGGCTGATCACTTCAGCGTCGGAAGGCGTCTCTTTCTGAGTAGAGAGCAGATATTGAGTAGTACGCATTGATTACGATTCCAGTTGATCGGAAAGTCACAGACAGAATTTTGCTGGCGGCTAGTGTACCAGTGAGATCACCGGCTCAAAAGCGGGTTTTAACGCGGGTCGATGGCGATCACTTCCGTTCCGGCCTCGTCGATGCGCCAGCGCACATTAAAATCGATCAGCCAGGCGGCATATTCACGCTGTTCTGCTTCGCCTTTACGGTAAGCGGGACGGGGATCCTGCGCCAGCACCTCGCTAATAAAGCGCGCCAGGTGCGGGTAGTGCGCCTGCTGCTGCTGCAGTTGCTGTTGTGCCTGAGTCGAGAAGCGGACCGGCATATCAGCCGCCGGTGCGGCCTGGGCAAAACCGGCCTGGGCATGCGGTAACGCTTCCGCAAACGGCAGATAGGGCTTGATATCGACCACTGGCGTTCCGTCGACCAGATCCAGGCTGCCGAGCTGCAGGATCACCTGCTGTTTGTCGACATGAATGCCCTTGAGCTCAACCAGTGACATGCCAATCGGATTAGGGCGGAAGGTTGAGCGGGTCGCGAATACCCCGATGCGCGCATTACCGCCGAGCCGGGGCGGACGGACTGTCGGTCGCCAGCCACCGGCCATGGTCTGATGAAACACGAACAGCAGCCAGAGATGACTGAAGGCTTCCAGCCCGCGTACTGCTTCCGGCTGGTTATAGGGTGCCAGCAGGTGCAGCTCACCGCCGCCGTCCTGCACCAGACCGGGCTGGCGCGGTACGGCAAACTTCTCTTTCCACGGTGAGCGGATTACCCCAATTTGCGCAAAGGCGAATTCACTCATTGATTACTGACTTTCAGCGCCGAGCCCTGGCATACCGCCTGGCGGTAGCAACCTGGCGTTCCGGTCACAATTTCACATTTATGCAGCAGCACCGCGTTGGCTTTCATCTGCGAGGCGCGGATCTGCAGGCGTTTACGCGCGGTGGCGATGTTAGCCGGAGAGTTCTGGTTACTGATCTGGCAATCTTCAGCCGAGACTTCACCCAAATCGCGGAACGGTTTACTGACCAGGTCAGTCGCATCGGTGTAGAGCTTAACCGGCGCAGGACGCGGCGCAGGTTTGCGGGTCGGTTCGCTGGATTGCTGCGGACGAGAAGGTGCGCTGCTTATCGGGTGATATTCATGGACACACCCGGTCAGCATCAATGCTAACAAGCAGAGCGGTAAAAAACGCATGGCAACATCCTCAGGTTTCAAAAAGTGGCGTTATTGAAACAAGGACCAGAATAAATAACAAGTCGGGCAGGGCACCCAATAACAGAAAGGGCGGCATCACGCCGCCCTGGAAGAAATGAGTAACCGAATTACCAGCCTTTAACGGCCCCGCCGTTGAAGACTTTGTTTGCGGCTTCGTTGACTTCGTCAGACTGATAAGCCTGAACGAACTTCTTCACGTTTTCCGCATCCTTATTGTCTTCACGCGCCACAATCAGGTTCACGTAAGGGGAATCTTTATCTTCAACAAAGATACCGTCTTTGGCTGGCGTCAGACCAATCTGGCTGGCGTAAGTAGTGTTGATGACCGCCAGCGCAATCTGTTGATCGTCGAGTGAGCGCGGCAGTTGTGGCGCTTCCAGCTCAACAATTTTCAGATGCTTAGGGTTCTCAGTGATGTCCAGCGAGGTCGGCAGCAGGCCCACGCCATCTTTCAGTTTGATCAGACCCACTTTCTGCAGCAGCAGCAGGGTACGGCCCAGGTTGGTCGGATCGTTAGGAATCGCGACCTGAGCGCCGTCCTGCAGCTCATCCAGTGATTTAATCTTTTTCGAATAGCCCGCGATTGGGTAGACGAAAGAGTTACCGACGGAAACCAGCTTGTAGCCACGATCTTTAATCTGCTGATCCAGATAGGGTTTATGCTGGAAGGCATTAGCGTCGATGTCGCCTTTGCTCAGCGCTTCGTTAGGCAGCACGTAATCGTTAAACGTCACCAGCTCAACGTCGAGGCCATACTTCTCTTTCGCGACTTTCTGTGCTGCTTCAGCCACCTGCTGCTCAGCACCGACAATCACGCCCACTTTAATATGATTGGGATCTTTCTCTTTTTGATCGCATCCTGCCAGCGCAATCGCGCCAATCAGTGCACCCACAGCGGCAATTTTTTTAAATCTGAAAGACATATCCTTTCCTTAATAGTGTTATTGCTGGCTTACTTATGGGACACCGCACGTACGATGCGGTCGCCACAGAATTGAATGAGATACACCAAAACCACTAACAACACCAATACCGTATTCATCACGGTGGCGTTGTAGCCGATATAACCGTACTGATAACCGATCTGACCCAGGCCGCCAGCGCCGACCGCACCGCCCATCGCTGAGTAACCAACCAGCGTAATCAGGGTAATCGTCGCTGCGTTGACCAGGCCAGGCATCGCTTCAGGCAGCAGAACCTTACGGACGATCTGCATTGGCGTTGCACCCATCGCGCGTGACGCTTCAATCAGTCCGGTTGGCAGTTCCAGCAGGGCGTTTTCCACCATACGCGCAATAAAAGGTGCGGCGCCGACGGTTAGCGGCACGATTGCGGCCTGTAAGCCGATTGAGGTGCCGACGATGACGCGGGTGAACGGGATCATCCAGACCAGCAGAATGATAAAAGGAATCGAACGGAAGATATTCACCAGCGCCGAGAGCACGCGGTAGAGTCCCTGATTCTGCAGAATCTGGCCTGGACGGGTGACATACAGCAGTACACCGACCGGCAGCCCCAGCACAAAGCCAAAGAAACCCGAGACAAAGGTCATCATCAGCGTTTCCCATACGCCGCGCCCCAGCAACCACATCATCGCCTCAGACATAACCTAATACCTCTACTTTCACGTGATTCTCCTGCAGCCAGGCGATGGCCTGACGGGTATCGCCTTCTGTGCCGTGCATTTCGGCCAGCATAATGCCGAACTTCACTCCACCGGCATAATCCATCTGGGCACTGATAATATTGTTATTGACGTTGTAACGGCGGGCCGCTTCCGACAGCAGCGGCGCATCGACCGATTTGCCGGTGAACTCCAGACGCAGCAGCGGCACACTGTCGTGGCTGGCGGCGGCTGAAAGACGCTGTTGATAGTCATCCGGGATATCCAGATGCAGCGTTGACTGAATGAACTGCTGCGCCAGCGGCGTTTTCGGATGCGAGAAGACTTCACTGACGCTGTCTTTCTCAATCAATTCGCCCTGACTGATAACCGCGACCTGGTCACAAATGCGTTTCACCACATCCATTTCATGGGTGATCAGCAGGATAGTCAGGCCGAGACGGCGGTTAATATCTTTCAGCAGTTCCAGAATCGAGCGGGTCGTGGCCGGATCGAGTGCGCTGGTGGCTTCGTCGCACAGCAGCACTTTAGGGTTACTGGCCAGGGCGCGGGCAATAGCGACGCGCTGCTTCTGTCCACCTGACAGGTTTGCGGGCCAGGCATCATGCTTATCGGACAGGCCGACCAGCGCCAGCAGTTCAGCGACCCGCGCCTTAATCTGCTCGCGTGACAGGTTGCCCAGCTCCAGCGGCAGTGAAACGTTTCCGGCGACGGTGCGGGAATTCATCAGATTAAAGTGCTGAAAGATCATGCCGATCTGACGACGCGCCTGGGTTAACTGGCGTTCGTTAAGCGCGGTCAGGTCAGCGCCATCCACCAGTACCCGACCCGAAGTAGGGCGTTCAAGTAAATTAACGCAACGGATCAATGTACTCTTGCCGGCACCGGAAGCTCCGATGACGCCATAAATTTGTCCGGCAGGCACGTGCAGACTGACGTCAGATAACGCCTGAATGGTGCGGTTGCCTTGCTGGAACACCTTGGTGATATTTTCTAATTTAATCATTACGTTATTTATTATCGTGTTGCGTTGTCCGTGGTGTGGCAGGCGGTTAAGCCCGATATGCTGTCAAAGCTGGATGGATGGTAAGGCATCCAGACGTCTAAATCAATGGAAGCGATTCAATCTGGCATTCTCCCTTTTATAGCAATCATGCGATACTGATCGGCAATTTTTATAGCAGGAGTTTCTACGTGGCGAATAAAGTCCCAGCCATTTTTCTTGATCGCGATGGCACCCTCAACGTCGACCATGGCTATGTCCATGAAATTGATAATTTCCAGTTCATTGACGGCACAATTGAGGCGCTACAACAACTGAAGCAGATGGGTTTTGCGTTGGTCGTGGTGACCAATCAGTCGGGTATTGCGCGCGGTATGTTTACAGAAGATACCTTTATGCGGCTGACCGAATGGATGGACTGGTCATTAGCCGACCGCGATGTGGATCTCGATGGCATCTATTTTTGTCCGCATCATCCTGAGGCCACTGTTGAAGAGTTCCGCCAGACGTGTGATTGCCGCAAACCGCAGCCGGGGATGTTGTTAACGGCTCAACAGGAACTGCATATTGATATGGCGGCTTCTTATATGGTGGGCGATAAACTGGAAGATATGCTGGCGGGTCAGGCTGCAGGCGTGGGTAAGAAAGTACTGGTGCGCAGCGGTAAGCCGGTCACCGCGGAAGGCGAAGCTGCAGCAGACTGGGTGATTGATAGCCTCGCAGCGCTGCCAGCGCGCATCAAACAGGGTTAAAACGGCGCTTTTGTGCAAATTTCAGACGAACAGCAAAAAAGTTGAAATTTGCACTTGCGCTATCTGAAGCG
>NZ_MLFN01000032.1 GCF_002095315.1 Pantoea conspicua
AGGTCAGCGGTTCGATCCCGCTTATCTCCACCATTTTCTTCTGACACGTCGCTGTCAACATCCTTTCTGAAGTTGATTTTTCGCTTAACGGCGCTAACAGGCTATCTCTGCCGTTCATCATCCGATCAGCCTGTACCTGACCCTCTACTCTCATCATTCCGTGCCTGTTACGCTCAAGAGCCGTGCGCTGCTGCGACTTCTTTATACTGTGTACCCGCACGCTACTGTGTCGATTCAGGCGTGGCTGGCGGACACCAGCACGTGACTAAGCTGTGACGACAGAAGCAGACCGTGGGGAGAGTGAGAAGCAGACAGGAGGGGCAGAAGAGAAGGGCGAGACCGGCTCGCCCTTTTATATCAGAATGCCAGCACCAGACCGGCGATCGCGGCAGAAAGCACGCTGACCAGCGTTGAGCCGTACAGCAGTTTCAGACCAAAGCGGGAAACCACATTGCCTTGCTCTTCGTTCAGGCCTTTGATCGCGCCCGCTACGATGCCGATAGAGGAGAAGTTAGCAAACGACACCAGGAACACCGACAGGATGCCTTCGGCGTGCGGTGACAGCTGACCGGCGATTTTCTGCAGATCCATCATCGCCACGAACTCATTTGATACCAGCTTGGTGGCCATAATACTGCCAACCTGCAATGCTTCACCTGCCGGCACGCCCATCACCCAGGCAAACGGATAGAAGACATAGCCCAACACGCCCTGGAAGGTGATACCGAAGATTACGTCAAACAGCGCATTCAGACCCGAAATCAGCGCGATAAAACCGATCAGCATCGCGGCCACAATGATGGCAACGCGGAAACCGGCCAGAATGTATT
The DNA here is from genome assembly GCF_002095315.1 of Pantoea conspicua. Taxonomy (GTDB): domain Bacteria; phylum Pseudomonadota; class Gammaproteobacteria; order Enterobacterales; family Enterobacteriaceae; genus Pantoea; species Pantoea conspicua. The sequence continues at coordinate 831 of NZ_MLFN01000032.1, forward strand.
CGCCCAGCATTTCAAAGAAGCTCTGGCCTTTATGCAGATCCTGCAGTTGCAGATCTTCTTCACTGTCGACGCGGTAAGGGTTAATCAGTGACAGCACGATAAAGGTACTGAACATGTTCAGCACCAGCGCCGCGACCACATATTTGGGCTGCAGCATGGTCATGTAAGCGCCGACTATCGACATAGAGACCGTCGACATCGCGGTTGCCGCCATGGTGTACATCCGGCGCTGTGACATCTGACCCAGGATATCTTTATAGGCGATGAAGTTTTCTGACTGTCCCAGTATCAGAGAACTCACGGCGTTAAAGGATTCCAGCTTGCCCATGCCGTTGACTTTCGACAGCACGGTACCGATGCCACGGATCACCCACGGCAGGATGCGGAAGTGCTGCAGGATACCGATCAGCGCAGAGATAAAGACGATCGGGCACAGCACGTTGAGGAAGAAGAAGGCGAGGCCTTTATCATTCATATTACCGAAGACAAAGTTGGTTCCTTCCGCCGCATATTTCAGCAGATGGTCGAACACACCGGCGAAGCCTTTGACGAACCCCAGTCCCGCTTCTGAGTTCAGGAAGAACCAGGCGAGCACAATTTCAATCACCAGAAGCTGTATAATGTAGCGAATGCGAATACTTTTACGATCGTGGCTGACCAGTAACGCCAGCACACCGACCACCACCAGTGCTAAAAAAAACTGCAAAACATGGGACATGGTTGCTCCAAATTTGAGGAGGGTTGTATTTTGCTGCGTATTCTATGTAACGCGTTACTTAAAAACGAGATCTGTACCACAATATAAGTATTCGCTATCACCTTATCTTCCAGAAAACTCTTAGCGATCACGTCTCGTTTACAAAATTTTCACAGTAGATAACCACAAAATTATTGTCTATATTTTGCACCGGGCGTATTGTGACATCGTTGCTCACATTTTTAGCACCCACTTCCTTTACTGTAAGATATAGCAATGGCTATACTTTATAGCAGCATCTATTTCATCAATAACAAAAACCGAATTTCACTTGCTCTTGCTTCCTCCTAAGCTTGCCGGGGTAGGCAAATGTTCAGACAGGGTACCGGATATGTTTGAAAGTCGTACCGCCGAGCGCGCCGCTCGCGGAGTAAGAAAAGTCAAACTCGCACTGTTGGGACCCGCGTTTATTGCCGCTATCGGCTATATCGATCCGGGCAACTTTGCGACCAATATTCAGGCTGGCGCGGCGTACGGCTATAAATTGCTGTGGGTGGTGGTATGGGCCAACATCATGGCGATGCTGATCCAGCTAATGTCGGCCAAACTGGGCATCGCCACCGGTAAAAACCTTGCTGAACATATTCGTGACCGTTTTCCCCGGCCGGCGGTGTGGTTCTACTGGGTGCAGGCAGAAATTATCGCCATGGCGACCGATCTGGCGGAATTTATCGGCGCGGCTCTGGGATTCAAGCTGCTGCTGGGCATCTCATTAATGCAGGGCGCGGTGCTGACCGGTATCGCCACCTTCCTGATTCTGATGTTGCAGAGTCGCGGGCAGAAGCCGCTGGAATTAGTGATTGGCGGGCTGCTGCTGTTTGTCGCCGCCGCCTATATCGTTGAGCTGTTCTTCTCACAGCCTAAAGTAAGTGAACTGGTGATCGGTATGGCGCTGCCGTCGTTACCGACCTCCGATGCGGTGTTCCTCGCGGCTGGCGTGCTGGGCGCAACTATCATGCCGCACGTCATCTATCTGCACTCTGCGCTGACGCAGGGGAAAAGCAGTGACAGCAAAGGGCAGCGTTACTCGTCGACCAAACTGGATGTGGCGATTGCCATGACTATTGCCGGATTCGTTAACCTGGCGATGATGGCCACGGCGGCGGCAGCTTTCCACTTTAGCGGTCACAGTAAGATCGCCGAGCTCGACCAGGCTTATCTGACGCTACAACCGTTACTGGGTGAGGCCGCGGCAATCGTGTTTGGCCTGAGTCTGGTGGCCGCCGGTTTATCCTCAACGGTGGTGGGGACGCTGGCGGGACAGGTGGTGATGCAGGGCTTTATTCGTTTCCATATTCCGCTCTGGGTACGCCGTACGGTTACCATGCTGCCCTCCTTTATTGTCATCTGGGCGGGCTGGGACCCCACGCGCATTCTGGTGATGAGTCAGGTGCTGCTCAGCTTTGGTATTGCGCTGGCATTAATTCCGCTGCTGGCGTTCACCGGCAACCGGGAACTGATGGGCGATGAGATGGTTAACTCGCGTCTGATGCAGCTGACCGGCTGGGTGATTGTCGCGCTGGTGATTACGCTGAATATCTATCTGCTGGTGGGACAGGCACTGGGGCTGTAGCGGCGTCAGGCAAACAAAAACGCCCGGTTATGCCGGGCGTTTTACATTAATGGTGATCGTGTCCATGATGGTCGCGGCCATGGTGATCGTGACGGTCATGACGGTCGTGATGGTCGCGGCGATACTGATGTTCCCAGCGGCGATCCCGGTCACGCTGATGCCAGCGACGTTCACGCTCCCACTCCTGATGACGACGCCATTCCTCATGACGCCACCAGCGGCGGTCATTCCATGAGTAACGGTCGTTCCACCAGCGCGGTTCACGCCAGCGGCCGCCATCCCAGTAGTAACCCCGGCGATCGCGATCGCCGAGGTGCAAGGTCACGCCGGGGGCCAGAGTAATAGAGGCACTGGAAGCCTGTGCCGTGTGCATTGCCAGCGGTGACAGCATTGTTAGCAAGGCGGCAAACAAAAGGGCTCTTTTCATTTTTATCTCCTCATCAACAGTCTGATGCTGTTGCGGCGCAGCGATGATGCCTGCGTATTGCTGTTGTTACCGCTTCATTGTGTCGGAAGATTGTGAGGAAATTGGGGAGAAAAGGGGGATTGAGACAATTCTGGCGCAGAAAAGCCCGGCCTGCGCCGGGCAAGTAACATTAAAGCAGGGCGGACTCAATCGCGGCTAACTCCGCCTCATTAAACTGACGATTGGCGAGCATGGTTACCGCATCATCGATCTGGGCGGTTTTACTTGCCCCAATCAACACCGAAGTTACCCGCTCATCGCGCAACACCCAGGCCAGCGCCATCTGTGCCAGCTTCTGACCACGCTGCAGGGCAATCTCGTTCAGCTTGCGGACTTTTTCCATCTTCTCATCGGTCAGCTGATTCTCGCTGAGGAATTTACTGCCGCTTGCCACCCGCGAATCCTCGGGAATGCCCTGCAGGTAGCGATCGGTCAGCACACCGCCCGCCAGTGGTGAAAACGCGATGCAGCCGACGCCCGCTTCACCCAGCGTCTGGATCAGACCCTGCTCCGGCGTGCGTTCGAACATCGAATAGCGCGGCTGGTGGATCAGGCATGGCGTACCGAGATCGCGCAGAATGGCAATCGCCTCTGCGGCGCGATCGGCCGGATAGTTCGAAATGGCGGCGTATAACGCTTTACCCTGCCGCACCACCTGATCCAGCGCGCGCATTGTCTCTTCCAGCGGCGTCTCCGGGTCCGGGCGATGATGATAAAAAATATCGACGTAATCCAGCCCCATGCGTTTCAGACTCTGGTCGAGGCTGGAAATCAGATATTTACGCGATCCCCAGTCACCATAGGGACCGTCCCACATGGTATATCCCGCTTTGGTCGAGATAATCAGTTCGTCGCGATGGGCCCGGAAATCTTCCCGCAGAATACGGCCAAAATTCTCTTCCGCTGAGCCCGGCGGTGGACCGTAGTTATTGGCTAAGTCGAAATGAGTGATGCCGTGGTCAAAGGCATGACGCAGCAAAGTGCGGCTATTGTCTACCCGGGTGCTGTCGCCGAAGTTATGCCACAGCCCAAGTGAGATAGCGGGAAGTTTAATGCCACTGCGGCCGCTACGGCGGTATTCCATCTGCTGATATCGGTCGGGACGGGGGAAAGACGACATTCAACGCTCCTGGGTCAAAAATGGGGATTTGTGCCAAAAGGATAGCAGTGTATACGGTTACACTCAGTGACAACGGGCCGCAGATCGCATAATTACAGCGTAATCCGCCGCCGTAACGGCGGCTTGCCAGGCGTTGTGGCTGGTCTCATCGCCACTTTACTCGCCAATTTTGCAGCTTGTCAGATACTTAACCGGACTCTCCCTTAAAAGGAATGCGCTATGTCCGTTTTTACTGTTGGTGACTACCTGCTGGCTCGTCTGCAGGAGATTGGCGTGCAGCATCTGTTCGGCGTACCGGGTGACTACAATCTGCAATTTCTGGATCGGGTCATCGATCACCCGGTTATCCACTGGGTAGGGTGTGCCAATGAACTCAACGCCGCCTATGCCGCAGACGGTTATGCCCGCTGTCGCGGCGCAGCGGCACTGCTGACGACGTTTGGCGTCGGTGAACTGAGTGCTATCAACGGCATTGCCGGCAGTTACGCCGAACATCTGCCGGTGATCCACATTGTTGGCGCACCAGCCAGCCACGCCCAGCAGCAGGGCGACTGTGTGCATCATTCACTGGGTGATGGTGACTTTCGTCATTTTATCCGGATGGCGGAAGAGGTAAGTGCCGCGACTGCCCTGTTAACGGCGGAAAATGCCACGACAGAGATCGATCGGGTGATTGTCAGCGCGCTTCAGATGCGCCAGCCCGGCTATCTGTCGCTGGCGGTGGATGTGGCCGCCTGCGAGGCTGAGCCGCCGGTGCAGCCATTGAACCTAGCTAACGACTCATCAGACGCGGCGCGGGACGCCTTCCGGCAGGCCGCAGAGCCGTTGCTGGCATCGGCACAGCGGGTTTCGTTACTGGCGGACTTTCTGGCGTTACGCTGGCAGCAGCAGTCAGCGCTGGCCGCACTGCGACAGCAGCGAGCGATTCCCTGCGCCAGTTTACTGATGGGAAAAGGCGTGCTGGATGAGCAGCAGCCAGGCTTTGTCGGCACCTACGCGGGTGAGGGCAGCGCCGGTCAGGTCCGGCAACAGATTGAGCAGGTTGATGTGACGATCTGTGTCGGCGTGCGCTTTACCGACACCATTACCGCTGGCTTTACCCAGCAGTTTGCCGCTGAGAAACTGATCGATCTGCAACCGCACAGTGCCAGCGTCGGCGGGAAAACGTTTTCACCGCTATCAATGGCCGACGCGCTCAGCGAACTTAATGGCCTGTTCGCACGTTATGGTCAGCAGTGGCAGACCGGACCGGAAGCGCCCGCCGCCGCGCCGGTTGAGGAGGCGGCAATCATCAGCCAGCAGGCTTTCTGGCAGGCGATGCAGGATTTTCTGCAGCCGGGTGATGTGATTCTGGCTGAGCAGGGCACCGCGGCGTTTGGTGCCGCCGCGTTGCGCTTGCCAGCGCAGGCACAGTTACTGGTTCAGCCATTATGGGGATCAATCGGCTATACTCTACCGGCAGCGTTTGGCGCGCAGACCGCCGATCCCGATCGTCGGGTGATCCTGATTATCGGCGACGGTTCGGCCCAGCTTACCATTCAGGAATTAGGCTCAATGCTGCGCGACCAGCAGCATCCGATCATTTTTCTGCTGAATAATGAAGGGTATACCGTTGAGCGAGCTATTCATGGCGCAACACAACGTTACAATGATATCGCCCAGTGGAACTGGACGGCGCTGCCGCAAGCCCTTAGCCTGCACGGCCAGGTGCAGAGCTGGCGGATCAGTGAAACGGTCCAGTTACAGGAGGTGATGGCGCGGCTGGCACGACCACGCTTTCTTACGCTGGTTGAAGTGGTGATGCAGAAAGAGGATTTGCCACCGCTGCTGAGAAAAGTTACCGCTTGCCTGAATCAACGTAATGGCGGATAGATTCAGATAGTTGCCGCTGTGCAGGTCAGGCCATCGCGGTTAGGCTGTAGCGCACCTGAGTAAGACGCTCACCAATTGCACCGGTGAGCGTTGTTGTTTTATGGGCAGGATTTTATAGTGTCCTCCAACTCTTTAAGACCCCAAGCGGAGCAACAGAAGAATGACAACCTATGCCTTGGTCGGCGATGTCGGCGGCACCAACGCCCGTCTCGCCCTGTGTGAGGTGGAAAGCGGCAGCATCTCCCAGGCCAAAACATTCTCAACATCAGAGTACGACAGCCTCGAAGCCGTCATCCGCCATTATCTTGATGAACAACAGCAGGATATTAAAGATGGCTGTATTGCCATCGCCTGCCCGATTACCGATGACTGGGTTGAAATGACCAACCACGACTGGGCATTTTCGACGCGCCAGCTGAAAGAGAACATCGGTTTTGAACACCTGGAAATCATTAACGACTTCACTGCGGTATCAATGGCGATCCCGATGCTGACTGCCGATAACGTGATTCAGTTCGGTGGTGGCGAGCCGGTAAAAGATAAGCCTATCGCGATTTATGGCGCCGGTACTGGCCTCGGCGTCAGCCACCTGGTCCATGTCGACAAGCGCTGGGTGAGCCTGCCGGGCGAGGGCGGTCATGTCGATTTCGCCGCCAACAGCGAAGAAGAAGATCAGATCCTGGAAGTGCTGCGTGAAGAACTGGGCCATGTTTCGGCGGAACGCGTGCTCTCGGGTGCCGGTCTGGTTAATCTCTATCGCGCTATCGTTAAAGTCGACAATCGCGTACCGGAAAACCTGAAGCCGAAAGATGTCAGTGAACGTGCGCTGAATGATAGCTGCATCGACTGCCGTCGCGCGCTTTCGCTGTTCTGCGTCATCATGGGACGCTTCGGCGGCAACCTGGCGCTAAACCTCGGCACCTTTGGCGGCGTGTATATCGCCGGCGGTATCGTGCCGCGCTTCCTTGAGTTCTTTAAAGCGTCAGGTTTCCGGGCGGCTTTTGAAGACAAAGGCCGTTTCCGTGACTACGTTGCCAGCATCCCGGTTTACATGATTACCCACGATCAGCCCGGCCTGCTGGGTGCCGGTGCGCACCTGCGTCAGACGCTGGGCCGCGAACTCTGATCCGCCGTTAGTCTGCATTACCGCTTTCCGATCCGGTTGTCCGCCGGGTCGGAAAGCGCGCTCACGCCATTCCCCTGTTACAACCGCATCAGCTGACGAAACAGCTTTACTTTGCTGCGGCTGACCGGCACCTGAAACTCAAGATCGCGCAACTTCAGCAAATAGGTGTTGTTAAACCACGGCTCGATTTCTCGAATTTTACTCAGATTGACACAGTACGAGCGGTGGCAGCGGAAAAACTGCTGCTCTGGCAAGCGTGAACAGAACTCCGTAATATTCATCGACATCACGTAGGCTTCCCGCCGGGTATAAACAAACGTCAGCTTCTCATGCGCCTCTACGTAGTAAATATCGTTGACGTCAGTAACGATGATGCGTTCGTCTTTCAGCAGATTCACCGTCTGCGGCACCGCAGCAACGGCGGGATTGCTCACCGCCTGCTGAGTCTGCCCGGCAGCTTCAAGTTTATTAAGCATGGTGACGATGCGTGACTCATGATAAGGCTTGAGAATGTAGTCGAACGCTTCCAGCTCAAATGCCTCGACCGCATGTTCTTTCCACGCAGTAATGAACACAATCAACGGCTTGTGGGCAAACTGACTGATATTCTTCGCCAGCAGCATTCCATCCAGCGACGGAATATTGATGTCGAGAAAAATCACGTCGACCCGATGCTGCTGCAGATATTTCAGCACGTCGAGACCGTCATCAAAGCAGGCTTCAATCTGAATATTGCTGTGCTGCTGGATCATCCAGCTCAGCTCCTGCTGGGCTAAAAATTCGTCTTCAACAATGATCGCTTTCATATCAGGTTCTCCGCCAGTCGCTGGCCATTTTTACTCAGCATAAAGGCGATCTCGGTACCGGGCTGATGCCGCACGATTGACAATCCCTGACCCGATAACAGTTTGACCCGATGATGGACATTCAGCAGGCCGATTTTATTGCCGGGCATCTCATGACGGGCCACACGTGCCATCACCTCATCGCTGATACCCTGGCCGGTATCGCGTACCGCGATCCGCACCCGATCGCCCAGATCCCGAACGCTCAGCGTCACCACGCCTTTGCCTTTACAGGGCTGAATGCCGTGGACGATGGCGTTCTCCACCAGTGGCTGAATCAGCAGGCTCGGCAGCAGGAAATGCAGATCTTCATCAACGTCATAAATCATCGTCAGTTTGTCACCAAAGCGTGCCTGTTCAATGGCGATATAATCCTTCACCTGCCACAGCTCCTTACGGATATCGATCAGCTCATCGTCATTCAGTTCGAGGTTATAGCGCAGGTAGCGTGACAGATTGATCACCAGCTGGCGGGCGGTATCGGGATTGAGGCGGATGGAAGAGGAGATGGCGTTCAGGGCATTAAACAGAAAATGAGGATTTATTTTACTTTGCAGCGCGCGCAGTTCCGCTTTATTGGCCATCTCACGCAGCTGCTCAGCGCGTGAAACTTCAAGCTGGGTTGAGATAATCTGTGAAAGCCCAATCGCCATCTCTTTCAGCGAACCGGTTATGCGGTGGGCCCGACGGTAATAAATTTTCAGCGTGCCGGTCACTTTCCCTTTTTCCCACAGCGGAATGACGATCATTGAGTGAATATCTTTGGTGCGGTGCGCTTCGTCATTGTTTCTGATAATGATTTTACCGCTTGAAATCGCCTGAGCGGTGGTCGGGCTGATGTCGTCATCACCCTGCTGATAGTTCTGCTCACCGTAGCCAACATAGGCCAGAATCTGCTTTTTGTTGGTCATCGCCACCGCGTCAGCTTTGATCTCGCTGCGGATAATGTCACAGATATTGCGCAGCGACTCGCTGTTCACCTGGCGGAACAACGGCAGGGTTTTATTGGCGATCTCCAGCGCCAGCTTGGCCTGGCGGGCAGCGATGGCCTCTTTTTCGCCTTCAACGCTCTGCACCAGCAGCACAATCAGGCCAATGCTGGAAGCACCGAGAATCATGGGCAGCGCAATTTCCGACACGATGGCCAGCCCGAGTGAGGTCGGGCGCGCCCAGAGGATAATCAGCAGCATAGTCAGGCTCTCGCACAGCATCCCGCCGAGGATACCGACCCGCCAGCGCTGCTCTTTCACGACCCGCCGGTTAATGCCGCCCGCCACAAAACCGGCGATGATGCTGGTGATCAGACAGGGCACGGAGGTCACGCCGTGGATATCAATTAAAAAGCGGTGCAGACCGGCAATCACACCGGTCGCGATGCCGACCCACGGCCCAAACAGAATGCCGCCCGCCATCACGGCGATCACCCGCACATTCAGCAGCGAGCCATCGACGTCAACCCCGGACCAGGTGCTGAATAACGCAAACAGCGAAAAGATGGCAGTGACAACCGCCTTTTCATAGCCGGTGTGTTCATCTTTTTGCAGCAGCTGGCGAAACAGACGGGTGCGCGTCAGGAAGAAAAGGCAGATCAGCATCAGTGCAGCGCGGTCAAATACGGCCAGTAACATCGTAAAATGGGAGGACACAGGCGACTCATCGGAAAAGGAAAGTGGGCCTATGATAAAAAATGTGATCGTGATGCGCCAGCATCCCGGCTCACCGCCATGCCTGATGATGTCTCAGATCAACTCTGGCAAGCCAATCGCAAAAAGCGGAAAGCCTGAGTGCTACAAAGGGGAACCCTTTTTCCGTCTGTCCGGACTGGTCGTGGCCAGGGCGTTTTGTTATGTTGCGCGATGAAGCGAGCCAGAGACTGTCGACAGATCGCGCCCATCGGGAGCAGAAAATGCAATTAGTCACCGCCAGATTAACCCTGAGTAAACTCCAGCCAGAGGACTGGCAACTGTTTCGCGCCGTCCATCAGGACCGTGACACCATGACCTGGGTCAGCGAAATTCCTGACGAAGCGGACATCCGGCAGCGCTTTAACCAGCGGCTGGCCCCCTGGCAGGCCAGTAGTTTTCACATGCTCTGTCTGGTGGCCCGCCGCAATGACAGCGGGGAGCCGATTGGCCTGTTTGGCTGCAGCCCGGAGTGGGAGCCGTATCGTCAGGCGGAGGTGGGGTACATGCTGCTTCATCGCCACTGCGGCCAGGGTTTTGGCAGCGAGGCGCTGGCGGCGCTGTGCCAGTTTTTATTTGAGGCCGATTTCCATAAGCTCAAAGCGATGGTGATTGAAGGCAATCAGGCGTCACGGCGTATTCTGGAAAAAAATGGCTTTCAGCTCGAAGGGACGCTACGGGATAATTATCTGCTGAACGGCTGCTGGGTAAACGATTGGCTGCTGGGACGGCTGAATCCGCAACAATAAAAATATTTTCCGCCGCCCTCGACAAAGTTGTTATTGCCACGTTATGTTCTTGAGAGGTCACCGCAGTGGCCAGCGTCGCTCGGACGGTCCGGGCGCTAACGTACTCCAGAGGACATCATGGCTGATAACAGCACACCCCGTCGTTTCTCACGTATCGAACGTCTTCCCCCTTACGTTTTCAACATCACCGCTGAACTGAAGATGGCTGCGCGTCGGCGTGGCGAAGATATCATCGACTTTTCAATGGGCAATCCGGATGGGGCGACGCCACCGCACATCGTTGAGAAGTTGTGCCAGGTCGCACAGCGTGACGATACCCACGGTTATTCGACTTCGCGCGGCATTCCTCGCCTGCGCCGGGCGATTTCACGCTGGTACGCCGAGCGTTACCAGGTGGAGATCGATCCGGAATCAGAGGCCATTGTCACCATCGGCTCGAAAGAGGGGCTGGCGCACCTGATGCTGGCGACGCTGGATCACGGTGATACCGTGCTGGTGCCGAATCCCAGCTACCCGATCCACATTTACGGCGCCGTGATTGCCGGCGCGCAAGTCCGTTCGGTACCGCTGGTGGCGGGTGTCGACTTCTTCAATGAGCTGGAACGCGCCATCCGCGAAAGTTATCCCAAGCCGAAAATGATGATCCTCGGCTTCCCCTCTAACCCGACCGCGCAGTGCGTCGAGCTGGACTTCTTTGAGCGCGTCATTGCGCTGGCGAAACAGTACAACGTGCTGGTCATCCACGATCTGGCCTATGCCGACATCGTTTACGATGGCTGGAAAGCGCCGTCGATTATGCAGGTGCCCGGTGCGCGTGATGTCGCCGTTGAATTTTTTACCCTGTCAAAAAGCTACAACATGGCGGGCTGGCGCATTGGCTTTATGGTGGGTAATAAAGAACTGGTCGCTGCGCTGGCCCGTATCAAGAGTTACCACGACTACGGCACGTTTACCCCACTGCAGGTGGCGGCGATTGCCGCACTGGAAGGCGATCAGCAGTGCGTACGCGATATCGCTGAGCAGTATAAACGCCGCCGTAATGTGCTGGTCAAAGGGCTGCATGAAGCGGGCTGGATGGTCGACAATCCCAAAGCGTCAATGTACGTCTGGGCGAAAATCCCTGACCATTACGCCCATCTGGGCTCGCTGGAGTTTGCCAAACATATGCTGCAGGAAGCCAAAGTGTGCGTCTCGCCGGGCATCGGTTTTGGTGACTACGGAGATACGCATGTACGGTTTGCGCTGATTGAAAACAGCGATCGGATTCGTCAGGCGGTGCGGGGGATTAAAGCGATGTTCCGTGCCGATGGCGTGTTGCCGGGCAGCGTAAAAAGTCTGGAAGAAGAGATTTGACAGCCAACTGGGGCGACAAATCTGTCGCCCCCTGGCGGCACTGTCACGCCATTACTTCAGCAGCAGAACAAAGGTTCCGAACCAAAGTAACGCGAAAAAAGATATTCCCATCAAGGCATATTTCACAAAGCAACTCCTCTGAGCGGTTACGATGATGGCGATCCCAGGCCAGTGCAACGCGAACAGATGTGGAAAAAAGATCGCCGCCGGGAATAACGGTCTGCTTTTTTCCGGGTCGAACTGAATAATTCAGAACAGGATCGGGCGCTAATTTACGCGTAATCCCGCCTAAATGAAATAGGTCCGTTCTGAGATATTCCTCACAAATTTACTGCACTTCGATTTCCGGGATCGCCGACATGCCTACACGCAATTGCGCCAGATGAGGTTGATTACTTTCCAGCACAATTTTCACCGGCAGACGCTGAACGACTTTAGTGTAGTTGCCTGTCGCGTTATCGGGGGCGATCGCCGAAAAAGTTGCGCCGGTAGCGGGGGCGATGCTATCCACGTGACCGGTAAAGGTCTCACCGGGTAAGGCGTCGATATGGATACGCACCCGCTGTCCTGGTCGCACGTCGCTTAGCTGCGTCTCAAGAAAGTTGGCGGTGATATAGGTCTGCTGCAGCGGCACCACGGCCAGCAGACGCGTCCCGGCTGAAACGTAGGCGCCGGTGCGCACCGAACGCTGACCCACCATACCCGCCACCGGTGCCACGATCCGGGTGTAGGAGAGATTCAGCACGGCCTGATCGACACTGGCCTTCGCCGCTGCCACATCAGCTTCCGCCGAGCGCACTGCCGCCTGCAATACGCCGACCTGTTTAACGGCAGAGGCCAGCGCGGCCTGACTCTGGCGAACGGCAGCCAGCGCCGAGCGCTGGGTAGAGCTGGCTTTCTGCTGATCGTCAGCGGCAACGGTGCCGCTTTTATACAGGCGATTGTAGCGATCGGCACTCTGGCCAGCGTATTGCGCTGAAGCCTGGCTGGCGGCCACGCTGGCTTTTTGTTGCTCAATCACTGACTGCTGCTGCTCCAGTTGCGCCTGACTACTCAGCAGTTTCGCCTCGCTAACCTGCAGGTCGGCTCTGGCGCTCTCCAGCGCCACGCGATAGTCACGATCGTCGAGCGTGGCCAGCAGCTCACCCGCTTTAACCTGCTGATTATCCTGCACCCGCACCGCGTTGATATAGCCTGACACCTTCGGTGCCACCAGCGTGTAATCGGCGTTGACGTACGCATCGTCGGTACGGTGATCGTGACGGGTCATCAACGTCCAGATGGCCCACGCGATTGCCAGTAACACCAGCAGTAGCAGACTCAGCAGCACCGTTTTTCTCATTATTAAACTACGCATATTCAGTTATTCCGGGATGGGGGTTGGATCAGCGTCTGGGGCGGCCAGACGCGTTCAGGCAGGATGGCCGTCAGTAAAAGCAGGCATGCAGCAAAGCCGGTCAGCATCAGCCAGCTGTCACTCAGGCTCAGTACCGTCGCCTGATGTTTCACCAGCGTGGCGAAACCGCTGATATTTTCACTGGCGCTGATGCTGCCATCCGGCAACAACGGCTGACTGCTGCTGGCCTCGCTGCTGCCGGACGCGGTCATCAGCCACGGACGACTGGCCGCCTGATTAATTAAAATGCTGGAGTGAAACTGCTCGCGGTGGCTGAGAAACACCTCAACCAGCGTCGAGGCGGCAATGCTGGAGAAGCCACGCACGGTGTTAAACATCGCCGAGGCGAACGGGCCTTCTGGCGGCGCGACCACGCTGGTGGCGCTCATCAGAATCGGTAAGATCACCATCGGCTGTCCAAACGCCTGCAAAATCTGCAGCAGCCAGAAGTTTTGCCGCGCCCAGTCGCTGGTAAGCTGCATCCCCAGTAAACAGGATGTCACCAGCAGGCCAGCACCGGCCGCCAGCATCCAGCGGCAGTCGATCCAGCGGATGTTCAGCAACGCCGCGATCAGCGGCGCGATCAGCAGCTGCGGCAGGCCAACCGTCAGCGCCAGCGGCGCAAACTGCAGGGTTCGGAAGCCCTCAACCTGAGCAAAGTAGGCGGAAGGCAGCGCCGAGCCTGACAGTGAAAGCGTCAGGACGCAGGCCAGCGCCAGTAATCCGTGCGTCAGATTATGGCGTTTCAGCATCTGCAACTTAAACAGCGGCAGCGGATGAAACCACTCGTTGATCAGGAACACCAGCAGCAGCGGCAGAGCGGCCAGTAGCATCCCGGCAATCAGCGGCGAATTAAGCCAGTCGAGGCGTTCGCCCTGGGTCAGCACCAGAATCAGCAGCGCGATAGCGCTGCAGCCGGTGACCATGCCAAACAGATCGATCTGCTGAAAGCGTTCGGCGCGCAGCGGGTCCTGCGGCAGCCCCCACCCTGTCAGCAGCATGGCGATCAGCATACCGGGCACAATCTGCCAGAACACCATCATCCAGCTGACGTGATCGGTCCACAGTGACGCCAGTGAGGCGGCCATGTTCGGACCAAAGGTGGCGGTCAGGGCATAGCCGGCAAGGCCAAACAGCTTAAACGGCGGCGGTAAAAAGCGCAGGGCGACGGTCATCAGCATGGGCGGCAGGGCACCGCCAAACAGACCCTGCAGCACCCGCAGACCGATAAACAGTGTCGGATCTGGCATCAGCGGCAGCAGTATCCCGGTCAGCATAAAGCCCGCTGAAACGCCAAGCGTAAAGCGCCGTAGTGATAGCGTGACGGCAAACCACGGCGCGATCATCATCGCCGCCACTTCCGCCGCCTGATAACCAGAGATAATCCAGCTACCCTGATCGTAGCTAATGCCCATCGCGGCGCGGATGTCAGCCAGCGCAAGATCGCTGACGCGATCGTTCAGCCCGGAAGTCAGTGCGGCAATCAATACGCCGACTAATCCCAGCGCCAGACGCAGCGTAAAGGGGTGAGGTGCCGGCACGGTGGCTGGCTTAGCATTCATAGCAGGTCGTCTCGTTATTTTTTTGATGCAGTGTATTGCGATGTGATACAGGCTGCAATATTACATCCCGGTATGGTGTATTGCAATGTGGTACAGGCTGTAAAAAGTGCGGCGATCGCGCTACAGTAAGACAGCTTAAAAAGGACGACGCTATGGCACATCAACCCTCCAGCCGTGAGGATGAAAAAACGGGCGGTATTCAGGTCATCGCCCGTGCGGCAAAAATTCTGAATGCGCTGGGCGAGCAGCCAGGCGGCATGAGCCTGGGCGAGATTGCCCAGGCGGTCGATCTGCCACGCTCTACCGTGCAGCGGATTGTTGCCGCGCTCGACAGTGCAGAACTGGTCCGCAGCAGCGGTGCGGGCGGACTGCGGCTGGGACCGGCATTGCTGAAGCTGATCTCCAGCGTGCATACCGATGTGGTGGATTTGGTCCGGCCGCTGCTGGAAAAGCTCTCTGCCGACACCAATGAAACCGTCTCGCTGGCGCGCGCCAGCGGCACCCAGCTGGCTATCGTTCACTGTGTGGTCGCCTCTCGCGAACTGCGGGTGGTCCCGCATATGGGCCTCAATCTGCCGCTTTACAGCACCTCCGGTGGACGGGCGTTGCTGGCACTGGAGTGTGACAAAGATGTCCGGGTGATTGTTGGCGAAGCCTGGCGGGAGCTAACCGAGATGACAGTGAAAACCCTGCCGCAGCTGCTGCAATTGATCAATGAAGTTCGGGAAACCGGCATCGCGGTGGATCGCGGGGAAACGCTGGAAGGCATCTCAACCATGGCGTTTGCTCTCGATACCCTGTTTGGCCGCTTCTCGGTCTCTTTACTGGTGCCCTCGGCACGCTTTCACCGAAACGAAGAACGTTATCGTGATGAAATGCTGAAGTGCAAAGAGGCGCTGGTGCGTGAAATCGGCAAAATCGCCGCTGCAGAAGGATAAGCATTTGATGAAAACCTTATTAATGGCCATTGATCATTCGCCGGTTACGGAAAAAGTGGTTGCCCTGACGATTGAAGAAGCACTGGCACACCGCGCGGAAGTGGTGGTGCTGTGCTGCGTTGATCCCGCTTACTCCTCCTGTAATCAACCGATGGAAATTGATGCCGGTGAAGATCCGGCCGATTTTGTTGCGGCGCAGGATGAGCAGAATACCGCCGAACTGGTGGTGCGCCACGCGCTGGCACCGCTACTGCGGGCCGGCATCAATGCGCGCGGTATGATCCTGGCCGGTGAAGCGGCGGATACGATCATTGCGCAATCGCTTCAGCTCAAGGCCAGCATGATTATCATGGGCCGCCGTCATCTCTCTTCTTTTAACCGACTGTTAAAAGGATCGGTCAGCGCTTCGGTGATTGAGCGTGCTCACTGTCCGGTGCTGGTTGATGTACGTAAGGATTAATGCCGTAGCATGACCTCTCTGTCTGTTATTACGCTGGCAGCCTTTGCGCTGCTGGCGCTGATTATTATTGTGCTGATTAAAACCACCCGATTGCGCTTGTGGCAGGGGCTGATGATTTTTCTGCTGCCGCTGATCGTGGCTAATCTGCTGTGGTTTAGCTGGGTCGTGCCGCAGCAGGAGCAGGCCCGACAGCGTGAGCAGGCGATCGGTTATCTGGTACAGACGCCCGGTTATCGGGTGTTGCAGACTCAGGAACCGGCGCTGTGGCAGCTGCTGACTCAGGAACTGACGCGTCGGGTCCGCGCCGGTGAACCGGTTGAACAGGCCACCGGTGAATTGCGTGGCTGGCTTATTAACGTGGTGAATCAGCGGCTGATGCGGGGAACGGATGCGGCGGTGGTGAACTACATTCGCGTGTCGGTGGAGGAGATGCAGGCGCTCAATGCCCGGGACCCCGGTCTGTGCTTCCGTTTTCTCTATCCGCAGGTCAGTGGCGGCGTCAATTTAGTGAAAACGCTCACGCCTTCGCTTAACCAGAAAGAGGCAGAGGCGATGGAGCAGTTGTTACTCAACAGCACGCATCCGCAGCAGCCAATGGACAGCACACTGGCGCAGCGCGATCTGAAACAGGTGGTTGCAGAGCTTTACCCGCGCTGGGGCGATAAGCTGCAACAGCTAAACATGCCAGCAGACACCGCCGTGGATCGTTCGTCGATGTGCGCCATGTCAATCGATCTCTACAGCGCTATTCTCGCATTACCTGACAAGCGCGCGGCTAACCTGTTACGTAGAATGATTGCTGTTTCCGGTTAGCGACGGACATAAAAAAGCCCGCTTAGCGCGGGCCGAAAGGTCAGGATCATTTTATTGTTCTGGCTATTACCTGGTGTGGTGCAGTCTTCGTTTTGTCTGAAAGCATCTTGTCATACCCTTTCCGATAGTGATAGCCGTTTAATCGTATTGTATTAATCGGTGAAAACTTGTTAAGTTTTGGATTTTCGCGCATTAATCCTATGGATGCGCGGCGTGCTGCGTCATACACTGCGCAGCAATGTGAGGATAAATAAATGAAAAAACAGTTTATTGGCGCGCTGGCGCTACTTTTGTTGAGCGGTTGTACTGCCAGCAAACCCGGGGCATTTGAACGTATCGATGAAGACCCCAGCTCAAATACCGTCCAGTACCGATTTGATCCGGTAAAAGTCAATCGTGATGCGCTGGATACTGATCTGGCTAATTACTGCAGTAAGAAAGGATTCGACAAAGTAGAGGCGTTGCCGGTTGAGGACAGTCATATTCCAGGACTGAAGAAAGCCTGGTTCCAGTGTAATTATGCGATTAAAAGTTAAATAAAAGGGGCGGGATAATTATCCCGCCCTTACTCTTTCTATTTTTTATATTATGCTGTGTGACGTCTTTGCCCGTTAGCGGTGATGATGTCCGCCATGATACCCCCCGTGATAGCCTCCATGATAGCCACCACCCCCTCCGCGGTGCCAGCCATTGTCGTGCCGTGGTCCGATAATACAACCGCTTAATAATGTTATCAGCGCAACCACCGAAGCGACTTTAATTAATTTTGTCATAGGAAAGCTCTCCTCTTTTCCACTAACGACGACATTACGCCTGAAAAGTGGAGTGAAGATGCAGGCTTTGTAGAGTTATTTAAGAAGATATTGCCGGATATTTCATTTTGCTGAATTTTATGGCGAGGAGAACAAAGGAAATAAGAAAGGGCTGAATAGCGATTATTCTCAGCGAGAATAGTCTTAAAAGCAAGCGAAAATAATTCTCATTTAAAATGAATTATAGCTACATTATTAGCAGGACTTTTCACCAGGAGAGAAACATGGCGTATGAGGTAAAAAAATGTACTGACGTTGCAGGCTGAGCTGGGCGAATGTCCGCTCTGGTCAACCGCGGAGCAGGTGCTGTGGTGCGTCGATATTCTGGCACCGGCGATTCACCGTTTTGATCCGGCCAGCGGCGAACTGCAAACCTTTCCTCAGCCGGAAGAGGTGGGATGTATTGGCTTACGCGAGCAGGGCGGGCTGATTGCTGCCTTGCGGAGCGGCGTCTGGTTGCTGGACGCGCAGGGCAAACCGGAAAAAAAGGTGGCGGACAATCCGGGTGAAGCCGTACGCAGCCGTTTTAATGATGGCCGTGTCGATCCCTGGGGAAACTTCTGGTGTGGCAGCCTGTGGGAGCCGCAGGACAAAAATGGCGGTCTGTTATGTCGGGTCACGCCTGAGCTGAAGCTGGACGTTAAAGCGCGGGATATCAAAATCTCCAACGGCGTGGCGTTCTCTCCCGATCGTCGCTGGATGTACCACAGCGACACGCCCAACGAAGTGCTCTATCGCTATCCGTTAGACAGCCAGGGCGAACCGGGTGAACGCAGCGTTTTCCGTCGTTTTGACCCTGCCGGTGGATTACCGGATGGCGCGGCGGTGGACAGTGAAGGATATTACTGGTCAGCGCAGTTTGATGGCGGGCGCGTCGTGCGGATCGATCCGCAGAGCAGCGAGATTGTCGATGAGATCCTGCTGCCGGTGAAATGGCCTACCATGGTGGCCTTTGGCGGGGCCGATTTGAAAACGCTGTTTATCACCAGCTCGCGCGAAGATCGCAGCGATGAAGAGCTGGCGCGCTACCCTGAGTCCGGAGATATTCTTGCGGTTAAGGTCGACGTGGCGGGTATAGCAGAGCCGCGTTTCCGCGGCTGAGCAGTCAGGGCCGCATTATCGCGGCCCGTAAAGATTAATGGCGTTGCAACACCGGCTTACCGGCCACCGGCTGATGCGGCAAACGGATGGTCAGTGACAGCAACAGGGAGATCACCAGCAGGGTCATAATCAGACTGAAAGTGACGGTAAAGCCGCCAAACAAGGAAGCGACCAGTGAACCCATCACGCTACCAATACCAAAGCCGAGATAGAGCAGACCGTAATTTTTAGTCAGGTTGTTAAGGCCGAAAAAGTCACTGACCAGCGAGGGGAACACGGTGATGGTACCGCCGAAGCTGAAGGCGATGCAGGCTAACGACAGGAAGAAAGTGGTTTCATTCATATGGGTAAACAGCAGCACACTCATTCCCGCCAGTGAAACCACCTGCGCCAGCGAAATCACCCGAATACGCATCATCTTATCCGAGAGCACACCCAGCACCAGGCGGCCGCTGAGGTTAGCAATGGCGATGACCGTCACCGCGTTAGCAGCAGTCTGCGTGGAGAGATGCACCAGTCCTTCGCCGATATCCTTGGCGACACCAATCACATATAAACCGCTCATGCAGGCCGTCAGGAACATCAGCGCCAGCATCCAGTATTGTGGCAGACGTACTGATTGCGCCAGCGTATAATCGCGCGACTGTTGCTGGCTGGTGCTGGCCCCGCTTTGCAGTGGCGCATCACGCATCAGCAGTGCCCCCGCTACGATCATCGACATCGCCAGCAGACCCCAGATGATAAAAGTCTGTTCCAGACCAAACCGACTAAGCAGTGCGCCGCAGATAAATTTAAAGCCAAGGCTACCAAGACCGTAAGCCCCAATCGCACAGGCAGAAATCATCCCTTTACGTTCCGGGAACCACTTCACACAGTTTGAGAGCGTCATCAGGTATCCGGCACCATCTGCCAGACCCACCAACAGGCCGGCGCTGAGATAGAGCATCATCAGGTTATCGGCATGGGCGGTCAGCCAGAAGCCTGAGGCCATCAGCACGCCTGCGCCGATAGTTACGCGGCGAACGCCAAAACGTTCCTGTAGTTTTCCCGCCAGCGACGAGGCGATGGCCAGACCTAAACTCAACAGGCCAAACGAGAAGGCGACCTGGCTGATTGACGCATCCAGTTTCTGCGAAAGCTGACCATTGAATAAACTCCATGTGTAAACCGATCCCAGCGCGAACTGGGTAATGACCGTTCCGATCAGTGTGAGCCAGCGGGTACGCTGATGAGTCGCCTGTTGAGCCTGGTTCATGATTTTCTCTCCCGTCCGGGAATGCTGAAATTAGGCTCAGAATAGAGCAGCCTTACGCGCGCACAGGGAATAACGGCATGAACGGAAGCGGGCACGGCATGAAATGCCACTAACCGGGTATGAACGGCAGCGGGAGTAAGTAACCAAAGCGGCAGCTTAATGATTAAGCGTAATTAGCCGTAAGATAATGTTTCAGGCAGGCCATTTTGTCAGCAGCTTTGCAGATTTTTTGCCAGGCTAAGGGTTCACTTATCAGGAGGAAATATGAAAGACCGGACATATGAATCCATTACCAGTGAGGATGAGGTGTGCTGCATCATCGGTCAGGCAGTGATTGAATTGAGTGCGGAACAACAGCCTGTGACCAAATCGACGTTAGCGCTTAAATTATTGTCGATGGCCGATCGTGATAGCGACGATGAGCGTGTTCTGCTCTACTGGATTGCCCGTAAGGCAATTAATCAACCACAAAAACTTATTCAACAGCAGCAATGGGCATGATGCTCATCCGGACGCGGGCCGCAACCCGCCTCCACGTCAGGCGATAGCGCGGCGACGGCTTGCCGGCCAGCGGGCAAACATCACCAGATTGCCCAGCAAAATCATGACAAGGCCAGGGATGGCGCTGACATGCCACTCGTAGCCTTCATAGCGGGTAGATAACGCCAGCGCAACCAGCGGAAACAGTACCGTTGTGTAGGCGGCGCGGCTCGATCCGATGCGACCCACCAGCGTAAAATAAGCCCAAAAGCCCAGTACCGAACCAGCGATGGCCAGATAGCACAGCGCAGCCAGCCATTGTCCATTCCAGGTCGGCTGAAGCGAAACGCCCTGCAGCAGCGAAACCCCCGCCATCAGCAGCGCGCCATATAACATACCGTAGCTGTTAGTAGTCAGGACATCGCGTTGCCGCCGTTGATGGCGCTGGCTAATCATATTACCGAACGAAAAGCCCAGCGTGCCGAGCGCGCTTAGCCCGATTCCCCACAATAATTCACTGGACGCCTCCGTATAACGCAGGTCGTGCCAGAACAGCGCCACAATACCCGCCATACCCAGCACTATCGCCGGAATCAGACGTGGAGAAGGACGCTGGCCGAAAAAAATCCAGCTGTTGATAGCGTTATACATCACCGCCATCGAAAAAATCACCGACTCCAGGCCGCTGCTGATGTAACCGGAAGCGTAGTAGAAGCAGACAAAGTTAAAGCCAAACACGCAGCCACCCTGCAGCAGGCAAAACAGATGATCCTGCAGAGTTAAGTGATGCAGCCGTTTCAGCGCTTTAAGCAGCAACAGCATCACCAGTGAGGCCAGTAAAAAGCGCCAGAAGACGGCCACGGTCACGGCGGTAATACCTGCCGATTGTTGCGCATAGATGGCAATCCAGGTGGTGCCCCAGATCAGAACAACAGAGAGATACAAAAACAGGTTCATGGTCGCGTTCCTTACCCTAAAGTTGCCAGTGTGCAGCCAGTACGCTGTCGCGTCTTGCATCGGGCTGCGGGAGATTTGCAAAATCTTGCGCATTTTTGAGTACCCGTTGCGATGTAGCCTGTTCTCTCTGCCGTCGGAGCCGTAAACTGGCTCTCTGTTTCACTGACGCTGACCTTATGATGCGCACTTACCAGACGTTTGAAACCCTGCAACGCCACAAAGCGCAACTACGCGATAGGGTGCAGCTGCACAGCGGTCTGCAACTGGCGGCCTGGTTCAACAGTGGCGATCGCGTGACAACGCTCAGCGATCACCACACGCTGAGTCTCTATATCGAAGGTGGCTACGATACCTGGCATAAAACTGCCCACGCTGGCGTAATGGCGGGGCGCCGGATCGTTTCTGTCTGATGCCCGCGGGCATTGAATCGACGTGGGATCTGCGTGCCGATTTGGCCTTTGTGCATCTTTATTGCAGCGAAGCGCAACTGCGGCATCTGGCTGAACAGGTCTGGGATCGCAGTCCGGCACAGTTAAATCTGCATGAAAAGATCTTCTCAGCCGACCCGCGGATTACCCAGCTCTATCGCCACTTTTTGCTGAGCTGCGACTGGCAACAGCCTGCCAGCCAGCTGACGCTCAGCAGCGCATCCACCTTATTGCTGACCCATCTGTTGCAGCAATATAGCGAAGTACAGTGGCAGCTCCCTCAGGTGCGCGGCGGTCTGGCACCCGTGGTATTGCGACGGGTGCTCGATTTTATCGATGCGCATCTTGATCAGCCGTTAACGCTGGCCGATCTGGCGTGCGAAGCGGCACTGAGTGAGTTTCATTTTGCCCGCATGTTTCGTCACACCGTGGGCGAAGCGCCGCACCAGTTCGTCATGCGTCGCCGTATGCTGCGAGCGCAGTTATTACTGGCGCAGCCGTCCCTGACGCTGACCGAGATTGCTCTGCACTGCGGTTTTCACTCTTCCAGCCACTTCAGCCACCGTTTCCGTCAGGTACACGGCGTGACGCCATCAGCTTTTCGTCAGGCGAAGCGCCCATCGCGGATTGAATAGCGGCATTTACCGCAGAAGAAACGGTTAACTGCAAGCTGCGATAACCTTGTATCGTTCTCAGCGTCAGGGGTGCGGCGTCTGAAGGTTGTCAGACAATAAAAAACCTCGCCGGAGCGAGGTCGTTTTACCGGGCAGGCCGTCACTGAATAGTAAACTGCCAGGAGCCCATCGGTTTGCGAACCAGCATCATGGTTTTTCCACACCATCAATCACCACATAATACTGTTCATTGAGTTTGAGGCCTCTGGGAAACGATTCATTCCCTTCATAGCGCACCGTAATTTTATTGCCGAATACCTCTGCATCAGCCTGCTGACCAAACTGGGGCAGAGTAATTTTCTTTTTCACGCCTGGGGTCCTCGTTTTGATCGGTTGAGTGAACGGCAGACTGCTACGGTTTGATACTGTTGCTGCCGGTGGAAGTCATTACGATACGCCAACTATTATGGCATCTCTAATGTGTGCCCGGGCTCGTCAGTCTGTGAAAGTAAGAGGAGATATCGCTGTGGCTGGAAAATTTACCGGGCTGTGCGCAACAGAAGGGCGTTTATGGGCTTTTTTATTGGCGTTCAGTGAGGGAATAAAAGGGCGTGCTGGTGTCCCCTGCAGGAATCGAACCTGCAACTAGCCCTTAGGAGGGGCTCGTTATATCCATTTAACTAAGAGGACGACGGCGCGCAGTATAGCGCAGATAGGCGCAGAATTTCACTACGACGCCGTGCGTTTGCTCATTCCGACAGCAACTTAACCTTTATGCTCTTCACGCTCGCGGCGTTTTTCCTGCTTTTTCTGGTCGGCTTTGGCTTTGGCAACCGCCGCCTCGCTCATGTCATTGCGGATCTGCGCATGGCTGATCAGGGCAAAAATCAGGGTACCGCCGGTAATGTTACCTAGCAGCGTCGGCAGGGCGAAGGGCCAGAGGAACTGGTGCCACGGAATGCTGCCATTAAAGACCAGGTAAAGCACCTCGACCGAACCCACGACGATGTGCGCCAGATCGCCCAGCGCCACCAGCCAGGTCATCATCACAATCACCACCAGTTTAGCCCCGCCAGCAGAGGGGAACATCCAGACCATGGTGGCGATAATCCAGCCGGAGATTACCGCATTGGCAAACATCTCGCCCGGCGTGTTTTCCATCACTTTCATGCTGATGTCAGTAAACGCCTGACGGGTCGCATCATCAAAGATTGGCATCTCAGTAAAGGCCAGCGCCGCCAGCGCGGTGCCGATCAGATTGCCCAGCAGCACAAAGCCCCATAAACGCAGCAGCAGACCGACATTGATCCAGGTCGGCTTGTGCATCACCGGTAATACCGCGGTGACGGTGTTCTCGGTAAACAGCTGCTGGCGCGCCATAATGACAATCACAAATCCAAAGGTGTAGCCGAGATTTTCCAGTAAAAAGGCGCCTGGCACGCCCTCAAGATTGACCTGGAATATCCCTTTCGCCATCAGTGACGCGCCCATCGATAAGCCGGCTGCAATGGCTGACCAGAGCAGAGCCATACCGTCGCGTTCCAGCTCTTTCTCCCCATCCTGACGAATCTCTTCATGTATTGCTGCTGCACGCGAAGGTAGCGCCTCCTCATCGACTTCTATTTCGGTCCCCTCGTCCTTTTCATCGCTTTCAACGTCATTGTGTCCCTGTTGGTCATCTGATGAAGGCTTCATATTTTCTCCTGGTGATAGTGCTGTGGCGTAATAAGCGTAGCTGCTTTTTATTTGCCGATAATGTAACGGCGGATATGAATAAGAGTAACAACCTTTTTCGTGGCTGCATTTTTAAGCGACCTGTGTGCCACACCGCACTTATCGCCTCCTGACGGCCGCGCTGAACGGTGCTGCAGACTTCGGCGCACAGCAACATTGTGGTATTATCCTGGCCTTCTTTTAGCTGGTGCGATCCCCCCTTCATGTTGGAAATCATTACGCTCACTTGTGTACGCGATGAAAGAACGCTGTTTCATCAGCTGTCGTTCAGCGTTGATGCTGGCGACATTGTGCAGATTGAAGGGCCAAATGGTGCCGGTAAGACATCGCTGTTGCGTTTAGTGGCGGGATTAAGCCGGCCAGAGCAGGGCGAAATACACTGGCACCATCGCCCAATCGCGCAGCAGCGTGAGCAATGGCACACGTCACTGCTTTACCTGGGGCACCATCCCGGCGTGAAGGCGGTGCTCTCCCCGCTGGAAAACCTGCGTTTTTATCACCGCGACTGCGAAGATGCGCAGATTTTTGCCGCGCTGGAAAGTGTGGATCTGCTCGGTTACGAAGAGGTGCCGGTGGCACAACTCTCTGCCGGTCAGCAGCGTCGGGTCGCGCTGGCACGTTTATGGCTCAGTCGCGCCACCTTATGGGTTCTGGATGAGCCGCTGACCGCCATCGACAAAGCGGGTATCGAAAAATTAATGATGAAATTTGCTCAGCATGCCGATAATGGCGGAGCGGTGATACTGACGACCCATCAGGATCTGCCCGACCCTGCAGGGCGCGTGCGTAAAATTCGCCTCAGTGCGGCGGAGTCAATCTGATGCTGTTTCGTCTTATTCAGCGTGAATTGCGCATCGCCTTTCGCGGCGGGGCAGATGTGGTTAACCCACTGTGGTTTTTCCTGATCGTCATCACCCTGTTTCCGCTGGGTATCGGACCCGATCCGCAACAGCTGGCGCGCATTGCGCCCGGAGTTGCCTGGGTTGCCGCGCTGCTGGCCTCGCTGCTGGCGCTTGAGCGACTATTTCGCGATGACTTTATCGACGGCTCACTTGAGCAACTGCTGCTGCTGCCGACGCCGCTGCCGGTCACGGTGATCGGCAAAGTGATTGCGCACTGGCTGGTAACCGGATTACCGCTGATTGTCCTGTCGCCGCTGGCGGCACTGCTGTTATCGCTCGATTTTAACGGCTGGTGGGCGATGGCGTTAACGCTGCTGATCGGCACGCCGACCCTGAGCTTTCTCGGCGCTATCGGCGTTGGGTTAACGGTAGGCTTACGGCGCGGCGGCGTGCTGCTGAGCCTGCTGGTGCTGCCGCTGGCCATCCCGGTGCTGATTTTCGCCAGTGCGGCCATCGATGCTGCTGGCCAGGGTTTACCCATTGATGGCTATCTGGCCATTCTCGGGGCGATGCTGCTGGTCAGCGCGACGCTCTCTCCGTTTGCGACCGCGGCGGCGCTTCGGATCACGCTGCAATGAGTTCGCCACCGCGGCGCAGCGCCCAATAATCATTAACCGTAAATGTGAGCACTTGCTATGTGGAAAGCGTTACATCAGCTGGCTAAACCCGACCGGCTTTATCAACTCTCTGGCCGTCTGGTGCCCTGGTTCGCCGTGACGGGCCTGGCGGCACTGCTGCTGGGTTGGATCTGGGGATTTGGTTACGCACCGGCGGATTATCAGCAGGGCGACAGTTTCCGCATTATCTATATTCACGTTCCGGCCGCCATGTGGTCGATGGGCATCTACGCCTCAATGGCCATCGCGGCGTTCTGCGGGTTGGTGTGGCAGTTGAAAATGGCCGACCTGGTCTCTGCCGCAATGGCACCGGTGGGCGCGGTGTTTACCTTTATCGCGCTGGTGACTGGCTCGGCATGGGGGAAACCGATGTGGGGCACCTGGTGGATCTGGGACGCGCGCCTCACCTCTGAGCTGGTGCTGCTGTTCCTCTATATGGGCGTTATTGCGCTCTACCACGCTTTCGACGATCGTCGCACTGCCGGACGTGCCGCCGGTATCCTGATTCTGGTGGGCGTGGTGAATCTGCCGATCATTCACTATTCGGTTCAGTGGTGGAACACCCTGCATCAGGGCTCCTCCGGCATACTGCAGCAGGCAATTGCGCCGGTGATGCGTACGCCGCTGCGCTGGGCGATTCTCGGTTATCTGCTGTTGTTCATCACGCTGACCCTGATGCGGTTACGAAATCTGATTTTATTAACCGAACGCCATCGCCCCTGGGCCATCAGCGTGGCGAACAAGGGAGAGAAAGCATGACGCCGGCATTTTCCTCATGGCACGCCTTCTTCGCCATGGGCGGTTACGCCTTCTATGTCTGGCTGGCGGTCGCCTGCACGCTGATCCCGCTGATCGGTCTGATCATACATACCCTGCTGACACGACGTCGTCTGCTGGCGGAGATTCGCCAGCGCGAGGCGCGGGAACGCCGCATCCGGACAGCGAAAAGCCAACAAGCCGCTGCTGACGCGGCAGGAGAAACTCTGTGAATATCCGTCGACGTAATCGCCTGTATGGCGTGCTGGCGATTCTGGTCGGCCTCAGCCTGGCCACCGCGCTGGTGATGTATGCGCTGCGCTCGAACATCGACCTGTTTTATACCCCGAGTGAGATTCTCTACGGCAAAGGCGAGGCGCATGAGATACCGGAGCCGGGTCAACGGCTGCGGGTTGGCGGCATGGTGATGCCGGGCAGCGTCAAACGCGATCCCAAAACGCTGGCCGTCTCGTTCAAACTTTATGATGCCAATGGCGTGGTCAGCGTCAGCTTTGAAGGGATTTTGCCGGACCTGTTCAGGGAAGGGCAGGGCGTGGTGGCGCAAGGGGTACTGGAGACAGGCAACCGGATTACCGCCAAAGAGGTGCTGGCGAAGCACGATGAAAAATATACGCCGCCGGAGATTGAAGACGCGATGAAGAAAAATCACAACGGCCCGCAGTCGCTGTATCAGCCAGGAAAACAGTCATCATGATGCCGGAAATCGGAACCTTTCTGCTCTGTCTGGCACTGGGTATTTCGCTGCTGCTCAGCACCTATCCGCTGTGGGGCGCCGTGCGCCAGGATGCCCGCCTGATGGCAATGGCGCGCCCGCTGGCCGCTGGCCTGTTTGTGCTGATTGCCGCGGCATTTTTGCTGCTGGTCTGGGCGTTCATCGCCAATGATTTTACCGTCAGCTACGTCGCCACCAACTCCAACAGCCTGCTGCCGGTCTATTACCGCATTGCTGCCACCTGGGGCGCTCATGAAGGTTCACTGCTGCTGTGGGTGCTGCTGCTCAGTACCTGGACCGTGGCGGTGGCGATCTTCAGTCGCGGGATGCCACAGGATGCGCTGGCCCGCGTGCTGGCAGTGATGGGAATGATCAACCTCGGTTTCCTGCTGTTCATCCTGCTGACCTCCAATCCCTTCAGCCGTACCTTGCCCGACTTCCCGATTGATGGTCACGACCTGAATCCGATGCTGCAGGATATCGGCCTGATCTTCCATCCACCGCTGCTCTATATGGGCTATGTCGGTTTCTCGGTGGCGTTCGCGTTTGCTATTGCCTCCTTAATGGCCGGACGGCTCGATACCGCCTGGGCGCGCTGGTCGCGTCCCTGGACCACTGCGGCCTGGGTGTTTCTCACCATCGGTATCGTGCTCGGTTCGGCCTGGGCCTATTACGAACTGGGCTGGGGCGGCTGGTGGTTTTGGGACCCGGTAGAAAATGCCTCATTTATGCCGTGGCTGGCGGGCACGGCGTTAATGCACTCGCTGGCGGTCACCGAAAAGCGCGGCACCTTTAAAGCCTGGACGGTGTTGCTGGCCATTACTGCGTTCTCGCTTAGCCTGCTCGGCACCTTCCTGGTGCGTTCCGGTGTGCTGGTTTCGGTTCACTCTTTTGCATCCGATCCGGCGCGCGGCATGTTTATCCTCGCTTTCCTGGTGATTGTGATTGGCAGCTCGCTGCTGCTGTATGCCATTAAAGGCGGACAGGTGCGTAGCCGGGTACAAAATGAAACCTGGTCACGCGAATCCTTTCTGCTCGGCAACAATGTGCTGCTGATTGCCGCCATGCTGGTGGTACTGCTCGGCACGCTGTTGCCGCTGGTGCATAAGCAGCTTGGACTGGGCAGCATCTCAGTGGGTGAGCCGTTCTTTAACACCATGTTCAGCTGGCTGATGGCGCCGTTTGCCTTGCTGCTGGGGATCGGGCCGCTGGTGCGCTGGCGTCGTGACCAGCCACAAAAGCTGGCGAAACGGCTGGCGCTGGCGCTGCTCGTGACGCTGGCGGGCTCAATCGTGATCCCCTGGTGGTTGCAGGATCGTATTGCCGCCATGACCGTGGTCGGACTGCTGATGTCGCTGTGGATTATTGTGCTGACGCTGCTGGAACTGCATGAGCGCGCCACTCATCGGCATACTTTTTTTACCGGACTGCGCCATCTCTCGCGCAGCCACTGGGGCATGGTGCTGGGCCATCTTGGCGTCGGCGTCACAGTGATTGGTATTGCGTTCAGCACCCAGTACAGCGTCGAGCGCGATGTGCGCATGAAGGCGGGTGACAGTGTGGACATTCACCACTATCACTTTGTTTTTCGCGGCGTGCAGAACCTGCAGGGGCCGAACTACAGCGGTGGCGCGGGCCTGATCGAAGTGACGCGCAACGGTAAACCGGAAGCGATGCTGCAGGCTGAAAAACGTTTCTACACCGCCGCACGCACCATGATGACCGAAGCGGCGATTGACGGCGGCTTCAGTCGCGATCTCTACGCGGCGTTAGGCGAAGAGCTGGATGATGGTGGCTGGGCTGTGCGGATCTATTACAAACCCTTTGTGCGCTGGATCTGGTTCGGCGGCCTGTTAATGGCGCTGGGTGGCCTGTTCTGCCTGTGCGATCCCCGTTATCGCGCCCGCAAAAATGCGACACCTCAGGAGCTGGCATGAATAAGAAAATCCTGTTTATTCCGCTGGTGCTGTTTCTGCTGCTGGCGGCGGCGCTGCTGTGGCAGCTGTCACGCAATGCCGATGGCGACGATCCGACCCGGCTGGAGTCGGCACTGATCGGCAAGCCGGTGCCGCTGTTCAGACTGGAAGCGCTGGATCAGCCGGGTAAAGTTTACGATCAGCAGGTGCTGACCGACGGCAAGCCGTTACTGCTGAACGTCTGGGCCACCTGGTGCCCGACCTGTCGCGCTGAACATCACTACCTGAATAGCCTGGCTGAACAGGGCATTCGGGTGGTGGGTCTGAACTACAAAGACGATCGCAACAAAGCGGTCAGCTGGCTGAATACGCTGGGTAATCCTTATGCCCTCAGCCTGTATGACGGTAACGGGATGCTCGGGCTGGATCTGGGGGTTTACGGTGCGCCGGAAACCTTCCTGATCGATGGCAAAGGCATCATTCGCTATCGCCATGCCGGCGATCTGAATGAACGTGTCTGGCAGCAGGAAGTGAAGCCGTTGTGGCTCAAATACAGTAAGGAGGCCGGAGCATGAGGTATCTGTTACTGCTGGCCTGCGGGCTGCTGTTCAGCTTCAGTTTGTGGGCCTCTATCGATACCCTGCAGTTCGATTCGGTGGCGCAGGAGGAGCAATACCGCGATCTGACCGCTTCGCTGCGCTGCCCGAAATGCCAGAACAACAGCATCGCCGACTCGAACGCGATGATTGCGGCGGATATGCGTCTTAAGGTCTATCAGCTGATGAAGCAGGGCCAGGATCGCCAGCAAATTATCGATTATATGGTGGCGCGCTACGGCAACTTCGTCACTTACCAGCCGCCCGTAACGCCATCAACGCTGATTTTGTGGGTCGGACCGGCGCTGTTCGTGCTGCTGGGCGGCGGGGTTATCGTGCTGCGCAGTCGCCAGCGCAAAACCCGCAGTGAGCTGGACGAAGATGAACAACAGCGTCTTGATGCGCTACTCAAGTCAGACAGGAAGCCGTAATGAGTGCATTTTGGATCACCCTTTTACTGTTATTACTGGCGGCCTGTGCCCTGTTTCTTGTAGCGGGCTGGCGGCAACGTCAGGCCAGCGCTGGCGATCGCGACCGCCTCAATCAGCGCTTCTATCATCAGCGGCTGAGTGAGCTGGCGCAGGACGAAGAGCAGGGCGTAGTGGCGGAGCGACCGGTGATGGAGCGGGAACTGCAACAGACGCTGCTGGCCGATATCCCGCCCGCGACTGCGCTGCAGCCGCACAGCAGCAGCCGCTGGATATTAGTGCCGGGGCTGATTCTGCTGCTGGTGGTGTCGCTGGGGACGTATCTGAAAGTCGGCGGTCTGACGCAGCTGATCGGCTGGAAGCAGGTAGAGCAAGCGTATCCTGACTTGCGGGCGCGGTTAATGGACCCGGCAGCTAAACCGCTGAGTATGGAAGAGCTGGCGCGGTTGCAGCTTGGGCTGCGCAGCGCACTGCAGGCGGAACCGGATAACCTCAACGACTGGACCATGCTGGGCCGGCTCGGCATGGTGCTGAATAACGCCAGCGTTGCCAGCCAGGCGTTTGAACGGGCCTTGCAGTTAGCGCCCAATGATACCGCACTGAAGCAGGATTATGCCGAAGTGCTGACCCGCTCCAGCGATCCGCAGGATAACCGCCAGGCGGCGCTGCTGCTGCACGAATTGCTTAAGGCCGATGGTCACAACCTGCGTACTCTGGGGCTGCTGGCGTTCAATGCCTATGAGCAGCAGCAATACGATCAGGCCATTGACGCCTGGCAAACGCTGCTGGCGCTGTTGCCGGCCAGTGATGAGCGGCGCGCCATGATTGCCCGCAGCATTGAACAGGCTAAAACGGCCGCCGGGCAGCAGAACAGCCAGCTGGCGCTGACTATCAGCCTGACGCCGCAGGCAGAAAAAATGTTACCGCAAGGCGGAGTGTTGTATATTTCTGTGTCTGATGGTGTCTCGCCGGTGCCGGTGGCCGTAAAGCGAATGCCGCTCAGCCACTTCCCATTATCGCTGACGCTGGATGACAGTAATGCCATGATGCCGGATCGCCTGCTGTCGGCACAGCATCAGATTCAGGTCCGGGCGCGAATTTCTCGCGACGGTAGCGCCAACCCCCGGTCGGGTGACTGGTCCGGTCTGAGCGCGGTCACGCCCTGGGATGGTCATCAGCAGATGGCAGTAGAAATTAATCAACAGCAGCCCTGAGCGCGTGGCCGATCACGTTCAGGCGGGCCCTGTGGCTACCCTGGCTGACGTGAAGTTAGCTATGCTGATGGGGTAAGCAGGTTCGTTACCGGGCTGCCGCCTGTAAAACGGGCAGACCTTTTTTCATCCGCACAGGGAGATTGGAATGAATTATCGCCTGACCAGCCTGGCTGTCGCCAGCGTCCTTCTGGTAGGTTGTGCCAGTTCGAAGCCGGCGAATAACGAACCCGCTCAGCGCAGCGATCCGTTCGAAGGCTTCAACCGCACGATGTTTAACTTTAACTACAACGTGCTGGACCCCTATGTGCTGCGCCCGGTGGCGGTGGCCTGGCGCGATTATGTGCCGGTACCGGCCCGTACCGGACTAAGTAATTTCCTCGGCAACCTCGAAGAGCCCGCCAGCATGGTCAACGCCATTCTGATGGGCAACGGACGTGATGCGGGTGTTCACTTCACCCGCTTCTTCCTGAACAGCGTGCTGGGTCTGGGCGGATTCATTGACGTGGCCGGTAAAGCCAATCCGGAGCTGGCGCGTGAAGAGCCGCACCGTTTCGGCACCACGCTGGGACACTATGGCGTCGGTTATGGTCCCTATGTAGAACTGCCGGCTTACGGCAGCTTTACCGTTCGCCAGGATGGCGGCGATTATGTCGATACCCTCTATCCGATTCTGGGCTGGCTGACCTGGCCGATGTCGATTGGTAAATGGACGCTGGAAGGCATTGAGACGCGGGCGCAATTGCTTGACTCGGATGCGATTCTGAAACAGCAAAGCGATCCTTACGCCTTTATCCGCAACGCCTACTTCCAGCGTCACGATTTCCTGGCGCGCGGCGGTAAGCTCAAGCCGGAAGAGAACCCGAACGCAGCAGCGATTCAGGACGATCTGCAGGATATTGACGCGCAGTAACCCCGCCAGCATCGGCTTCTGCCAGTAAAAAGGGCGACTCACCGGAGTCGCCCTTTTAGTTTGCTTTTGCGCATCAGAACTTATAGTTAAAGTTCGCGCCATACAGCCAGGCCTTACCTTCAGAATTAAAGGTATAAGGGCCTTCTTTGACCGTTACGTTCTGACCATGCATATAAGAGATACCGACATCGACTGAGGCGTGATCGTCGAAAGCATAGGAGGTACCGGCGCTGAGCCACAGGCGATCCTGATCCGGGATCGAGATTGAGCGCTTATCGGCCGGAACCGGGCTGTCATCAAAGGCGATACCGGTACGGAACGTCCAGTTCTTGTCATAGAAGTAGGTCGTCCCTAATGCAATACGCCAGGCATCGCGGTAACTCTCATCTTTATAGAACAGGGTCTGACCGTTAGAACCGGTCGCTTTCAGCTCCTGGAACTGACTCCAGCTGGTATAGGCCATGCTGTAGTGTACCGCCCACTGCGGAGCCACTTTGTGCCAGCCTGACACTTCCCACATTTCCGGCAGGTTAAGGGTCAGTGCGCCAGGAATGGTCGAGCCGTTAGTGCCGTAAGGGATGCCCGACTGCTGCGGATTATTGACCGCGTTCAGTGCGGAAGGAAGATTACTTTTGTAATCGCCATCGAAATCAACTTTCACTTCTGAGCGGTAGGTAAAGCCGAAACGGTTATTTTCATCCACTTCATACAGGATACCGGCGTTCCAGCCGTAGCCCCACTCATCGCCTTTCAGATGGGCGACCTGGGTATCAGCCGGAATGCGTAATGCCGCGCCTGATTCACCGGCATAACGCTCGATTTTGGCTTTGGCATAGACGGCATCAAATCCCACCCCGACACTAAAATGTTCATTCAGCCGGTAGGCGGTGCTGAGATTAAAGTTCCCGGTCATCAGGTCAGTTTTACCGCCATAGCCACCGGCGGTGTAACCATTATTAAACTCTGTCGCTAAGCCATAATTGGACGTGGCAGAGGCACCGATCCACCATTGATCGTTAATCGGCTGAACATAATGAATATTCGGCACCCACTGGTTCGGGGCGATATTATTGGCATCAAGGCTACGACCGCTCTGACTGCGACCACTGATATTGACATCCGGGTCGATATAGACCGCGCCAATAGAGAATGCCGGACGATCCATTAATGCCATCGTTGCCGGGTTACGGCTGGCGGATGCGGCGGTATCGCCCATTGCACCTTCGCCTGAATATGCGCGACCTAAACCAATCGAAGAAAATTCATTTAACTGAAACCCAGCTGCGTAAACGTGTGAAGAGACAAGTGCCACTGCAGCCGCCACGGCTGACTTTGCAAACAGGTTTTTATGGTTCATGACCACAACCTCATGTGAATTATTATTTAACGTTATTACGTCGCGTAACAAGGGACGGCGGATTGTAGGGACTGATGTAAATCGCACATATCAGACCAGTGCGGAGAGTATAGGTCCGACCTGTGTACATGTTGCAATATTGTTTTTAAAATATTTCAGGATTGATCGCTTAAAATTCGATCTGCGTAACAAAACTGAGCCAGCGCCTCACAGCATAACCAGTCCAGTTTGTTTTGGATCAAATTTTATTGTGATATTCGTCACTTAGCGACCGCTTCGTGGCGCATCTTTAGCCGAAGAGGTAAAATCTGGCGCAGTAGATTGCTTATCCCACCAGACCTATCGTCAGGAGAAAATAATGACTGATGCCATTAAAAAATGCAGTGCGACGGAAACCGCAGCCTGCTGTTGTGTTGATGTAGGCACGGTAATGGATAATACCGATTGCACCGCCAGCTGGTCAGAGTGGTTTGCACAGCGCGCGGATGCTGAAGCAAAACTGGCCAGCCTGACCGAGCGTGCTCGCCAGGTTGAATCTGATCCCTGCCTGATTGAGGCGCGCTTCAGTGAGGCGGACCCGGGCGTCCAGCTTGATATCGATTTTACCTTCAGCTGCCAGGCAGAAACCATGATCTTCCAGCTCGGTTTACGCTAACCCGCCTGACGCCGCGTTCAGCGCGGCGTTTTTCATTTTCGTGTTTCCCTTCGCAATTTTTTCCTTTCGATATTGGCGACTCACCCGCTTGTGGTTAACACTGGGATCAGGTCAGACCTCTTTGGGCAATGACGCCACGGTCCCGATTCACAGGTGAGAACAATGAGCAAAGCGCAGCCGCTGCTGACGCGCGATGGCGAACGCATCGCGATTACCCATGGGTTACGTACCCCTTTTTTGCGCCAGGCGACCGGCTTCCACGGCATTCCGGCGGTGGAACTGGGCCGGATGGTGGTCAGCGAATTAATGGCGCGCAGTGAACTGCCGGTTGAAGTGATTGATCAACTGGTGTTTGGCCAGGTGGTGCAGATGCCGGAAGCGCCAAACATTGCCCGCGAAATCGTACTGAGTAGCGGCCTGAGCGTACATACCGACGCCTACAGCGTCAGTCGCGCCTGCGCCACCAGTTTTCAGGCCGTGGCTAACGTTTGTGAAAGCCTGATGGCGGGAACCATCTCTGCCGGCATCGCCGGGGGAGCGGATTCGTCCTCAGTGCTGCCGATTGGCGTCAGCAAAAGTCTGGCGCGGGCGCTGGTTGATCTCAATAAAGCCCGCAGCCTGCAGCAAAAGCTGCAGATTCTGCGTCGCCTGCGTCCGCGCGATCTGCTGCCGGTACCGCCTGCGGTGGCCGAGTATTCAACCGGACTACGAATGGGCGATACTGCTGAGCAGATGGCTAAAAGCCACGGTATCAGCCGCGAAGCACAGGATGCGCTGGCGCTGCGATCTCATCAGCATGCCGCTAAAGCCTGGCAATCGGGCGTGCTGCAACAGGAAGTGATGGCAGCGCTGGTGCCACCGTGGAAAAAACCGATCGATCAGGATAACAACGTACGTATGGATGCGAAGGCGGAAGACTACGCCCGGCTGCGTCCGGCATTCGATCGCCAGCACGGCAGCGTCACCGCGGCCAACAGTACACCGCTGACCGATGGCGCAGCCGCGGTCATCCTGATGCGCGAAGGGCGTGCGCGTGAGCTGGGCTTGCAGCCGCTGGGCTATCTGCGCAGCTATGCCTTTACCGCCATCGGCGTACAGCAGGATATGTTGCTGGGTCCGGCGTACGCCTCGCCGCTGGCACTGGATCGTGCCGGCGTTACTCTGGCCGATCTGACCCTGATTGATATGCATGAAGCCTTCGCCGCACAGACCCTGAGTAATCTGCAGCTGTTCCGTGATGAGCGCTTCGCCCGCGAGGTGCTGAATCGGCCACATGCGCTGGGCGAGGTGAATGAAGAGCGCTTTAACGTACTGGGCGGATCGATCGCCTACGGTCATCCTTTTGCCGCTACCGGTGCGCGGATGATCACCCAGACGCTGAACGAACTGCGGCGGCGCGGCGGCGGGTTAGGGCTGGTCACTGCCTGTGCGGCGGGTGGTCTGGGTGCGGCAATGGTTCTGGAGGCCGAATAATGGAACAGAGTGCTTTTCATTTACAGATGCGGCTGGATCACGTTGGCGTCATCACTATCGACGTGCCGGGCGAGAAGATGAACACCCTTAAAGCGGAATTTGCCGGACAGATCACTGCCATCATTGCCGAGGCGCGGCGCGATCCGCAACTGGCGGGACTGGTGCTGATTTCGGGCAAAGCGGACAACTTTATTGCGGGTGCAGATATCAGCATGATCGATCGCTGCCAGAGTGCCGCAGAGGCTGAAGCACTGGCGAAGCAGGGCCAGGAAGTGATGGTGGCGCTTGCCGCCTTGCCTTTCCCGGTGGTCGCGGCGATTCACGGTGCCTGCCTCGGCGGCGGACTTGAGCTGGCGCTGGCCTGCGATGCGCGCATCTGTACTCTGGATGATAAACCCGCCTCGGCCTGCCGGAAGTTCAGCTCGGCTTATTGCCGGGCTCAGGGGGTACGCAGCGATTGCCCCGGTTGATCGGCGTGCAGCAGGCGTTGCCGTTGATCCTGACCGGCAAAAGCCTGCGGGCGAAGCAGGCGCGTAAACTTGGCATTGTTGATGATGCGGTACCGCAGGCGATTTTGCTGGAAACCGCGATTGCCAGGGTGAAAAAGGGCAAAACCAGCGGCCGCTTGCTGCCGCTGCGCGATCGGCTGCTGCATGGACCGGTGGCGCGTCAGGCGCTGTTTGCGCTGGCAACCCGTCAGACCGCCGCGAAAACCCAGGGTAATTACCCGGCGGCAAAACGTATCATTGAGGTGGTGCGAATCGGTCTGGAGCAGGGCAGCCGGGCCGGGCATGAGGCTGAAGCGCGTGCCTTTGGTGAACTGGCAATGACGTCAGAATCGGTTGCGTTACGCGGTCTGTTCTTCGCGACCACCGCGATGAAAAAAGAGCCGGGCGGTGACGCCACGCCGCGTCCGGTGCGCAGCATCGGCATTCTCGGTGGCGGTCTGATGGGCGGCGGTATCGCCAGCGTCAGCGCGATCAACGCCGGATTGCCGGTACGCATAAAAGATATCAGCCTGGAGGGTGTCAACCATGCGCTGAAAACCAGCTGGGACCTGCTGAGCAAAAAGGTGAAACGCCGTCAGATCACGCCGGCTCAGCGTCAGCAGCAGATGGCCCGCATTACCGGCGGCATTGATTACCAGGGCTTTGCCCGCCGTGATGTGGTGATTGAAGCGGTATTTGAAGATCTGACACTCAAGCAGCAGATGGTGCGTGAAATTGAATCGCACTGTCAGCCGCAGACCATTTTTGCCTCTAATACCTCTTCATTGCCGATTGAAGAGATCGCCGCCGGCGCGCAGCGGCCGGAAAATGTCATCGGACTGCACTATTTCAGTCCGGTGGACAAGATGCCGCTGGTGGAGGTGATTCCCCATCTGAATACCTCTGGCGAAACGCTGGTCACTATCGTGGCGCTGGCGCGCAGCCAGGGCAAAACGCCGATTGTGGTGGCAGATCAGCCCGGTTTTTATGTTAACCGGATTCTGGCGCCCTATATAAATGAGGCGATGCGTTGCCTGCTGGAAGGCGAACCGATTGAACATATCGATCGTGCGCTGGTGAAATTTGGTTTTCCGGTTGGCCCGCTGCAGTTGCTGGATGAGGTGGGTATTGATGTCGGCAGCAAAATTTCCCCGATTCTGCAGCAGGCCTTCGGCGAGCGTTTTGCCGCGCCCGCGGCGTTTGAAGCGGTACTGAAGGATGGGCGCAAGGGACGTAAAAACCGCAAGGGCTTCTATCGTTACGATCAGCCACGCTGGCAGCGCAAAAAACCGGATGCGTCGCTATACGCCCTGCTGAACATTACTCCGCAGGCGCGACAGAGCGAGGCGCAGATAGCCGAACGCTGCGTGATGATGATGCTGAACGAAGCGGCGCGCTGCCTGGATGAACAGGTGATTCGCTGCGCGCGGGATGGTGATATCGGCGCGGTATTTGGCATCGGCTTTCCACCCTTTCTCGGCGGCCCCTTCCATTATATGGAACAACTGGGCGCGGTGGAGCAGGTCAACAGATTAACCCGGTTAATGCAGCAGCATGGGGATCGTTTTGCCCCGTGTGAGGCGTTAATTAAGGCCGCCGCAGAATAGACGAAATTTTACATTTCTGACGGAAACGGAATACCCACTCCGATTCAGCGGGTTAGAAAAGCGTCGCCAGAATGTGCGCCGCAGCAGGAATCTGAGAAGTGCTTATTTAATAAACAACCGGTTGACTATACTGAAGCCATTAGGGTACAACACAGCGTTCACTCGCAGAGTGAAGAGTCAGGCGCGATGCGTCGGGCGATGTCGACAAACAACAGCGGTGCTTTATGCAAGTTTTATCATGCGTCACGGCGATGCAGCTCTGGAAGCAGCAAGTGATTCGGTCAGGCCTTTAACCTTATGCGGCTGTGATGAATCACGCCAGATGGCTAACTGGCTTAACAGTCAGACGCCAGACATAGAATGTGTGCTGGTCAGTCCCTATCTGCGTGCGCAACAAACGCTCGCAACGGTACGTGAAGCATTCCCTCTGCCGGAAGGCCAGGAAGTGTTACCTGAATTAACGCCGGGCGGTGATCCGGGGCTGGTGGGGTGCTATCTGCAAACCCTGGCAAACGAAGGCGTGAAATCAGCGCTGGTGATTTCACATTTACCCCTGGTCGGGTATTTAGTGTCAGAACTCTGCCCGCAGGAAGCGCCGCCGATGTTCGCCACGTCGGCCATCGCCTGCGTGGAGTTTGATCCGGCTCAGAGTGAAGGCAAACTGCTGTGGCAGGTCAGTCCGCGCAAACTGGCAAAAGCGATTTAACGTCTGTGGGCCGAAACGTCGGCCCTTCCTCTCAGGGCAATTCAGGCGGTTGCCACTCCTCAATCTCAATCAGCACCAGTAGTGCGGCGTCTCCGCCAAACATTTTGGGTGCCTGATGAAAAGCCATCACCCACGGATGCTGCGCCAGCCACAGTGGCGTTTGCTGCTTCAGAATATGTTTCCCGTGGCCGGTCATCACGCTGGCACAAAACAGATGCTCACGTCGACAGGCCGCGATCAGCGCACCCAGTTCCTGCTTGGCCTGCTGCTGGGTTAAGCCGTGCAGGTCGAGGAATATCTCTGGCGTATAGTCGCCGCGCCGCAGTTTCTTCAGTTCAAAATGGCTGACATCCGCGCGCACATAACGCGTTGCGCCTTCGGTTGAGAGCAACGGCTGAAACTCATCCGAAAAATAATGACTGTTATCCGCCTGCTCCGAGAGCAGACGCTTTACCGGCACTTCACGGGTTTTCACCCGAGGTTTGTGCACAAAGGTATCCTGTTTTAACTGGCGCGTTCCGGTCATTAGCTGACGAAACAGCGCTTTATCATCCTGGCTCAAGGGCGTTTTTTTACTCATGGCGGGCCGGTCATATCAGAAAAGGCTGTCAGACAGCAGATGGCGATACCTTACCGTTAAGCGTCATTAAATGTCAGCTTTTTCACCTTGCTGCGCTGAATTCTCCCCGGCTTCATGGCACACTATCGGCCGATTTAGCAAATGGCCTGCGGAGGGCTACGTGGACAAAATTTTCGTCGATGAGGCAGTGAATGAACTGCACACCATTCAGGACATGCTGCGCTGGGCGGTCAGCCGCTTTTCCGCTGCCGGAATCTGGTACGGGCACGGCACAGATAATCCCTGGGACGAAGCCGTTCAACTGGTCCTGCCATCCCTCTGGCTGCCGCTGGATATTCCGGAAGAGATGCGCAATGCGCGCCTGACCGCCAGCGAGCGTCATCTGATCGTCGAGCGGGTCATTCGCCGCGTCAATGAGCGCATTCCGGTCGCCTATCTGACCCACAAAGCCTGGTTCTGCGGCCACGAATTTTATGTCGATGAGCGGGTACTGGTGCCACGTTCACCGATTGGCGAACTGATCGAGAACCGTTTCGCCGGTCTGATCAGCGAGAAACCACACCACATTCTGGATATGTGTACCGGCAGCGGCTGTATCGCCATCGCCTGCGCCTATGCCTTCCCGGAGGCGGAAGTTGACGCGGTCGATATCTCCACCGATGCGCTGGCCGTGGCTGAGCAAAATATTGAAGAGCATGGGCTGATGCAGCAGGTGACGCCAATTCGCGCCGATCTGTTCCGTGAGCTGCCGCCGCTGAAATATGATCTGATCGTTACCAATCCGCCTTATGTCGATGCGGAAGATATGGACGATCTGCCAGGCGAATATCACCACGAGCCGGAACTGGGGCTGGCGGCCGGCAGCGATGGCCTGAAGCTGGTGCGCCGCATTCTGGCCTGCGCGCCGCAGTATCTCAGTGAGCAGGGCGTGCTGATCTGCGAAGTTGGTAACAGCATGGTACACATGATGGAACAGTATCCCGATGTGCCGTTTACCTGGCTGGAGTTCGACAACGGCGGCGACGGCGTATTTATGCTGACGCGTCAGCAGATTGTCGACGCACAACATCATTTCTCTTTTTACAAAGACTAAACGTGGGGCGAAGCCTCGCCCGCCAAACCGTAACAAGGAACCACAATGGCCGGAAACAGCATCGGACAATTTTTTCGAGTAACCACCTTTGGCGAGTCTCACGGTCTTGCGCTGGGCTGCATCGTTGATGGCGTGCCGCCGGGCATTCCGCTGACGGAAGCGGATATTCAGCACGATCTCGATCGTCGTCGTCCGGGCACCTCGCGCTATACCACGCAGCGCCGCGAGCCGGATCAGGTGAAAATTTTGTCCGGTGTGTTTGACGGTGTCACCACCGGAACCTCCATTGGCCTGCTGATTGAGAATACCGATCAGCGTTCCCAGGATTACGGCGCGATTAAAGATCTGTTCCGTCCAGGCCATGCCGATTACACCTATGAGCAAAAATATGGTCAGCGTGACTACCGGGGTGGTGGCCGTTCATCGGCGCGTGAAACCGCGATGCGCGTGGCAGCCGGTGCGATTGCCAAAAAGTACCTGCAGATGAAGCATGGCGTGGTGGTGCGCGGCTATCTGGCGCAGATCGGGGATATCGCCTGCGAGCTGAAAGACTGGAGCATCGTGGAAGAGAACCCGTTCTTCTGCCCGGATGCTGACAAGCTGGACGCGCTGGACGAACTGATGCGCGGACTGAAAAAAGAGGGCGACTCGATTGGCGCTAAAGTCACGGTGATGGCAGATAACGTGCCGCCAGGCCTGGGCGAGCCGGTGTTTGACCGGCTGGATGCGGATCTGGCCCATGCGCTGATGAGCATCAATGCGGTGAAAGGGGTCGAAATTGGCGACGGCTTTGCGGTGGTCAATCAGCGCGGCAGCCAGCATCGTGATGAAATTCGCCGCACCGGTTTCCAGAGTAACCACGCGGGCGGCATTCTCGGCGGTATCAGCAGCGGCCAGACCATCAGCGCCAATATTGCGATGAAACCGACCTCCAGCATCACGGTACCGGGCAAAACCATCACCCGCGACGGCGAAGAGGTGGAGATGATCACCAAAGGGCGTCACGATCCCTGTGTCGGGATCCGCGCCGTGCCGATCGCCGAAGCGATGATGGCGATCGTCCTGATGGATCACCTGTTGCGTCAGCGCGCGCAGAACGGTGACGTTAACAGCACCGTACCGCGCTGGTGATTCGATGAAAAGGCTTCTGCTCACGCTCAGCGCACTGCTGTTCAGCGCTTCCAGCCTGGCGGCGACGCCGTGGCAACAAATCCAGCAGCCGATCAGCGGCGCGCCGCAGTCGATCGGCGGCTTTGCCAACGGCTGTCTTGTAGGGGCTCAGGCGCTGCCACTGAACTCGCCACACTATCAGGTGATGCGTCAGGATCAGCGGCGCTACTTTGGCCATCCCGACCTGATCCAGTTCATTCAGCGGCTCAGCACCCAGGTGCATAACCTGCAGCTGGGCAATCTGCTGATTGGCGACATGGGCATGGCCGCGGGCGGACGCTTCAGCAGCGGTCACGCCAGTCACCAGACCGGCCTTGATGTGGATATCTGGCTGCAGCTGCCGAAAACCCGCTGGAGCGCGCAGCAGCTATTGAAGCCGCAGCCGCTCGATCTGGTCGGACCCGGCGATAAAAACGTTATTGCCCGTCACTGGCAGCCGGAGATCGATAGCCTGATTAAGCTGGCGGCGAAAGACGATGAAGTCACGCGTATCTTCGTCAATCCGGCGATTAAAAAACAGCTCTGTGCCGATGCCGGTGCGGATCGCGACTGGCTGCGTAAAGTGCGTCCGTGGTTTGCCCACCGCGCCCATATGCATGTGCGTTTACGCTGTCCGACTGGCAGTATCGGCTGTGAAGATCAGCCCGCGCCACCACAAGGTGATGGCTGTGGCGCAGAGTTACAGAGCTGGTTTCTGCCGAAAAAACCCGGCACCGGTACGCCAGTGAAACGTGAGCCACCGCCGTTACCGCCTGCCTGTCAGGCCCTGCTGGATAAACATTTACTGTAAGGGATCACATGGATTGGTTCGTGATCAGCCCGTTGCTGGTTGGGCTGCTGTTCTTTATCGCGATGCTGGCCGGTTTTATTGACTCCATCGCGGGTGGTGGTGGCTTGCTGACCGTGCCGTCGCTGCTGGCAGCCGGGCTGTCACCGGCGCAGGCGCTGGCGACCAACAAGCTGCAGTCGGTAGGCGGTTCGTTTTCCGCCAGCCTCTACTTTATCCGGCGCGGTGCGGTGAAGCTGAATGAGCAGTGGCTGAATATCGGCATGACGTTTCTCGGTTCGGTGCTGGGCGCGGTGCTGATTCAGCGTCTGCAGGCTGACTTTCTGCGCCAGATGTTGCCGCTGTTTCTGATTGCGATCGGTTTGTGGTTTCTGCTGATGCCGCGTATTGGCGAAGAGGATCGCGCCCGTCGACTCCACGGCATCGCCTACGCGCTGGTGGGCGGCGGCTGTATCGGCTTCTACGATGGTTTTTTCGGACCGGGCGCCGGCTCTTTTTATGCGCTGGCGTTTGTCACCCTGTGCGGCTACAACCTCGCTAAAGCGACCGCGCACGCCAAGATTCTTAACTTCACCTCCAACTTCGGTAGCCTGCTGTTCTTTATGTTCGGCGGCAAAGTGGTGTGGGGAACCGGGCTGATCATGATGCTGGGCGCGTTTTGCGGGGCGCGGCTGGGCGCACGCCTGGTGCTGACCCGCGGGCAGCGGTTGATTCGTCCGATGGTGGTGATCGTCTCCGCCGTCATGAGCATTAAATTGCTGTGGGATAGCCACGGCAGCGCCGTTCTGGCGTGGTTAGCCACGCTGCACCTTTAACACAGACATGATAACAATGAGCACAACACACGATTACACTCAGCTGATTACGCTGTTTGATCGCTGCTTTAGCGATGAATTTCAGACCCGTCTAATTAAAGGCGACGACGAACCGATTTATCTTCCAGCGGATGCAGAGTCGCCGTGGAACCGGGTGGTATTTGCCCACGGTTTTTATGCCAGCGCGCTGCATGAAATTTCTCACTGGTGTATCGCCGGTGAAGCACGCCGCAAACAGGTCGATTTTGGCTACTGGTACTGCCCGGATGGCCGCGATGCGCTGACCCAGAGCCAGTTTGAAACGGTGGAAGTGAAGCCACAGGCGCTTGAATGGATGTTTTGTGTCGCCGCAGGCTTTCCCTTCAACGTCAGTTGTGACAATCTCAACGGAGATTGTGAGCCGGATCGCATTGCGTTCCAGCGTAAAGTGCATGCTCAGGTCATGAGCTATCTGACGTCGGGTATTCCCGCTCGTCCCGCGCGTTTTATTGCCGCCCTGGCGGAATTTTATGGCAGGCCTTCATTAAGCGCATCACAGTTTCCCTGGCCGGACGATCTGTGATGCAGCAAGGCATTATCAAAAGAGGAATTGAGATGATCGCAGAATTTGAAGCGCGTATTCTGGCCCTGATTGACGATATGGTTGAGCATGCCAGTGACGATGAGCTGTTTGCCAGCGGTTATCTGCGTGGACACCTCACGCTGGCGGTGGCTGAAGTCGAACAACTGGGCGAGCATACGCCGGAAGCGTTACAGATTCAGGTTACCCGCAGTTTGCAAAATGCGATTGCCGCCGGTGAACTGTCGCCGCGCGATCAGGCATTAGTGGTCGGTATGTGGGACAACCTGTTTGTCCAGGCACGTCAGCTCTCCGCATAACGGTGCCGGGCGGTTCGCCGCCCGCAACGCCCTGTCAGACCGGTTTCCCCTTTAGTAATTTCCTCACCCAGTAACGATTCGGATTGAGTGCTGCCAGCGTACTGGCATCCAGAGGCTGCGGCTCGCCCGCCAGCTGAGCTGCCAGCACCTCAGCCGCCAGCGGTGCGCTGCATAAGCCGCGTGAACCGAGCGCGCCAAACAGATAGAGCCCGTTAAAGCCAGGCGCATCCGCAATCGTGCTGCCTGCCAACTGCTGTGCCGGTAAATCGGCGTAGCCTGCCAGCGTGGCGGCATAATCCGGCACGCTGCCGACCATCGGCAGATGGTCGCGGGTGGCGCAGCGCACGCCGTTACGTGCTTCGCCTGCGCTGATGTCTACCGTGTCGGTCCAGCGGTTATCGGGCAGGCACTGTTGCAGACGACTGCGGTTCTGCTGCTGATCGTCCTCCCGATAAGCGGTATCAGTATCGCCACGATGATAGCTGGCACCGATGCAGTGGGTGCCGAACTGCGGGCTGACCGGCGTCAGATAACCTTCATAGCAGAGTACGGCCTGCAGTGCAGCCAGTTCAGGCGTCGAGGGAACGTGACTCACCTGGCCCGCCACCGGATAGATCGGCAGCGGCGCGCTCTGGGTAAATTCACTGATGGCATGACCATTCGCCAGCACCACCGTCGGATGGCGCACCGCCGGGCGGTCGCTGAACGACAGCGTCCACTGTTCACCGTCTTGCGCCAGCCCGGTCACCCGATGCAGCCAGTGAATCCGCAATCCCTGGGTTTCGCCGTGCGCCAGCATTGCCGCGGTCAGTTCGGCCGGTGACAGCCAGCCGCCCTGCGGATAGAAAATCCCGCCACAGCCGAGCGTCACGCCCGCCAGCGCTTCCGCCTGTGCAGTATCAACCCCATAAGCAATATCGTCAGGTAATCCCATCGCCAGCATCTGTTCAGTTTTTTTGCGACTTTTTTTCGTCCCAGCCGAGTTGCAACACGCCGCTCCAGCGATGCTCATACGGCAGCGACAGCCGATCATAGAGGCGACGGGCAAAGCTGAACGCCGCCGGAAAGAAGGTGGCGATGGCCGGGTCGTGCTGATTAAGCAACGGATAGAGCGCGCCCTGACGGTTGCCGGATGCGCCCAGCGCCGGCGCGTCATCAGCGCAATAGAGCGTC
>NZ_MLFN01000033.1 GCF_002095315.1 Pantoea conspicua
TAA
The DNA here is from genome assembly GCF_002095315.1 of Pantoea conspicua. Classification (GTDB taxonomy): domain Bacteria; phylum Pseudomonadota; class Gammaproteobacteria; order Enterobacterales; family Enterobacteriaceae; genus Pantoea; species Pantoea conspicua. The sequence goes on from NZ_MLFN01000033.1 coordinate 4, forward strand.
GCCAGCTGACCGCCGGGTGCGTGGTGGCCGCGATTTCGGCGGGTAACCTGCCGAACGTGGCGCAGGCGCTGCGGGCGCGCTGGCCGGAGGTGAAAATCATCATCGCCGGTGACAACGATTTTCAGGATGCGGGTGAGAACCCCGGCAGAGCGTTCGCAGAGAAGGCAGCAAAAGCCGTCGGTGGCTGGGTGAGCCTGCCGCCGGGCGAAATCAAGGCCGACTGGAACGACTTTCACCGGGAGCACGGCGTGACCCGCGCCCGCGAAGCCTTTCGTAACGGTCTGGTGCTGTGCGGTGAGGGCCGCACGCAGCTGCCGCACGGGTTCCGGCTGACACAGGAATACCTCTGGTACGAAAAGCAGGTGCAGCGCAACGGCGAAACGGAAATCCAGAACGTCAAAATCTGCAATCCGCTGCGCGTCACGGCCATCACCTGCGACGCCGACGGCGGCAACTTTGGCCGCCTGCTGGAGTGGGAGGACACCTGGGGCGAGCGCCGCCGCTGGGCCATGCCCATGGAGATGCTGAGCGGCAGCGGCGAGGAGCTGCGCCGGGTGCTGCTGGTCAACGGCCTGTCGTACATCAGCACCACCGGCGAGGCCCGCGCGCGCCTGATGGAATACATCTCGCTGTGCAAGCCGGATCGCCGCGTGACCTGCGTGAGCCGCACCGGCTGGCACGGTCAGGTTTACGTCCTCCAGGACGAGGTGAGCGGCGACGGGGCCGACAGCGTGATACTCCAGACCACCTCCGTACAGGGGCGCGATTTCCGCGTGTCCGGCACCACGCAGGAGTGGCGCGAGCACGTTTCCCGCTTCTGCACCGGCAACTCCCGCGTGGCGTTTGCGGTCAGCCTCGCCTTTGCAGCCCCGCTGCTGCGCCTGGTCGGCATGGACGGCGGCGGCTATCACCTCAAGGGGGAATCCACAGACGGCAAGACCACCACCATGAAGGCGGCCACCTCCGTGTGCGGCGGGCCGGACTACTGGCAGACCTGGCGCGCTACCGGCAACGCGCTGGAGGGCTGCGCCAGCCGCCGCAATGATGCGGCCATGATGCTCGACGAAATCCGCGAGGTAGACGGGCGTGAGGCGGGCAACATCGCCTACATGCTGGCAAACGGTCAGGGCAAGGGCCGTGCCGGTACGGACGGCGAGCTGCGCACCCGCAAGCAGTGGCGGCTGCTGTTCTTCTCCACCGGCGAACTGTCGCTGACCGAGCACGCCGCGAAGGCCGGTGAGCGCACCTTTGCCGGGATGGAGGTGAGGATGATCCAGATACCGAGCGACTCCGGGAAGTTCGGCGTATTTGAGGAGCTGCACGGCTTCGGCAGCGGCAAGGCGCTGGCCGAACATCTGGAATGGGCCACGGCCAGCTACTACGGCGCGCCGTTCCGCGAGTGGCTGAAGGCGCTGACTGCGACCTGAACGGGCTGACTGCGCAGGCCAAAACGCTGCTGAAGGAGTACACCGCCGCCCTGACCCCGCCTGATGCGGGCAATCAGGTGGGCCGCGCGGTCAACCGGTTTGCCCTGGTCGCAATGGCCGGTGAGCTGGCAACCCGGCTGGGCATTACCGGCTGGCAGGAGGGTGAAGCGCTGCGGGCAACCCGCGTGTGCCTGAACGCCTGGCTGAAAGACCGTGGTCATACCGCCAACCAGGAAGATATTGCCGCGCTGGAGCAGGTGCGCAGCTTCTTCACGGCCAACCAGTACAGCCGCAGTGCCGACTGGCACGACGAGCGCAACCGCCCTGGCAACATGGTGGGCTGGCGCAGGGTGGAGAAAGGCAGCACCGCGCAGGGCACCGAGGCGGCCACAACGTTCTACGTCATGCCGTCCGGGTGGAAGGAAATCTGCAGGGGATTTGACCCGCGCAAGGTGGCGCGCCTCTGTGCCGACCGTGGCTACCTCATGGCCTCTGCCGACGGCAAGCTACAGACCAGCATCCGCCCGCCAGAGATGAACGTGCGCAGGCTGTACGTCTTCAACAGCGAGGTGCCGGGCTGACGTTAAAGGCTTTGCGTGAGTCTTATTTTTAAAGGGTAACAGGTGTAACGGGTGTAACAGCCGCATTCAGTAAGGCTTGAGCCTGTTACACCTCTCTAACTGGTGAGGTGTAACAGGTGTAACGCATCCGTCAGCGCTGTTACACCGTGTTACCCGTCGTGTTACACCGGAAAAAAAGAAAATGTTCTTTTAATTCATGGTTGTAACACCTGTTACCCGTGTTACACCGCTTACAGAAGGTAAGTCAGCCAGCCGCCCTTTTCTGGCAGGCGTTGTGTCAGGCACGGTACACGGCCCGCACATGGTTCACCTGTGCCAGCCCCGGCACAATTGACTTACTAAAAACGACCACACAGGAAAACGAAATGGCCCTGAAATGTCCCGAATGCGGTCAGGTAGCCCATACCCGCACCAGCGCCTACGAAGCCCCGTCCGTAAAGCGCACCTGGTATCAGTGCCAGAACCTCGACTGCTCCTGCACGTTCACTGCGCTGGAGAGCGTCGAGAAAATCATCATGAAGCCGCACAGGCCCAAGACCGCAGAGCCGGAACCGCAGAATGACGTACCGGTTCGCCAGCCGCAGACGCTGGGCCGCTATGGTTCAGCCAGCGCCCGCAAAGACCGCCACGCACAGCCCTGACAGAGAGGAAAAACAGCATGACACAGCAGCAGATGACCGATGAACAGATTCAGGCCGCCGGCAACCGTATCGGCACGGCGCAGGCCAGAGCGCAGCGGCCACTCAAGGAAGCAGGATGGCTCCTGCGGTTACCCGAGGCCGACGTTATCAGTCACACCACCGAGCTGGTGAAGGGGCTGTCCTCTGAATGGCGGTTGCGTATCGAAGACCTCAATACGAAGATGCTGGCCTGGCTGGAGGCAAGACGGGCCGAGAACGCCGCCGCTGAGAACCTCAGCGAGCTGCGCCAGCGTAAGGCCGAAATGGAGCATGCAAGCCGGGACAACCGGGTACGCTTCCGTGAACTGCTGGGACAGAATGGCGGCAACGTCACGCCGGAGATGAAAATGCTGCGCGCGGAGTATCTGGAGCAGCAGGAAACGGCATCAGACCTTGCCGGGCTGATTGCCGAAAAGGAAAAGCAACTGCCGGTGCTGGCCGACGTGACCGGGCGCAAGGCTAACGCTTACGTATTCTGTCATGAGGGCATCACGGATGAGCGCATTGATACGCTTATTGATGACTTCTTTATCATTCATGGCGCAGAGCTGAGCAGCCTGCTCAGAATGAAGTACAGCCAGTTTGAACGGAATGGCTCAACGCATGCACCGGGCGTTATCGAAGGCGCGAACGATGCCGACACGCTTTACGGCGTATATGTCCAGAACCTGATTAAGCGATGGACGAGCGTAAATCAGCCGCTGATGTTCCGTGATGACGTGCTGAGCGTCAGCGGTGCGCATCCTTTCCGGGGAGCCAGAACCGACCGCCGCAAGCGTAAACTTTTCTGAGCCGAAGACTCAGGAACTCACCGAAGCCCGGTCCGTGCCGGGCTTTTTTACGTCTACTGCGTGAGTGCATGTCTATGCTGCATGAAAATGCATGAGTCTCCGGCACCCCGGAACGGCAGGCAAGGCCAGCAGCGGCGCGGCTCAGAGCTAATCATGCAGGTGCATGAAAACCGCTGCATTAAGCGGGCAGGCGTGGCGGGGCTACGAGCGCGCGCTCAAGGGTAAAGCGCAATGCTACGAGGCAATTTTCTAGAAATTTGCTATTGAAGGGGCTAAAAAAAAAGAGTAATTTTAAAAAAAGAAAAAATCAAATGGAAATAAAATGAACATTAATCCTCAAGGTTATGAAATCGCTGATCCCGAAATACAAAATTTGTTTAATACGCTTGAGAGATCTGATCTTAAGTTAGGCGATGCTGAATTGTTTTTCGACTTTCCATTATATAAAGGAGACGATGATAACCTTGTTATCTCGCAGATGCTAATGGTAAGCCCTTATTATGGGGTGGTTATATTCTATGCATCTGGCGCAAATGATTACAACCTTGAAAAACTCAAAAAAGATGACAGGAGTCTTGAGAGGGTATCAGGATTTGTAGCATCAAGACTCATAAAAAATGATAAACTCAGAAGTGGGATGATGTCATTCAGCTTACCAGTTAACAACATACTTTTTTCTCCTTTTATCGAAAATGAAAAGATTGAAAGACTTCAGCTTAAAAGCCCAACATTTACAACTGCTGTTGAGTTAATTGAAGCGATTAAGGTGTTTCATACCGAATTTGCTGAAAATCTATTTTATGAAGCAATATCCACAATTCAGGGTGCCAAAGGCTTATTAAAACCTGAAGATAGAAATATAGAAAATCTGCCAGCAGATTCTAAGGCTTCAAAAATCACCGAAGTCGAATCTAAAATTTTGACTTTCGACAAAGATCAACAGGAAGGTTATATACCAGCCCTAAATGGCCCACAAAGGATACGTGGTTTAGCTGGTTCTGGTAAGACGGTTATTTTGGCCATGAAGGTTGCTCAAACACTACTAAGAGATGAAACAAAAAAAGCCACTATATTATACACATTCAGTACAAAGAGTTTATACCAGCATGTAACTAGATTAATACAGAGATTTTATAGAGAATTTCATGATGATTCAACCAACCTAGACAGAGTAACAGTGATGCATTCCTGGGGAGGGAGATCTAACGCTGGTGTTTATTATGAAGCATGCAGAGCGTTCGGACATGATTTCTTAACCTTCCCAGCAGCCAGGTCGGCAACCAGAGGGGGGATTGACCCATTTGAATTTGCTTGCAAAGAACTGCTTGATAATGCCGATGTAAAGCCGCTTTATGATTATGTATTTGTAGATGAAGCGCAAGATTATGGTATATATTTTCTGCGCCTGTGCACCAAACTAGCGAGAAATAAGCAGGTTTGTTTTGGCGCAGATGTTTTCCAAAATATATTTCAAAAGAGAACTCCCACAGCTAACGAAATTTATGATGATGGAACACAATTTATTAAAGATAAGTTCCTTGAGATATGCTACAGAACCCCTCTAGCAATCTTAGTCAGTGCGCATGCACTTGGTTTAGGCGTATATGGAAAAACACCTGCCCAAAAAATTGAGTCAGTCAAATACTGGGAGAACTTAGGATATAATGTTCTAAGTAGAAAAGATGGTGAATTCCAAGAATCTGAGCCTGTAGATGTAATGCGCGAAGTAAGAAACTCTCCAACCTTCTCCAGTGAAGATACTAGAGAGCTTATAAGCTATAATTTTGCTTGTCGCGATATCGATGAAGAGATAAACAAGGTAGCCGCTTCCATTGAGAATGATATTAGAGCAGAAGGTTTACTTCCTGAGGACATTTTAGTAATTTGCGCAGATGATTATCATTGCACTCCCTACTTCAATAAACTTACTAGAATCCTAAGTGCACGTGGAATTCATACAAATAACATTCACGCTGAGAAGATATCAATCCATGACTTTAAAATTAAGGGCCGCGTAACTCTCAGTACCATTCACAAAGCCAAAGGGAACGAAGCTTATTCAGTCTACATCATGGGCACAGATTTCTTATGTCACAACCTAAATATTAAAAGCCGAAACCTACTTTTCACTGCAATGACTCGCACTAAAGGTTGGCTAAATATTACCGGAGTTGGTGAGGTGACTTTAGGTCTAAAAGCGGAGATCGAAAAAGCTTTACAAAATGTACCTCATATCAAATTTACTTATCCTACTAAGAAAGAAGCTCAACAAATAGAACATGACATCATGCATAGTGAAGAACCTTCAAATAAAGACGTGAGTGATTATGAAGCTTTAATTAGAAAGTTTGGAAGTCTTGAGGCCATGCAAAAAATCTTTGAAGAACAGTCTTCCAGGAAAGTAAAAAAATGAGTGTTTTCAGGGAATTAATGGAAATACGTGAGTGCGTTGAACTATTCGATAGAGCTGATATACTCAGCTCATCAAATGAATATGTTAACCTTCCACTAAATTATGCATCTCAAACCAGAGGTCTTCTTTATAAGGATTATTGGGATATATATAACAGAAACTTTTGGTATCACATTAAAACTAAAGACGAAAGTTTAATTCTATTTGAGGACGACAGTTTTAGGTTTATTATGAGCCCAGTAAGTATCCCAAGCCATAATGATTTCATAGCATATGATTTAGGTTCAGATTGGGATGGGTTTAACGATGATGATAAAAAAAGCTATCTCACATCCGATTATTTTAAAGATGCTTATGAAAAATATGTAGAAACAACGTCAGACTTTCAAAGTCATACTCCAATCAGATTAGATCAGCATCCACATCAATATAAAGCGATTACGCATCCTGCACATCATTTACATATTGGCTACGAGAACGAATCAAGAATCCCCGTCAAAAGGGTATTAACTCCACAAGCATTCTCAGCTTTCATACTTTCAACATTTTATCCTGACCCATGGGAGCTCCTACATAATGAAGGATTTATAAATGTTGAGAACATTAGGCGCTTTAAGACAAGTCTCAATATCATAGGGCATTTAGATCAAAATTTATGGGACTCGATATGGGAAGAAAATCGCCTATATCTTGGATAAAGTTTTTACTCATTTCCCTCGCTCTCGATTTAGATATAATATTTTTCGGGATGTAGAAGTGGAAAGTTTATTTAAACCATTGAGTTATAAATTGATATTTTCATATGGTTATTGGTCATTTTTATTTCAATGAGCAAGGATATTAGCCTAAGCCGTAATCAGAAAAGAGTGATGTCTTTCAAAATGGCCAAATCTCAGCAGCATCAAAACCTCATGTACCATATCTTGTACCATAGGAAAAAAATTAATATAAATTCATTTTAAATCAGTTACATAGAATAAAAATAATACTTAGATTCAGAATATCGAGTAATTATCGCCTTAGCAGAGCGCCTTACTGGCGCTTTGTTACCTCTCTGACCGGCCATCAAAGAATATTCAGATAACAGTTCACTTAGGTGACTTTTTCAGCGCTGACGGTGTCAGAATTGCGTAAAGATAGATAAATAATAATTTCCAGACTCTTCTGTAATGCCTGTCACTCACATTTACCTTTCACTTAACGCTTCGCTTAACCGTTTGTAAATACACTATTTTATCCCAGTCATTTCATTTGTAAGCGCTTTTCGCCCCCACTCTATGAAACAGGTTAATCCTGTAGATTACGGAGTCTGCCTATCTTTCAAGGCACTTTTTGATAAAGTACTGGTCGAAATCAGTACAGCTGTACCGCCTGGAGACTTATGGAAGTGCTCTTTATGCGATACATCCATTTATCTCATGAAGGTTGTTAATGAAAAACACCGGAAAATTTAGCAGTTCGCTGCTGCATCCGCGTTATTGGTTTACCTGGTTTGGCCTGGGTGTACTCTGGCTGCTGGTCCAGCTTCCCTATCCTGTTCTTATGCGTCTTGGTGCCGGTGCCGGTAAAATTTCCCGCCATTTCCTGCAGCGCCGTGAGCGCATTACCCGACGTAATATTGAACTCTGTTTTCCTGGCATCAGCGAAGAAAAAACTGAGCGAATGATCGCCGGCAATTTCGCTTCGCTGGGCATGGCGCTGGCCGAAACCGGCATCGCCTGGTTCTGGTCCGATCGCGCCGTGAAGCGTCTGTTTACCGTCTCCGGTCTGGCAAATCTGCACGCCGCTCAGAATGAAAAGCGCGGTGTGATGCTGATTGGCGTACATTTTATGTCGCTGGAGCTGGGCGGTCGCATCAGTGGTCTGTGTCAGCCAATGATGGCGATGTACCGTCCGCACAACAATCTGGCAATGGAATATGTTCAGACCAAAGGCCGGATGCGTTCTAATAAAGCGATGATCGATCGTCGTGACCTGCGCGGTATGGTGCATGCGCTGAAGCAGGGTGAATCCGTCTGGTTTGCGCCCGATCAGGACTACGGTCCGAAAGGCAGCACCTTCGCGCCGCTGTTTGCGGTGGAAAAAGCGGCAACCACTAACGGCACCTTTGTGCTGTCGCGTCTGGCGAAGCCCGCGATGGTGCCGATTATGCTGATCCGTAATGCTGGTAACGATGGTTATCATTTGATAATCGAACCGATGCTGGAGAATTATCCTCACACCGATGAGGCGGCAGCGGCGGCCTATATGAATAAGGTGATCGAAAACCAGATTCTGCGCGCACCGGAGCAGTATCTCTGGCTGCATCGCCGCTTTAAAACCCGTCCACCGGGTGAAGCGTCACTTTACGTTTAACGGATAAAGCAGGCCACGCGCCTGCTTTATTGTTTTATGCCCTCTGCTCCCGACCCTCTCTCCCGGCTTTACACGCGCAACGCACATGTCACCATAGCTTCCACCTGGTCAATGACACACTGGCATCAGACCCGCAATTGAGGAATGATGAGCACTCTCCCGCAAGCCAGAGTTGAAACGTCTTATGGATATCCATACCGCTGAGCAGTGGCAGCGCCCACTAATTGATGATCGTCTGACACCTTACATTGAAGTGGATGCACAACGTCTGGAGCAGAATCTGCAACAGATGCAGCGCAAGGCCGATGCCGCCGGCGTCACCCTCCGTCCTCATATCAAAACCCATAAGAGCGTCTGGATTGCGCAACGTCAGCTGGCGTCAGGTGCCCGCGGTGTGACGGTTTCAAAACCAGGTGAAGGGATCAGCTTTATTCAGGGTGGCATCCGCGATCTGTTGTTAGCCTATCCGATTGTACAGGCGCAGAGTGTGGCAGAATTACTGCACCTGGCGGTCCGCCATCAGGCGAAAATCACCCTGATTGCCGATGCGCTGCACGGCGTGAAGGCTATCGCTGACGCCTGGCAGCAGCAGCCCGGCAGCGACCTGGCCGTGGCGATCAAAGTGGATGTCGGGTTACATCGTATTGGCGTTGATCCGCATACCGATCAGGCGGTGGTTATAGCGCAGGCTCTGCGGGAGAAAGGATTACCCTTTGCCGGGCTGGTTTCTCACGCTGGCCACGCCTATGGTGCCGGAAATCCCGCGGCGATCGCGGACATTGCCCGTCAGGAAGCAGCAATGATGCAGCAGCTACAGACGAAGCTTCAGACGGCGGGCTTCACCGCCTGCCCGCTCTCTGTCGGGGCAACACCCACCGCGCTGGCAGCCGAAATCGCCCCCTGTATCGATGAAATCCGTCCTGGCAATTATGCATTGCTTGATCTCACTGCCTGCCGCCTCGGTTTAAGCCGCGTCGATCAGCTCGCGCTGAGTGTGATTACCCGGGTAGTGGCAGTCAACGCGCACTACGCGATTATTGATGCCGGCTCGAAAATGCTGAGTTCTGATAAAGGGCCGCACGGCACTAACGCCAGCGGGTTCGGGATCGCGGTTGATGCAGCAGGCCAGACCTATGAGATCAGCAAATTATCCGAAGAGCATGGATTTCTGCTATGTGAGAATCACCGTCCTGAAGTTGGCAGCCTGCTGCGTATCTTCCCGAATCACAGTTGCGCAGTCATGGCGCAATCAGATGACTTTATTCTGCGCGATGAGAAGGGGGATGCGGTGAAGCACGTGGTGTCTGCACGCGGCAAATTTATCTGATCAAATCGCAGGCAGCACCCGATGTTGCCTGCGAACTGTACGAAACCTTCTCCACCCCACACTTCTGTTGTTACAGCATTTTACCCGGCGTAGCCCCATGCTTTAATGCCCTTTTCCGCCACTTTGCCGGAGGTAGTATGCTCTCCTCTCGTACCCTGAGCCTGACCATTCCACGCCACTGGTTAGATCTGTATGAAACCATCTGGAAACCAGAGTTCTTTCCCAAATGGGCCTCCGGGTTAACCAACAGCACCCTGGAACCAGAAGGCAACCGCTGGCGTGCCAGAGGCCCCCAGGGTACGGTGAAGATTCGCTTCACCCCCCATAATCCGTTCGGCGTAATGGATCACTGGGTTGATACCGGGTTTGGTAAGGAGATTTATATGCCGATGCGGGTGATCGCCAACGAGCAGGGTGCCGAGGTGATGGTGACGGTTTATCGCCAGCCCTTAACCTCAGAAGATAAATTTAAGCAGGATATTGAATGGGTTAGCAAAGATCTTGAAAAACTCAATCAGCTACTTACTCATTAAATCAACGGGTTAGCGCATTTTTTATGCTGTAGTTTACGCTGGTCGTTAATGAAAAAAAATACAAAAACATTGGGCGAAAAAGCATAAAGCACTTATCTGATTACCGATGTCATTACCTCCTCTATCACCAGTTATGCTTAAGCATCATTGCCAGGAGAACTCCTGGCAATGGTCTCTGATTGCGGCCCGCCAGGCCTGATTTTACACGGGTTTCCTCTGACCCGGCGATCTCCATTGGCTGTTATAAACGTTAATCCTTAACTAACATTTATTACAGTGCTGTTAGGGATTTAATATTTATCATGCACAGAGTGAAACCATTTATTCCTGCGGTTGCGTTATCAGACTTTTCTTATGGTGTTAAATTAAATAAAACAATGTATAAATCATTCCACACACAGCAATACCCATAATGATAAAGCAGGAAAAAAGTCATGGACCGCTCAACTTATCCTTTGTTAACTGAAAAAGAATTTGTTGAGATTGCTGGCAGGATGCTGGCTGGAGAATATAAAACAACAACAGGATTTATTCGTGATCTGGCGGACTTCTTATTAACAGCAGGAGATTCCGCCATGACACGAAACCGAGAATATTCCAGGGATATCTATTTTTTATCCGAGCATCACTTGATTGAATCCATAATAACATGGCAAGCCTGGCAAGGTATTTCAGGACTTCGGCCGGAAAAATTGCACTGACTCATTGCACTAACTAACGGTGTCACAGCAACCCCATTGCCGTTACACGAATATTTAATTCGCACAGAGTACAAGTACTCTAACGAGCATATTATGGCGATACGTGAAAGTAGTCTGAATAGCGCAAAATGGTCTCTCCTCTCTTCGATTAAAATTATTGGCATTGGCGTGTTGCAGCTTTCGTTACTGGCGCAAATCCTGCAGGCAAATGAACTCAACCTGCTGGCCATTGCCGTCGTGGCTTTGCTGGCTATCGATACCCTGGCCGATCGGGGCTTCTCGAATATGCTGATCCGTCGATGTATGCTTTCAATTAACGATCTCTCGATCATTTACTGGGGCAACGTAGTGATGGGTGTCGCGGTATTTGGTCTGTTATTTATTGGCAGCCATCTGCTCAATCGGATGTTTGATCAGCCCGAACTGGCCTTAATGCTGGAGATGGTCTCAGTGGTATTTATTATTATTCCCCAGGGCCAGCATTACCGCGCAATATTACAGCGTGAAAAACAATATACCCGTATCGCTTTTGCGGAATCCTCTTCGGTATTAGCAGGGCTGAGTGTGACTTTATTTGCCGTCTGGCTCACGCCGTCAGTGCTCTGCGCAATCTGGGGTTATCTGGCAATGGTGTCTATTCGCATGCTGATTTATTGCTACTATGGTCGTTCATGGTTTCAGCCAGAATACCGTTTTAGCCTGAAAAAATTCTCTCAGATTCGTGCAAGAAACAAATAATAAAATAAGTCTGTATGGTGGGCTCTGAGCATCCGAAACGATGCGTTGGCGTGCTGTGAACCAGCACGCTTTTTCTTTTTGATCCGTCACATAATTACGATAAACAATCCCGGTTACTCTCTATCCCAGCGAATCTCGTTACCACTCTGCAATTTTTCCTCCCTGCCTCTGCCTGTTATTTCCCTTAACGTTGCTTATCGCATTGAATTCGATGTGCCGGGAAAACTGCCCCCTTGCGCCCTGACCTATCTACAATGCCCGGCTATTACCTGACACAACAGCCCAGCCATCAATTTATCCGGCACGTCAGCATGGTGTCAGAGATCATGTTATGGCGTAATGCGCCTGCTGGCGGTGGTGCAGCGAAACGCAGAGAGAAAATAGCGGTCTCCTTAGCCTTTCGGCTGAATTTTTTCTTATGCAATGCATGATACGATCATGACCTGGCCCACTGCTACTACGACGTTTGCAGCATCCATCCATAAACTGAGCTAATCCCAATAGCGTGGAGTCAGAAAATCTCAGTCGCCGTTTATCACGCTATACCTTAGCCTTGCCGCCGTCTAACTGGAGTCTGCTATGCTACTGACTGTTCTCTACATTATTGGCATCACCGCCGAGGCCATGACCGGGGCGCTGGCCGCTGGCCGCCGTAAAATGGATCTTTTCGGCGTCATTATCATTGCGTCAGTTACCGCGATTGGTGGCGGTTCCGTTCGCGATATCCTGCTCGGCCATTATCCGCTCGGCTGGGTCAAACATCCTGAATACATCATGATTGTCGCGGCGGCGGCTGTGGTCACTACCTTTGCAGCGCCATTAATGACGCATCTGCGTAAAGTTTTTCTGGTACTGGATGCGCTTGGCCTGGTGGTTTTCTCCATTATTGGTGCTCAGGTGGCACTGGATTCCGGCCATGCGATGATCATTGCTGCCATCAGCGCCGTCATCACGGGCGTATTTGGCGGTGTACTGCGCGACATGTTCTGTAATCGTATTCCATTGGTATTCCAGAAAGAGCTGTATGCGGGGATTGCTTTCGCCTCAGGCTGGATCTATATCCTGTTGCTGAAAACGACGCTGGCGCACGAAGCGGTGATCATCATTACGCTGCTGTTCGGCTTTTTTGCCCGTTTACTGGCGCTGCGTTTTCGCCTCGGCTTGCCGATTTTCAACTATCCCCACCCGGAACACTGAGGTGGCAGGAATGCCCTGCTGTTGTAAAAAAGCGATCAGTAATTGCAGTTCAGCATGGTGAAACTGGTCGACAAGACGCTGGGCCAGCGCTGCGCCCACGCCTGGCAAGGTTTGCCATGCCGCTGCATCCCGTTGTATCAGCTGGTTCCAGTGCTGATCGGGCAGCGCATCTGCGGCTTTACGCGGGAGCGAAATGCCCAGCGCGCTGATCCAGCGTCGTAGCGGTTGCTGGCGGGTCAGATTGAAACGATGCCAGAGCTGTCCGGCACGTGCAGAAGAGATGCCCGCGGCTGTGGCGATTTGCTCAGGTGTTAAGGTGAGCCAGGCGAAAAGATGCGGCATGCTGCCCGCTTCCAATAGCTTCAGCCAGGTGTTGCGCTGTACTCCCGGAATATTCAGCACCGACTTTTGACTCAGCCAGCGCAGTTTCGCCAGCATCTGCTTCTGACAGTCGGCACTGAAGCGATAACAGCTCAGCGGGTTATAACGTGTTTCGTCGGGCGGCTGCGGGTAATCGCGTTGCGCCACTCGCCAGATCACCCGATCCAGCCGTGGAATGCCCTGCCCGGCCAGACTCAGGGTCACCTGATCTCCCGCGATAATGTCAATTTCCCGCCAGCGACGCAGTGAGCCAATGTTTACCCGCCTGACCGTTTTATCATCCAGTTGCACCGGCTGCAGATTGAGCACCACCGCTACTTTTCCGGTGCGGCCAATCGGAAAATCGACCGACAGCACTTCACTGCTGACCTCAGGCGGCTGATATTTCCAGGCCACTGCCCATTCGCCCTCACCCGGCCGCCAGTTTTTGCCGGCGGGCCGTAATGCCTGATGAACCACCACACCATCAGTGACAAACGGCAGCCCGCCATGAAACCAGCGATCACGCCATATCGCGACTTCCTCTTCATCCTTTACTGGCTGGCTCCACTGCGCGGCAAGGCCCAGCCCCCACTGGCTCAGTTGCGCCAGCCGGTCGCGCATTGATGCGGGCCCGTCCGGCCATGCCCAGATAAAAATATTGAGCTGCGGCAATAGCGGAGCAGGCTGTTTACTCATCATGGCACCGGCCACTTTCGAACGGGCATTTTTACCCCCCTCCACCGCCTGGCGATGATCGGTCATCGAGAGGAACAGTTCGCCCTGCAAAACAACCTCGGCGCGATCGCTGTTTATCTGCTGCGGTATCGCCGGGATAAAGGCCGCTTTAGCCAGCCACTCCTCCCCGCGCAACCCATCGCCGCGGCTTAATAACGATGCCAGCCTGCCCGCACGATAAATCAGTGAAACCGCAATGCCATCCACTTTAGGCTGAACCCACAGATCGCGGCGATCCTGCATCCAGTACGCCAGCGCCAGTTTATCGCGCAGCTTTTTTACCCCGGTATGGGCAACAGGATGCAGGTGTTCACCCTGCTCAGGCAGTTGTGCTGAGTAGTTTGCCTGCGGTGAGCTAAAGCAGTGCAGCCACTGGTTAAGGCGGGATTGCAGACTATCGTAATCCGCATCGGTTACCGGGCTAAGTCCCTGCTGATAATAGGCCTGATCCCAATGCTGAAGCTGTTGCTGCAGATGAGCAATTTCACTCACCGCGCGCGCTGGCGTCCAGGCAGGGCAAATCGCACTGTAAGCAGGCATTGCCGCAAGCAAAACAGCAATCAGAAGCCAGTCAAATCCTTTCATGATGTCTCTCCTGACGTTTTACGTCATTCAACACAGAGACGTTAGCGTCAGCCAGAGGCAGTGATCCGATCCGGAACAGATCACCGCAAAATCCATCACCCTTCAGGGTCAGGCAACATCGATTTGCGCAGCAACACGCAAAAGTTTACCCGCAGCCGCTGCGCAAACGCTGCGTGGCGACGGGAAGCTGTGTATACTGTGCAGGAAATCGACTCCGCTTTTAATCAATTCAAGAAAACCATGGCTCAAGGCACGCTCTATATTGTTTCTGCTCCCAGCGGTGCAGGTAAATCCAGCCTGATTCAGGCGTTGTTAAAGACCCAGCCGTTGTACGATACGCAGGTGTCTGTTTCGCACACCACCCGCGGCATGCGACCGGGTGAAACCCATGGCGAACACTACTTTTTTGTCGGAAAAGATGAATTCGAGAAGATGATTGCGGAAGACGCTTTTCTCGAACATGCCAAAGTTTTCGACAACTATTACGGCACATCGCGCCATGCCATTGAGCAGGTGCTTTCGACCGGTGTTGATGTCTTTCTCGACATCGACTGGCAGGGTGCGCAGCAGATTCGCACCAGAATGCCCGGCGCACGGAGTATCTTTGTTCTGCCGCCATCGAAAGAAGAGCTCGATCGCCGACTGCGTGGTCGCGGGCAGGATAGCGAAGAGGTGATCACCCGTCGCATGGCACAAGCCGTGGCGGAAATGAGTCACTACGCCGAATATGATTATTTAATTGTGAATGATGATTTCGATCTGGCGCTGTCCGATCTGAAAACCATTATTCGCGCAGAACGTCTGCGCATGGCGCGCCAGAAGGCGCGCATGATGCTTTAATCAGCAAACTGTTGGCAGTCTGAATTCAGTTTCAGTATGATGCCCAGTCATTTCTTCATCTGTGGAGTAGCACACCTATGGCACGCGTAACCGTTCAGGACGCAGTAGAAAAAGTTGGTAATCGTTTTGACCTGGTGTTGGTCGCTGCACGTCGTGCACGTCAGATGCAGGTAGGCGGCAAAGACCCGCTGGTTCCGGAAGAGAACGATAAACCTACCGTTATCGCCCTGCGTGAAATCGAAGAAGGTTTGGTCACCAATCAGATTTTAGATGTGCGTGATCGTCAGGAACAGCAAGAGCAGGAAGCCGCTGAGTTACAGGCCGTTACCGCTATCGCTGAAGGTCGTCGTTAACAGCCACCTGCAGGTCACCCTTGTATCTGTTTGAAAGCCTCAATCAACTGATTGAAAAATACCTGCCAGAGGAGCATATCAAGCGCCTCAAGCAGGCTTATCTTGTCGCACGTGATGCCCACGAGGGACAGACACGCTCCAGCGGTGAGCCTTATATCACCCATCCGGTAGCCGTGGCCTGTATTCTGGCGGAAATGAAGCTCGACCATGAGACTCTCATGGCCGCGCTGCTGCATGACGTGATCGAAGATACGCCCGCCACTTACCAGGATATGGAACAGCTGTTTGGTAAGAGCGTAGCGGAGCTGGTCGAAGGCGTTTCTAAGCTGGATAAGCTGAAATTCCGCGACAAGAAAGAGGCGCAGGCAGAGAACTTCCGCAAGATGATTATGGCGATGGTGCAGGATATCCGCGTCATTCTCATCAAGCTGGCTGACCGCACCCATAACATGCGCACCCTCGGCGCATTACGTCCCGATAAACGCCGCCGCATCGCGCTGGAAACGCTGGAAATTTACAGCCCACTGGCGCATCGTCTGGGTATTCATCACCTTAAGACAGAACTCGAAGAGCTCGGTTTCGAAGCCCTTTATCCGAATCGTTATCGGGTAATCAAAGAGGTGGTGAAGGCGGCACGCGGTAATCGTAAAGAGATGATCCAGAAGATTCTTTCTGAGATCGATGGCCGTCTGCAGGAAGCGGGCATTCCCTGCCGCGTCAGCGGTCGTGAAAAGCATCTCTACTCGATCTACCGCAAAATGACGCTGAAAGAGCAGCGTTTTCACTCGATCATGGATATCTATGCCTTTCGCGTCATCGTGAAAGATCTCGATACCTGCTATCGCGTTCTGGGCCAGATGCACAGCTTATATAAGCCGCGTCCGGGCCGGGTCAAAGATTACATCGCCATCCCCAAAGCCAACGGCTATCAATCTCTCCATACCTCGATGATCGGCCCGCACGGCGTGCCGGTTGAAGTGCAGATTCGTACTGAAGATATGGATCAGATGGCGGAAATGGGGGTCGCTGCGCACTGGGCTTACAAACAGGCGGGCGAAAGTGGCACCACGGCGCAGATTCGTGCCCAGCGCTGGCTGCAAAGCCTGCTGGAGCTGCAACAAAGCGCCGGCAGTTCATTTGAATTTATCGAAAGCGTGAAATCCGATCTCTTCCCGGATGAGATCTACGTCTTCACACCGGAAGGCCGTATCGTAGAGCTGCCGACGGGCGCCACGCCGGTGGATTTCGCCTATGCAGTGCATACTGACATTGGCCATGCCTGCGTCGGCGCGCGTGTCGATCGCCAGCCTTATCCGCTGTCGCAATCACTGACCAGTGGCCAGACGATTGAGATCATCACCGCACCGGGCGCGCGTCCTAACGCCGCCTGGCTTAACTTTGTCGTCAGCTCCAAAGCCCGCGCTAAAATTCGTCAGCTATTGAAGAATCTCAAACGCGAAGACTCGGTCAATCTGGGCCGTCGCCTGCTGAGCCATGCGCTGGGCGGCAGCCGTAAACTGGCTGAGATCCCGCCTGAGAATATCAGGCAGGAACTGGATCGCATGAAGCTGACTTCGCTGGACGATCTGCTGGCCGAAATTGGTCTTGGCAATGCGATGAGCGTAGTGGTGGCGAAAAATCTGCTGCAGGCTGACAGCAAAGCGATCAGCAATAGCAAACGCGGCAAGCTGCCCATCAAAGGCGCCGATGGCGTACTGATTACCTTCGCCAAATGCTGTCGACCGATTCCCGGCGATCCGATTGTTGCGCACGTCAGTCCCGGTAAGGGCCTGGTGGTGCATCATGAATCCTGTCGAAACATTCGCGGTTACCAGAAAGAGCCGGAGAAGTTCATGCCGGTTGAATGGGACAAAGTGACTGAGCAGGAGTTTGTGGCGGAAATTAAGGTCGATATGTTTAACCATCAGGGTGCGTTAGCCAACCTGACGGCGGCGATTAACACTGCCGGTTCTAACATTCAGAGCCTGAACACTGAAGAGCGCGATGGCCGGGTTTACAGCGCCTTCATCCGTCTCACCGCCCGCGATCGTGTCCATCTGGCCAATATCATGCGTAAAATCCGCGTGATGCCGGACGTGATCAAAGTTCACCGTAACCGTAATTAGTGCATGAACGATCAACGTTTTGCCCGAATTCAGACGATGCTGGCGCTGCGTCAGCACGATCTCACGGTCTGCATGGAACAGGTGCATAAACCGCACAACGTCTCCGCAGTGATCCGCACCGCCGATGCAGTGGGTATCCACGAAGTCCACGCCGTCTGGCCAAGCCAGCGGATGCGCACCCAGGCGTCCGCCTCGGCTGGCAGCAACAGTTGGGTCAAGGTGGTGACGCATCGCACTATCGGCGACGCCGTGACACAGCTTAAACAGCAGAAGATGCAGGTGTTAGCCACCCATCTGTCAGCTGAGGCCGTCGATTTCCGCGAGATTGATTATACCCGCCCGACCTGCATCCTGATGGGACAGGAAAAAACCGGCATTACCGATGAAGCCCTGGCGCTGGCCGATCAGGAAATTATCATTCCGATGGTCGGTATGGTGCAGTCGCTGAACGTCTCGGTTGCTTCCGCCCTGATCCTGTATGAAGCCCAGCGACAACGGCAGAATGCCGGCCTTTACCAGCGTGATTACAGCCTGCTGGATGAGGATGAACAGCAGCGTCTGCTGTTCGAAGGGGGGTTCCCGGTACTGGCGCGCGTCGCGCGGCAGAAAGGCCTGCCCTATCCGCGCATCAACGCCCTGGGCGAGGTCGAGGCTGACGCCAGCTGGTGGGCCACCATGCAGTCGACTGGTAAAAGTAAAAGATGAAAGGACGTCTGCTGGATGCCATTCCGCTCAGTACCCTGACCGGCGTCGGTGCCAGCCAGGCGGCAAAGCTGGCCAAAATTGGCCTGCACACCATTCAGGACCTGCTGCTCCATCTCCCGCTGCGTTATGAAGATCGTACTCAACTTTACGCCATTGATGATCTGCTGCCCGGTATCTGGGCCACCGTAGAAGGTGAAGTGCTGCATTCCGAAATCACTTTTGGCCGCCGCCGGATGATGGTGTGTCAGATCAGCGATGGCAGCGGCGTGCTGACAATGCGCTTCTTCAACTTCAACGCCGGCATGAAAAACAGCCTGGCGCCAGGTCGCCGCGTTACCGCCTACGGTGAAATTAAACGTGGTCAGCGCGGCGCCGAGATCATTCATCCTGAGTACCGTATCCAGGGCGAACACAGCAATGTGGCGCTTGAAGAGACGCTGACGCCAGTCTATCCCACCACCGAAGGCATCCGTCAGGCTACGCTGCGTAACCTCACCGATCAGGCGCTGACGCTGCTGGAGAGCTGCCCGATTGCGGAACTGTTGCCGCAGGAGCTAAGCGGCGGTTTAATCAGCCTGCCCGAAGCGTTGCGGACTCTGCATCGTCCACCACCCGATCTCAAACTCAGCGAGCTGGAGAGCGGTCGTCATCCGGCGCAGCGTCGTCTGATTCTGGAAGAGCTGCTGGCACATAACCTGAGTATGCTGGCGGTGCGCGCCGGTGCGCAGCGTTATTACGCCTTGCCGATGCCGCCCCGCCACAACCTGAGCGATCAATTGCTGGCGGCACTGCCCTTCTCGCCTACCGGTGCGCAGAAGCGGGTAGTGGCGGAGATAGAGCATGATCTGGCGAATGACTTCCCGATGATGCGGCTGGTGCAGGGTGATGTGGGTTCCGGTAAAACGCTGGTGGCGGCGCTATCGGCGCTGAATGTGATTGCGTACGGAAAACAGGTCGCGCTGATGGCACCCACTGAACTGCTGGCTGAACAGCACGCCAGTAATTTCCGTCAATGGTTTGCGCCGCTGGGGATTGAAGTCGGCTGGCTGGCTGGAAAACAGAAAGGCAAAGCGCGTCAGGCGCAGCAGGAGGCCATTGCCAGCGGTCAGGTTGCGATGGTGGTCGGTACCCATGCGCTATTCCAGGAGCAGGTGCAGTTTAACGGCCTGGCGCTGGTGATTATCGATGAGCAGCACCGTTTTGGCGTCCATCAGCGGCTGGCGCTGTGGGAAAAGGGCGAGGAACAAGGTTTCCATCCGCATCAGTTGATCATGACGGCAACGCCGATCCCCCGCACCCTGGCGATGACCGCTTATGCCGATCTCGATACCTCGACCATTGACGAGCTGCCACCGGGCCGCACGCCGGTCACTACGGTCGCCATTCCCGATACCCGACGCGATGAGATCATTGCGCGGGTTGAACATGCCTGTCGCGAAGGGCGTCAGGCGTACTGGGTCTGTACGCTGATTGAAGAGTCTGACCTGCTGGAAGCGCAGGCGGCGGAAGCCAGCTGGGAAGCACTGAAAACGGCGCTGCCCGATCTCAATATCGGCCTGGTACACGGCCGGATGAAGCCGGCTGAAAAACAGGCGGTGATGCAGGCGTTTAAAGCCAGCCAGCTGCAGTTGCTGGTGGCGACTACGGTGATTGAAGTGGGCGTCGACGTACCCAATGCCAGCCTGATGATTATTGAAAACCCGGAACGCTTAGGACTGGCGCAGTTGCATCAGCTACGCGGACGGGTTGGTCGTGGCGCGGTCGCTTCACACTGTGTACTGCTCTACAAAGCGCCGCTCAGTAAAACCGCCCAGAAGCGTTTGCAGGTGTTGCGCGACAGCAATGACGGCTTCGTGATTGCGCAATTTGACCTGGAGATCCGCGGGCCAGGCGAGCTGCTGGGCACCCGCCAGACCGGTAATGCCGAGTTCAAAGTGGCAGATTTATTACGCGATCAGGCAATGGTGCCTGAAGTGCAGCGCGTGGCACGACATATCCACCAGCACTATCCCGAGCAGGCCAGCGCCCTGATTGAACGCTGGCTGCCGGAGAACACCCGTTATACCAACGTCTGATCGGCCTTTTTGATCCTCGCCGGGCAAACGATTGCTTTTAGCCGACGGATGATTACAATCGCCACACCATTTTTCGGGAACAGTAGAAGATGTCCACCAATCCGCAGCCAGAACAACCCGCCACTCGCCACAGTGAACTGATTTATCGTCTTGAAGATCGCCCACCGTTGCCGCAAACGCTGTTTGCCGCCGGTCAGCACCTGTTAGCCATGTTTGTGGCGGTGATTACCCCTGCGCTGCTGATTTGCCAGGCGCTGGGCCTGCCCGCACAGGATACGCAGCACATCATCAGCATGTCGTTGTTCGCGTCGGGCGTGGCATCGATTCTGCAGATTAAAACCTGGGGTCCGGTCGGTTCAGGCCTGTTATCGATTCAGGGCACCAGCTTTAACTTCGTTACACCACTGATTATGGGCGGGATGGCGCTGAAAAATGGCGGTGCCGATGTGCCCACCATGATGGCGGCGCTGTTCGGCACCCTGATGGTCGCCTCCTGTACTGAGATGGTGCTGTCACGCGTGCTGCATCTGGCGCGCCGCATCATTACGCCGCTGGTCTCGGGCATCGTGGTGATGATTATCGGTCTGTCGCTGATTCAGGTCGGACTGACGTCGATCGGCGGCGGCTTTGCCGCCATCGCCGACCACAGTTTTGGCGCACCGAAAAATCTGTTGCTGGCCGGCGCGGTGCTGCTGGTGATTGTGCTGCTGAACCGCCAGAAAAATCCCTATCTGCGCGTCGCTTCACTGGTGATCGCGATGGCGGTCGGCTATCTGCTGGCCTGGGCACTGGATATGTTACCCGCCGCCACCGCGCCAGCCGATCAGCCGCTGATTGCGGTGCCGACGCCGCTCTATTACGGGCTGGGCTTCGACTGGAACCTGCTGGTTCCGCTGATGCTGGTGTTTATGGTGACCTCGCTGGAAACCATTGGCGACATTACCGCAACGTCCGATGTCTCAGAGCAGCCAGTGAGCGGTCCGCTTTATATGAAACGCCTGAAGGGCGGCGTGCTGGCTAACGGCCTCAATTCGTTTGTCTCTGCGCTGTTCAATACCTTTCCTAACTCCTGCTTCGGCCAGAATAACGGCGTGATCCAGCTCACTGGTGTCGCCAGCCGCTACGTGGGCTTTGTGGTGGCCCTGATGCTGATTGTGCTGGGGCTGTTCCCGGCGGTCAGCGGACTGGTGCAGCTCATTCCTGAGCCGGTGCTGGGCGGTGCCACTATTGTGATGTTCGGGACGATTGCCGCCTCCGGGGTGCGCATCGTGTCGCGCGAGCCGCTGAACCGCCGCGCCATCATGATCATCGCGCTGTCGCTGGCGGTCGGGCTGGGTGTCTCGCAGCAGCCGCTGATTCTGCAATTCGCACCTGAATGGCTAAAAACCCTGCTCTCTTCCGGCATCGCGGCGGGAGGAATTACCGCTATCGTGCTGAACCTGATTTTCCCGCAGGAGAAGTAAGGCGAGCGACGGGCTCCGGCCCGTCTGCTATTTAGTCGGATTTACATCCAGGCTGTTGAGCTGTAACGGTAATTCAGGCATAACAACCTCTCACCGGATTTAACTCGGGAAGGATGCTATGAAATTTCTTGGAAAGTTTTTCCTCACCTTACTTTTGCTGCTGCTATTCACCCTGGTGGTAATCTATGTGCTGCTGCAAACGCAATGGGGTGCAGGCTGGTTTAGCCGATGGGTGAGCGACAAAACAGAGTGGCATCTCTCTCTGAGTAAAATTGAGCATAACTTCTCCTCTCCCTCGCATGTCATCCTTGATGACTTCAGCTTCGGTCACGATGGTCAGCCAGCGGTGCTGGTGGCAAAGCGCGTCGATCTCGGCCTGGCGCTGGTGCAGTTCAGCGATCCGCTGCACTTCAGCAGCATCGAGTTGCGTGACGGCGAAGTCAACCTGGCCAACCTGACGCCATCAAGCGCGCTACCGATTCAGGCTCAGCGTCTGCAACTCAACAACATGCATATCGAAAGCCCCAACAGTGCGCTGCCGCTGTTCGCTCAGCAGGTAAACGGCGGGATCCTGCCGTGGAAACCGATCGCCAGCAATATGCTGGGCCAGGATGCCCATTTCCAGATGAGTGCCGCCAGCATGACGCTGAATAAGGTGCCCGGTGAGAATGTGCTGATACAGGGAAACGTCTCGCAGGGACGGATGGTTTTCAATAATGTCGGTGCCGATCTGGCTCGCGGCTCAATGACCGGCAACGGTGAGCGTGATGCGCAGGGCAACTGGAAGATTAACCAGCTGCGGCTGAATGATATTCGTCTGCAGACCGCCAGCAGCCTGAAAGACTTTCTGCGTAATGTGCAGGCGGTGCCGTCGATTGCCATTACCCGGCTGGATGTGACCGATGCACGCCTGCAGGGGCCTGACTGGGCGGTGACCGATCTTGATCTGACCCTGCGTAACCTTAACTGGCAGGGCGATGACTGGCAGAGCAACGACGGCTCGCTGGCCATGAACGCCAGTAACTTTATTAACGGCGGGCTGGAGCTGAACGATCCAATCGTCAATCTGGACTTCTCTCCGCAAGGCATCGCGCTGACGCAGTTCAGTTCACGCTGGGCCAACGGCGTGATTCGGGCAGAAGGCGACTGGTCGCGCGCCGATAAACGCCTGACGCTGAAAAACCTGGCGGTCGCCGGGCTGGAATATACTCTGCCGCAGGACTGGCGCGATCGCTGGCAGTCTGCGTTACCCGCCTGGCTCGACAGCGTGATGGTGACGCGTTTTACCTCAAACCGTAATCTGATTATCGATATTAATCCGGCATTCCCTTTCCAGCTGACATCGCTGGATGGCACCGGTGAAAATCTGCTGCTGGTTCGTCAGCATCAGTGGGGGATCTGGTCCGGTAAGCTAAGCCTGAATGCAGCGGAGTCGACCTTTAACCGCACCGATTTGCGCCATCCTTCGATTGCACTGAATGCCGACCCACAGCAGATTCAGGTGACAGAACTGAGCGCGTTCAGTGGCAAAGGCTTGCTGGAAGGACGTGCAACGGTCGGCCAGCAGCCCGAGCGTCCGCTGACGTTGCAGCTGACAGGTCGTGCCGTGCCGGTGAATGTGTTACAGAACTGGGGATGGCCGGTGCTGCCGCTAACCGGTGACAGCAACCTGCAGTTGCAGCTGAACGCCGCGTTAAAAGCCGGTCAGCCACTGCGTCCGACCGCCAATGGCAGTTTGTCAGTGACCACCGACAGCCAGCAGTTGCAGCAGACCCTGCAGGCCGGAGAGGTTCGATAACGCATCAGGGCCGGTTTTACCGGCCCTGATCATCAGTTAATGCGCGCGCCCGAGCCGCCTTCTTCCAGCGGTCCGTCAGGATCGGCGGGCAGCACGATATAGACCCCTTCAAATACTGCCCCACGCTCTTCATCCCCGAACAGTTCAACTTCGAGCTGCACGCGCGCCTTACGGCCACGCGCCAGACGATCGAGATCGCCGCTTAATGAACCCAGATCGGCGATGGCACCTGGCCGACCGCTGATAGGCTGGCTGTAACGAATATGCGCATCGGCCAGAATAATGGTGCCGCCAAGATGACGCTCACGCAGCAACAGCCAGATTAATCCCCAGCCGGTCAGCGTCGCCAGAGAGAACAGGCTGCCCGCAAAGAGTGTCTGATGCGGGTTCTGATTGCCCGCCTCCGGCATGGTGGTGATAAATTTCTGGCCGGTATACTGCAGGATGCGTACCCCCATCTTCTCACTGAGCGGGATATGCGCGTACCAGGCCTGCTGTAGCTGACCGCACCAGTCGGCACGGTGCAGGATATCGTCAAGCGTGACCACTGGCTTGATCATCAGAAAGTGACGAACCGGCGTGGTCTGTGGCGCGGTAATTTCACCCTGGTTGACGTAACCCAGTTTGGCAAAAAAGGCGACGGCATCTTCGCGCGCGCTACAGGTGACGCGCTTGGCACCTTCCTGACGCGCCACCGACTCCAGCGTCATCGCCACCAGCGTCCCCAGGCCTTTGCCCTGTACCGAAGGATGGACTGCCATAAAGCGAATCGCCGCTTCGTTGTCGGCATTGATATACAGTCGCCCTACCGCGACCGGCTGTCCCTGTTCATCCACCACCATCTGATGATGCGCTAAGGCATCCCAGGCGTCACGTTCAGAACCCTGCGGCTGACGCAGAGGTTTTCGTAGCATTTCCCAGCGGAACTGATAATAGATATCCAGCTCTTCCGCCGTCTGTGGCACGCGAAGATGATACATAAAATGTTTCTCTCGTTCGGAGCTTGCGTGGCTTATCCCTTGCCGCTCGGCTGACGATCTCACACCTGCAACCAGAAGGTTACAGGACCATCATTCACCAGCGCGACCTGCATATCCGCCGCAAAGCGGCCATTCTCAGTTTTGATACCCTGCCGACGACAGCAATCGCTGAAATACTCATACAGACGTTCAGCTTCCGCCGGTTCCGCGCCGCCGGAAAACGAGGGACGCATGCCCTTTTTGGTATCTGCCGCCAGGGTAAACTGCGACACCACCAGCAGGCTGCCGCCTGCCTGTTTGACGCTCAGGTTCATTTTGCCCTGTTCATCACTGAAGATGCGATAACCCAGCACACGTTCTGCGAGACGCTCCGCACGCTGTGCGTCATCACCTTTTTCCACACCCAGCAACACCAGTAATCCGCTACCGATTTCGCCTGTCACTATCTGATCGACGCTGACGCTGGCGCGCTGCACGCGTTGAATCAATGCAATCATGTTTCCTCACGTTCATTTTCTCTGTGCTGTTGTTTTAACTGGCGATAGTCCGCTAATGCGACAGTAATTTCAGCGCCTAACAACACAATACACCAGGTCCAGTAGACCCAGAGAAACAGAATCGGGATCACGGCCAGTACGCCGTAGATCAGCTGATAAGAGGGAAACATCGTAACATAGAGCGCGAAGCCCTTTTTACCCAGCTCAAACAGCGCGCCCGCCACCAGCGCGCCAATCAGTGCATCGCGCGGCGGTACCCGCTGGGTGGGAACAATGCTGTAGAGCAGCCAGAAGGCGAACCAGGAGAGCAGCAGCGGGAAGATGCGCAGTATCTGATCGACCAGGCTGGTCACGCCGGTGGCGTTTATCCAGCGCAGCGACAGCAGATACGAACTGATGGCCAGGCTGGCACCGGCCAGCAAGGGACCGAGTGTCAGGATCATCCAGTAAACCGCAAACGAATAGACCATCGGCCGCTTCTTGTTGCTGCGCCAGATGGTATTCAGTGCAGTGTCGACCGAATGCATCAGCAGTAACGCCGTGACGATCAGACCGACCGCACCGACTGCGGTCATGCGGTTAACGTTGGCAACAAACTGCTCAAGATAGCGTTGCAGCGTATTACCCGCAGCCGGCATCAGGTTGGTAAAGATGAACTGCTTTAGCTGCACACTGATGTCGGAGAAGACCGGGAAAGCTGCAAACAACGCAAACACCACCGCGATAAGCGGCACCAGCGCCAGTAATGAGACGAAAGCCAGATTGCCGGCCTGAGTCGTCATGCCATCTTCATCAACCCGCTTCCATAACAGTTTGAGCCACAGCCAGAACGCCTGTAGCCCGGGACGAAATTTACGTGACGTCATGGTTTAATGCTGACCTGCGAACCAGTCAGGCACCGTTTTGTTGTCAGTAACCAGCACGCTTTCAATGCCCAGCGCGCGTGCCGCGTCAATATTCTGCTGGTTATCGTCAAAGAAAACCGCCTGATCGGCACTAATGCCTTCCGCCTCCAGCACATGCTGATAGATTCGCGCTTCCGGCTTACGCATCCCCAGTTCCTGCGACAGGTAAAGCGCATCCGCCGCCTGCTGCACATCCGGATACTGGGTCGGCCAGAAGGCGCAGTGCAGCTTGTTGGTATTGGAGAGGATCACCACCCGATGACCCTCCAGCCGCAGCCGGTTCATCAGCGCCAGTATTTCAGGCCGCACGTCAACAAACACCGCCTGCCAGCCTGCGGTGAACTGCTCATAGCTCAGGGCGATCTCCAGCTTTTCACACAGCGCTAACGCGAAATCTTCATCGCTGATCTCGCCCCGCTCGTGCTGTTCAAAGGCTTCATCCATCACAAAATGGCTTTGCAATGACGCCAGCGGCACGCGGCTAAGGTCACTCCAGACACCTAACACGCGGTTAAAATCGATATCAATGATCACATTGCCCAAATCAAAAATGTACAACATGGTGCGCCTCCTTCTGTTCCCTGGAGTATTCACTCTAGCGGCAAAAGGGCGGACTGAACAGATAACCCCGGAGAGAAAAGCGGAAACGGCAACTGCCGTGCGAGACGCGCGCGTTGGGACCCTACTCATCGCTGGCCTGGTGGTACAGGATCGGAATTACAGGCAAAAAAAAGCCCCGATAACGGGGCTTTTCATCGATTAGCGGCGCGGATTACGCGTCTTTAGGACCACGTGAAGCACGTTTACGGTCGTTTTCAGTCAGGTGACGTTTACGGATACGCACGGACTGTGGCGTGACTTCTACCAGTTCGTCATCATCGATGAACTCGATCGCCTGCTCAAGGGTCATCTTGATTGGCGGCACCAGAGTGGTCGCTTCATCCGTACCGGAAGCACGCATGTTGGTCAGCTTCTTACCGGTCAGACAGTTAACTGTCAGGTCGTTAGAGCGGCTGTGAATACCGATGATCTGGCCTTCATACACTTCCGCACCGTGACCCAGGAACAGCTTACCGCGGTCCTGCAGGCCGAACAGTGCAAACGCAACTGCTTTACCCTGACCGTTAGAGATCAGTACGCCGTTCTGACGCTGGCCCACTTCGCCCGGACGAATGTCGTCGTAGTGGCTGAAGGTGGAGTAGAGCAGACCGGTACCCGACGTCATGGTCATGAATTCATTACGGAAGCCGATCAGGCCACGGCTTGGGATCACGTAGTCGAGACGTACGCGGCCTTTGCCATCCGGATCCATGTTTTTCAGATCGCCCTTACGCTCACCCATGGCTTGCATGACTGAACCCTGGTTGTTCTCTTCGATATCCAGCGTCACATTCTCGAATGGCTCCTGTTTACGGCCATCGATTTCGCGGAAGATAACTTTCGGACGGGATACCGCCAGTTCGAAACCTTCACGACGCATGTTTTCAATCAGAACAGAGAGGTGCAGTTCACCACGACCTGATACGCGGAACGCGTCAGCATCTTCGGTTTCTTCAACGCGCAGTGCCACGTTGTGAACCAGTTCTTTGTTCAGACGCTCAAGGATCTGACGTGAGGTCACGTACTTACCTTCTTTACCGCAGAACGGTGAGGTGTTGACGTTAAAGAACATGGTTACTGTTGGCTCATCGACGCTCAGTGCTGGCAACGCCTGCACGTTCTGTGGATCACAGATGGTGTCAGAGATGTTCAGCTCGCCCAGACCGGTGATAGCAATGATATCACCCGCTTCTGCCAGATCGCTGTCGATACGCTCCAGACCCAGGTGAGTCAGAACTTTGCCGACTTTACCGTTACGGGTTTTGCCTTCGCTATCGATGATAGTGACTTGCTGGTTAGGCTTCACTTTACCGCGTTTGATGCGGCCGATGCCGATAACACCCAGGTAGTTGTTGTAGTCCAGCTGCGAGATTTGCATCTGCAGTGGCGCTTCAGCTTCAACCTGTGGTGGAGAAACGTGGTCAACGATCGCCTGATACAGTGGCGTCATATCGTCAGCCATGTCGGTGTGCTCAAGACCTGCAATACCATTCAGCGCAGAGGCAAAAATGATAGGGAAGTCGAGCTGCTCATCGGTAGCATCCAGGTTAACGAACAGGTCAAATACCTGATCCACAACCCAATCCGGACGCGCACCTGGGCGGTCTACTTTGTTGATAACCACAATCGGCTTCAGACCATGCGCGAACGCTTTTTTGGTCACGAAGCGGGTTTGCGGCATAGGGCCATCCATCGCATCTACAACCAGCAGCACCGAGTCCACCATGGACATGACGCGCTCAACTTCACCACCGAAGTCGGCGTGTCCTGGGGTATCAACGATGTTGATACGGTAGTCGTTCCACTTAATGGCAGTGTTTTTTGCGAGGATGGTAATCCCACGCTCTTTCTCCAAATCATTGGAGTCCATCACGCGCTCGGTTGCTTCGGTACGGGCATCAAAAGTACCGGATTGTTGCAGCAGTTTGTCAACCAGGGTGGTCTTTCCATGGTCAACGTGCGCGATGATGGCGATGTTACGCAAATTTTCGATCACAGCTTTGCCTCAGGCATTAGAAATAGCGCGTTATTGTACACTGATTAAGCGGAAGACTGAACATGATCACACTTTTCACTGAAAGTTTATTGCATGGACGCCATTTTGCCCTGTTACCGGTGCAGAAAATGCACTAAGTTGGTCTGATGCACCAAAGTAGTGCCACCCGATGACCGATAAGCACCACCATGGTGCAATAAAACCATCGTGGTGCAGCCGCTTTATGACAAAAAGGTGCACCACAAGGCGATTTAAGCAACATCAAAAAAGTTGGCACAGAATTCGCTTTGTCTAATACAAGCGTAAACGCCAGTCAGATGTCGGTTGAAGAGCGTGCCGGAAAAAGTTGGGCAGGGAGTTGTTTTCCCGCAACGTATCCCGGAAACGACGTTTCCTCGCCATGTAGATAATGAAAGACCATTTCCAGGAGAGTTGAGTATGTCCGCTGAACACGTTCTCTCGATGATGAACGAGCATGAAGTTAAGTTTGTTGACCTGCGTTTTACCGATACCAAAGGTAAAGAACAGCACGTTACTATCCCTGCTCATCAGGTTAACGCTGACTTCTTCGAAGAAGGCAAAATGTTCGATGGCTCCTCCATCGGTGGCTGGAAAGGCATTAACGAATCAGACATGGTACTGATGCCTGACGCGACCACGGCGGTGATGGATCCTTTCTTTGAAGATTCTACGCTGATCATCCGTTGTGACATTCTCGAGCCAGGCACCATGCAGGGCTACGACCGTGACCCACGCTCAATTGCCAAGCGCGCTGAAGATTTCCTGCGCTCATCCGGCATTGCTGATACCGTGCTGTTTGGGCCAGAGCCTGAATTCTTCCTGTTCGACGACATCCGTTTCGGTTCATCGACCTCCGGTTCACACGTGGCTATCGATGATATCGAAGCAGCCTGGAACACCGGCAAAGAGTACGAAGGCGGCAACAAAGGTCACCGTCCAGGTCTGAAAGGCGGCTACTTCCCGGTGCCACCGGTTGACTCATCACAGGACATCCGTTCTGCCATGTGTCTGACCATGGAGCAGATGGGCCTGGTGGTTGAAGCACATCACCACGAAGTGGCGACGGCGGGTCAGAACGAAGTGGCAACCCGCTTCAACACCATGACCAAAAAAGCTGACGAAATTCAGATCTACAAATATGTCGTGCACAACGTGGCGCACGCCTACGGCAAAACCGCGACCTTTATGCCGAAGCCTATGTTTGGCGACAACGGTTCAGGTATGCACTGCCATATGTCACTCTCTAAAGGTGGCCAGAACCTGTTCTCCGGTGACAAATACGGCGGCCTGTCTGAAATGGCACTGTTCTACATCGGCGGTATCATCAAGCACGCCAAAGCGATCAACGCCCTGGCGAACCCGACCACCAACTCTTACAAGCGTCTGGTCCCAGGTTATGAAGCCCCGGTTATGCTGGCCTATTCCGCCCGTAACCGTTCAGCCTCAATCCGTATCCCGGTTGTTGCCAGCCCGAAAGCCCGTCGTATCGAAGCGCGCTTCCCGGACCCAGCGGCTAACCCATACCTGGCGTTCACCGCGCTGCTGATGGCTGGCCTCGACGGTATCATCAACAAGATCCATCCTGGCGATGCGATGGATAAAAACCTGTATGACCTGCCACCGGAAGAAGAAGCTGAGATTCCAAAAGTTGCTGGCTCGCTGGAAGAAGCGCTGAACGCTCTGAACGAAGACCGCGAGTTCCTGACTCGTGGCGGCGTGTTCACCGACGAAACCATCGATGCTTACATCGAACTGCGTAAAGCAGAACTGGACCGCGTTCGCATGACGCCACACCCGGTAGAGTTCGAGCTTTACTACAGCGTTTAATTGGTCAGACATTTTTGTTGCCGTGGAAACTTTCAGCCCATCTCCGGATGGGCTTTTTTCTCCGCGAATTCACCGTTCATTCGCCTTCATTCCGGCTTAAAGACTAGAATGCACTAACTTAGTGCAGAGGAACGCTGTATGGCAACTGGCTCTCTGCCCGATGCAGGGCAGATTCTCAACGCGTTAATCAACAGTATTTTGTTGGTGGATAACGACCTGGTTATTCACTACGCCAACCCGGCGGCGCAGCAATTACTGGCGCAAAGCTCACGTAAATTGTTCGGCACGCCGTTACCGGATCTGATCGGCTATTTTTCGCTGAATATTGAGGTGATGCGCGAGAGTCTTGAGGCTGGTCAGGGATTTACCGACAGTGAAGTCACGCTGGTGGTAGATGGTCGCGCGCACATCATGTCGCTGACCGCCCAGCGTTTGCCCGATGGCTTAATTCTGCTGGAAATGGCGCCAATGGATAATCAGCGTCGCCTCAGTCAGGAACAGTTACAGCATGCCCAGCAGGTGGCGGCTCGTGATTTGGTTCGCGGCCTGGCACACGAAATTAAAAATCCGCTGGGTGGATTACGCGGTGCTGCACAGCTGTTGTCGCGCGCCCTGCCCGATCCGTCGCTGAACGAATATACCAAAGTGATTATTGAGCAGGCCGACCGGCTGAGAAACCTGGTCGATCGTCTGTTAGGGCCGCAGCAGCCTGGCATGCACATCACCCAAAGCATTCACCAGGTGGCAGAGCGCGTAGTGAATCTGGTGTCGATGGAGCTGCCGGATAATGTCTCTCTGGTGCGTGATTACGACCCCAGCCTGCCGGAACTGCCGCACGACCCCGACCAAATTGAACAGGTGCTGCTTAACGTGGTACGCAACGCGCTGCAGGCGTTGGGCGACGGCGGTGGCACCATTGTGATTCGTACCCGTACTGCGTTTCAGTTAACGCTGCACGGCACCCGTTACCGTCTGGTGGCACGGATTGATATTGAAGATGATGGCCCCGGCATTCCCGCCCAGCTGCAGGATACGCTGTTTTATCCGATGGTCAGCGGCCGTGAAGGCGGAACCGGTTTAGGCCTCTCCATCGCCCGTAGCCTGATTGATCAGCATTCAGGAAAAATAGAATTTAACAGTTGGCCGGGACACACCGAATTCTCGGTTTACCTGCCCATTCGCCAGTGAGGTTTCTATGCAACGAGGGATAGTCTGGATCGTCGATGACGATAGCTCCATCCGCTGGGTGCTTGAACGCGCGCTCACTGGAGCCGGTTTAAGCTGCGCCACCTTTGACAGCGCTAAAGAGGTGCTGGATGCACTCTCGACTAAAACCCCGGACGTTTTATTATCAGACATTCGCATGCCCGGTATGGACGGTCTGGCGCTGCTGAAGCAGATTAAACAGCGCCACCCGATGCTCCCGGTCATCATAATGACCGCCCACTCCGATCTGGATGCGGCGGTCAGCGCCTACCAGCAAGGGGCCTTTGATTACCTGCCTAAGCCCTTCGATATTGATGAAGCGGTTGCGCTGGTTGAGCGCGCCATCAGTCACTATCAGGAGCAGCAGCAGCCGCGTAATCAGCCGGTCAGCGGACCGACCACGGATATTATTGGTGAAGCGCCGGCGATGCAGGATGTATTCCGCATCATTGGCCGTCTGTCACGATCCTCAATCAGCGTGCTGATCAACGGTGAATCCGGTACCGGTAAAGAGCTGGTGGCCCATGCGCTGCATCGCCACAGCCCACGCACTAAAGCGCCCTTTATCGCGCTGAACATGGCGGCTATCCCGAAAGATTTGATTGAGTCTGAGCTGTTCGGCCATGAAAAAGGGGCGTTTACCGGTGCTAACCAGATTCGTCAGGGTCGTTTTGAGCAGGCCGACGGCGGCACACTGTTTTTAGATGAGATTGGCGATATGCCGCTCGATGTGCAGACCCGTCTGTTACGCGTGCTGGCCGATGGACAGTTTTATCGCGTTGGCGGTTATGCGCCGGTCAAAGTCGACGTGCGTATCATCGCCGCAACCCATCAGAATCTGGAATTGCGGGTGCAGGAAGGCAAGTTCCGTGAGGATCTGTTTCACCGCCTGAATGTTATACGTGTGCATCTGCCACCACTACGTGAGCGTCGTGAGGATATTCCACGGCTGGCGCGTTACTTCCTGCAGGTTGCTGCCCGTGAGCTGGGTGTAGAGGCGAAAATCCTGCATCCGGAAACCGAAGCGGCGCTTACCCGCCTGCACTGGTCCGGTAACGTGCGTCAGCTGGAGAATACCTGTCGCTGGTTAACAGTGATGGCGGCTGGTCAGGAAGTGTTGATTCAGGATCTGCCGGCCGAACTGTTTGAATCCAGCACGCCGGAAAATCCGGTGCAGTCGCTGCCGGATAGCTGGGCCACGCTGCTGGCGCAGTGGGCCGATCGCGCGCTGCGTTCCGGTCATCAGAATCTGTTGTCAGAAGCGCAACCAGAGATGGAGCGCACGCTGCTGACTACCGCCCTGCGCCATACGCAGGGTCATAAGCAGGAAGCCGCCCGGTTACTGGGTTGGGGACGCAACACGCTGACGCGCAAGCTGAAAGAGCTGGGCATGGAATAAGGCCGCTGATACGGGCTGGGGAGACTCAGCCCGTCGATTCAGATCACCCGGGAGAATTGCTGCTGACGCGCTTTCTGACGCAGGTAGCGATCAAAGCACATACAGATATTGCGGATCAGCAAGCGCCCCACACCCGTCACCTGCAAGCCCGTCGCCGTTTGCACCACCAGCCCATCCGCGATTAACGGTTTCAGCAGCGCCAGGTCTTCGGCAAAGTAGTCACTAAAGCGAATGCCCCACTGAGTTTCAATCGCCGAAAAATCGAGCGCGAAGTTGCAGATCAGGCTCTTGATGACCTCACGACGCAGACAATCATCGTCAGTTAACGCCACACCGCGCCACAAGCCATTGCCCTGCTGCTCCACGCTGCTGTACCACGTATTGAGCACTTTCTGGTTCTGCGCGTAGCTGTCGCCAATCATGCTGATAGCGGAGACGCCAAGGCCGAGTAAATCGCTGTCGCCCTGCGTGGTGTAGCCCTGGAAGTTACGATGCAGTTGCCCTTCGCGCTGCGCAATGGCCAGTTCATCCTGTGGCTTCGCAAAATGATCCATCCCGATGAACTGGTAGCCCTGCTGCGTCAGGGTGGCGATGGTCTGCTGCAGGATATCCAGTTTTTGTTGTGCTGACGGCAGTTCATCCTCTTTGATTTTACGCTGGGCAGCGAACAGTGCAGGCAGATGGGCATAGTTAAATACGCTCAGCCGGTCGGGATTAAGCGCCAGCACCCGCTGCAGCGTATAGGCAAAGCTCTCAGGCGTTTGTAGCGGCAAACCGTAGATCAGATCGATGCTGGTTGAGCTGAAACCCTGTTCACGCGCCCTCGCCATCAGACCGAAAATGACCGCTTCATCCTGTACCCGATTAACCTGTTGCTGTACCGCTTTGTTAAAGTCCTGCACGCCCATGCTCAGGCGATTAAACCCCAGCGCGCGCAGATGATCGATAACATCCAGTTCAATTTCACGCGGATCCACTTCGATCGACATTTCGGCATCGTCCGCCACCGAAAAATGCTGCTTCAGCAATGCCACCAGCCGGCTTATCTGCGCCTTATCGAGAAAGGTCGGCGTGCCGCCGCCCCAGTGTAGTTGACGTACCTGACGCTGGCGGAACAGCGGCGCGCGCTGAATGATCTCCTGCTCGAGCACATCCAGATAACGATCGGCTTTATGACGCTGACGCGTCACTATTTTATTGCAGCCACAGAAGTAACAAAGACGATGACAGAACGGGATGTGAACATAGAGCGAGAGTGGACGCTCCGGATAGCGCGCTACCGCACGCTGGAAATCGGCCTCACCATATTGCTCGCTAAACTCCAGCGCGGTGGGATAGGAGGTATAACGCGGGCCAGCATAATTGTATTTCTCAATCAGCGCCTGGTCCCAATCAATTTGCAGCGATGGCATGCTCACTCCTTCCGGTGACGTCGTCTTAGAGAAGGTCGCGATGAAGAAGGGATGAGAGGTGAGCGGGCAGAAGAAACCCGACGTAAACGTTGCTTCAGGCGCGACAGGCGACGTAGTTTAAACAATAACCACAACAGATAACATGTCGCCAGCAGCGCGAAAATTGATCCAGGCCAAAACATTGTCGTTTACCTGAGAAGCGCGGCATGCGCGAAACGCACATGCCGATCAAATGGGCTTAGTTGCCTTTCAGCAGACGGTACATATCTTCTTCCGCCTGCTCGTCATCGCCGTCATCCATGGCGATGCCTAACTGCTCCATCAGTTCGTCGATACGATCGAGTGCGGCGTCCAGCCAGCCTGATCTTCCGCCGACAGGGTTTCGCCATTTTCCAGCCGATCCAGCAACGCATCCAGACGCTCATCATTTTCCAGCTTCGCCAGCTCTTCTTCTGGAGTCAGGCGTACTTTCTTCCCGGCTGCCGGTTTTTCCACGTTTTTCTTTGGCTTAACGGCTGCGGTTTTCCCGTCCGCAATCAGAGCCACCGGTTTTTTACTCCCGATGCGTGGATCTTTAGCCTGACCGGCCTGGCGTCCGCCGTTGTTGTCCGTTGCGGCCGGATTTGCACGGCTGCCTGACGCATGGCCGCGGTGCTTTTTATCACGTTTGCGATCGCGTGCTTCGTTATTAATATCGTCACGCGATTTACGTTTGGCTTTGACGGCAGGTTTGCCGTGCGCAGCTCGTGCAGGTTGCTTCATAGTGTTCAGTCCCGGCTTTTTTATTCAGTATAGAATTGCGGCGAAATCTAGCAGAAAGTAGCCAAAGAAAAAAGGCGACAGCTCAAGCTGTCGCCTTATTTCATACCTTCATAAGAAGGAATCATGTTTTAAATCCTTTTCGGCTCACAACATCCCGGTCAATCCTGCGCCTGCTCATCTCCTGAGCTATTCCCTGTCCTTGTCTGGTCCCACATCCCTGACCATTTCCACACCCTCGCTCTTTGCCTTCCTGACATCCCTGAGCGCATCATCCTGATGTATGCTGCCGTGCACTGCACACTAATGTAGACCAATTGGTAAAAGCCTCAAGTCAGCGGCAAGAGTAGTTGCTGCAAAAAAAGACCACTTATTGATAAATAAATGAATAATATCAATTTTTATTTTTAGTAATTAAAGTAAAAAACGACATAACGGGCAACGTCTATGGCAAATCTCTTACAAAAGCCGCCATCGCCAAGCGGTTGAGCACTTTCGCGCCATAACGCGTATAATCGGCGACATTGCCTTAATGCGTTTTCTGGAGTGTCACATTGTCTGAATTGAATTATCACGTAACCCATTTTGTCCTGAGCGCGCCGGATATCCGCCATCTTCCTGCCGATACCGGTATTGAAGTCGCCTTTGCTGGCCGCTCTAACGCCGGTAAATCCAGCGCGCTGAACACCTTAACCAACCAGAAAAGCCTGGCGCGTACCAGTAAAACGCCTGGCCGTACTCAGTTGATTAACCTGTTTGAAGTGACGGAAGGTAAACGCCTGGTCGATCTGCCCGGTTACGGCTATGCCGAAGTCCCGGAAGAGATGAAGCTGAAATGGCAACGTGCATTAGGTGAGTATCTGCAAAAACGGCAGGCGCTGAAGGGCCTGGTGGTATTGATGGATATCCGCCATCCGCTTAAAGACCTGGACCAGCAGATGATTCAGTGGGCTGTGGAAAGCAGCATCCCGGTACTGCTGTTGCTGACCAAAGCTGATAAGCTCGCCTCAGGCGCCCGTAAAGCGCAACTGACGATGGTACGTGAAGCCTCACTGGCCTTTATGGGGGATGTGCAGGTCGAACTCTTTTCGTCGTTGAAGAAGATTGGCGTGGATAAAGTGCGTCAGAAGCTGGATGGCTGGTTCAGTAATCTGGAGCCTGCACGCGACGATCAGGGCGAAGAAGAGTAAGCAATCCCGCAACAGCCCGCCCGTTACGTTCAGCAAAAGCCCAATAAAAAACGCCCCAGTCACAGAATGACTGGGGCGGCTAAATTCAGCCAAATCCGATTACGTGAAGTAAAAGGTCTGAAAGATAGAACATCTTACCTCTGTACCCTACGCCTCGAACTTTACCTGATTTTTTCTGAGCCACAAAGGCTTTTTTGTTGCTTACTTACATCAATCCAGCCTTTTTTTACCATGTACGTCACAAAAATAGCGTTGTGATGTAGTTTAATGACGTAAAAAGTGCTTAGCCGATAGGTAGTTACTCTTTCCCTTCGTACTCAGTCAACCCGAGCGCCAGCTGAAGCGATTACGTAAACGATTTACTTATGTTTCAGTTCAGGCTGTCACCAACGCTGCCGTGCCAGACGGTGCTGACAGATTAGTGGGCTTCATCCCAGTTATCACCGACGCCGATTTCAACCAGCAACGGAACGTCAAGCTGAACGCTGCCTTCCATTAATACCTGTATTTTTTTACTGGCAGCCTCAACCACGTCCGATCTGACCTCAAATACCAGTTCATCATGAACCTGCATAATCATCCGGACGCCGCTCTCTTTCTCCTGCTCTAACCAGCCATCAACCGCAATCATGGCACGCTTAATAATATCAGCCGCCGTTCCCTGCATTGGCGCATTGATCGCCGCGCGTTCCGCCGCTTTACGCCGTATTGCGTTGCTGGATTTGATATCCGGTAACCACAGCCGACGTCCTTCCAGCGTTTCGACATAGCCTTTGTTTGCTGCCAGCTGACGGGTATTTTCCATGTAGCTCAGCACGCCAGGATAACGTTCAAAGTAGAGATCCATATACTTTTTCGCTTCGCCGGCACCAATGTTTAACTGCCGCGACAGGCCAAATGCGCTCATGCCATAGATCAGACCAAAGTTGATCGCTTTGGCGCTGCGGCGCTGTTCTCCGCTGACCTTGTCCAGCGCGACGCCAAAGACTTCAGCTGCGGTTGCCCGGTGGATGTCTTCACCCTGAGCGAACGCATCCAGCAATCCTTTATCCTGCGAGAGATGCGCCATAATGCGCAGTTCAATTTGCGAATAGTCAGCCGCGACGATGCGATTACCTTTGGCTGCGATAAAAGCCTGCCGGATACGGCGACCTTCGTCGTTGCGTACCGGAATGTTCTGCAGGTTAGGATCGGTCGAGGATAACCGTCCGGTCGCGGTAACCGCCTGATGATAAGAGGTATGGACCCGACCGCTTACCGGATTAATCATCAGCGGTAATTTATCGGTATAGGTCGACTTCAGTTTGGACAATCCGCGATGTTCCAGAATCACTTTAGGCAACGGATAGTCCAGAGCCAGTTCGGCTAACACCTCTTCACTGGTTGACGGTGCCCCGCCAGGGTTTTTTTGGTCGGTTTGATGCCCTGCTTTTCAAACAGAATCACCTGTAACTGTTTGGTCGAAGAGAGGTTGAACGGCTCGCCCGCCAGTTCATGCGCTTTCAGCTCCAGTTCGGCCAGCCGGGCGGTGAGTTCTTTTGAATGCTGCGCCAGAATAGATTGATCAATCAATACACCATTACGCTCAATACGCGAAATCACCGTCAGCAGCGGCATCTCAATTTGCTCAAAGACTTTTTTCGGCCCCGCTTCTTTCTCCAGCTCCGGCCACATCTTCAGATGCAGCTGTAAGGTCACGTCAGCGTCTTCAGCCGCATAATGCGCGGCCTGTTCCAGAGCGATTTGATTGAAGGTCAGCTGGTTTTTGCCTTTGCCGGCGATTTCCTGAAAAGTGACGGTTTTATGATTCAGCCAGCGCGCCGACAGACTATCCATATCGTGTTTGCCTACGACGCTGTTAAGAATGTAGGACTCCAGCATAGTGTCGAATTTGATACCAGCCAGCTCAATATCGTAGTTCTTCAGTACACCGCGGTCATATTTGAGGTTCTGGCCAACCTTCCAGGCGCTGGCATCTTCCAGTAGCGGTTTGAGCTGTGCCAGCACGGCGGTGCGATCGAGCTGCTCTGGCGCATCGAGATAATCGTGTGCCACCGGCAGATAGGCGGCTTTACCTGGCGCGACTGCAAAACCGATACCCACAATATTGGCACTCAGGGTATCCAGCGAATCGGTTTCCAGATCAAAAGCGAACACCTCACTGTGCTTCAGTTTCTCCAGCCAGCTATCGAAGGTCGCCTGATCCAGAATAGTGACATAGCCATCGGCCGAGAGCACACTGCTGGCCTCAACCACAGCCACAGGCTCATCGTTCAGCCCTTTTTGCGCCTGAGGATTGCTCTTTTTGCCCTGAAGCCATTTGCCATCCTGCAGATCATTCAGCCAGCGTTTGA
The DNA here is from genome assembly GCF_002095315.1 of Pantoea conspicua. Classification (GTDB taxonomy): domain Bacteria; phylum Pseudomonadota; class Gammaproteobacteria; order Enterobacterales; family Enterobacteriaceae; genus Pantoea; species Pantoea conspicua. Next base: position 38,936 of record NZ_MLFN01000033.1, read on the forward strand.
ACTCATAACGGCTGAACAGCGTCTGTAATGCCTCAACATCCGGTTCAGTAACCGTCAGTTCTTCACAGGGTAATTCCAGTTCAACGTCGGTTTTAATGGTCGCCAGCTGATACGAGAGAAACGCAACGTCACGGTTCTGTTCAAGTTTGGCTGCCATAGTTTTGGCGCCGCGGAACGAGAGTTCGGCCACTTTATCCAGATTGTCATAAATAGAGCGCATCCCGCCCAGCCCCTGCAACAACGCCTGCGCCGTTTTTTCACCAACACCGGGAACACCTGGGATGTTATCCGAGCTGTCACCCATCATAGCGAGGAAATCGATAATCAAAGCGGGCGGTACACCATATTTCTGCTCAACCTCTTCCGGGCCCAGAATAGTGTTGGTCATGGTATTAATCAGGGTGATGCCCGGCGTCACCAGCTGCGCCATATCTTTATCACCGGTGCTGATCAGCACTGCACGGCCCTTTTTCTCAGCCTCAAGCGCCAGCGTACCAATGACATCATCCGCCTCTACACCGCTGACAGCCAGCAGCGGTAATCCCATGGCGCGTACCATTTCATGCAACGGTTCGATTTGCGCGCGCAGATCGTCCGGCATCGGCGGCCGATGCGATTTGTAATGCTCAAACAGCTCGTCCCTGAACGTTTTGCCTTTGGCATCAAACACCACAGCAACGTGACTTGGACTATATTGCACCAGCAGGCTTTTCAGCATATTAAGCACGCCATACATGGCGCCTGTGGGTTCACCTGCACTATTGGTCAGCGGCGGGAATGCGTGATACGCGCGGTAAAGATAGGACGAGCCATCAACCAGAATCAGGGGATTTTCTGCTATTTGCGCCATAAGTCTGTCTATTCTTCGTTGCCATGGATTGGTCTATAAGGATGCCACAACCTGGCAAGAATGGTGAAATAAGGCGAGCTGCGTCTGGAGTTTTTAACGCTTTTGAGCAGAGGATCGCAACGATCGTTCTGTGGATAACTTTGTGCGTAAAAATTATAAGGCGCTGTTTTTTAGGCGTTTAGGTAAATCGCATCCCATTTAAAATATTATTTTTCATATGGTTAGGTAATTTCCGTGACCCGATCGCTATTTTTAATTACGCGATCCCTTGTGTGGATATTAAATTTATGCCCAGGTGATGGATAAAAACGCTGTCGCCGATCGATACGCAAAAAAAACGCCAGCAACGCTGGCGTTGAGTGTCAGGTAGCCGGTTACTTCTGGCTGACCAGGAATTTCACGACGTTGGCATAATCGGCAACGAAATTATCCATAGAGCTGGTATCCAGACCACCGTTATTGACCATATATTTGCCATTAACGAAAATCGCTGGCACGCCACGCAGATCGACATCGGCAGCCGCTTTCTGCTGCTGAGCAACCAGCGCTTTAACTGCAAAGCTGTTCCAGGCCGCATCATAATCTGCTGCCGAGATGCCGGCCGCGGTAATAAAGGTCTGTTTCAGGCTGGCAGGATCGGTGATGGTCTGGGTTTTCTGAATACCATCAAAGATCGGTGCGGTGACTTTATCTTCCACACCTAACGCCATGGCGACCGCCCATGCCTGAGTGACTACCGGGCCTAAATCACCACCGAGGAAATCAACGTGATATTTCACCATCTTAGTCTCAGCAGGCAGGTTCTTTTTCACTGCATCATTGACGTGATAAATGCGTTCGAACTGATAGCAGTGCGGGCAGAAGAAGGAGAAAAACTCCATCACCTGAGGTTCGCCTGCAACCGGCTTCTGCAGACTGACGTATTGTTTCCCCTCGGTGAATTGTGCAGCAGACGCGCTGAACGCCAGCACTAAACCGATCAGTGCAAACCAAATCTTTTTCATCGTGAAAAACTCTCCTGACTACTTCGTTAAAATTGCGGGGTCAGCTGCAAAGGAGGTTCCTGCAACAGCTTCTCCTGCTCGGTAAAAAGCGAAATCTGCCGGCGCCAGAAATCTTCATCTGTCATCCAGGGGAAGGCGCGCGGAAAAGCGGGATCCTGCCAGCGTCGGACCACCCAGGCCAGATAATAAACCATGCGCATCGCGCGTAAAGGCTCAATCAGTGACAATTCATTAATATCAAAGTCACTAAATTCACCGTACGCCTCCAGCAGGATATCCCACTGAATGCGCTGTTCCTGCCGATCACCGCTGATCAACATCCAGAGATCCTGCACTGCCGGGCCGTTGCGAGCATCATCCAGATCGACAAACAGAGGTCCGTCGCGCCACAGGATATTACCCGGATGGCAATCACCGTGTAATCGTAGCGGCTGCCACGTAGTATGCCATCGCTGCTGTAACGTGTTACCCAGCCTGTCGACAGACTGAAGCAACGCCCCTTTTAATGAGGCAGGGACTAACAGACACTGCTCCAGCACTTCCCGCGGCTGATAGAGATATTCATCCAGCCCGATAGTGGGTCGCTGGCTGAACAGCGCTTTACGGCCGGTCTGATGGATCCGCCCGAGAAAGCGTCCTACCCATTCCATCTGATCTTCATTATCCGTTTCATACTGGCGCCCGCCGAGGCTGGGAAACACTGCAAAATAGAAGCCTGCATGACTCTGCAATGTGTTGCCCTGTAAAACCAGCGGTGCGGCGATAGGCACTTCGTCAGCCAGCAGATCAAGCGCATACTGATGCTCTTCAACAATTTGTTCTGCATGCCAGCGTTGCGGACGGTAAAATTTAGCGACGTAACGGCGTTTGTCATCATCACTGAATTGATAGACCCGGTTCTCATAACTATTCAGTGCGGTCAGGCCTGATTCGACGCGTATGCCTGTTTCCCAAAGCGCATCCAGCAGCACATCGGGATTCAGGGTCTGAAAGTTAAACGCAGCGTCGCTCATCATGTTACCTGTGGTTATCCTTTAATTAGCGGATAAGGATAACACTACTCGTCATCTTTAATGACACCCCGTGCGCGCAGCAACGCCGTTTTGAAATCAATCTCGTGATCTTTTTTCAGGCCAGGTATTTCGTCATGACTGGCCGCATCACGCATTTTGAGATGGTAAATCAATACATCATCGGTTAATTCACTTAATGGGCCACGGAAACCCGCTTCCTGTGCCAGTTTCTGTAAGAATGCAATGAGGTTAAGATCGGGCTCTTTTTGCCAGGCGGGTTGCAGTAGTTCAATCAACTCATTCAGGCGATGGCATTTCATATCACTTACTCCCGTTTTTCAGTACGTCATTAGCGAGGACAATGCCATGACAATGTTAACCGGCGTCATTCTGGCCGGAGGACAGGGCCGCCGTATGGGTGGTCAGGACAAAGGATTAGTGCCACTGAATGGCAAGCCGTTGTATCAGCATGTCCTTGAACGGCTACGGCCACAAGTCGACATTGTCATGATTAACGCGAATCGTAATATTGATCGTTATCAGCTAAGCGGATGTCGGGTTGTGCAGGATGAACTTGACGATTATCCAGGCCCTCTTGCAGGAATCTACAGTGCGTTACGTGCAATTGAGGGAGAGTGGGCGGTGTTCAGTTCCTGCGATACGCCCGACATCCCGCTTAACTTTGTTGAACAGCTGGTACACCAACGCGGCGACGCATCCGCCGTATGGGTGCGTTCACAGGAGCGCGATCATCCGACGCTGGCGCTGATCCACCGCGACGTTGCTGCACCACTCTATCAATACCTGCAGGCTGGTGAGCGCCGTCTGATGCACTTTCTGCGCGATCAGGGCGGGCATGCGGTGTTACTGGCAGATGATGAGTCCGCCTTCCGCAACATCAATACACCTGATGATCTGAACGAGAGATTTTAATATGTCATTACCTTTACTCGCTGTGGTCGGCTGGAGCGGAACCGGGAAAACTACGCTTTTACAGAAAATTATACCGATTCTCAGCAACCAGGGGATTCGTAGCGGGTTGATCAAACATACGCATCATCAGATGGATGTGGATACGCCAGGCAAGGACAGTTATCTGCTCAGAAAAGCGGGAGCCAATCAGGTCATCGTGGCCAGTTCGCAGCGCTGGGCATTGATGTGTGAAACACCCGATGAAGAGCAGATCGACCTTTCCTATCTGGTGAGCAGAATGGATAACTCTTTACTGGATCTGGTGCTGGTAGAAGGATTCAAAAACGAGGCAGTACCAAAAATTGTGTTGTGGCGCGCCGGTATCAAAGGGGGCGTAGAGGATCTGCTGGATGAACAGGTCATTGCGGTCGCCAGCGATCGGACGCTTAGATTGTCGGTGCCGGTACTGGACTTAAACCAGCCGGTGGCGATTGCGTCTTTCATTGCAGAGTGGCTAAAAGCCCGCTGATACCACGTTTTGACAGGATTTCAGCGATCCTCAGACGTAAAAAAGCCCCGCACTTCCGTGCGGGGCTTCTTCACTTATTTG
>NZ_MLFN01000034.1 GCF_002095315.1 Pantoea conspicua
GTTCTCAGAAGCTGACAAGTGCTAATTTCAACTTTTTAACCGACCGCTCACTTTGCAAACAATTAGCCGGTTAACTATGCAATGCAGTGCATAAATCGAACAAAAACGGGCCAGAGGCCCGTTTTTGTTTATGCTGAATTACTGATGCGCGGTAATAACATCGTTTTCTACATCCATTTCGATGGTTTTGCCCGGGACCAGTGTGCCAGAGAGAATCTGCTGTGCCAGCGGGTTCTCGATCTGCTGCTGTATCGCACGTTTCAGCGGCCGCGCGCCATATACCGGATCATAACCGTTCTCACCCAGCAGCTTGATCGCAGCGTCCGAGATATGCAGCTGATAGCCGCGATCTTCCAGACGTTTGTACAACCGCTGCAGCTGAATCTGGGCAATCGATGCGATGTGTTTCTCCGCCAGCGGATGGAACACCACCACCTCATCAATACGGTTAACGAACTCAGGACGGAAATGATGACCGACCACGCCCATGACAATCTCTTTCATCTCGGCATAGTTCAGATCGCCAAACCGTTCCTGAATCAAATCCGATCCCAGGTTAGAGGTCATGATGACCACACTGTTACGGAAGTCGACCGTGCGGCCCTGTCCATCCGTCAGGCGACCATCATCCAGTACCTGCAGCAGGATGTTGAAAACATCCGGATGCGCTTTCTCTACCTCATCCAGCAGGATTACTGAATAAGGACGACGGCGAACGGCTTCGGTCAGATAACCGCCCTCTTCATATCCGACATAACCCGGAGGTGCACCCACCAGCCGTGAGACCGAATGTTTCTCCATAAACTCCGACATATCGATACGCACCATCGCGTCATCGCTGTCGAACAGGAAGTTAGCTAGCGCCTTACAGAGCTCGGTCTTACCGACACCGGTTGGCCCCAGGAACAGGAATGAACCGATAGGTCGGTTAGGATCTGACAAACCTGCACGGCTACGACGAATCGCATTCGATACCGCCTCAACCGCTTCATCCTGTCCAATTACCCGGCCATGCAGATCCTGCTCCATACGCAGCAGTTTATCGCGCTCACCTTCCATCATGCGTGCTACCGGAATACCGGTCCAGCGCGCCAGCACGTCGGCAATCTCCACGTCGGTTACCCGGTTACGCAGTAACTTCATGGTTTTGCCTTCCGCCTGCGTGGCTGCAGCCAGCTGTTTTTCCAGCGCCGGAATTTTACCGTACTGCAACTCAGACATCCGGGCGAGATCACCCAGGCGACGTGCCTGTTCTAAATTGAGGCGCGCCTGTTCCAGCTCGGCTTTGATGTTCTGCGTGCCAGACAGCGAGGCTTTCTCCGTTTTCCACTCATCTTCCAGTTCGGCGTATTCACGCTCTTTCTGGTCAAGCTCGCTTTCCAGCATCTCAAGTCGCTTAATGCTGGCGTCGTCCGCCTCTTTCTTCAGCGCCTGCTGCTCCAGTTTAAGCTGGATAATCCGGCGTTCCAGCCGATCGAGCGCTTCCGGCTTCGAGTCAATCTGCATACGAATGCTGGAAGCTGCCTCGTCGATCAGGTCAATCGCTTTATCTGGCAACTGACGATCGGCAATATAGCGATGCGACAAGGTCGCGGCCGCCACAATGGCCGGGTCAGTAATCTGCACATGGTGATGCAGTTCATAACGCTCTTTCAGACCACGCAGGATGGCGATGGTATCTTCCACTGTGGGTTCAGCCACATAGACTTTCTGGAAACGCCGCTCCAGCGCCGCATCTTTTTCAATGTACTGACGGTATTCGTCGAGCGTGGTGGCACCCACACAGTGCAGTTCACCGCGTGCCAGTGCTGGCTTGAGCATGTTACCGGCATCCATCGCGCCGTCCGCTTTACCGGCACCGACCATGGTGTGCAATTCGTCGATAAACAGAATGACGTTGCCTTCCTGTTTCGACAGATCATTCAGCACGCCTTTCAGACGCTCTTCAAACTCACCGCGATATTTGGCACCGGCCACCAGCGCACCCATATCCAGTGCCAGTACCCGACGCCCTTTCAGGCCTTCAGGCACTTCGCCATTAATAATGCGCTGCGCCAGTCCTTCCACAATGGCGGTTTTACCCACACCGGGTTCACCAATCAGTACCGGGTTATTTTTCGTCCGGCGCTGCAAAACCTGAATGGTGCGACGAATCTCTTCGTCACGGCCAATCACCGGGTCGAGCTTGCCCTTTTCAGCACGCTCGGTCAGATCGATAGTGTATTTCTTTAATGCCTGGCGCTGATCTTCAGCCCCCTGATCGTTCACGCTATCCCCTCCACGCATTTGTTCAATAGCCCTGGTGAGTTTTTCACTGGTTGCCCCTGTCGCTTTAAGCAGATCGGCCAGTGAACCTCGCGAGTCGAGGGCCGCCAGAACAAATAATTCGGATGATATAAAGTTGTCATTGCGCTTCTGCGCCAGTTTGTCGCACAGGTTCAATACCCGAACCAGATCTGATGAAGGCTGCACATCCCCTTCGCTGCCTTCTACCTGCGGCAGACGATCGATAGCCTGCTCAACCTGGGTGCGCAAAGAAGCCACGTCGATACCCGCGGACGTCAGTAAAGGTGAAACCGAGCCGCCTTCCTGTTTCAGCAGTGCGCTCATCAGGTGCAGAGGTTCAATGAATTGGTTGTCGTGTCCCAGAGCCAGGGACTGCGCGTCGCGAGAGCCAGTTGGAATTTATTAGTAAGACGATCCAGACGCATAATTCCTCCCATTACAGGTCAAAATGCTACTGGAGATTAAATGAGGTCATCCCTCAAAATTTCAAGGTTAATGACCTGAGATTTGAGTGAAAAACACGCTAACTGGACCGTCTTATGCGTAAGGTTATAACAGCCAGATCAAAGTTGCCATACGCCCGGTAATCCCATCGCGGCGGAAAGAGAAGAAATCGTCGCCTTCCGTGAAGGTGCAACGGCTGTCAGCAGTGATGGATTGTACGCCTGTGGCCTGCAGACGTAAGCGTGCCAGTTGCCAGATATCGGCATAAAACTTCTCACCTGAAGGACGAAAGGCCTCTGCCGCGCGCGGGTCCTGTGCCATAAACGCATGACGCACCTCCGCACCGACCTCAAACGCATCCGGCCCAATCGCCGGTCCCAGCCAGGCGTGAATCTGGTGCGGCGGCGAGCGGAACTGCGCCAGGGTATTTTCCAGCACTCCGGCACAGAGTCCGCGCCAGCCAGCGTGCGCCGCAGCAACCTCCTTTCCATCATCGGAACAGAACAGCACAGGCAGACAGTCAGCCGTCATGACTGCACAGACCACGCCACTCTCAGAGGTAATACAGGCATCAGCACGCAGCGGCAGCGTGCCATTCGATGTCAGACGCGCTACATCGGTGGCATGCACCTGCTCCAGCCATTGCGGCATCGCCGGCAGACCCGCCTGTTCAACCAGGCGTTGCCGGTTCTGTGCAACGTGCTCTGGCTTATCCCCCACATGCCCGCCGAGATTAAGTGCATCCCAGGGCGCCAGGCTGACGCCACCCTGCCGCTGCGTCGAGCAGGCCCGGACGCGCGCCGGTGCCGGCCATTGGGGAATAATCATCTGCATCACCAGTCCATCTGGTCTTTGAAGGTCTCAGTATCGGCTTTCAGCGCTGCGATCAGATCGACCATATCCTGCGGAATGGCGGCATGGAATTCCATCTCGATCCCGCTGATTGGATGGTACAGACGCAGCATGGTGGCATGCAGCGCCTGACGATCAAAACCGCGCAAGGTGGCAATGAACGCATCCGATGCGCCTTTCGGCGGACGTGGGCGGCCACCATAGAGCGGATCGCCCACCAGCGGATGGTTGATGTGCGACATATGCACACGGATCTGGTGAGTACGACCGGTTTCCAGACGCAGACGCAGACGGGTATGCGCGCGGAAATGCTCCATGATGCGGTAATGCGTCACCGCCGGCTTACCCATTGGGTGCACCGCCATATGGGTACGCTTGGTCGAGTGGCGGCTGATAGGTTCATCAACCGTACCGCCCGCCGTCATGTTGCCAATCGCCACCGCTTCATATTCACGGGTGATTTCACGCCTCTGCAGCGATTCCACCAGGTGCGTCTGAGCCGGTACGGTCTTCGCCACCACCATTAAACCGGTGGTATCTTTATCCAGGCGGTGAACGATGCCGGCGCGCGGCACATCCATAATCGCCGGATAGTGGTGAAGTAAGGCATTTAATACGGTACCGTCCGGATTACCGGCGCCGGGATGAACGACAAAGTCACGCGGCTTGTTGATGACAATAATGTCTTCATCTTCATAAACGATGTCGAGCGGCAGAGCCTGCGGTTCCCAGCGCTGCTCTTCTTCGATCTCAGCGTTAATGGCGACCAGCTCGCCGCCCAACACTTTTTCCTTCGGTGTATCAACCATGACGCCATTTACGGTGACGCGACGATCGAGGATCCATTCTTTTATGCGAGAACGTGAATAATCAGGGAACAATTCCGCCAAAGATTGATCTAAGCGTTGTCCGAGTTGTGATTCGGATACCGTTGCGGTGAGTTGAACTTGTTGTGCCATATACAGCTTCTTCGTTAACGTTGGGTTTTCACGGCGATGCCGTTTAATATAATGTGCTATCGTACCTGGTCATTACCGGGAGCTATACGGACAGCTTCCGCCATAACATTTTGAGGATAATCACTTCGTCATGACGCGTATGAAACATCTGGTGGCTGCTGCCACACTGAGCCTGGCACTTGTGGGTTGTTCCGGCTCAAATGACGCGGTACCGGACAGCCCGCCTTCTGAAATTTATGCTACAGCGCAGCAAAAGCTGCAGGACGGTAACTTTAAAGCCGCGATTAAGCAACTGGAAGCGCTGGATAATCGTTATCCGTTCGGTCCTTATTCGCAGCAGGTTCAGCTGGATTTAATCTACGCGTACTATAAAAATGCCGATCTGCCCCTGGCGCAGGCTGCCATTGCCCGCTTTATGCGCCTGAATCCGACGCATCCGAACATTGACTATGTCATCTACATGAAAGGTCTGACGGATATGGCGCTGGATGACTCGGCGCTGCAGGGCTTCTTTGGTATCGATCGGTCTGACCGCGATCCGACGCACGCTCGTGATGCTTTCCGCGACTTCTCTCAGCTGCTGCGCGGTTACCCGAACAGCCAGTATGCGGCTGATGCTCAGAAACGTCTGGTCTACCTGAAAGATCGTCTGGCCAAATATGAGCTTTCAGTGGCGCAATTCTATACTAAGCGTGAGGCTTATGTCGCGGTTGTTAACCGGGTTGAAGGTATGATGCGCGATTATCCGGATACGCAGGCGACACACGATGCGCTGCCGTTGATGGAAAATGCTTACCGCAATCTGCAGCTGAACGCTGAAGCAGATAAAGTGGCGAAAATCATTGCTGCGAACCGTCACTGATCGTCTGTTGATTGTCGGCCATAAAAAAAGCAGCCTGAATGGGCTGCTTTTTTTTACTTATTAGCTGGCCAGTTACAGATATTTGCTGGCAGGTTAACTCATCAAGAATGCCGCGAGAATCGCTTCGCTTCAAGGCTTTTCGGCCACATTCTCTGCCTTTCTCACAAATTGTCTGGCTTGACAAAAAGTGACATTTTTTCGTGATCAAAATCACGCAATTAACCCTTTATCGCGCTATGCTGGACTTACCAAGACGGAAATGACAGAGAGGTAAGATTGATGATCCTGAACATTACCAGCAAACAAATGGAAATCACTGCAGCTATCCGCAGCCATGTTGAAGACCGTCTCGCCAAGCTTGAAAAATGGCAAACTGACCTGATTAACCCCCACATCGTCCTGTCCAAAGAGCCCAAAGAATTTGTGGCTGATGCTACGATTAATACGCCGAATGGGACACTGGTGGCCAGTGCCAAACACGAAGATATGTATACCGCTATCAACGATCTGATCGCCAAGCTCGAGCGCCAGCTAAATAAAGTACAGCATAAATCGGAAGCGCGCCGCGCCAGTGCCAGCGTAAAAGACATTATCCCCGCCGACGAAGAGTCCTGATCGGTTAACGCGCCTGCGGGCGCGTTTTTTATTGACAGCTTTTAACCCGTACGGTTACTCTCAAAGCACTCCCTTTACGGACATACCTATGAAACATGACCTGTTTTTCTTCGCTTTCTTTTTTACCTTCCCCTGAACGGGAGGCCATTCGTCGTGTGAAAACGAAAGCGAAGACGAACAACAAAGCCTCCCAAACGGGAGGCTTTTTTATTGGACAGCTTACAGGTGAGCCTTATGAATCCCGACAATCCACTGCTGGCGCTACGCGATAAAATCAGCGCAGTTGATAAAAAACTCCTGACACTTTTAGCGGAACGCCGCCTGCTGGCAGTGGAAGTAGCGCAGGCCAAACTGGCCACCCACCGGCCGATTCGCGATGTTGAACGTGAGCGCGCGCTGCTGGAAAACCTGATAGTGCTGGGCAAAGCGCATAATCTGGATGCGCACTACATCACCCGGTTATTTCAGCTGGTGATTGAAGACTCGGTATTAACCCAGCAAGCCCTGTTGCAAAAAAACCTTAACCATCCTCATGCCCATGCGGCCCGTATCGCCTTTCTCGGCCCCAAGGGATCTTATTCACATCTGGCGGCGCGCAAATATGCCGCCCGTCATTTCGATAACATGGTTGAATGCGGTTGCCTGAAATTCCACGACATCATCAGGCAGGTGGAGACCGGTGCGGCAGATTACGCAGTGATGCCTATAGAGAACACCAGCTCAGGCTCGATCAATGATGTCTACGATTTGCTGCAGCAGACCAGCTTATCGATCGTCGGGGAGATGACGCTGCCCATTGACCACTGCGTGCTGGTCAATGGCCCGACTGACCTGCAGCAGATTGAGATGGTGTACAGCCATCCTCAGCCGTTCCAGCAGTGCAGCCAGTTCATTAACCGATTCCCGCACTGGAAAATTGAATATACCGAAAGCACCGCAGCGGCCATGGAGAAAGTGGCGGCGCTTAACTCACCGAAGGTGGCGGCGCTGGGCAGTGAGGCCGGTGGCGAGCTCTATCAGCTACAGGTGCTGGAGCGTAACCTGGCGAATCAGCAGCAAAACCATACCCGCTTTATCGTACTGGCCCGCAAAGCCATCGAGGTTTCGGATCAGGTACCCGCCAAAACGACGCTGATCATGGCTACTGGCCAGCAGGCGGGCGCGCTGGTCGATGCCTTACTGGTGCTGCGCCAGCATAATCTGATCATGAGTAAGCTGGAGTCGCGCCCGATTAACGGCAATCCGTGGGAAGAGATGTTTTATATTGATGTTCAGGGCAACCTGCAGTCGGAAAGAATGCAGCAGGCGCTGCAGGAGTTGCAGACCATGACCCGTTCACTGAAGGTGCTGGGCTGCTATCCCAGTGAGAATGTGGTGCCGGTGGAACCGGGCGAGTAGACAAGAAAGGCATCCCGTGGGATGCCTTTCTGTTTCAGGACCACTGCGATTTTAAGGACGACTGTCATTTGCCGAGCGCAATAAGCTGCGACTTTCGACCAGGAAGCGTTTCGCGTGATCGCCAAACCAGTGTTCAACCCGGTTGAAGCTGGCGATAAAGGCCTGCTTATCCCCCTGTTCCAGCAAGGCAATCGCCTCACCGAAGCGCTGGTAATAACGCTTAATCAGCGCCAGGTTGCTCTCTGACGACATGATGATGTCAGCATAGAGCTGCGGGTCCTGAGCAAATAGTCTTCCGACCATCGCCAGTTCCAGCCGGTAGATCGGTGACGACAACGCCAGCAGCTGATCGAGGTTCACGTTCTCTTCCGCTAAATGCAGTCCGTAAGCAAAGGTGGCGAAGTGGCGTAATGCCTGAATGAACGCCATATTCTGATCGTGCTCAACCGCACTGATACGGTGTAAGCGCGCGCCCCAGACCTGAATCTGCTCCAGAAACCACTGATAGGCTTCGGGCTGACGACCATCACACCAGACCACCACCTGTTTTGCCAGGCTGCCGCTGTCCGGGCCAAACATCGGATGCAGGCCCAGTACCGGACCGTTATGCGCCGCCAGCATCGCCTGCAAAGGTCGGTTCTTCACTGACGCCAGATCGACAAGGATACAATCCTCTGGCAACGGTGGCAGTTGGGCAATGACCTGTTCAGTTAAGTGAATCGGCACGCTGATGACCACCATACCGGCATCGCTGAGTAAATTCTCCGCCTGTAACCAGTCATCTTTATCCAGCGTTTTCACCGTATAGCCCGACAGCCGCAGCATTTTCTCAAACAGCCGCCCCATCTGCCCATTACCGCCCACGATCACTACCGGACGCAGTTCCGGACACAACGTTTTGAAACCTTTATCGTTCTCGCTGGTATAGGACTCGCGCATCACCCGACGCAGCACATCCTCAATCAGATCCGGCGGTACGCCGAGCGTTTCAGCTTCTTTACGGCGCGAGGCCAGCATTGAGGCCTCACGCTCAGGGACATAAATCGGCAGTCCATAACGGCTCTTAACTTCTCCTACTTCGGCGACCAGTTCAAGCCGTCTGGCCAGCAGGTCAAGCAGCGCCTTATCGACACTATCAATTTGATCGCGTAACGCGCTTAGTTCAGCCACCATTGCTCTTACACCTCGTGTGACAGACGCGCCGACAGCACTCCCTGCAGATCCTGATGCATCTCACGCAGCAACGTTTCGGTGACGTCCCAGTTGATGCAGGCATCGGTGACGGAAACGCCATACTTCATTTCACTGCGTGGCTGCTCAGAAGACTGGTTACCTTCATTGATGTGGCTTTCCAGCATCAAACCAATAATTGAACGGTTTCCATCTTTGATCTGGGCAATAGCGGATTCCGCTACGCCAGGCTGACGGCGGTAGTCTTTATTAGAGTTACCATGGCTGCAATCTATCATTAAGGCTGGACGCAGTCCCGCCTTGAGCATCTCTTTTTCACATTGCGTAACATCTTCCGGACCGTAGTTAGGCGCTTTACCGCCGCGCAGAATCACGTGCCCATCAGGATTTCCCTGTGTCTGTAACAGACAAACCTGCCCGGCCTGATTGATGCCAACAAAGCGGTGTGGCATTGACGCCGCGCGCATCGCGTTAATCGCGGTACCCAGACTGCCGTCGGTGCCATTTTTGAAGCCCACTGGCATTGACAGACCCGAGGCCATTTCACGGTGGGTCTGCGATTCGGTAGTGCGTGCGCCGATGGCTGACCAGCTGAACAGATCGCCGAGGTACTGCGGGCTGTTAGGGTCCAGCGCTTCTGTCGCCAGCGGTAACCCCATCTCAACCAGATTTACCAGCAGCTTACGGGCAATGTGCAGGCCCGCTTCCATATCGAAGGAGTTATCCATGTAGGGATCGTTGATCAACCCTTTCCAGCCGACGGTGGTACGGGGTTTTTCAAAGTAGACGCGCATGACGAGATACAGCTGATCCTTCAACTGTTCAGAGAGGGTTTGCAAACGACGAGCATAATCCAGAGCCGCTTCGGTATCGTGGATTGAACAAGGTCCGCACACCACCAGCAGGCGTGGATCGCGGCCGGCAATGATGTCAGAGATAGTCTGACGAGAGGCAGCAACCTGAGCCTGTTGCTCAGCGGTCAGCGGAAATTTTGCTTTCAGCTCTTCCGGGGTAATCAGTACCTGTTCGTCGGCGATATGCACATTGTTCAGCGCGTCTTTTTGCATGGTGGCGATCCTTTTTGCTCGTATTTGCGGTCATGGGATCCTCATGGAGGATGGAGCACACTGTATCACAGGAAATACATAACACAACATAATGCGTACACTTTTATTACCACCGAAAAGAACCAGGCGAAGATAAATTAAAAATATACTTATATAACAATAAAATAATAAGTTAACACCGAAAACCTTACCACGCCAACATGTACATATTACTTTACAGTACTGATTGTTGTTTTCCTGCCTGTCGCTGTCAGAATAAATAGTCATCCTAATCCTTTTGAGCGAGCCATGACTCAGACTTGCGCCAACCTTCGCCTCCGCCCTTTCACGCTTAACGATATCGCTGCGTTTACTGAAGCAGTTAACGCCTCGCTGGAGAGTCTGTTGCCCTGGATGGTCTGGGCGCACGCGGATTATCAGCCGCATGAGGCGGAAAGCTGGATACGGTTTACGCACTGGCAACGTCTGAAAGGTGAAGCAGAAGAGTTTGCGATTGTGGATCAGCGCGATCGGCTGCTGGGCGGCGCAGGTATTCGGTTCGCCCGTCATCCCGGCGATTTTAGCGCCCTGGGCTATTGGGTACGTAGCGATGCACAGCGTCAGGGTATCGCCAGCCGCGCCGTGATCGCGTTGCTGTCGCTGGGCTTCTCCCGTCCTGAAACACGCGGCATAGAGATTCTGGCGGCGGAAGACAACCTGGCCAGTCGGGCAGTAGCAGAGAAATGTGGTGGTGAGTTTATTGGCTGCCGCTACGGGCTGATTGTGCTGGAGAGCGGACCAGTAAATAGCGCGATTTATCATTTCCAGCGACCTGATGCCACAGGTTCGTCGCCATTGACCGGATGATAAGATAAAAAAAGGGGCTGGCTTCACGCCAACCCCTTGTTTGCTATTAACTTTTAGATGTCGCGTTAGCGATACCTTAGTTAAGACGCTCTTTAATACGAGCAGACTTACCAGTACGCTCACGCAGGTAGTACAGTTTGGCTTTACGCACAGCGCCACGACGTTTGACAGTGATGCTGTCAATTACAGGTGAGTGAGTCTGGAATACACGCTCAACGCCTTCGCCGTTAGAAATTTTGCGAACAGTGAATGCAGAGTGCAGACCGCGGTTACGAATAGCGATAACCACGCCCTCGAATGCCTGCAGACGTTTTTTAGAACCTTCAACGACCCATACTTTCACTTCCACGGAATCACCCGGGCGGAAGGAAGGTACGTCCTGTTTCATCTGCTCTTGTTCAATTTGCTTGATAATGTTGCTCATAATTAAATCTCATATCCTGGGTAAACTGATAGTCGGGGAAGATCACTCTTCCACATCATCGTTTTGTTGCTGGTGAAATTCCCGCTGGAACTCACTTAGCAACCTTGCTTGCTCTTCAGTCAGAGCCAGGTTTTCCAGAAGTTCAGGTCTTCTTAGCCAGGTACGGCCTAGCGACTGCTTCAGGCGCCAACGGCGAATATCAGCATGGTTGCCTGACAGTAATACTGCCGGAACCTCCACGCCGTCTAACACTTCAGGTCGGGTATAGTGCGGACAGTCCAGCAGCCCATCAGAGAACGAATCCTCGTCGGCTGACGCCTGCTTGCCGAGTACGCCGGGAATAAACCGGGCGACCGCGTCAATCATCGTCATCGCTGGCAGTTCCCCGCCGCTGAGAACGTAATCACCGATTGACCATTCTTCATCAATTTCGGCGTGTATTACGCGCTCATCTATCCCTTCATAACGGCCACAGACCAGAATTAACTTGTCCCGTGCCGCCAGTTCGCAAACGCCCTGTTGGTCCAGTTTGCGCCCCTGAGGTGAAAGATATATCACCCTGGCCCCATCACCTGCCGCTGCTTTCGCTGCGGAGATAGCATCCCGTAAGGGTTGTACCATCATCAGCATTCCCGGTCCGCCGCCGTAAGGACGATCATCCACGGTACGGTGCCGGTCGTGCGTGAAGTCACGCGGACTCCAGCTTTGAATGCTGAGCAGACCGTTTTTTACTGCCCGGCCAGTTACCCCGTAATCGGTAATAGCGCGAAACATTTCTGGAAACAGGCTAATTACACCAATCCACATTGTCTTCGCCGTTACGTTACCGTTCGATTCGGAGATCAAAAACCAGGATCCCAATCTACTTCAATGACGCCAGTAGAGAGATCGACTTTCCTGATAACCTGTTCATCAAGAAACGGAATTAACCGCTCCTGCACACCGAACGCATCCTTCAGGTTTGCCTTAACGACGAGAACGTCGTTCGAGCCGGTTTCCATCATATCGATGACTTTGCCCATCTCGTAGCCGTCGAGGTTAACCACCTGGCAACCCATAAGGTCTTTCCAGTAATAGTCACCCGCTTCCAGCGATGGCAACTGCGTCGAGTCAACCTGAATTTCGCAATTGGTTAACTGAGCCGCCGCATCCCGATCGTCAACGCCTCTGACTTTGATGATCAGGTCCTGATTGTGGTGCTTCCAACCCTCCAGTTCGATCTGCTGCCATTTACCGGCGCGCTGGATAAACCAGGGTTGGTAGTCGAAGATGCTTTCAGCGTCTTCAGTGGAGGAAAACACTTTGAGCCAGCCGCGAATACCGTAGGCGGCTCCCATTTTACCCAACACCAGCGGGTTAACAGGAGGCTGTGCGGCAAGTTGTCTGCTCATGCTTACCACCGTGACAGATTAAGCTGCTTTCTTAGCTTCTTTGACCAGCGCGTTAACGCGATCAGAAAGCGTTGCGCCCTGGCCAACCCAGTGCTCGATACGATCCAGATCCAGACGCAGACCTTCAGCCTGACCAGATGCGATCGGGTTGAAGAAACCAACGCGCTCGATGAAACGACCGTTGCGTGCATTGCGGCTGTCAGTAACGACGACCTGATAGAACGGACGCTTTTTAGCGCCGTGACGTGCCAAACGAATTGTTACCATAACATCCTCTTCAGTTAATAAAACACCCGGCCCCCATCGAGGAACGGGGTCCGGGTGCTGTATAAAAAGCCCGAAAATTTTACTCATTTTGGCGCAAAAAGCAACCTAAACCGCGTCCTTTCGGGCTTTTTTGTGGAACACTTAGCGTCCAGGGAAACCTGGCGGCATCATGCCTTTCATGCCGCGCATCATTTTCGCCATTCCGCCCTTCTTCATTTTCTTCATCATACGCTGCATGTCGTCGAACTGCTTCAGTAAGCGGTTAACGTCCTGCACCTGCATACCGGAGCCGGTTGCAATACGGCGCTTGCGTGAGCCTTTGATGATTTCTGGCTTTTCGCGCTCTTTACGCGTCATCGAGTTGATGATCGCTTCCATGCGCACCAGCACTTTATCATCCATCTGTGACTTTACGTTGTCCGGCAGCTGTCCCATGCCAGGCAGTTTGCCCATCAGGCTGGCCATCCCGCCCATGTTACGCATCTGCTTCAGCTGCTCAAGGAAGTCATTAAGATCGAAACCGTCACCGGTTTTTAACTTCTTCGCCAGCTTTTCCGCCTGCTCGCGGTCAACCTTGCTTTCAATATCTTCGATAAGCGACAGCACATCGCCCATGCCGAGGATACGTGAGGCGATACGCTCCGGGTAGAACGGCTCCAGGGCTTCGGTCTTCTCACCGACACCCATGAACTTAATCGGCTTGCCGGTGATATGACGAATCGACAGCGCCGCACCACCGCGTGCATCACCATCCACTTTGGTCAGGATAACCCCGGTGAGCGGCAGTGCTTCGTTAAAGGCTTTGGCAGTATTCGCCGCATCCTGGCCGGTCATGGCATCGACGACAAACAGGGTTTCTACCGGATTAATCGCGGCATGAACCTGTTTGATTTCGTCCATCATCGCTTCGTCTACGTGCAGACGACCCGCAGTATCCACCAGCAGCACATCGTAGAACTTCAGGCGCGCTTCGCGCAGCGCATTGTTCACAATGTCGACCGGTTTCTGGCTCAGATCGGACGGACAGAAGTCAACGCCGACCTGTTGCGCCAGCGTTTCCAGCTGTTTAATCGCCGCCGGACGATAGACGTCGGCAGACACCACTAATACTTTCTTTTTGTGCTTTTCGCGCAGGAATTTACCCAGCTTACCGACGCTGGTGGTTTTACCCGCACCCTGCAGACCCGCCATCAGCACCACGGCCGGTGGCTGTGACGCCAGATCCAGCGCGTTGTTTTCTGCACCCATCGCCGTAACCAGTTCGTTACGGACAATCTTGATGAACTCCTGACCCGGCGTCAGACTTTTATTCACATCGTGCCCAACCGCGCTCTCTTTCACGCGATTTATGAAGTCACGCACGACCGGCAGCGCAACGTCAGCCTCAAGCAGTGCCATGCGAACTTCACGCAGGGTCTCTTTGATGTTCTCTTCAGTCAGCCTTCCGCGGCCGCTGATATTTTTCAGGGTTTGCGATAAACGATCGGTTAAATTATCAAACATGGTCTCTCACTTAAAAAGATCGCGAGGCGCCTGATCGGCAGAATGCGGCGGATTATAACACGAAGGCTCAGCGATCTCTGCAATTGCCCCTGAGATCGTTTGGTGCCAGCTGCCGCTGGCGCTATACTGCTGTTTTCCTTATCTGACTGATACCCGAAAGGATCTATGTTCGTTTTCGCGATAGTGGCGCTGTTAGCCTACTCCCTTAGTCTTGCACTGATCGTTCCCAGCCTGTTGAAACGTAACGGCGGCTGGCGGCGAATGGCGATGCTTTCTGCCTGCGTGGCGCTGATTACGCACGCGGTGGCTTTGCAGCAACGTATTTTTGCCGTCGATAGCGGACAAAACCTCAGCCTGCTGAATATCGGCTCACTGGTTAGTCTGTTGATCTGTGCCATCATGACCATTGTGGCGTCCCGCAACCGTGGCTGGTTACTGCTGCCGATTGTTTATAGTTTCGCCCTGATCAACCTCGCCTTTGCCACTTTTGTGCCCAATGCGTTCATCACCCATCTGGAAACCACCCCAGGCATGATGATTCATATCGGCCTGTCGCTGTTTGCCTATGCCACGCTGATTATTGCGGCACTCTATGCGCTGCAGCTGGCGTGGATCGATTATCAGCTGAAAAACAAACGGCTGGCCTTTACCCAGGATATGCCACCGCTGCTGACGATTGAGCGTAAGATGTTTCATATTACGCAGGTCGGCGTGGTGCTGCTGACGCTGGTACTCTGTACTGGCCTGTTTTACATGCAGGATCTGTTCAGCGCGGAAAACGTCGATAAAGCGGTGCTCTCGATCATCGCCTGGTTTGTTTATATCGTTTTGCTGTGGGGACACTATCATGAAGGTTGGCGTGGGCGTCGTGTGGTGTGGTTTAACTGCAGCGGCGCGTTGTTGTTAACCATGGCCTACTTTGGCAGTCGCATCTTACAGCACCTGCTTATCCCTACCTCTCGTTAAAAAGGAAGTTCTGCGTTGGAACATGTTTCAACCACCACGCTGATTGTTACGCTGATCATCATGGTGCTGGTTTCGGCTTATTTTTCTGGCTCCGAAACCGGCATGATGACCCTCAATCGCTACAAGCTGCGCCATCAGGCTAAAAATGGCCACCGCGCTGCCCGTCGCGTCGAAAAGTTGCTGCGTCGCCCTGACCGCCTGATCAGCCTGGTGCTGATTGGCAATAACCTGGTCAACATTCTTGCCTCTGCCCTTAGCACCATCGTCGGGATGCGCCTCTATGGCGATGCCGGCGTCGCTATCGCCACCGGCGTGCTGACCTTCGTGGTGCTGGTGTTTGCCGAAGTGTTACCGAAAACCATAGCCGCGCTCTATCCGGAGAAGGTCGCCTATCCCAGTAGTTTCCTGCTGGGTCCGTTGCAGTACGTTATGCTGCCGCTGGTCTGGTTGCTGAACACCATTACCCGGCTGTTGATGCGGCTGGTCGGCATTCGCACCGATGGATCGGTCAACTCCGCGCTGAGCAAAGAAGAGCTGCGCACCATCGTTTACGAGTCACGTAATCTGATATCACGCCGTAATCAGGACATGCTGCTATCGGTGCTCGATCTGGAGAAGGTCAGCGTGGATGACATCATGGTGCCGCGTAATGAGATCGTCGGTATTAACATCAACGATGACTGGAAGTCGGTGGTGCGTCAGTTAAGTCATTCGCCGCACGGTCGCATCGTGCTGTTCCGTGATTCGCTGGACGACTGCGTCGGGATGCTGCGGGTGCGTGAAGCCTGGCGCATGATGACCGAGAAAAAAGAGTTCACCAAAGAGACGCTGCTGCGCGCTGCGGATGAGATCTATTACATCCCGGAGGGCACACCGCTTAACACCCAACTGGTGAAGTTCCAGCGTAATAAGAAGAAAGCCGGATTGGTGGTCGATGAGTATGGCGATATCAAAGGACTGGTGACGATAGAAGATATTCTGGAAGAGATCGTGGGTGATTTTACCACCTCGATGTCACCGTCGCTGGCTGAAGAAGTGATGCCGCAGAATGATGGCTCGGTGCTGGTTGAAGGCAGCGCTAACGTGCGTGAAATCAACAAGGCGTTTAACTGGCATCTGCCAGAGCAGGAGGCCCGCACCATCAATGGCATGCTGCTGGAGGTGCTGGAAGAGATCCCTGAGAGAGAGACCCGGGTGCAAATCAGTCAGTACAATATCGACATCCTCGATGTGCAGGACAACATGATCAAGCAGGTCCGTATCACACCAACCACGCCGTTAAAGAAATCTATCGGCTCTTAAGCCATAAAAAAACGCCGCGATAATGCGGCGTTTTTTTTAGCAGATAAGTCCTGACTAGATGTGCAGTTCTTTCAGCTTTTCAGCAGGCAGTTTCAGATCATCGTTGTGGTTTACACCGATCTCATGTGCCAGCACATTGCGGGCGATCTGCTGCGCTTCTTCCAGCGAGTGTAGCTTGTAGCTGCCGCACTGGTATTCGTTCAGCTCTGGGATTTGATTCTGATCTTTTACTTTCAGAACGTCTTCCATCGCCCCTTTCCACGCTTTTGCGACGCGCTGCTCGTCTGGCGTACCGATCAGGCTCATGTAGAAGCCAGTGCGGCAACCCATTGGCGAAATATCAACGATTTCTACGCCGTCACCGTTCAGATGGTTACGCATGAAACCGGCAAACAGGTGCTCCAGCGTATGAATGCCACGCTCAGTGAGGATATCAATGTTCGGGCGGCAAAAACGCAGGTCAAAAACGGTAATCGTATCGCCATGCGGAGTCTTCATGGTTTTCGCAACGCGTACGGCGGGTGCGGCCATGATAGTGTGATCAACGGTAAAACTGTCCAGTAGTGGCATACGTCACCTCCTGTTTTAAGAATTTTTTTTGAAACGATGAAACTTTTCTGTTCGCCCAACGTCTGAATATATGAAAGACGCGCATTTGTTATCATCATCCCTGACAACAGAGATGTTAATTTGGCCACATTGATGTGGCCTTTTTCTTTTCTACCCTTCCCGGCTCGCCAGATAGGCTTCTAAATCCAGACTATCACTTGCTTCAAGCGCCTGCTGTGCCGCTACTGATTCCTGCGCCTGACGGCTGAAATCGTCTTCGGTCAGTACTTCCAGCGGCTCTTCGCAAAGCAGGTGGCGATACTGTTCAGCTAACGCCACGCCGGTATCGGTTACACCATTGTCCTTCATCGCCTGAAGGATGCGCGCCGAATAGGTTAGCTCAGGATCGTCGAACGATGCCACCAGTTGATCGCAAACTTGTTGATATTGCGTGCTGCCCTGGTTGTTGCTGTCTAATACTTCCGCAACCCGACGCAGATCGGCAAACAATGTTTTGCCGACTTCAACCAGCGAATGCTCCGCTTCACCACAGCCCACCGCGATTTTCTGATCGGGTTTGCGCCCTTCCAGCACCACCCGGTTCCAGTTTTTGCGGGTACACTGCAGCTCGTCAGCGCTCATTTCCGGCGCGTCTGCCAGCGTACACCAGATCAGGAACAGGTCGAGGAAGCGAACCTGGTTCTCGTCAACACCAATTGCCGAGAACGGGTTGATATCCAGCGAACGCACTTCAATGTACTCAATACCGCCACGCAGCAGCGCATCAGAAGGCGCTTCTCCTGAGCGTGTGACGCGCTTCGGCCGGATAGGTGCATAGAGCTCATTTTCAATCTGCAGTACATTGGTATTGAGCTGGAGCCAGTTTCCGTCGGCATCTTTGGTGCCCATTTCAGCAAATTCTTCTGACGGGGTCTTGATCGCTTTCTTCAGCGCCGTGACATAACCTTCCAGTGAGTTAAAGGTAATGCCCAGCGAGCTCTGGGATTTGTTGGTGTAGCCTAAATCACTCAGACGCAGCGAGGTGGCATACGGCAGCCACATCGTATCTTTATCGTTGGTTTCGAATGGCAGCGCGCTCTCGCGGCCCTGCAGGAAGCTGGAACTGATGGCAGGCGATGCGCCAAACAGATAGGGGATCACCCAGCCAAAACGGTAATAGTTGCGGATCAGTCGCAGATAGCCGGCAGAGATGGTCTCTTTACCGCTTTCCTGATCTTTCACATCGGCCCACTCCTGCCAGAAAGAGAGCGGCAGCGAGAAGTTATAGTGAATGCCGGAGATGGTCTGCATCAGCGCGCCGTAGCGGTTCTTCAGCCCTTCACGGTACAGCGTTTTCATCTGACCGATATTCGATTTGCCGTACTGCGCCAGTTCAATTTTATCCGCATCGACAATCTCGCACGGCATGCTAAAGGGCCACATACGCTCTTCACCGAGTTCACGGGCGACATGACGATGAATATCACGCAGGAATGCCAGCATGTGATCAATGCTGTGATCCACTGGGGTAATAAACTCCAGCAGGGTTTCGGCAAAGTCGGTGGTGATCCAGTCATGCTTCAGCGCCGATCCGAGTGATTCGGGATGGCCGCTTTCCGCCAGTTTACCGTCTGCCTGCACGCGCAACGTTTCACGTTCGATGCCACGGCCGATACCCTTGAGGGCATCAGGATGCGCTTCCAGCCAGGAGAGCGCTTTAGATACGTCCGGGATCACATTAACCTCCCGCTGTGAGAATAATTTATTTTTGTTCAGCATAATGTTAACCGTAGCCTCGAATCTGTGCGAATCAATGCCACCATTGCATTCCCTGTAAAGTGGCGGTCGCGATAACGATATAACGCAGTGTTTTACCGACAGCGAGAAACAACATCGCAGGTAACCAGGCGAAGCGTAACCAGCCTGCAAGCACGCAGAGCAGATCACCTACCACCGGCAACCAGCTAAATAACAGTGCTGCAGGACCCAATCGGTGCAACCACGTCATTGCTGTGTCATGCCATCGCCCCTGACGTTTTAACGGCAGCAAGCGACCAAGAAAAATGTTGGTTAAGCCGCCCAAGGTGTTCCCCAGTGATGCGGCCAAAAGCAACCCGTAAACTGACGTCTTTTTTGCAATTACTAGTGCTATCAGCAGTGCTTCAGAGCTTCCCGGCAGGAGCGTCGCACTTAAAAAACTGCTGCCAAACAGTGAGGCATAAGCGAGCGAGTCACTCACAGTAAGCGGACGTCCACGACATCCATTCCTGCCGCTTTCGCCGCCTGAACGCCAAAATCTGCATCTTCAAAAACCACACAGCGCTCTGGCGCCACGCCCATCAGCTCGGCGCAGCGTAAGAAGGTATCCGGTTCAGGTTTGTGCCGCTCTACGTCATCAGCACCGACAACCGCAGAGAACAACTCTCGCACGCCTAGCTGGGTCAGTAACGCATCCGCCATGCTGTGTTCACTGCCGGTGCCCACTGCCATCGGACGACGGCCGTGGTACGCCTTCACCACCTCCATCAGCGGAAGTGGCTGAACATTTTCCAGTAACATCGCTTTCACAGCGGCGGTCTTTTCGGCGGCAAGACGATGAGGATCGTGAGACGACTGGTTAGTTTCAATAATGAACTGCGCCAGTCGCCAGGTTGGAGCACCATTGAAGCCAACAATACGCGCTTCATCCAGCGTCATTCCATAACGCGCCAGTACCTGACGCCACGCTTTTCGATGTGTTGGCTCAGTATCGAGAATAGTACCATCCATATCGAAAATCAGGGCATCGTATTGATCGTACATTGTCACTCCGGACCTCCAGCAAAAGAGACATTACTTTAGCCTAATGTGCACAGGTTGTCGCCAGGGGGGATGAACAGCAAATGCTTTGAAAGCATTAGCAATTTTTCTTTTCAGATAAAGGTGATCGCCTGCGACCGGCAATAACAGTACGAAATTGCTGCGTTTTTTACCCGCTGGTGACCCATGCTGATCGCCAGGCATTAATGAATCGCGAACAACAGAAAACCGGATTTGATCAATTACAGTCAGAACAGAGAGAGAGCTGACAGCATTTCAGCGGGTTCGACAAAGCGGTGGCGTAACGGAGACAGCATGGGGAGAAGTAAAGTAAGAAGTACAGAAAGAAATGCAGATGGTGCATCCAGGAGGATTACTCAGCTTTCGCTTCGCCCTGTGGGTCGTTGCTGAAGCAACGTTATCCTCCTTAGTGCAGTCTGACGATTTTCACGCTATGACACACCGAGGCACTTCTCCATATTCGAAGATATGGTGCATCCAGGAGGATTCGAACCTCCGACCGCTCGGTTCGTAGCCGAGTACTCTATCCAGCTGAGCTATGGATGCATTGAGGAATATCTTTTTTATGGACTTACTGAAATCAATCCGGGGATGATACGAAGAGAGGGTGTATCCAGGAGGATTACTCAGCTTTCGCTTCGCCCTGCGGGCCGTTGCTGAAGCAACGTTATCCTCCTTAGTGCAGTCTGACGATTTTCACGCTATGACACACTGAGGCACTTATCCATATTCGAAAATATGGTGCATCCAGGAGGATTCGAACCTCCGACCGCTCGGTTCGTAGCCGAGTACTCTATCCAGCTGAGCTATGGATGCATTGAGGAATAACTTTTTTATGGACTTACAGAAATCAACCTGGGAATGATACGAAGAATGGTGCATCCAGGAGGATTACTCAGCTTTCGCTTCGCCCTGCGGGCCGTTGCGGAAGCAACGTTATCCTCCTTAGTGCAGTCTGACGATTTTCACGCTATGACACACTGAGGCACTTATCCATATTCGAAAATATGGTGCATCCAGGAGGATTCGAACCTCCGACCGCTCGGTTCGTAGCCGAGTACTCTATCCAGCTGAGCTATGGATGCATTGGTTTAATTCTTGTACAACGCAGGGTGCTAACTACTCACCATGAAAGGAACGGCTAGTTCACTTTACTTCTTTTATTCCGATGGTGCATCCAGAAGGATTACTCAGCTTTCGCTTCGCCCTGCGGGCCGTTGCTGATGCAACGTTATCCTCCTTAGTGCGGCCTGAACGCTAATGCGTCATGTCACACCGAGCACTTCTCCATATTCAAAAATATGGTGCATCCAGGAGGATTCGAACCTCCGACCGCTCGGTTCGTAGCCGAGTACTCTATCCAGCTGAGCTATGGATGCATCGGAAATGGCGGTGAGGGAGGGATTCGAACCCTCGATACAGCTTTTGACCGTATACTCCCTTAGCAGGGGAGCGCCTTCAGCCTCTCGGCCACCTCACCTTACGCGTTCTTCCGAACTGCGCCGCTGAACTTTGTTTCCGCTCATCGGCACTGCGTGGCGCACATATTACTTTCCCGGACTTTTAAGTCAAACAATTTTTCCGAAACTTTGTTTGATTGAGCAAATCACACACAATTGGGACAAAATGGCGACAAAAAGAGTGAATTATCAACAATGAAAGATGATGGAGTTAACAAATAAGGGAATTAACGGGAGAAATGAAAATGAGGAATTTATTTAAAAAAGCGGTAGCGCCTCGCACAGGTGCGAGACGCTGAATCCGTTAAACGCTGGTTTGTTGCGTTTTTTCAGCCTGGATGCGTTGATAGATCTCTTCGCGATGCACAGACACTTCTTTCGGAGCGTTAACCCCAATGCGAACCTGGTTACCCTTAACACCCAGCACCGTTACAGTCACCTCATCACCGATCATGAGGGTTTCACCAACTCGACGAGTTAGAATAAGCATTCTTTGCTCCTTGAAAGATTAAAAGAGTCGGGCTTGTACAGGCTCCCGGCATTATCCATCATTTAACGCTGCACATTGAGTATGAGAAATACACCAATGCACTTCGATGCGCCAATACATTCTGCTGATAGTTAGTTTAGCCGAAATACACTACATCAACCTGACTTTGTCATTTGCTGCTCTGACATCCTATTAAAAAGCGCCGGAACAACTGTTCTGACGCTTTATACGATGCCTTGTTTTAATTCACTTACAGACGGCTGCTGACCCA
The DNA here is from genome assembly GCF_002095315.1 of Pantoea conspicua. Taxonomy (GTDB): domain Bacteria; phylum Pseudomonadota; class Gammaproteobacteria; order Enterobacterales; family Enterobacteriaceae; genus Pantoea; species Pantoea conspicua. The sequence goes on from NZ_MLFN01000034.1 coordinate 21,964, forward strand.
GTCCTCAACCCCTGCTAATGCGCCTTTGAGGGCACCTGCATCAGTACCGCCTGCCTGAGCCATATCCGGTCGACCGCCACCTTTACCGCCAACCTGCTGCGCCAGACCTGCAATCAGCTCACCGGCTTTAACCCGATCAGTCAGATCTTTGGTCACGCCCGCAATTAACGACACTTTACCTTCCGTCACCGTCGCTAACACAATAATGGCGGAACCCAGCTGGTTTTTCAGATCATCAACCATGGTACGTAACATTTTCGGCTCGACGTTATTTAGCTCACTAACCAGCAGCTTCACGCCTTTTACGTCAATGGCATTGCTGCTCAGTGAAGCACTCTCCTGCGCAGCTTGCTGATCGCGCAGTTGCTGCAACTCTTTCTCAAGCGCCCGCACGTGATCAACCAGACCGCGTACTTTCTCATTCAGGTTGCTGCTGTTGGCTTTCACCAGCTGCGCCAGATCCTGTAGCTGACTGCTCTGGGCGTTAACCTGAGCCAGCGCACCCTCACCGGTAATGGCTTCAATACGACGAATACCGGCTGCAGTGCCTGACTCCGCCTGAATACGGAACAGGCCGATGTCGCCGGTACGTGCCGCGTGAGTCCCGCCGCACAGTTCAACCGAGAAATCCCCCATGGTCAGCACGCGTACGCGCTGATCGTATTTCTCACCAAACAGCGCCATGGCACCTTTGGATTTCGCCGCGTCAAGATCCATCACTTCAGTTTCAACCGGCAAGTTGCGGCGAATCTGCGCGTTGACGATATCTTCGACCTGACGAATCTCCTGAGGTTTCATCGCTTCGAAATGCGAGAAGTCGAAACGCAGGTATTTGTCGTTAACCAGTGACCCTTTCTGTGCCACATGATCACCCAATACCTGACGCAGTGCGGCATGTAATAAGTGAGTAGCGGAGTGGTTAAGACGGATACGCGCCCGGCGTGCCGCATCAACTACAGCCTCAAGGCGATCGCCGATACGTAATTGCCCTGACGTCAGCTTACCGATATGACCAATCGCCTGACCATATTTTTGTGTATCCTGCACGCTAAATTCAGCATTCTTCCCTGTCAGCACGCCGGTATCACCCACCTGGCCGCCTGATTCACCATAAAATGGCGTTTCATCCAGTACCACAACCGCGTCCTGGCCTGCGGTGACTTCATTTACCGCCTCGCCCGCCACATAGAGGGCTTTCACCGTGGCTGCTAAATCCAGCTGGTCATAACCTTTGAAAGAAGACGCCGCATCGATACGAATCACATTGCTGTAATCCGCCCCGAAACCACTCGCTTCACGTGCACGCTGGCGTTGTTGTTCCATCGCCTGCTCGAAGCCCGCTTCGTCAATCTTCAGGTTGCGCTCGCGGCAAACGTCTGCCGTCAGGTCAGCCGGGAAGCCAAAGGTGTCATACAGACGGAAGACCGTTTCGCCATCCAGCGTATCGCCCTGCAGTTTCGCCAGCTCTTCGTCCAGCAGCGCTAAGCCACGCTCCAGGGTCTTCGCGAACTGCTCTTCTTCGTTTTTCAGTACCTGTTCAACCTGAGTCTGCTGACGCTGTAACTCTTCACCTGCAGATCCCATCACCTCAACCAGTGGCGCGACCAGCTTATAGAAGAATGCGTCTTTCGCACCCAGCATGTTGCCATGACGTACGGCACGACGAATGATGCGACGCAGCACGTAGCCACGGTTCTCATTCGACGGAATTACCCCATCGGCAATCAGGAAAGCACAGGAACGAATATGGTCGGCAATGACGCGCAGCGACTTGTTACTGAGATCGGTGGCGCCGGTCACCTGAGCCACCGCCTGAATCAGTTTCTGGAACAGGTCAATTTCATAGTTAGAGTTGACGTGCTGCAGCACGGCAGAAATGCGCTCAAGACCCATACCGGTATCAACCGACGGTTTCGGCAGCGGCAGCATGGTGCCATCCGCCTGACGATTAAACTGCATAAAGACGATGTTCCAGATCTCTATGTAGCGGTCGCCATCCTCTTCCGGGCTGCCCGGTGGTCCACCCCAGATGTGATCGCCGTGATCGTAGAAAATTTCGCTGCAGGGACCACAAGGACCGGTATCGCCCATCTGCCAGAAGTTATCTGACGCGTAAGCACCGCCTTTGTTGTCGCCGATACGAATAATGCGCTCGTGCGGCACGCCAATCTCGTTGGCCCAGATGGCATAAGCCTCGTCATCGGTTTCATATATCGTGACCCACAGACGCTCTTTTGGCAGGCCGAACCACTGGTCGCTCGTCAACAGTTCCCAGGCAAAAGCAATGGCCTCTTTCTTGAAGTAGTCACCGAAGCTGAAATTTCCCAGCATTTCAAAGAAAGTGTGGTGACGTGCGGTGTAGCCGACATTTTCAAGATCGTTGTGTTTACCACCGGCGCGCACACAGCGTTGTGAAGTGGTCGCACGTGAGTAATCACGCTTGTCCTGGCCGAGGAATACATCTTTGAACTGGTTCATTCCGGCGTTGGTAAACAGCAACGTCGGATCGTTATTCGGTACGAGGGAGCTGCTGGTTACAACCTGATGTCCCTTGCTATGAAAAAAGTCGAGAAACGCTTGACGGATCTCAGCAGTGCTCTTGCTCATATATATCCTGGAATCACGCTAACGAACGTTCCATCTTCTCCGCGATGCCACATCCTGGCGGCGCCTGATGAGAGGAACAAAAAGTGGGAATAAGATAAATTTTCTTCAGTGGGAAGTAAAATTACATCGGCTTTTAGTCGTCAAAATTTCTGAAAACAGACTGAATATCTTCGCTCATGAAGCCTTTGGACTGAAGATAGCGCAGGACTTTGGCTTTCTCTTTCCATTCTTTCGGTAACGGATGACCAAATTTACGCTCAGCCAGCTGGGCAGCGCAGGCAGACCAGTCAACTTCAGTCTCTTCCATCGCAATATCAATTGCTTCGCGCTCTATCCCTTTTTGCGCCAGTTCCATACGCACCCGTTGAGAACCAAAACCTTTGCGACTGCGGCTCTGAATAAAACGTTCGGTGAAACGCTCGTCGTTTAGCCAGCCATTTTCCTGACACCAGTTCAGCACTTTTTCCAGCAGTTCTTCGGTGACGATTTCCGGCTCTTTCTGCTGCGCCCATGCGGCACGCTGCGCCGACTGTTGCAGCTTGCGTGCTAATTCCGCTCGGCTGTGATCGCGCTGGCCAAGAATGCGCATCGCGCGGTCGAGCAGACGAGAAAAGGAGACAACGTTGGGTTGAGGCTGGGGTTGTTCAGTCATACTGCGCACCTTGTACAAACGGGAGGAGGATTATGGCGACAGAACGGCAGAGAAGGAAGGTAAGAAAGGCAGGATGTCAGGTAAAATAAAACAGCGGGAGTGGATAGCGCCACCCCCGCGTCAGTGATTAGAAATCTTCGTTCGCTTCGCTCGCTGCGTTTTCAACTTTGTCAGCAGACTGCTCTGCTGCCAGTTTATCGTCAGCGCCGTTCAGCAGCATCTCACGTAACTTCATATCGATTTCGTTTGCCACAGCCGCATTCTCTTTCAGGAAGTTGCCGGCATTCGATTTACCCTGACCAATCTTATCGCCATTGTAGCTGTACCATGCACCTGCTTTTTCAATCAGCTTGTGCTTCACGCCCAGGTCGACCAGCTCGCCGAAGGTGTTGATGCCTTCGCCGTACATGATCTGGAACTCAGCCTGTTTGAATGGCGCGGCGATTTTGTTTTTCACCACTTTAACGCGGGTCTCACTGCCGACTACGTTATCGCCCTCTTTGATGGCACCGATACGGCGGATATCAAGACGGACAGAGGCGTAGAACTTCAGCGCGTTACCCCCGGTGGTGGTTTCCGGGTTACCAAACATCACACCAATTTTCATACGGATCTGGTTAATGAAGATCAGCAGGGTGTTGGACTGTTTCAGGTTACCGGCCAGCTTACGCATCGCCTGGCTCATCATACGTGCCGCAAGGCCCATGTGAGAGTCACCGATTTCACCTTCGATTTCCGCTTTCGGCGTCAGGGCCGCAACGGAGTCGACGATGATGACGTCAACCGCGCCTGACCGTGCCAGCGCATCACAAATCTCCAGCGCCTGCTCACCGGTATCGGGCTGTGAACAGAGCAGGTTATCAATATCTACGCCCAGCTTCTTGGCGTAAACCGGATCCAGCGCATGTTCCGCATCGATAAAAGCACAGGTTTTACCTTTACGCTGTGCCGACGCGATCACCTGCAGGGTCAGCGTGGTTTTACCCGATGACTCTGGTCCGTAAATCTCAACGATACGGCCCATTGGCAGACCGCCTGCACCTAACGCAATATCCAGTGACAGCGAACCGGTAGAGATGGTTTCAACATCCATTGAGCGGTCTTCACCCAAGCGCATGATGGAGCCTTTACCAAATTGCTTCTCAATCTGGCCCAGCGCGGCAGCTAAAGCCTTTTGTTTGTTTTCATCAATCGCCATTTTAACTCCTAATCAAGCCGGGTAAACACGCACTCATGGGTGCCTGCACTCTTTCTGTTGCCGACAATTATACTGTATAGTCATACAGTATCAAGTTTAATTTGTCAGAAATTCGCCATACAGCTGCTGCAATGCCCAGCCAACGGACTGGCGACGTACCGCCTCACGGTCACCGGCGAAATGCTGTTGAAAAGTCAGGGTTTTACCTTGCGGACCGGCAAAACCAAACCAGACGGTACCGACCGGTTTCTCTGCACTGCCGCCATCCGGCCCGGCAATACCGCTTACCGAGATGGCATAGTCCGCCTGGGCCGCGTGTCGGGCGCCCAGCGCCATTTCACGCACTACGGCTTCACTGACCGCACCGTACTGTTCCAGCGAGGTGGCCTGCACGCCTACCAGCTGTTGCTTAGCGTCATTACTGTAGGTCACGAAGCCACGTTCAAACCAGGCGGAGCTGCCGCTGATGTCAGTAAACACCTTCGCAATCCACCCGCCGGTGCAGGATTCGGCACAGGTCACGGTGGCGTTCTGCTGTTTAAGCTTCTCACCTATCTGCGCGCTAAGCGCCTGCAACTGCTGATCATCCATTGCGTTTCTCCCTCAGGTCGTGAGTGGAACGTGGAGTAATATCATCACGTTTTCAAGCCCTCTATCCAGTATTGCGCGCTTTTTGCGGCCTGCTTTCCCTGGAGATCAGTTTTTTTTCACCGCCACAATAAAAAGACGCGGGAATGCGAGCAGAACCTGACCGTCGCGCTGCGCCGGATAGGCAGTAAGCAGCCGCTGATGATAATCGGCCAGAAAATCTGTCTGTGCGGCATCATCCAGTGAAGCCAGAAACGGGCGCAGACCGGTCGCCTGGAGCCAGCTGATAATCGCCTGGGCATCAGCCATCACGTGATAGTAGGTAGTACGCCAGATATCCACCTCACAACCCGCCTGAGTCAGCAGATCATAATATTCCCCGCTGGAGAGCAGCGGTTTTCGGTCCGCCGTCTCCGCACCGATACGCGCACGCCAGGGCTCAGTCGCCGCCACTTCGCGCATTAACCGATGCGAGGGTTCATTGAGGTTATCGGGCATCTGCACTGCCAGCACGCCACCGGGCGCCAGCTGTCTGACCAGATGGGGAAACAGCGCCGCATGGTTATCCAGCCATTGCAAAGAGGCATTGGCGTAAATCACCTGCTGAGGCGTTTCTGCCTGCCAGCTGCGGATATCCGCCTGTACAAAGCGGCAATGCGGTAACCGTTCGCGCGCCTGGGCTAACATCGCGGCAGAACTGTCGAGACCGCTCACGTTTGCCAGCGGCCAGGCTTCAGTCAGCAGCTCAGTGCTGTTGCCCGGACCGCAGCCCAGGTCGGTGACCTGCTCAACCTCTTCGAGGCTGATGCGCGCCAGCAGCTCGCGTGCCGGACGAGTGCGTTCCGCCTCAAACTTACGATACAACACAGGATCCCACTCTTTCATGCTCACCTCCGGTTGCGTTATCTGACATGACCGCTTGTTAAGACGCTTCAAAAGCGCAAAAGTGCGACCCATTGCTCAATTCTGAATCGAATACTGGCAGGGGTCAGGATGAGTAATTAAATTAAAACATTGTTTCATTTTTCCGAAACGTATTCAGGAGTGAGTCATGACTGCAGTCTCTGCCTTTGCCGGTGTCTGGTGCCCCTCTGTTACCCCGTTTAATGCGCAGGGTGACATTGATATCGATGCGCTCGGACGCCATTTTTCCCGCCTTAACACTTCAGGCATTGATACCTTACTGATCATGGGCAGCATTGGCGAGTTCGCCTCACTGACGCAGCAGGAACGCTTACAGCTGATTAAAGAAGCCCGGCCATTATCGCCGTTGAAGATGGTGGCTAACGTCTCTGCCACCTGTATTCCCGATATGCTGACGCTGGCGGACGCGGCATGGAAAAGTGGTTACGACGCGGTTATGGTGCTGCCGCCCTACTATTATGGCCAGACGCAGGCGCAGCTGATGCACTATTTTGAAGCGCTTGATCAACAGTTAGGCGGTAAGTGGTTTGCCTATAACTTTCCGGCGCGTACCGGCTGCGATCTGACCCCGACGCTGGTCGCTGCGTTAGCCGCAAATTTGCCAAATTTCGTCGGCATCAAAGATACGGTGGACTGCCTGTCGCACAACCGGGCAATGATAGAAGAGACGAAGGCGGTGCGCAGTGATTTTGCGGTGCTGTCGGGCTATGACGAATATCTGCTGCCTAACTTGCTGGCGGGCGGTGCTGGTGTCATTTCGGGGCTGAATAATATTGTGCCAGAATATTTTGCGCAGATGATGCAGGCGTGGCGTGACGGCAATCTGGCTGAGCTGACCCGTCTCCAGCAGCAGATTGGCCGGATGATGGCGATTTACAGTATCGGAGATGATTTTGTGACCACCATTAAAACGGCGGTGTCGCGTCGCTATGACTCGATGGGAAGCGCGTCGCGTAATTATGGCGGTAGCTTAGATACGCAGCAGTGCGCGGCGCTGGATCGGCTGTTTAGCTAACCCGCATCACGGGCGCGTCCCTGCGCCCGTCAACTCAGTTCTTTTTCACGAACTCTGATTTTAATTTCATTGGGCCAAAACCGTCGATCTTACAATCGATGTTGTGATCCCCTTCCACCAGACGAATGCTTTTCACTTTGGTGCCAATCTTCAGGGAGGAAGAGCTGCCCTTCACTTTAAGATCTTTAATCACTGTCACGCTGTCGCCATCTGCCAGCAGATTACCGTTAGCATCGCGCACTTCCAGCGTTTGATTACTGCTCTCGCTTTCCGCCTCCGTCCAGATATGACCACAGGAAGGACAGTTAAGGTTCTCGCCGTCTTGCCAGGTATAATCGGCGTGACAGGCTGGGCAGGCAGGTAAAGACATAACGACTCCAGAGATAACAGTGGTGGATAGGTCTGAAAAAGGGCGTCATCATATAACCATACTGTTAATAAGGATAGCCTTTATAACAGACCGCCCTGCCGTGCCTTACTGACCGCCTCACCTAACTGCCACACCGCCATGGCGTAATGGGTACTGTGGTTATAACGGGTAATGACATAAAAATTGGGTAAGCCGTACCAGTACTGGTAGCTGGTACCCAAATCAAGCCGTAACAGGCTCACTTCATCGTTGCCGTTGAGCGATCCCTGTGGAGAGAGGCCTGAGGCTGCCAGCATAGTGGTGCTGTAGCGGGTTTTGAAACCATCCTCAAGCAACGGTGCCTGGCCACTGGCCGGGACCGCAATATTTTCACCGCTGCGCCAGCCGTGCTGCTGGAAGTAGTGCGCGACGCTGCCGATGGCATCAACCGGGTCCCACAGGTTGGCATGGCCGTCACCGTTGAAGTCAACCGCATACTCTTTGTAAGAGGATGGCATGAACTGCCCGTAACCCATCGCCCCGGCAAAGGAGCCTTTAAGCGCCAGCGGATCGTCCTGCTCGTTACGCGCCATCAACAGAAAGGTTTCCAGTTCGCTGCTGAAGTAAGCTGCGCGACGTGGATAGTTGAAGGATAAGGTGGCGAGCGCATCGAGAATACGCGTTTTGCCCATCACGCGGCCCCAGCGGGTTTCAACGCCAATGATACCGACGATGATTTCAGGCGGAACGCCATAAATCTGCTGCGCGCGTTGCAGCGCATCCTGATACTGATCCCAGAACGCTACGCCGTTCTGGATGTTATCCGGGGTAATAAACTTATTGCGATAGCGAATCCATGCACCGTTCGGACCCGGTGCGGGCGTGTAGCTCGGCGCCTGGCGATCCATCAGACGCAGGACATAGTCCAGCCGTTTCGCCTGACCAATGATGTTGTGTAGTTGCTGGCGATCGAAGCCATGCTTCTCCACCATCTGATCGATAAATTGTTCTGCAGCGGGGTTACCGGCGAAGTCGCCAAACATCGCCGATCCGCTGTGCGACGGCTGAAGTAAAAATCCACCCTGCGGCGCCGCCAGCATTTTTTGCTGTTGAGGAACCTCAGGTTTGCTGCTGCAGGAGGCCAGTAACGGGATGAACGCAAGGAGAGCTAGCTTGAGACGCATCGGTTATCCATAAACGAGGGGGTAAATTCAGATGCGCTAATAGTAGTCGTTCAGCGTAACGACATACAGGTCAAATTCTTAAAAAAACGTCAAGCCAGCAGCCAGAAAAACAGCCACCGGAGGCACGGTTCCGGTGGCCGTGGTCTCGTCAGCGGCGGTTTCTTACCAGCTGATAGCGACGGGTCAGATATTCCACCGGCGCACTCCAGATATGGACCAGCCGGCAGAACGGAAACAGCAGAAACAGCGTCATACCCAGCACCATGTGGATGCGGTAAATCAGCGCCACGCCGTCAAGATGCTGTGATGCACCACCGTGGAAGGTGACCACTGCCTGTGCCCAGCCCACCAGCTTCATCATCTCACTGCCATCCATGTGTTGTGCCGAGAAGGGAATGGTCAGCAAGCCAAGCGTCGCCTGCGCCACCAGCAAGCTCAGGATAAGAATATCGCCAACGCTGCTGGTGGCCCGCACCCGTGGATTCATCAGACGGCGTTTCAGCAGCAGTGCACCGCCCGCCAGCGTCATTGCACCAAACAGGCCACCGGCAATCATCGCCAGCTTCTGTTTAACGTCAATCGGCAGAAAGGATTCATACATCCAGTGCGGCGTCAGCATCCCGACGATATGACCGAAAAAAATGCCAATGATGCCAATATGGAACAGGTTGGACGCGAGACGCATCCCTTTTTGTCCAGCATCTGACTGGAGCCGGCGCGCCAGCTGTACTGTCCGTAGTCATAGCGCAGCCAGCTGCCGACCAGAAATACCGTTCCGGCAAGATAAGGGTAAATATCAAAGAAGAAAGTGTTGATAAAATTCATGCTGATTCTCCTGTGGCGCGCGTTGTCGCCTGAGCAACATCCAGATACTGCGGCGCAACCGCGTCGGCGAAACGGCGCTGATGCGCCGCCTGCTGCGCCGAGGCACAACCCTGTTCGCCGAGAAATTTAACCTGCTCCTCTTCCCAGACCGCATCCAGCGCCGCCGGGGTATCGTCGCGCGCTTCCTGCGCCACTTGCGGCCGTAACGCATCAGGCTGGATCGCGGTGCCCGAAAGCGCTAACAGTGCGCTGAACAGATCGGCATAAGGACTCTGGCGCTCCACCAGACGCGCCGCCAGCAGCGCCAGGATCGGCGCAATATCCTCCAGTCCCTGACGCGCGTCCTCAGCGGTTTTACAGGCGAGGTATTCGAGATAAAGCGGCAGATAATCAGGTAGCTCTTTACTGTCCAGCTCCAGCCCGTCGGCCCGATATTGCGCCAGTAAATCGACCATCGCCTGACCGCGATCGCGTGACTCACCATGCACATGTTCAAACAGCAACAGCGAGGTGGCACGGCCGCGATCAAACAACTCGCAGTAGTCAGCCTGCACGTCGAGCAGTGGCCGGGCGCAGAGCTGGTTGATAAAGCACACCAGCTTTGCGCTCTGCTGCAGGTTAAGTTCACTGGCGCCTTCCAGCGCCTCAATCAGCGCCTGATGATGAGTAAACAGCGCCTCATCCGGGTAATCCAGCAGGCGCGACAGCACACGTAATGCGATCATGATGCATCCTCCGGACGTACGGTTTTTTAGTGATGTCGATGGCATCAATACGGCGGCTGTTAAACAGGTTGAATTTGCTGTCACTGCCGTGGCAACCATCACCGAAGCTAAAGCCGCAGCCTTTGCTTTCCGGAAACGCTTCACGCGCCAGTTCACGATGGCTGGACGGCACCACGAAGCGATCTTCATAGTTAGCAATCGCCAGATAACGGTACATCTCCTGTGCCTGCGCTTCGCTCAGACCGACCTGCTCCAGCGCCCGGACATCCCGTTCACCTTCGACGCTTTCCGCCCGCTTGTAGTGACGCATCGCCAGCATCCGTTTCAGCGCCAGCAGCACCGGTGCGGTATCACCGGCGGTCAGCAGGTTCGCCAGATACTCAACCGGAATGCGCAGACTTTCGACATCTGGCAGCACGCCGGTGTGTGCCAGCGCGCCGCCGTCAACGGCCGACTGGATTGGCGACAGTGGCGGCACATACCACACCATCGGCAGAGTGCGATATTCAGGGTGCAGCGGCAGCGCCAGCTTCCACTCCATCGCCATTTTGTACACCGGTGAACGCTGCGCCGCGTCGATCACGCTTTGCGCCACGCCATCTTTCAGCGCCTGGGCGATCACCGCCGGATCGTTGGGATCAAGGAAGATATCCAGCTGGCTTTGATAGAGATCTTTTTCATTCTCCGCCGAGGCGGCCTGTTCGATGCGGTCAGCGTCATACAGCAGCACGCCGAGATAGCGGATACGGCCCACACAGGTTTCCGAGCAGACGGTCGGCTGACCGGCTTCAATACGCGGATAACAGAAAATACATTTCTCTGATTTGCCGCTCTTCCAGTTGAAGTAGATCTTTTTGTAAGGACAGCCGGTGAGGCACATACGCCAGCCACGGCATTTATCCTGATCAATCAGTACGATGCCATCTTCGCCACGTTTGTAGATGGCGCCACTCGGGCAAGTCGCCACGCAAGCCGGGTTGAGGCAATGCTCACACAGGCGCGGCAGGTACATCATGAAGGTGTGTTCGAACTGGCCGTAAATATCCTTCTGGATATTATCGAAGTTCTTATCCTGCGAGCGTTTGGCAAATTCACCGCCGAGGATCTCTTCCCAGTTCGGGCCATTTTCAATTTTCTTCATCCGCTGACCGGTGATCAGCGAACGCGGACGCGCGATCGGCTGGTGCTTACCGGCCGGTGCGTTATGCAGATGCTGATAATCAAAATCGAACGGCTCGTAGTAATCATCCAGCGCCGGCACGTCCGGGTTGGCGAAGATTTTTGACAGCAGGCCAACACGGTTACCCATGCGCGGTTCCAGCTTACCGTTGATTTTCCGAATCCAGCCGCCCTTCCACTTCTGCTGATCTTCCCAGGCGTGGGGATAGCCAACGCCCGGTTTACTTTCGACGTTATTGAACCAGGCGTACTCCATCCCTTCACGGCTGGTCCAGACGTTTTTGCAGGTCACCGAGCAGGTGTGGCAACCAATACATTTGTCGAGATTCAGCACCATGCCGACCTGTGAACGAATTTTCATGGTTTTACCTCCTGCTGGCTGCCCTGACAGGCATCGTTGCCTTCCCCGTCTAACCAGTTAACGTTGTTCATTTTTCTCACTACCACGAACTCATCACGGTTTGAACCGACGGTGCCGTAGTAGTTAAAACCCCAGGAGAGCTGCGCGTAGCCGCCGATCATGTGGGTCGGTTTCGGACAGGTACGGGTAACGGAGTTATGGATACCGCCGCGCTGGCTGGTGATCTCGGAACCCGGGATATTCACGATGCGCTCCTGGGCGTGATACATCATGGTCATGCCAGCCGGAATACGCTGGCTCACCACCGCACGCGCAGTCAGCGCACCGTTAGCGTTAAACGCCTCAATCCAGTCGTTATCGACAATGCCCAGTTCGCGAGCATCCTCTTCGCTCATCCAGACAATCGGGCCGCCGCGCGACAGTGTCAGCATCAGCAGGTTATCGCTGTAGGTGGAGTGGATGCCCCACTTCTGATGTGGCGTCAGGAAGTTCAGCGCCTTCTCCGGATTCCCGTTGGGTTTGCTGTTCAGCAACGGCTTCGCCGCACGGGTATCGATTGGCGGACGATAGACCAGCAGGCTTTCGCCAAAGGCGCGCATCCACTCATGATCCTGATAGAGCTGCTGACGACCACTCAGGGTGCGCCACGGGATCAGCTCATGCACGTTGGTGTAGCAGGCGTTATACGAAACATGTTCATCTTCCAGGCCGGACCAGGTTGGGCTGGAGATGATTTTGCGCGGCTGCGCCTGGATATCGCGGAAGCGAATTTTTTCATCTTCCTTGTTCAGCGCCAGATGGGTATGGTCTCTACCGGTAATCTCACCCAGCGCCTGCCAGGCTTTAACCGCCACCTGACCGTTGGTTTCCGGTGCCAGCGCCAGAATCACCTCTGCCGCGTCGATGGCTGTATCGATATTCGGCCGTCCCGCCGCCGGGCCATCCGCTTTGACATAGTTAAGCTGCCTGAGGAAATCGACCTCTTTCTGGGTATTCCAGCCGATGCCCTTGCCGCCGTTACCCAGGGTATCGAGCAGCGGGCCCAGCGAGGTAAAGCGCGCCCAGGTGGCGGGATAATCACGTTCCACCACCATGATATGCGGTGCGGTTTTACCCGGAATCAGCTCACATTCGCCTTTTTTCCAGTCTCTGGCGTCAAACGGCTGCGCCAGTTCGGCTGGCGAATCGTGCAGTACCGGCAGCGTGACCACATCGGTTTCTCTCCCTAAATGGCCAGGGCAGAGATCGGAAAAGGCTTTCGCGATGCCCTTATAAATCTCCCAGTCGCTTTTTGAATCCCAGGCGGGATCAACGGCAGCCGAGAGCGGATGAATAAACGGATGCATATCCGAGGTATTCATATCGTCTTTTTCATACCAGGTGGCGGTAGGCAGTACCACATCGGAATAAAGACAGGTGCTCGACATCCGGAAATCGAGCGTAACGACCAGATCGAGCTTGCCTTCTGCTCCCTGATCCTGCCACTCCACCTCTTCCGGTTTCACGCCGCCCTGCTTACCTAAATCTTTGCCCTGAATACCGTTTTCGGTCCCCAGCAGATACTTCAGCATGTATTCATGCCCTTTACCGGATGAGCCGAGCAGGTTGGAGCGCCAGACAAACAAGTTGCGCGGAAAGTTTTGCGGATCGTCTGGCTGTTCTGCCGCGAAACGCATCGTGCCGTTTTTCAGGCTCTCCACGGTGTAATCCAGCGGCGACTGGCCGGCGGCTTTCGCCTGGGCGGCGATGCGTAACGGGTTGACGTTAAGCTGAGGCGCAGACGGCAGCCAGCCCATACGCTCGGAACGCACATTGAGATCGATCAGGCTACCGCTGTAGCGGCTTTTATCGGCCAGCGGCGACAGCAGCTCGCTGGTGGACAGCGTTTCATAACGCCACTGGCTGGAGTGATTGTAGAAAAAGGAGGTGCTGTTCATCTGACGTGGTGGACGTTGCCAGTCGAGACCAAACGCCAGCGGTGCCCAGCCGGTCTGCGGACGCAGCTTTTCCTGGCCCACATAGTGCGCCCAGCCACCACCGCTCTGCCCGACGCAGCCGCAGAAGATCAGCATGTTCATCAGGCCGCGGTAGTTCATATCCATGTGATACCAGTGGTTCATACCGGCACCAACGATGATCATCGAACGACCCCGGGTCTTCTCGGCGTTTTCGGCAAACTCACGGGCAATGCGGATGATGTTCTGACGCGATACGCCGGTAATCTGCTCCGCCCAGGCGGGGCTATATGCTTTGATCTCGTCGTAAGTTTGCGCGCAGTTGGCATCATTCAGCCCGCGCTCCAGCCCATAGTTAGCCAGCGTCAGATCGTAGACGCTGGTGACCAGCGCTTCGCTGCCATCGGCCAGTTGCAGACGTTTTACCGGCAGCTTATGCAGCAGGATCTCATCCAGCGCCACGCTGTTGAAATGCTCACTGGTGATCCCGCCAAAGTAAGGGAAACCGACCTCAACCACCTCGTCATGGCTGCCCAGCAGGCTGAGCTGCAGGTCAACTTCCTGCTGTGATGCACCGTCACGCTGCTCAAGGTTCCATTTGCCCTTTTCGCCCCAGCGGAAGCCGATTGAACCCTGCGGTGCCACCAGTTGGCCGGTCGCCTCGTTGATCGCCACCGTTTTCCATTCAGGGTTATTATCCTGACCGAGACCATCGATCAGATCGCTGGCGCGCAGCTGGCGTCCGGCGGCGTAAAAGCCACCTTCACGCGGTTCCAGCAACACCAGCATTGGCATATCGGTATAACGACGCACGTAGTCACTGAAATAGCTGACTTCGCGATCGAGATGAAACTCCTTCAGCATCACGTGGCCCATCGCCAGCGCCATCGCGCTGTCGGTGCCCTGTTTCGGGTTCAGCCACTGGTCGCACAGCTTGGCAACCTCAGCATAGTCCGGCGTCACCGCCACGGTTTTGGTGCCTTTGTAACGCACTTCGGTAAAGAAGTGCGCATCCGGGGTGCGCGTCTGCGGCACGTTTGAGCCCCAGGCGATGATGTAAGAGGAGTTATACCAGTCGGCCGATTCCGGCACGTCGGTCTGCTCACCCCAGGTCATCGGCGATGCCGGTGGCAGATCGCAGTACCAGTCGTAGAAGCTCAGGCAGGTACCGCCAATCAGCGACAGATAACGCGCGCCAGCGGCATAAGAAACCATCGACATCGCCGGGATGGGTGAGAAGCCCATCACCCGGTCCGGGCCGTAGGTTTTCGCGGTGCAGATGTTGGCGGCGGCGATCATCTCGTTGACCTCCTGCCAGCTGGAACGCACAAACCCACCGCGGCCGCGTGCCTGCTTGTAGCTTTTGGCTTTTTCCGGATTGCTGATGATTGAAGCCCAGGCATCGACCGGATCGCTGTGCTGCGTTTTCGCCTCGCGCCAGAGCTGAATCAGCTTCTTACGCATCAAGGGATATTTCAGCCGGTTCGCGCTGTAGAGATACCAGGAGTAGCTGGCGCCGCGCGGGCAGCCGCGGGGTTCATGATTCGGCAGATCGGGACGGGTGCGCGGATAGTCAGTCTGCTGCGTCTCCCAGGTCACCAGGCCGTTTTTCACATAGATTTTCCAGCTGCATGAGCCGGTGCAGTTAACGCCGTGGGTCGAGCGAACAATTTTATCGTGCTGCCAGCGGCTGCGGTAACCATCTTCCCAGTCGCGATTACTGTTCAGGGTCTGGCCATGCTGGCCGGAAAACGGCTCTGCCAGCTGTTTGAAATAGCGAAACCGATCAAGAAACTTGCTCATCCGGAATACTCCTGAAGGCTTAGTGTGACATTGCTAACCCTGCGTCTGTCATGACGCAGAAAGTGAATAATTGCCGGCGCGCCACGCCGGCATTGTCGTTATCAGGCGCGGGACTTGCGTGCGTACACCAGCCAGGTAATGGCAATACAGCAGAGGTAGAACACCAGGAAGATCTTCATCGCACCGGCTGGCGAACCGGTCATCGAGAGCGACAGGCCAAAGGTCTGCGGAATGAAGAAGCCGCCCAGCGCGCCTATCGCAGAGATAAAGCCCAGCGCAGCGGAGGTTTCGGTACCCGCTTCGCGCAGGGCCAGCGCATCATCGCCGCCTTCTGCTTTAATACGATCCAGTGTGAGCTTGCGGAAAATCACCGCAATCATCTGATAGGTTGAGCCGCTACCCAGGCCAGCAGTAAAGAACAGCCCCATGAAGATGGCGAAGAAGGCGATAAACGAGCCGCTGTGGCCTGTTCCCGGCAAGGTGAGGAACAGCAGCGCCGCAAACAGCGCCATCAGCACGAAGTTAATCAGCGTCACGCGGGTGCCACCGAAGCGGTCAGAGATAATGCCGCCCGCCGAACGGGCCAGGGCGCCAATAAACGGACCAAAGAAGGCGTAGTGCAGGATCACCACCTCCGGAAACTGGGTTTTGGTCAGCATGGCGAAACCAGCAGAAAAGCCGATAAACGAACCAAACGTTGCCAGATAGAGCAGCGCCATCACCCACAGATGCGGGCGTTTCAGCACCGGGAGCTGTTCGCGCAGCGAAGATTTCGCCGCCGCCAGGTCGTTCATTCCCAGCCAGGCGGCCAGCGTGGCGACCGCCAGCAACGGCAGCCAGATCCAGGCGGCATTTTCCAGCCAGATCGCTTCACCATTCACCGTGGTCTGACCGGCATCGGAAAAACCAAAGATGGCGCAGGAGATCGCCAGCGGTGCAACAAACTGCATCACGCTGACGCCAAGGTTACCCAGGCCGCCATTAATACCAAGCGCGCCGCCCTGACGGGCTTTCGGGAAGAAAAAGCTGATGTTGCCCATGCTGGAAGCGAAATTGGCACCGGCGAAACCGCACAGCAGAGAGATAATCACAAAGGTGCTGAACGGCGTCTGGCTATCCTGCACCGCAAAACCCAGCCACAGGCAGGGGATCATCAGAATGCCGGTACTGAAAGCGGTCCAGCGACGGCCGCCCACCAGCGGGATAACAAAAGAGTAAGGGACACGCAGCAACGCGCCGGAAACCGAAGGCAGCGCAGTCAGCAGGAACAGTTGATCGGTAGTGAAGTTGAATCCGACTTTATTCAGATTGACAGCAACAGCACTGAATAACATCCAGACGCAGAAGGCGAGCAGCAGACAGAAGACGGAGATCCACAGGTTACGGCTGGCGATACGTTTACCTTGCGCCTGCCAGAAAGCCTCATTTTCCGGCTGCCAGTCCTGAATTAACGCGCGTCGCGTTTCGGTTTGCAGTGGGGCGGATTGGGTCATAACTCTCTCATTAACAGGATAATAATTGTGCATATCCTGCGCATCCGGCCTGGCGGGCAGCTTGATACAAATCAACCGCGCAGCAGGTAGTTTTGCGCCGCTGGCGCCGGTTTATCCCGGTTAAGTAGGTGAAGAATCAGCAAATAACCTTTAATTATCAGAGGCTTTTAAAGCAACCGATGAACGAGGGTGATCGGCGAGTCGGTCAGAGGAAATAAAGAAGTAGTCCAGAAGGGGTATATAGCGACCCGGCTTCCCCGGTAAGATAGGCCTTTATCTGATTGCGCCCTGCGCGCGAACCAACGGAGCAGTGACGTGACGCCGGAAAAATTTACGCTGTTACTTATCGACGACCATCCCATGCTGCGTAACGGGTTAAAACAGCTGATCGCGCTGGATGAAACGCTGCAGGTGGTCGCCGAAGCGGGTAACGGATTTGATGGCGTGGCGCTGGCAGAGCAGCACGATCCTGACCTGATCCTGCTCGATCTTAATATGCCGGGCCTGAACGGTCTGGATACCCTAAGCCGGCTGCGCGAGATTTCGCTCTCCGGCCGGGTGGTCGTATTTAGTGTTTCCGATCACGAAGAGGATGTGGTCAGCGCCCTGAAACGCGGCGCCGACGGTTATCTGCTGAAAGATATGGAGCCGGAAGCCCTGCTGAAAGCACTGCATCAGGCGGCGGCCGGTCAGACTGTTCTCAGCGAAGCCTTAACCCCGATTCTGGTCGCCCGGTTACGTGAAGACCGCCCTGCACCAGCACGGGATATTAATCAGCTCACGCGCCGCGAGCGCGATATTCTGCAACTGATCAGCGCCGGAATGACCAATAAAGCGATTGCCCGCAAACTGGCCATCAGTGAAAGCACGGTCAAAGTGCATGTCAAATACCTGCTGAAGAAGATGAACCTGAAATCACGGCTGGAAGCGGCGGTCTGGGCGCTGCAGAACGGACACGTCTAGCGCCGGCGTGAGACGCGTGGCGTCAGGCCGGTGCGGCAGAATCCGCGAGCAGGCTCGCAGCCGCAGCACAACAGCGGAAAAACCGGCTTTTTTCTGTCGCCAGTTGCGTCTTCTGTTTGATAGGGTTCCGCTCAGGTCACAACGGCTGACGGTCACAGCGATGCATCAGGCTGGTATATCCACCACCCTATTCGTTATCATCAGCTTATCCTGCGCGTTGACGCTGAATCGCTTCGATTCTTCCAGCATCGGCAGTCAGAATCTTACCGCCTTGAAAATGAGTTAAAACCCTATGCAAGAGCCAACCGAAAAGGATTTTCCATCCCATACGCCGATGATGCAGCAGTACCTGCGACTCAAGGCGGAACATCCTGACATCCTGCTGTTTTACCGTATGGGCGATTTCTATGAGCTGTTTTATGACGACGCAAAGCGCGCCTCGCAGTTGCTGGAGATTTCGCTCACAAAACGCGGCGCGTCGGCTGGTGAACCGATTCCGATGGCGGGCGTACCTTACCACGCTGTCGAAAGTTATCTGGCGAAGCTGGTACAGCTGGGCGAATCCGTTGCCATTTGTGAACAGATCGGCGATCCCGCGCTGAGCAAAGGGCCGGTTGAACGCAAAGTGGTGCGCATCGTCACGCCCGGCACCATCAGCGACGAGGCGCTGCTGCAGGAGCGTCATGATAACCTGCTGGCGGCGATTGTTCAGGGCCCGCGCGGCTTTGGCTACGCCACGCTGGATATCAGTTCTGGCCGTTTTCGTCTGACTGAACCCGGCGATACGGAAACCATGGCGGCAGAATTACAGCGCACCAATCCCGCCGAGCTGCTCTATCCGGAAGATTTTCAGGCGATGTCGCTGATCGATCAGCGCCGCGGCCTGCGCCGTCGTCCGCTGTGGGAATTTGAGATTGATACCGCACGTCAGCAGCTGAACCTGCAGTTTGGCACCCGCGATCTCAACGGTTTCGGCGTCGAAAATGCCCACCTCGGCCTGAGTGCCGCCGGTTGTCTGCTGCAGTATGTCAAAGATACCCAGCGCACTACCTTGCCCCATATTCGCTCACTGAGCATGGAGCGGCAGCAGGACAGCATCATTATGGATGCGGCCACCCGCCGTAACCTGGAGATTACCCAGAACCTGGCGGGTGGAACTGAAAACACCCTGGCGGCGGTGCTGGATAAAACCGTCACGCCGATGGGCAGCCGGATGCTGAAGCGCTGGCTGCATATGCCGCTGCGCGATGCCCGCATCATCAACCAGCGTCAGGCGTCAATTGCCGAGCTGCAAAATCTCAGTGAAACCCTGCAACCGGTGCTGCGCCAGGTCGGTGACCTGGAGCGTATTCTGGCACGTTTAGCTCTGCGTACTGCACGTCCACGCGATCTGGCCCGGATGCGCCATGCGTTTCAGCAGTTGCCCGAGCTGAACCAGTTGCTGGCTGAGGTGGAGTCGGAACAGCTGAAACAGCTGCGGACCCGGATGGGCGAATTTACCGAACTGCGCGAGCTGCTGGAGCAGGCGGTAATTGAATCGCCACCGGTGCTGATCCGTGATGGTGGCGTGATCGCCCCCGGCTACAACGCGGAACTGGATGAGTGGCGCGCCCTCGCTGACGGTGCCACCGACTATCTCGACAAGCTGGAGATCCGCGAGCGTGAAAAGCTGGGGCTGGATACGCTGAAGGTCGGCTTTAATGCGGTACATGGCTACTACATTCAGGTCAGCCGTGGTCAGAGCCATCAGGTGCCAATGCACTATGTTCGCCGCCAGACACTGAAAAATGCCGAGCGCTACATTATTCCGGAGCTGAAAGAGTACGAAGATAAAGTCCTCACCTCGAAAGGCAAGGCGCTGGCGCTGGAAAAAAGTCTGTATGAGGCGCTGTTTGACCAGCTGTTACCGCACCTTGAAGCTTTGCAGCTGAGCGCCGCGGCGCTGGCCGAGCTGGATGTACTGAGCAACCTGGCGGAACGCGCCTGGTCACTGAACTACTGCCGTCCGGTACTGCAGGACAAGCCAGGTATCAAAATCAGTGGTGGACGCCATCCGGTGGTTGAACAGGTGCTGAAAGAGCCGTTCATCGCTAACCCGCTTTCGCTGGCACCGCAGCGCCGGATGCTGATCATTACCGGACCCAATATGGGCGGTAAAAGTACCTATATGCGACAAACCGCGCTGATTGCGCTGATGGCATGGATTGGCAGCTTTGTACCGGCGGATGAGACGCTGATCGGTCCGCTTGATCGTATCTTCACCCGCGTCGGCGCGGCTGACGATCTGGCCTCCGGCCGTTCGACCTTTATGGTGGAGATGACTGAAACCGCCAACATTCTGCACAACGCCACCGAAAACAGCCTGGTGCTGATGGATGAAATTGGCCGCGGCACCTCAACCTACGATGGCTTATCGCTGGCCTGGGCCTGTGCCGAGAATCTGGCAAACCGCATCAAGGCGATGACGCTGTTCGCCACCCACTACTTTGAGCTGACCACCCTGCCGGAAAAAATGGAGGGCGTGGTCAATGTTCATCTGGATGCGGTGGAGCATGGCGACACCATCGCCTTTATGCACAGCGTACAGGATGGCGCAGCCAGCAAGAGTTATGGTCTTGCCGTCGCCGCACTGGCGGGGGTGCCAAAGGAAGTGATCAAGCGGGCGCGTAACAAGCTGAAGGAGCTGGAGACGGTTTCCAGCCATACCGCCACTTCAACGGTTGATGGTTCGCAACTGCCGCTGCTGGTTGAAGAGACCTCACCGGCGGTCGAAGCGCTTGAAGCCCTGGACCCGGACACCCTGACCCCACGTCAGGCGCTGGAGTGGATCTACCGTCTTAAATCGCTGGTGTAAACAGCGCGTGCATCGGGTCAGTTCCTGATGCACGCCGGAGCTTTGCCTGTGCCGTTGTCAGCCACAGCGATGCGCGGGCTCTCTGCTGCGCCTTCCCTGAACGGCAGGCATAAAAAAAGCGGTGGTTTTCACCACCGCTTTTCGCACTTAAATCAGTTATTCACGAAGCTATTATTCCCGAAACAGAGCTTCAATGTTGAGGCCCTGCGCCTGCAGGATTTCGCGCAGACGGCGCAAACCTTCAACCTGAATCTGACGGACACGCTCACGGGTTAAACCAATTTCACGGCCTACATCTTCAAGCGGCTTTGTTGAATAAATC
>NZ_MLFN01000035.1 GCF_002095315.1 Pantoea conspicua
GCGCCTTGTACCGTTAATAAATTCTTCACCGGTACGGGGTGCGCATTATACGAGAAATCGTTGCTGCTGCAAGCCCTTGAAAGCAAAATTTTTCGCTTTCATCGCGTTTGCCGATTAAATAAGCAACCTGACGTTTTCCTGCGCACCCGTTGCCGATTAAAGCTGCAAAAAGTGTTCGCGGTAGTAAGCCAGCTCCGCGACGGACTCGCGAATATCATCCAGCGCCTGATGTGAACCACTCTTTTTAAAGCCGGGCAGGATGTCGGGCTTCCAGCGGCGCGCCAGTTCTTTCAGCGTGCTGACGTCCAGATAGCGATAATGGAAGTAGGCCTCCAGCTCAGGCATATATTTAAACAGGAAGCGCCGATCCTGACCAATGCTGTTACCGCAAATCGGCGAAGTATTGGCGGGCACCCACTGTTTCAGAAATTCAATGGTGGCCAGTTCCGCCGCCCGATCGTCTATCTGGCTCGCCTTTACCCTTTCTACCAGTCCACTGTTGGTGTGGGTACGAACGTTCCACTCATCCATCAGCGCAAGTTGCGCGTCAGACTGGTGTACCGCCATCACCGGGCCTTCCGCCAGGATGTTTAAACTGGCGTCCGTTACCAGGGTGGCAATTTCAATAATGCGATCGCGCTCCGGATCCAGTCCGGTCATCTCAAGATCAATCCAGATCAGATTCTGTTCATTTCCAGTAGCCATGCTGTTTCCTGCGGTTGCTGTAGTCGTCATTCAGGATGAATAAGGTGTATCATAGACGTTTTGCCCAGCCGGGCGAAATCTGGCTAACACTGTGAGGGTGAGTGAGCAAAAATAAACTGTCGAAGGGCCAACAACGTCGCGTAAGCGCTAACCACGATCGCCGTCTCAACCAGCGCAGAGAGCGTCCGGAAGCGGATGATAATCTGTTTGGTGAAGCTGCAGATGGGGTCGTTGTCAGCCGTTTTGGCATGCACGCCGATGTCGAGGACAGCGCAGGCGTCGCCCACCGCTGTAATATTCGTCGTACCATCCGTTCGCTGGTGACCGGCGACCGCGTGCTGTGGCGTCCGGCGCTGAGCGGTGGCAAAGGTATTGTCGAGGCGGTGCATGAGCGCACCAGCGTATTAACCCGTCCCGATTTTTACGATGGTGTCAAACCGATCGCCGCTAACATCGATCAGATCATTATCGTGTCGGCCATTCTGCCCGAACTGTCGCTTAATATCATCGACCGCTATCTGGTTGCCAGCGAAACGCTGGATATTGAGCCGCTGCTGGTTCTGAACAAAACCGATCTGCTGGATGACAAGGCGCGCGCCTTTGTCGATCGGCAGATGGATATTTATCGCGAGATTGGTTACCGGGTGGTGATGGTCTCCAGCCGGGCGAAAAACGGTCTGGATGAGCTGGAAGCCGCATTAACCGACCGCGTCAGCATCTTTGCCGGCCAGTCTGGCGTCGGCAAATCGAGCCTGCTGAATGCCCTGCTCGGCCTGGATAAAGAGGAACAGGTAGCCATTCTGACCAATGAAGTCTCAGATAACTCCGGTCTCGGTCAACACACCACCACCGCCTCGCGGTTGTATCACTTCCCACACGGCGGCGATGTGATCGATTCGCCCGGCGTGCGCGAGTTTGGCTTATGGCATCTTGAACCGGAACAAATCACCCGCGGATTTGTCGAATTTCGTGCCTTCCTCGGCGATTGCAAGTTTCGTGACTGTAAGCACGGCAGCGATCCCGGCTGTGCAATCCGCGAAGCGGTAGAGCAGGGAAAAATCAACGTTTCCCGTTTCGATAACTATCACCGCATTCTGGAAAGCATGGCGCAGGTAAAAACGCGTAAAAACTTCCCTGACGGTGAAGGTTAACGGGTATAACCGCGTCCTGAACGCAGATTTTCATCCGGCGCACGGCGCGGCCCGCTGCGCCGGATTACGCGGCCCCGATGCTGCGCGCTAATCGGTCAGGGGCCCGACGATTCGACGCGTGGCATAAATCGGCTATAGTCGCCATCTGACCGGGGCGCTGCTACAATCCGCTCCCTTTTTTATCAACGTCATGAAAATAGCCAGGAGGCTAAGGTGTTTGATCGTTTGAAACTCGGCTTGAATCATATTCTCCCGAAGAAATGGCTGACTGAACTCGCCGGTTGGGGCGCCAGTCGCCGCGGTGGTTGGTTCACCAAACTGGTCATTGACATCTTTGTCTGGTTTTACAAAGTCGACATGGCGGAAGCGCGCAAGCCGGACACCGCCAGCTATCGCACCTTTAACGACTTCTTTGTCCGTCCTTTAAAAGACGATGCGCGTCCGGTGGATGCTGACGCTAACCTGATCGCCCTGCCCGCTGATGGCGCGATCAGCCAGCTCGGCCACATTGATGGCGACCAGATTTTCCAGGCCAAAGGGCATCTCTACACGCTCGAAGCGTTGCTGGCGGGAAATGAGCAGATGGCGGCCCGGTTTGTTGACGGCGAATTTGTTACGACCTATCTGGCGCCGCGCGACTATCACCGGGTTCATATGCCGTGCAACGGTATCCTGCGTGAGATGATCTACGTACCTGGCGATCTCTACTCGGTTAACCCGCTGACCGCACGTAATATTCCTAACCTGTTTGCCCGCAATGAGCGCGTTATCTGCTATTTCGAGACGGATATCGGTCCGATGGTGCAGATTCTGGTCGGCGCCACTATTGTCGGCAGTATCGAAACGGTGTGGGCCGGTACCATTACGCCGCCACGTGAAGGAGTAATTAAACGCTGGCACTATCCGGCAGCGGATGATGAAGGGGCTGTGGTGCTGCTGAAAGGGCAGGAAATGGGTCGCTTTAAGCTGGGCTCAACCGTAATTAACCTGTTCGCGCCGGGCCGGGTCAAACTGGCAGAAAGCCTCGAAGCTGAAAGCAAAACCCGTCTGGGTCAACCGCTGGCGATTGCCCTGCCTGTGGCGACAGACGTTTCCGACGTTATCGTCGACTAAATTGAGTATCCCCTGTGCGTTCGATTCTCCTCCTGCTGCTGAGCCTGTGGCTCAGCAGCCCGGCCCTTGCGGCCAGCCTGCCTGACGCTAACCAGCTAAAACAGCAGCTGGAAGACGTCAAAGCCGCCAAAAGCTCACCGGCCCAGGCTGAACAGCTCCAGTCCATTGAAGCCGCGATAAATTTCCTCTCTGAACGTGATGACTCGCTGGAGCGTGCCGCCCAGTATCAGCAGGTCATTGATGATTTCCCGCGTCTGGCTCGCGAGTTACGTCAACAGATCACTGCGATGGGCGACAGCGCAAAGACCGTGCGCAGCAACATGAGCAGCGCGGAACTGGATCAGGAGATTCTGCAGGTTAGCAGCCAGCTGCTGGAAGAGGGGCGTCAGGCGCAGCAGGAGCAGGATCGCGCACGTGAGATCAGCGACTCCCTGTCGCAGCTGCCACAGCAGCAGACCGAAGCCCGCCGCGCCATGACCGAAAGTGAACGACGTTTGCAGGCTGCCAGCAACAGCGCCTCGCCGCAGGGCCAGCTGCAACTGGCGGCACGTCAGGCGGAAAATGCCGCCAATAAAGCGCGCGTCGATGAGCTGGAGCTGGCGCAGCTCTCTGCCAATAATCGTCAGGAACTGGCGCGGATGCGCGCCGAAGCGCACCAGCGCAAAGCGGCTCAGCTGGATAATTATCTGCAGGCGCTGCGTAATCAGCTCAACGATCAGCGTCAGCGTGAAGCCGAACTGGCGCTGGCGCGTACCGAGCAGCTGGCGGAAAACAGTGGCGATCTGCCACCGGCAATCAGCGATCAGTTCCGCGTTAACCGCGATCTCTCCGTTGCCCTGAATCAGCAGGCGCAACGGATGGATCTGGTGGCGTCGCAGCAGCGGCTGGCGACCAATCAAATTATTCAGGTACGTCAGGCGCTCTCTACCCTGCGTGAACAGTCACAGTGGCTCGGCGCCTCTAATTTACTGGGTGAAGCGCTGCGGGCTCAGGTGGCTCGTCTGCCGGAGATGCCCAAATCTCAGCAGATTGATAACGAGATGGCGCAGCTGCGGGTTCAGCGACTCTATTATGAAGATTTGCTGGATCGTCAGGAGACACTGCGCAAGGGCCACCAGGCGGATGGACAACCTTTTACCAGCGAGCAAAGGCGAATTCTTGATGCCCAGCTGCGAACCCAGCGCGAACTGCTCAATTCACTGATCTCCGGCTGCGACACCCTGATCCTGGAGATCACCAAACTGAAGGTCGGCAACACACAGCTGCAGGATGCGCTGACCGAAGTGAAAGATGCCACTCACCGTTATCTGTTCTGGACCGCCGACGTCAGCCCGATCGGTCTGAGTTACCCACTGGATCTGGCTAAGGATCTGTCACGCCTGCTGTCGCTGGATACCCTGGGTCAGCTCGGCAAAGCGATGGCGATGATGTTTACCAGCCGCGGCACCGTGCTGCCGATCATTGGCGCCCTGCTGCTGGTTGGCTTCAGCATCAGTTCGCGTCGTCACTTCAACGCCTTCCTCGAACGCTCTGCCAGTAAAGTCGGCAAGGTGACCCAGGATCGCTTCCGGCTGACCATCCGTACCGTGTTCTGGTCGATACTGGTGGCGCTGCCACTGCCGGTATTGTGGGGTACGCTGGGCTATGGCCTGCAGAACGCCTGGCCCTACCCGATTGCGGTCGCTATCGGCGACGGTATTACCGCCACGCTGCCGCTGCTGTGGGCCTTTATGATCAGTGCCGCCTTTGCCCGCTCCAATGGTCTGTTCATCGTCCATTTCCGCTGGCCGCAGAACCGCGTGGCGCGCGCTATGCGTTATTACTCGCTGAGCATCGGACTGATTGTGCCGCTGATCATGCTGTTAATCGCCTTTGGTAATCTGGAAGATCGCCAGTTCTCTTCGTCACTGGGGCGCCTCTGTTTCATTCTGATTTGCGGCGCGATCAGCATCGTTACCGTCAGCCTGAAACGCGCCGGGATTCCGCTCTATCTGGATAAAGAGGGCAACGGCGACAATATGATCAACCGCATGCTGTGGAACCTGATGATCGCAATGCCGCTGATGGCGGCGCTCGCCTCGGCGATCGGTTATCTGGCGACGGCGCAAGCCTTGCTGGCCCGGCTTGAAACCTCGGTTGCCATCTGGTTCCTGCTGTTGGTGATCTATCACATTATCCGTCGCTGGATGCTGATTCAGCGGCGGCGTCTTGGCTTTGACCGCGCCCGTCAACGCCGTGCCGATATGCTGGCGAACCGGGCGCGCAGTGAAGAAGAGAAAGAACAAGGCGCACAGAATACCGACGCGATTGAGATTGAAGAGCCGGTGATCGATCTTGACGCCATCAGTGCGCAGTCGCTGCGGCTGGTGCGCTCAATTCTGACGCTGATTGCGCTGGTCTCAGTGATTGTGCTGTGGTCGGAAATCCACTCCGCCTTCGGCTTTCTGGAGAATATTCAGCTGTGGGACGTCAGCACCTCGGTGCAGGGCGTGGAGTCTATCCAGCCGATTACTCTGGGTTCGGTACTGATCGCCATTCTGGTGTTTATTATCACCACCCAGCTGGTGCGAAATATGCCTGCCCTGCTGGAACTGGCGCTGCTGCAGCACCTTAACCTGACGCCCGGTACCGGCTACGCCATCACTACCCTGACCAAATATCTGCTGTTGCTGATTGGCGGATTGATTGGTTTCTCGCTGATTGGTATTGAGTGGTCGAAGTTACAGTGGCTGGTGGCCGCACTGGGTGTCGGACTCGGTTTTGGTTTGCAGGAAATTTTCGCCAACTTTATTTCGGGTCTGATCATCCTGTTTGAGAAACCGATTCGTATCGGCGATACCGTCACGATTCGCGACCTGACCGGCAGCATTACCCGCATCAATACACGCGCGACCACGATAACTGACTGGGACCGCAAAGAGATTATTGTGCCGAACAAGGCCTTTATCACCGAGCAGTTCGTTAACTGGTCCCTGTCAGATTCGGTGACGCGTGTGGTGCTGACCATTCCTGCACCGGCTAAGGTCAGCAGCGAACAGGTGACAACAATTCTGAAACAGGCGGCTGAACGTTGCAGCTATGTGCTGGATACGCCGCCACCTGAAGTGTTCCTGGTCGATTTGCAGCAAGGCATTCAGCTGTTTGAACTGCGGGTGCATGCGGCTGAGATGGGACATCGTATGCCGCTGCGTCACGAACTGCATCAGCTGATCCTCAGCGGATTTGAGCAGCACGGTATTGAGATGCCGTTCCCGCCGTTCCAGATGCGGATGGAAACGCTGGGCAAAAAGCTGCCGGCCAGCAACGGTACGCCCGCTGCACGCGCCTATAAATCGGGCGGCCTGTAAACGACAACGCCCGGCTTAGCCGGGCGTTGTTGGGTTAAGGCTGGGATTACTGCTTCACAAATTCTTCGCCCTGGGCGATATCTTTCTTCAGCGTATCAAGCATTCCGGTCAGCGCCTGCTGTTCGAAAGGACTCAGCGTGCCAATCGGCTTGCGCTCGGCAATGCCGTTTTTACCCAGCAGCAGCGGCTGAGAGAAGAAACGCGCATGTTCGCCTTCCCCTTCTACATAAGCACACTCCACCACGTTAGCCTCACCGTTAAGCGCACGCACCAGTGATAAACCGAAACGTGCGGCAGCCTGGCCCATCGACAGTGTGGCAGAACCGCCACCCGCTTTGGCCTCGACCACTTCCGTTCCGGCGTTCTGGATGCGTTTGGTGAGGTCAGCCACTTCCTGTTCACTGAAGCTGACGCCTGGCACCTGCGACAGCAGCGGCAGAATAGTCACGCCGGAATGGCCGCCGATAACCGGTACCTCAACCTCGCCGGGCTGCTTACCTTTTAACGCTGCTACAAAGGTATTGGCGCGGATAATATCCAGTGTGGTCACGCCAAACAGACGGTTTTTGTCGTAAACCCCGTGTTTTTTCAGCACTTCAGCCGCAATGGCTACCGTGGTATTGACCGGGTTAGTGATCACCCCGATTAAGGCTTTTGGTGCCGTCGTCGCCACCTGATCGATCAGATTGCGCACAATACCGGCATTAACGTTGAACAGGTCGGCGCGATCCATACCAGGCTTACGCGCTACCCCGGCAGAGATCAGTACCACATCGGCACCCTGCAAAGCGGGCGTGGCGTCTTCCCCACTAAATCCCTTGATAGCCACCGCCGTCGGAATATGGCTAAGATCGACAGCTACGCCCGGTGTCACCGGCGCGATGTCATACAGTGAAAGTTCTGAACCTGCGGGAAGCTGGGTTTTGAGTAGAAGTGCGAGCGCCTGGCCTATGCCGCCAGCGGCACCGAGTACGGCAACTTTCATTCTTGACTCCTTATTAAGGTGGGGCAGAGAAGAGCCGGAATTCCATCTGTGTCAGACCTTAATCAACTGCTCAGGCGATGACGCGTATCCGTTGTTAATTCTACGTGTTTTCACACATGATCTCCGGATTCAAAAGTTACTTATCATCTTTATACCTGAATGACCGACAACTTTGCCGTCGGCAGACAGAGAACGGCTGCGTGCGTTTTCTGTTACTACACCACCAATAATATAACAACTTTGCAACCTTCGCATTTCGGTGCTGTGACGGGGGTTTTGGTCTGAAGCGATTTCTTTGCTATTATCGCCGCCCGCTAGCCGCCCGAATCCTGCTCATCAATCAACCGATTGCATAAAAATGCATTTAAATGCATAATCACCACTCTGCCGCGGGCGGATGTGCGGTTATTCCCTCTATTTATTGGTAACCTATGCGAAACCCATCGAAACAAGACGATCTGATCAAGGCTTTCAAGGCCTTATTAAAAGAAGAAAAATTCAGTTCCCAGGGCGAAATCGTTCAGGCGCTCCAGGATGAAGGCTTCGAGAACATTAACCAGTCAAAGGTTTCTCGTATGCTGACCAAATTTGGCGCGGTACGCACCCGCAATGCCAAAATGGAGATGGTTTACTGCTTGCCCGCCGAACTTGGCGTGCCGACCACCACCAGTCCGTTGAAAAACCTGGTTCTGGACATCGATTACAACGATGCGCTGGTGGTGATTCACACCAGCCCAGGCGCTGCGCAGCTGATTGCGCGCCTGCTCGACTCACTGGGTAAATCGGAAGGCATCCTGGGCACCATCGCCGGGGATGACACCATTTTTATCACCCGCGCACGTGACTTCACGGTTAAGCAACTGCACAGCGCCATTCTTAACCTGTTTGAGCAGGAACTCTGATAGCTGGCCTGTTGACTGAGCATGATCGTGCCAGTCAACAGCCTGTTTTGCCCGCCCCTGCCACTTCCGTTGCTCTCTCCTTATTAAAATCAGTGTGTTAGCATCACGCTCTTGTTGTTTTTTCTAGTCTGTGTAATGGTCATACCTTTTGCTCTGCTTAACCTTTTGCGCTACTTTACACTGCTTTACATCACCAAACTGGCGACATTACCCAGATCTGAATCAAAGTCCAGGCTGATCGACCGCCCCTTTCCGCACAAAAAGATAAAGTGACTTATCCCGCTGTTTTTCCACCAAAAATGACTGAAAAGGTCATTTTTCAGTCGGTTTTTATAACGCTGGGTTATTAAAAGTAGCCATAAGGATAAAGAATCACAAAAAAACATTATTAGCGGGGTATTAATTTCTTCCGTTATTAGTTCTATACTTCTTTTCGTGATGCAAATCACACCAAATAAAAATATAAAAATTGACGACGAGGAAAAAGACATGAACGTAAAAACGACTATCGCCACCCTGAGCATTCTCTCTGCCCTTTCTTTTGGCGCTGTTGCAGCAGAATCTGTTAACGCCGCCCAGGCGCAGGATCTGCAACCCGCAGGCACCATCAGCGTCAGCGGCGTTGCTGGCTCACCAATGGAAATTAATCAGCAGCTGAGTGCTAAAGCCGATCAGCAGGGTGCAAAAGCCTATCGCGTGATCGAGGCGTACAACAACGGCAACTATCACGCCACTGCCCGTCTGTACAACTAAGTTCAGCGTAATCAGATATCGCCATGAACCCTCTTTTTGACGCGCGGTTATGCGCCTCGGCGGGTTCAGGCAAACATTTTCAGGAGAGTTGATCATGAAATCTTTTGCTATCGCCGTACTGAGTCTGGCTTCGGTGTTCTCAATGGGCGCCAGCGCAGCCAGCCTGGTATCGAATCAACAGGCACAGAGCCAGAATCTGCAACCGATGAACCAGACCATCATTGTCAGCGGCCGTGACGGCGATCAGACCAATATCCGTCAGGTTCTGTCTGAGAAAGCTGATGCGCAGGGTGCCAGCCACTATCGCATCATCGAGAACAACCAGGATGACACCTATCACGTCACCGCTGAGCTCTATAAGTAATCAACCGTAACGACGCCATGAACGGCGCCGGACATGTATCGACGACCCGCTTCTTTCTTTTCACCGCAGGTTGTTGAACGTAATGAGGAGACGAATAATGAAAATCAAAACAACCATCGCTACAGTCAGCCTGCTTTCCGTTATGGCGTTCGGCGCTTCTGCCGCACAGCTGGTAACCGGTGAGCAGACGCAAAACCTGCAGCCTGCGGGCACCGTGACCATCAGTGGTACTGCTGGCGCGCCGATGGATTATCGGGCTGAGCTTTCTCAGAAAGCCGATGAACAGGGTGCCAGTGCCTATAAAGTGATTGAGGCCCGTACCGGCGATAATTATCACTTCACCGCGCAGCTCTATAAGTAATTCCTCGTCAGATTTATGACGAACCCTTTGGCCCCGTTCGCCGGGGCCCTTTTTCATCTGACGTTAAAGTGCAGCTGACCTTCCCGCTCTTCTTCCGCTTCGTCAAACAGCAAAATCAGCGCGCCATAGCGTCGTCGTTGCCCTTTCCCCAGATTCACAAACTCAATTTCCAGCGGCATCGGCAACAGATCGCCGGTGACCACATCCCATAGTCCATCCAGATCGCAGATCCGCCGCTCCTGCAGCGCAAAACGCTCGCTGAACTGGCGGAAAAAATGGGCCTGATCGACTATCTCGTTGAAATCAAAACGCTCGGTTTTCATGCTGACGGCTCCCATCCTCCGTCTGCGGGCGACCCGCGCCGCCCGTTTCTGCCCGCTAGCCCAAACCGCCGAGATGCAGCGCTTTGACCTCCAGATACTCTTCCATACCCAGCACGGAACCTTCGCGCCCCAGGCCCGACTCTTTCACGCCACCAAACGGTGCGACTTCAGTCGACACGGCGCATTCATTTATCCCGATCATGCCGCTTTCCAGCGCAGCAGAGACGCGGAATACCCGCTGCAGGTTCTGGGTGTAGAAATAGGCTGCCAGACCAAATGGCGTATCGTTGGCGCGTCGGATCACTTCCGCTTCATCATCGAAACGGAAACAGGCGGCGACCGGGCCAAACGTCTCTTCCTGCGCCAGCTGCATTCCTTCGTGCGCCTCGGTAATTACCGTTGGTTGCCAGAAGTTGCCGCCCAGCGCATGGCGCTCGCCTCCGGCCAACAGTTTGCCGCCTTTGGCAACCGCGTCCTTAACGTGCTGCTCTACCTTTTCCAGCGCAGAGGCCTCAATCAGCGGCCCGACAATCACACCCTCTTCCATGCCGTTACCCACTTTGAGCTGACTCACTTCGTCTGCCAGCTGGCGGGTAAAGCGGTCATAGATGGCGCTATGAATGTAGAAGCGGTTCACACTGACGCAGACCTGACCCGCATTACGGAATTTATTGGCGATCGCGCCCTGCACAGCAGCATCAATATCCGCATCCTCAAACACGATATAAGGTGCATTGCCGCCCAGCTCCATGGAGACTTTTTTCATGGTCTCCGCAGCATTGCGCATCAGCAGTTTGCCGACCTCGGTTGAACCGGTGAACGAGATTTTACGCACCGCTTTACTGGCCATGATGGCGTCGCTGATCGCATGGGTATCCCCCGCCACCGCGTTGAGTACGCCATCCGGCACGCCCGCCTGTTTCGCTAATGCCAGTAAGGCAAAGGCAGACAGCGGCGTATTATTGGCGGGTTTAATGATGCCGGTACAGCCTGCCGCCAGCGCCGGACCCAGCTTGCGCGTCAGCATCGCCATCGGGAAATTCCACGGCGTGATGGCAGCAACCACGCCAATCGGTTCGCGGGTCGCCAGAATACGGGAACCCGGTTTGGCTGGCGGGATGATTTCACCGTTGGCGCGTTTTGCCTGTTCGGCAAACCATTGAATAAAGCTGGCGGCATACTCCACTTCGCCTTCCGCCTCTTTCAGCGGTTTCCCCTGCTCGGCGGTCATCAGCTCGCCCAGCCAGCGCTTGTTATCAATTATCAGTTGATACCAGCGATAAAGGATTTCAGCACGTGCTTTGGCGGTCAGGGCGCGCCAGGCGGGGAAGGCACGCTCAGCGGCAGCAATCGCCTGCTCCGTTTCCGCTTTACCCGCTTTAGCGACCTGCGCGATCACCTCACCGGTGGCGGGATTGGTCACGTCAAAAGTGGTGGAGGTGCGATGCCATTGACCGTCGGCTAAATAACCGGTCTGAAACAGTTCGCTTGTGTGCAGTGATGTCATTGATTCGCTCCTGTCATTTTACCCTTCCGTCAGAAGAGTATAGTTGGCAAAAGCGACAGGTTTTGTGACGGCATGGCATTACAGCAGCCGCTGCGGGACGCAGCGGCCGGTTTCAGATTTGGATGAGGGTGTTCTGATACTTGTGCAGCATGGTGGCCAGCCGTTTTACCGGTTCGGTTACGCTGACCGGCGCATCGTACTGAACCAGTTTCTCCTGATAGACCTCCAGCTCCTGCAATAACTGCTCAAAATAGTGCCGACGTTTGTCATCGCTGCTGGCAGAAATCACCCGATCGGCGGTGTAACGCAGCTGGCGGTGGTAGGCGGAGAGATCGGCATTTACCGGCACTTCCGCATTGCGTAACCGCTGATGTCCAATGATCAGCGTCAGCGCGATACGGTATTTGTCGATATCGCCGGGGAACAGGTTCAGCAGCAGAAACAGTTGCTGATAGAGCGCTGGCAGATGATTTTCACGGCGGCGCGCCTGATTCGTGGTCATCGCCGACACCGCGGCATACATAAAGCGGTTAAGCAGTTTGCGTCCGGTACGCGCTTTCGATTTATCGCGGATCAGCAGGATCACCATCATTGCCACAAAACAGCCAATCACCTGACCCAGCACGTTATCAAGGAACACGTTAAATTCGAACTTCATCGGATTATCCAGCACCAGCACGTTGAGAGTACCAATTAACGCGCCGAGGGTGCCTAACTGCCGTCGCTGAATGAAGATCCCGCCAATAAAGCCCAGCAGGCCGATAGCGATACAGAGCAGCAATGCGCTCTGCTGAGTGTTGGGTAAGACATAGATAAAGTAGAGTGCGCCGAGCGGTACTGCCACTGTCATACCGTAGAGGAAATCTTTCGCCATCATCAGCGGATTCGGCATGCGCATCGCCAGTGCGGTAATCACCGCCAGCATCACCATGCAGCCGCTACCGGAAGTCCAGCCGGTGTATAACCAGAACAGCGATCCCAGCGCGGTGGCGACAAACGTACGGATGCCGTTGATCATCGCGTGATGGGTCTCAGCCGATCGCGCCTGAATCAGCACCTCACGCTGCAGGATTTCCTCCTCCAGCGGGGTAATACGGCTGTTACTTTTAATGCCATTGAGCAGCAACAGATATTCCGTCGCCGCGCCAACCCAGCTCACCAGCGTCACCGGCGTGGTTTTGCCGCTGGCGCCAATCACCCGCCGCATCACCTTCATCCGCTTATGCACCTCTTCAACCGTCGTCGCCTCTTTTTCAATCAGCAAACGGTACTGCGGTGGAATGTAGTCGGGGCGCGCATTCTGGATAAGAAAGGTTTCGGCCGCCTGAGTAATCAGGGTCAGCGATAGGGTATTGAGCATCTGCAGACGTCGATTGCTGTTCTTCCAGCGCGAGGATTCCATCATCAGCTGGCTGCGCATACTGTTTAACGCCGTGGTACGGCGCACCAGCGCGCTCCAGGCCTTATCAACCTCTTCTTTGTCGCCGTGCGCAACGCAGAGTTGCAGCAGCTGATAATGTGCCACCAGCAACGCGTCCACCTCAGCATCGATCACTTTTTTTATCGAGCGCGGCGAGAAGATCATATCCGCCAGGATGGCGCACAAAATCCCGAGCACGATCTCACTGCAGCGCTCTACCGCATACTGCGGTGCCAGCGTCAGGCCACCGCTGGCGTCAGCGGTTACCACGATAATCAGTGCGGTATAGCCCGCCAGCCCCAGGGCGTAGGAGTTTTCAACTTTAATCAGCGACGAGAGCCAGACGCAGAGACCGGCCCAGATGCAGCAGAGCAGTAGCATCACTACCGGTGCGCGCACCGTGGCGATCATAATGGTCAGGGCGGCGATACAGCCGATGAAGGTACCAATAATACGCAGAACACCGCGGTAACGCAGTGCGCCTGAATAGGGATCGCCACCGGCGGCGAAGGCGGTGCCGCCGGCAACAATGCCCGCGGTCATCACCGCCCAGCGAGGCGTTTCGAGGTTAAGGTGAAAACCAATCATCAGCGCGGCAAGCAGCGCGAAGGTCAGCTTCACCGGGAAACGCAAGAACTCGATCATATCGCCCTCTTAACCAAACTCACGCAGGCGATTGAATAGTCGGGTCATTGGCGAAACGTGTTCCGGCTGGCGATCGGCCTGACCGGTGATCACTACCGTTGCCGTGGTGCCTGCCGGGAAGCGGTTGCCTGGCTGTTGATCAAGACGAATACGCACTGGCACACGCTGCGCCAGACGCACCCACTCCAGGTTAGAGTCGATAGTTGCCATGCCTTTGCTGTCGACCGAGCTGCTGCTGTTGGTGACGCCGGCAGCTACGCTGTCCACCGTACCGCGCAACACCACATTACTGCCAAGTGGCGTCACTTCGGCGCGGAAGCCTCGCTCAACGCCGTGCAGTTTGGTCTCTTCCAGGTAGGCCAGCACGTAGAAGGAGTGCTGCTGGACCAGCGCCACTGCCACCGAGCCACGGGTGATGAATTCCCCCTGGTAGACATTCAGGTTTGTCACCCAGCCATCGGACGGTGCCTTAACGGTAGTACGCTCCAGATCAATCTTCGCCAGATCGCGGGTCGCCACCGATTTCGCCAGCTGGTGTTCGCTGGTTTGCAGATCGTTGTTAGCCTGATCGATCGCTTCGCGTGACATGGCGGAGGTGCCCAGCTGATTACGACGTCCCGCTTCACGCCGTTTCTCGCTGACCAGCGCCTGGTAATACTCGACGTCAGCCTGTGCCTGATCCAGCGCTTTCTGGTAGCGCGGCCGGTCCACCACAAACAGGGTATCGCCCTTCTTCACCAGCTGGTTGTCGTGGATCGGGACATCGGTAATCAGACCGGTCACGTCGGGTGAGATCGCGACGACGTCGGCAGCGAATTTTGCGTCACGGGTCCAGGGCGATTCGGTATAAAACACCCAGGCACGAAAAATAATCACCACAGCAATGATGACCAGCAGGATGGTAATCGCGTAACGCGCGATTTTTCTTATGAGTGCTTTCACTTAAACCTCAGACAAATAAACGGGATACAAGGTAAAACACACAGCAGTAAAGCGCTGTATTAAAAAGTGCCGGATGCCAGACAAGATCGTAAATACCGCTCGGCGTCAGCACGCGTTTCACTAACCAGAACAGCATTAGTGAGATAATTAATTCGATGAAAACGGGCGGAAAAGAGAGCCCAAACATGACAAATACCGGAAGCACACTCATCAGAAATCCTTAGTTCGACCTTGCCGGGATACTCCTTTGCCTCGTCAGACGTCGCAGGAAAAGCCACTGGTCGCTCTATCCGAACCCCAGCTGGCTTAATAATAGCGTATCATCGAAGGGCAACAGGCAATGAAGAATCACCGGGAAATACCCCGGCGCGCTTATAGTAACGCGCCTGACTATAAGTTTTCTACAGAATGTGATCTAAATCACTTTTAAGCCAGAGTAAATAATGGAACGACTGAAGGGCATGTCGATTTTCGCCAAAGTGGTTGAACTGGGTTCATTTACCGCTGCCGCACGCCAGCTCCATCTGAGCGTCTCATCGATCAGCCAGATCGTGGCAAAACTGGAAGATGAGCTGCAGGTCAAATTGCTTAATCGCAGCACACGCAGTATCGGGCTGACGGAAGCGGGCAAAATTTATTATCAGGGCTGTCGTCGTATGCTGGCGGAAGCTACCCAGGTGCATGAGCAGCTCTACGCCTTTAATAACACCCCGATTGGCGTGCTGCGTATTGGCAGCTCCTCTACCATGGCGCAGAACGTGCTGGCTGGCATGACCAGCGATATGCTGCGTGAGTATCCGGGGCTGAGCGTCAATCTGGTCACCGGCATTCCGGCCCCGGATTTGATTGCAGATGGCCTGGATCTGGTGATTCGGGTCGGGGCGTTGAAGGATTCCAGCTTGTTTTCACGTCGCCTTGGGGCGATGCCGATGGTGGTGTGCGCAGCTAAGAGTTACCTGGCGCAGCACGGTACGCCGGAAAAACCGGGGGATATCGATAATTTTGCCTGGCTGGAGTACAGCGTACGTCCCGATAATAACTTTGAGCTGATTGCGCCGGAAGGGCTGGTGACGCGACTGGCACCGCAGGGGCGTTTCGTCACCAACGATTCACTGACCCTGATTCGCTGGCTGAAGGCGGGTAACGGCATCGCTTATGTGCCGATGATGTGGGTGATTGATGAGATCAACGCCGGTGAGATTGATATTCTGTTTCCGCAGTATCAGTCTGAGCCGCGGCCGGTTTACGCACTTTATACCGAAAAAGACAAGTTGCCGCTCAAGGTTCAGGTTTGTATCGATTATCTGACCGGCTACTTCGAACAGGTTGCCGAGCAGTATCAGCAGCAGCGTAAAAGCTAACAACCCGCCGGGCGGCGGGTTGTTGAGGTGATATCAGGCGGTGCCGCCGATAGTCAGTTTATCCAGCTTCAGCGTCGGCTGGCCCACGCCCACCGGTACACTCTGGCCTTCTTTACCGCAGACGCCAACGCCTTTATCCAGCGCCAGGTCATTACCCACCATCGAGATCTGCTGCATCGCTTCAATACCGGAACCAATCAGGGTCGCGCCCTTCACCGGTTTGGTAATTTTGCCGTTCTCAATCAGATAAGCTTCTGAGGTTGAGAAGACAAATTTGCCTGAGGTGATGTCCACCTGGCCGCCACCAAAGTTAGGCGCATACAGACCATATTCAACGCTTTCGATGATCTCCTGCGGCGTCGACTTGCCAGCCAGCATATAGGTGTTGGTCATACGCGGCATCGGCAGATGAGCATAAGACTCACGACGACCGTTTCCGGTCGGACTGACGCCCATCAGGCGCGCATTGAGCTTATCCTGCATGTAGCCTTTCAGCACGCCGTTCTCAATCAGCATGTTGTACTGCCCCGGCACGCCTTCATCATCGACCGCCAGTGAGCCACGCAGCCCTTCAATGGTGCCGTCATCGACCACTGTACAGAGTTCTGACGCCACCAGCTGGCCCATTTTACCGCTGAACACCGAGGTGCCGCGACGGTTGAAGTCGCCTTCCAGACCGTGGCCCACCGCCTCATGCAGCAGTACGCCCGGCCAACCCGCGCCCAGCACGACCGGCAGCGTACCGGCAGGTGCCGCCACGGCAGAAAGGTTAACCAGCGCCATTCGCACCGCTTCACGCGCCCAGGCATCGGCACGCACATCGCCGTTTTCATCGGCGAGGAAGAACTCGTAACCGGTACGCCCGCCGCCGCCGCTTGAGCCGCGCTCGCGTTTACCCTGATCTTCGACCTGAACACTAATAGAGAGACGAACCAGCGGACGCACATCAGCCGCCAGCGTGCCGTCCGTTGCGGCCACCAGCACCTGCTCATAGACACCGCTCAGGCTGGCATTGACCTCCTGCACGCGAGGATCAGCCGCGCGAGCCACCTGATCGACACGGTGCAGCAGCGCAATTTTGTCTTCACGCGTCAGGCTGCTGAGCGGATCAACGGTAGAGTAGAGCGAGCGATTCATTACCGCGGACAGCGTGTGTGCCTTGCCGTTACCCTGTTCCCGTACGATGCTGCGCGCCGCTTCGGACGACAGACGCAGGGCATTCAGCGTGATCTGGTCAGCATAGGCAAAGCCGGTTTTCTCACCGCTGACGGCACGCACGCCGACGCCCTGGTCAATATGGTAGGAGCCATCTTTGATAATTTTGTCTTCCAGCACCCAGGATTCGTGGAAACTGGACTGAAAATAGAGATCGGCATAATCCAGACGACGTTCTGAAAGCTGCCCTAACAGGGAAAAAAGGTCCTGCTGATTAATGCCGTTAGCAGTTAGTAACTGCTCACTTACCAGGTTCAGAGTCATCGTTTCTCACTCATTATGTGCTCGGATAATCATAGCCTGCGGTAATTCCGGTACCGCGTCAAATTCACTTGTTGTCAGTTTCACGCGGTTTACGCAGCACTTCATTGATTTCCGGTTTATCCAGCGGGCCGCTGATGTGATAACGCAGCAGCGATATCCGGTTCCATACCGGTCCCAGCACCTTGCTGGCGGCGAACACCGCCGCGCCAATCACCGGATTGACCACAAACGCCGCCGCAACGCCGACCGAAGCAGAAATTTCCGGAGTGATGACCGCTTCCATATCGATCCGCCGTTTAACCAGATCCATATTGCCCTGCATCGCGATATCGGCTTCCAGCCCATCGACCCGCAGGTTATCGGTGCGCATCACGCCATTTTCGATCCAGGCGGTGCCATTAATCGAATCAAAATAGAAGCCATCATTAAAGGTGTCACTGAAATCGAAGCGCAGCTTGCGCAGCAGCGCATCAAAGCTGAACAGGCGCAGGATTTGGCCGGCAGTCCCGGTATTCACATCGGCAATCTGCCCTTTACCAAAGTAGGTTTTTAGCGTGCCGCTCAGGGTTTCAGCTGACGGCTGCCACGGCGCGGCGCGCCAGTGCAAATCGTAATCAATATTGAACGGCGCATCACGCAGCGGAGTATTGACGCCAAACCAGTTAGTCGCGTCATTGATATTCGGCCCCTTCAGCGTTCCTTTCAGCGAAGTGCGCTGATCGTCCCGACGGTTAACCCATTCCCCTTTAATTTTCAGCTGCGAGCTGCCGGTATCTACCGTTCCGTTAGTAAGTGCCAACGTATCGCCTTTCGGTTGCAGCGTCGCCGCAACCCGACCATATTTCTGTCCCAGCACCCAGCACTCCGCACAGCGCAGCTGTAAGGCTGGCCAGCCGCTGAAATTAATCTGGCTGGTTTGCTGAGAGCTGGCATTGCCGCTTTGCTGCGCGTCACGGTCCCATTGCGGATTGTAGTAAAGGTAATCCAGTCCGATCTGCCACGGCGCCTTCGGTGCTATCTCGAGCTTACCGCGTATTTCCTGGGCGTTGACGCTGACCTGCGCCTTGCCACCGGCCGTTTCTGCCAGCGTTGCGTCTACCGCATGCCATTGCTGCCCCGCCAGCGTGACCGCCGGAGTGCGCAGAGTCAGGTTACCTGGCAGCGTAACGCCGCCCAGCTGACGCTCTCCACCACTGCCGCCATTGCCGCCACTGCCGCCACTGCCGCCAGCCATCATCGCTATCCAGGCCTCACCATCCAGCGGCGGCAGATTCAGCACCATACCGGCATGATCGGGAAGCGCAGGCGTTTTCGCCGTATCATTCAGCCAGATGCCGCGATCGACGCGTAAGGTCGGCTCCAGCAGCCAGCGGCTGTTAAACCGATGACGGGTAGCCACGCTGCCGCTGAGGTCGAAATGTTGCAGGTCGCCGCTGGCCTTGATGTTGACCGGCATCGCCTCACCGGCCTTTTTATCCAGTGGCGAAGGTAAGCGACTGCTCACTTCTTTGGCATCACCGTTCAGCTCTACCGCATACTGCGCCCCGCCCCGATGCGGCAGCGTAATATTCACATCACCCTGCCACGGCAGATGCCCACCAAGCTGACGGCTGACGGCCGCAGGAATCTCACTGATTTTGCCCGGCTGCCAGTCACCCAGCAGTTTCACTTTAACGCCAAAATCATCCGGATTCTCCTGGGTGCTGAAACTGACCCCCAGCGGCTGACCAAACCAGTCAGCCCGCATCTCTTCACTCTCCAGATTACCGTTGTTGTAACGGAAACGGCCGGTGAGACCGGTCAGCGTGGTTTTCAACGGTTTGATAAAAAGGGAATTGTTGTTCATTACCACGTTGCCGCTGGCGTGAACCTGCTGACCATCAAGCGGGATATCCAGGTTCAGATGCCCCCGGGTCGTGCCTTTGATTTCCAGCTGTTCCAGCGCCGCACCGAGTGAAGATTTCAGCGGCGTCTGCTGGAAATAGTCGGCGATCTGTTTGCCGTCTCCGCTGATATCGCCATCAATAATCAGCTTCTCTTTCAGGTAGTCAGGGATGACGGCACTGACGTTACGCGCATTAACCTCACCCAGTCGGGCCGTCGGAGCGTTCATCCACAAGCCATCATTGAGGAAGTTAAGATCGATATCCAGATTGCTGAGCGCCGGCCATTTGGGCTGGAAAGCGTACGTTGCCTGGCGCAGCGGCACCCAGACCTGGAACATGCCGTCGTTGTGCTTGAACGGGAATAGCGCCGGGTTACCGGCAAACAGCAGCGTGGCGTTATCCACTTTCCCGCCCTTTATCGCGCCGCTCAGGTAGTGCGTCAGTCCGTTGCCCATCAAGGGTACCGGGAAATAGCGCCAGGCATCGCCCGCATCGGTTAAGCGGATACCCGCAAGAATATCCAGCCGCGGATCACCGCCACTGTTTTGCTGATAGCTGAAGTCGCCTCGCGCCCAGAGCGAACGCGCCTGCAGATCAAGGTTTTCGCCCGCCAGGGTCAGGCCATGTTCATCACGCTGCCAGCGCAGCGCACCGGTAATCTTTTTGATTTCAAGCGGCGCCTGAAAGACATCGTCATACGGCACGGTGGCTGCGCCCATGTTGACGCTGACCTGGCCATGATTCAGGCTGCCACGCGCTTCCCCGCCTAAACGGCTGATTCCCGGCAGTAGTTTCCAGTTCTGCCAGCTGAAGTCGCGCCATTTGACCTGCAGACGCGTCTGCTCCGGTTGCTGCAAGGGAATATCCAGCGCCAGGCCTTCGATGGTGCCCTGTGGCCGCAGCGTGCGCCAGTTTTCAAACAGTGCCGGAGAGAGCGGCGCGAACAGCGGCACAATCGGCGCAATATGATCCAGCGCCAGTTGGGTGGCACGTAACCGCACTTCGGGCTGGCCATTGGCGCCCAGCATCTGCTTATCTTCCGGCCGCCATAGCAGCGAAAAGTGTCCGGCCGGCCACGGATTGCCGTCGGTGCTAAGACGGGTCTGCGGGACATTCACCACCCAGCCGTTCTGGAAACGCGACAGGTGCGCCGTCAGGCCATCAACCTGCAGCGTATGCCGGCCCGTTTCCCCCTGCCAGCTGGCGCCGCCCTGCCGCAGCAACAGATCACCGGCATAAATATCGCCGTCGCGCAGGTTGACCCAGGCAGCCAGGCTAAAACGGGCGCTATCCAGCCGGGTATTATCGCGCATCCAGCGGCCCAGCCACGGACGCATATCCACATCATCGGCCTGCATCCAGATCCGGCCATCATTCAGCAGGCCGTTGCTGTCATTAAGATCAAGCCGCACCTGAACCACACCGTGCTGACCGGTAAAGCTCGACAGGCTGACTTCACCCTCTGCCCGATGGCGCGTTTTTTCATTCAGCCAGGTCAGTCGTGGAATCGCCAGCTCGGCATGCTGACCGGACGGTGTACGGAAGCGAATGGTGCTGTCGCGCAGGTCGAAGTGATCAAACTGGCGCAGGAAAAGTTCATTGATTTGTGCCGGACGGAAGCTGTTCTTCTCTTTATCGCTGTCCAGCAGCGGGCGGTTGCTGTCGAGATGCAGCTGCCAGAAGGTGAGATCGCGGAATTGCCAGCGCCAGTGCAGCAGGGATTGCCAGACGTCCAGGGCCAGATTGATGCGGGCGATGGTGAGTTTGCCCTTTTCCTGCAGATCGACGCTGAGATCGCGTACCTGCAGGGTTGGGCCGAAATTCTCCCATTTCCCCTGCAGCTGACGGGCGCTCACGGGCACGCCACTGCGATCGGAGACGAATTGCAGAAGGTTGCTGCGATAGCTGTCGAGATGCGGCATTACCAGACGCAGCCCGCTGACCAGCAGCGCGACAATCACGATGATCGCGGCGACCAGCAGTAACAAGATCCTCGGCAACTGCCTCACTCACACCTCTCCTTGCCTTCCGTTAACGACGGATAGTTAGTTCTGAAACCCGGCCGTCTTCAGACAAAAACGCCATACAGGCGCATGTTATCCCAGACAAGGGCGATTTTTTAGCCCGACAATCAGAGAAAAGCCGGTCGGGCTGACGTGCCTGATATTACATCATCACCACGTCAAACTGCTCCTGGGTATAGAGCGCCTCGACATGGACTTTCACCTGTTTGCCAACAAAAATTTCTACTTCAGCCAGCGCATGTGACTCATCGGTTTTCAGCGCTTCACCCACCGTCGGCGAGACGTAGACCAGGAAACGGTCAGCGTCATACGCATGGTGTACTCGCACAATCTCGCGCATGATTTCGTAGCAGACCGTTTCAACCGTCTTCAGCGTACCGCGCCCTTTACACACCGGACAATCTTCACACAGCACGTGCTCAATACTTTCACGCGTCCGCTTGCGTGTCATCTCTACCAGCCCCAGCGCCGAGAAACCACTGATACCGGTCTTCACCCGATCTTTACTCAGCGCCGTTTCCAGTGAATGCAATACCCGGCGGCGATGCTCTTCGTTGCTCATGTCGATGAAATCAATAATGATGATGCCGCCAAGATTACGCAGGCGCAGTTGACGGGCAATCGCCTGCGTGGCTTCAACGTTGGTATTGAAAATAGTCTCATCAAGGTTGCGATGGCCGACAAAGGCACCGGTATTAATATCGATGGTGGTCATCGCCTCGGTTTGATCGATGATCAGGTATCCGCCGGACTTTAGTTCAACTTTGCGATCCAGCGAGCGCTGAATCTCATTTTCAACGTCAAACAGATCAAAGATCGGCTGTTTGCCATTATAGAGCTCCAGCTTACCAGCCATCTCCGGAATATATTCACTGGTGAATTCCACCAGCTTATCGCAGGTCAGACGCGAATCGACACGGATGCGGTCCAGCGCTGCGCCAGCGAAATCGCGCAAAATACGCTGGGCTAAAGCCAGCTCGCCGTAGAGCAGGCAGCGGGTCTGGTTACGCTTTTTGCGCTCGCTGACTTTGGTCCACAGACGTTTGAGAAACGCCGCGTCCTGTGCCAGCTCCTCTTCTCCGATGCCTTCAGCGGCGGTGCGAATAATAAAGCCGCCCAGATGGTCGCAATAATCGGCCACGACCGCTTTAAGACGTTCACGCTCTTTTTCACTGTCGATGCGCTGAGAGACCCCGACGTGTGACGCGCCCGGCATAAACACCAGATAACGCGAGGGCAGCGTGATATCGGTGGTCAGCCGTGCGCCTTTGGTGCCCAGTGGATCTTTCACCACCTGTACCACCAGATCCTGTCCCTGACGAACCAGTTCGGCAATATCCCGCACGATGAAGTTCTTTTTCTCATCACCCGCCACACATTCGGTGTGCGGCATGATGTCTGAGGCGTGCAGAAAAGCGGCCTTATCCAGACCGATATCAACGAACGCCGCCTGCATCCCCGGCAGGACACGGCTGACCCGGCCTTTGTAGATATTGCCGACAATGCCGCGCCGCGCTTCGCGCTCAATGTGAATTTCCTGCAGTATGCCGCCATCAATATAGGCAACACGCGTTTCAGAAGGCGTGACGTTAACCAGTAATTCAGCCGTCATGTTGACCCCTTACGGCACGCAGTGACTGAAAATGGCTGAGCAACTCTGCGGTCTCAACCAGAGGCAGTCCAACCACCGCGTGATAGCTTCCATTAATTTTGCGGACAAAGTTTCCACCCCTGCCCTGAATGCCGTATGCGCC
This sequence comes from Pantoea conspicua, assembly GCF_002095315.1. Classification (GTDB taxonomy): domain Bacteria; phylum Pseudomonadota; class Gammaproteobacteria; order Enterobacterales; family Enterobacteriaceae; genus Pantoea; species Pantoea conspicua. The sequence continues at coordinate 23,023 of NZ_MLFN01000035.1, forward strand.
GGCTTTATCCATCGGCTCACCGGTTGCAATATAGTCGGTGATGTCAGAAGTGGTTAAGGTGCGGAAGGTCACATCCGTGATGACGACACAATCAATCGCCTGCTGAGTATCGGCCAGCGCCACCGCCGTCATTACCTGATGAGTCTGTCCCGATAATTTATGCAGCATCGCGGCGGCATGGGCGGCATCGTGCGGCTTTTCCAGCACCTCGCCATTCAGCACCACGATGGTATCTGCGCCGAGTACCGGCAGATCCTGCGCGGCCAGCCTGACGCCCGCCTGCGCTTTGTCGTTGGCGAGACGACGGACATAATGTTCCGCCGCTTCATTTGGCTGACGCTGTTCTTCAACGTCAGTCATGATGCGCTCAAAAGTCAGGCCAAGTTGAGTTAACAGCTCACGCCGACGCGGTGAACCGGAAGCAAGATAAAGGGTTACCATAAATTTCCTTATTGAACAGCGAACTGACGACGAATCTTTCTCATGAGTAAGAATAGCCATGGCCAGAGAATACCGTCGACGACACTGCTCCAGAAAATTTCAGGGCGGAATGAAACGTTGATCACCAGGAATTCAGCCCAGAAGACAATCACATCCATAGCCAGTGACAGCACCATAACCATTAACGCTTGCTGCCACAACGCTAAGTTACGGAATAACTGGAACTTAAAGGCGATCAGGTAGGCAATGATGCTGAGCGCCAGCGCCCGCACGCCGAGGGTGGAGCCGGCGATCAGATCCATAATCGCGCCCATCAGGAAGCCGCTGCCAACGTTAACCCGATGCGGCAGCGCAAGCACCCAATAGATGAGGATCAATAACAGCCAGGAGGGCCGGAACATATAGATCTGGTCCGGCCACGGCATGATCTGCAGAATCAGCGCAACCAGGAAAGAGAGCCAGATGACCCAACGTCCCTGGCTGCGATATCGACTCAAGGCTGACCTCCGCGCGAACGCGAAGTGCTGCTCTGTCCGGCACTGCTGCCAGTCGCCGGGGCGGGTGGTCCCATCTGTGCTGCGGGCGCTGGCGGCCCCATTTCACCCGCGGGTGGCAGAACCTGCGGCATCATCTGCATCAGCCGTTCGTTGGCTACGCGATGAACTTCATCCTGCGGCAGCGGCATATCACCATTACGATCGGCGCCCCACAGCAGCAGCAGATAGCGCAGACGCTGCAGGCCGGCGGTCGGATGAGCCTGAATCACAGTGTAAGCGCGTTGGGTATCCACTTTAACCGATGAAACCACACCCACCGGATAGCCTTCCGGGAAGCGCCCACCAATACCTGAGGTGACCAGTACGTCACCAACCCGAATATCGGTGTTGCCCGGCAGATGCTCAAGCTGCAGATCTTCGGTACAGCCGTTACCGGCGGCAATGACACGTATGTCATTACGCAAGACCTGAATCGGCAGCGCATGAGAAGCATCGCAAATCAGCAGCACGCGGCTGGTCAGCTGACTCACCGCAATCACCTGCCCGACCACCCCTTTATCACTGATGACTGGCTGACCTTCATAGACACCGTTAACGCTGCCTTTGTCGATCACCACCTGGTCGGTGTAAGGATCCGTGCCGGTCGAGATCACCTGCGTGACCATCTTTTGCTCGTCCTGACGCAGCGGTGAACCCAGCAGTTCACGCAGGCGTGCGTTTTCCTGCTTGTATTGCCCCAGCATCAGCAGGTTACTGTTTTTCAGGAAGAGTTCGCGACGTAAGGCTTTGTTTTCCTGCTCAAGCTGCTGACGAGACGCCAGCGACTCCGACACGCCATCCAGAATCTGGCGCGGCCCATTGGCCAGGAAGTAAAACGGACTGACCGACGTATCCAGATAGTTGCGTATTTGGGTAAACGAACCCACACGGCTGTCAGCAATGATAATGCTATCGCCACGATGACAGCCAGGAAAAGACGCAACTGCAGGGATGGTCCCCTGCTAAAAATCGGCTTCATATAATCTGCGTGATCCTCGACGACAGGTAAGGAAGCCCGGCACAACACCGCACTTCCCTGAGCTGGACGCATTGCACCGGCGCATAGCGCGCCGGCTGACACGCGACTCCCTGCGCATCGTCATGACGTTCTCAGCCGGTTGAGGCAATTATTCTTCGCTGAACAAATCGCCGCCATGCATGTCGATCATTTCCAACGCCTTGCCGCCACCGCGTGCCACACAGGTCAGCGGATCTTCAGCGACAACCACCGGAATGCCGGTCTCTTCCATCAGCAGACGATCCAGATTACGCAGCAGCGCACCCCCGCCGGTGAGTACCATGCCACGCTCGGAGATATCCGACGCCAGTTCAGGCGGACACTGCTCCAGGGCAACCATCACCGCGCTAACGATGCCGGTTAACGGCTCCTGCAGCGCTTCCAGAATTTCGTTGGAGTTCAGCGTAAAGCCGCGCGGTACCCCTTCTGCCAGGTTACGGCCGCGCACTTCAATTTCACGCACTTCATCGCCCGGGTAGGCTGAACCGATCTCATGCTTAATACGTTCTGCGGTCGCTTCACCAATCAGTGAACCGTAGTTACGACGCACATAATTAATAATAGCTTCATCGAAACGGTCACCACCAATACGCACCGAAGAGGAGTAGACCACGCCATTCAGCGAGATCACGGCCACTTCTGTGGTACCGCCACCGATATCGACCACCATTGAACCGGTCGCTTCCGACACGGGCAGGCCAGCACCAATCGCGGCCGCCATTGGCTCTTCAATCAGGAAGACTTCACGCGCACCGGCACCCTGAGCGGACTCACGGATGGCACGACGTTCTACCTGCGTGGCCCCAACGGGTACGCAGACCAGCACTCGTGGGCTGGGACGCATAAAACTGTTGCTGTGGACTTGTTTAATGAAGTGCTGCAGCATCTTTTCGGTGACGAAAAAGTCAGCAATGACACCATCTTTCATCGGGCGAATGGCTGCGATGTTGCCTGGCGTACGGCCAAGCATCTGTTTTGCGTCATGACCCACGGCCGCGACACTTTTCGGTGAACCGGCACGATCCTGGCGAATAGCGACCACGGAAGGCTCGTTCAGCACGATGCCCTGTCCTTTCACATAAATCAGGGTATTCGCGGTACCCAGGTCAATGGACAAGTCATTGGAAAACATGCCACGAAATTTTTTAAACATACTAAGGGATAATCCTGCAAGCTGGGGGCGGAAAATAAAATCCGCTTACTTTACCAACCACACGAAGCTGCCACAAGGCGCAAAAACGTTCTGCTTCGGTGAAAAAAGACGCCAAATTGCGTTTAAGTCATCTGAACCGGCCATCAGTTGCAGCAGAATGGCGACAACACGCCATCGGCGCCGGTTTTCATGGCATTTCACATCCTTGTTTCCGACATAAAATCTAACATTTCCGGCAGGCGCATTTGCGACGTCATACTGACTCAACGCTAAAAAAGGGCTGCGTCACCGCCAAAAAGTCCGCAATCCGCTAAATACGGTAACGTTGGGAATACTTCTTCACGTTACTGTTTACCGGAAGCGAAGGGGCAAAGAAGTCGCCCTGACCACCCGCAACGCCTAATGCCACCAGCGTCTGCCACTCGGCTTTCGTCCGCACCCCGACAGCAAACACCTGAGTATGGGTTGATTTACACACTTCCAGCAGACTCTGCACAAAGAGCTGATTTTCGGTACGACGCTCAATGTTGCGTACCAGACCGGCATCAAGTTTGATCAGTTCCACCGGAAGTTGTCGAATATAGGCGCTACTGACCACCGTTAAACCCGCCTGATTGACCGCGATACGACAACCAAATGCTTTAAGTGCGCGAAATACTGGCGTTAAACGATTGATGTGTTGACAGACATCTGCCTCGGCAAGTTCAAATAAAAATCGCTTTCTTTGCCCTTTCGGGCATTGCAGCAACATATTCTGCAGCCAGAGCACAAAAGAACGGTGCAGCAGCGAGTCGATAGTGACCGGCAATACCAGCGTCTCTTCCGGCCAGAGTTCAGATAAAGCAGCGATGCGCGTCACCAGCTGGCGGTCCCAGCTATCAGCCATGCCGAGCTGTTGCACCAGTGGCATGTACTCGGCCGCCAGCACCTCTTTATCGCCGTCAAAAATACGGGTCAGCATGACGCGATGCTGCACCTTACCCTGGGTATTCACTGCCGGTTTCTGGTACAGACGCGGGCCGCCGCGGCTCAGGGTATTTTCCAGCAGTGTTCGCCAGCGCACGCTACCGCGCCCGGTATCCTGCAGATTACCGGCACCGTTGGCCCAGTTATTACCGCCTAACAGCGCCGCCCGTCGGGTTGCCATTTCGGCGTTTTCCATTACCTGCGGCACGGTCTGCCCGCTGTGCCAGGCGCTGATACCGATATGAATCAGGTCATCACGGTTCACCATCCGCATTGGCGGCAGAGAATCGACAGCGTTAATCAGCTGATCGGCAATGCTGTTGGCCTCTTTCAGGCTGCGGTGCGGCAGTAGCACCGCAAAATCACTGCGGAAATAGCGCGCCAGCAGAGCACCGGGATAACGCAGCACAAAAGTGGAGAGCATATTGACGATGTTAAACAGATACTCATCGATCAACCCTGGCTCCAGCGTTTCGCTCAACGTGTCCAGATCCGGCAGGCGTATCATCATGACCACGCCATGGGTACCGACATCCTCCTGATCCTCCAGCAGCGTGGCGAGCTGACTGTCAAAGAACAGGCGATTATTCAGACCGGTACGGCCATCCTGAGCAGCAAAGGTGCGGATCAGCGTATCGATACGCAAACGTTGTTCACCCGCTTCCTGCAGATCGGAGAGCAGTACATCCAGCGCACGGCTGGCCCTGGGCGGCCACTCATCCAGATTACGTTTCGGTACTACCCCACGCTCACCGTCAATAATCGCCTCTGCGCGTATTTCCAGGTGCTCCATGCCGCGCCACTGGCGACGTAACCAGCGGTGCAGAATAAACAGCAGCAGGCTCATCACCAGCACCACCGTTGATACCGTGCCCATCGCATAGGTCCCGATAATGGAACGCAGCCAGGTGCGGGCAGGATCGAGGGTGACCACCCGCACATGCACTCCAGGCTGATGGATTAACGGCACATCAAACTGGACGAAGCGATTGGGCTGATGGTCGAGCATCAGGTTTTCGTGACGGGAGAGAGAGAAAAAGATGTGGTCGCCGCTGTAGAGTTGAATCTGCTCGGCGTTGATGATCGGCATTAATCGGGTAATCCAGCTGTGGAGCTGGTCGGGCGACTGGATAAGCAGCGCCTGATCCACTTCGGTTGCCAGCACCTGCGCGCGCTGTTCGACCCGCTGATGACTGAACCAGAAAACGCTAAAAGCACAGCCCACCAGCATTAATAACATTGCCAGTATGCTAAGAAAGGTAATAAACGCAGATAGTTTTGTGGTTAATCGCATCCCTGTGCCTGTGTTACTGCGGTGATAACCGGATCACCCAACCTTGTACCGTCAGCCTGACGAAAACGCGAGCAAAATAGCATAATTTGCGTTTAGCGGCAGCGCCGTGACGACTGATGCGGAAGTATATCCCCGGGAAAGCGGCGCCGACGTTGATCCCAGCGCTTTTCGGTGCATTCTCATCGCACCTGTCAGCCAGGAAATTTCACATTTTACCGGTGAAACTGGCTGCGATCGGAAATAGTCATCATGCTGGTCAATAAGACCACGGCTGGAGAGTGCACCATGAAGCGCAACACTGATCTGACGGAAGCCGACGTAACGCCGGAAACGATTTTTAATATGAAGCGCCGCCAGGTGCTGAAGTCGCTGGGACTGAGCGCGGCGGCCATCGGTCTGCCGGGCGTAGCCAATGCGGACATTCTCAGCTGGTTCAAGGGCAACGATCGCCCACCTGCCCCCGCCGGCCGGGCGCTGGACTTTAGCAAACCGCCGCAGTACCAGACCGACCTGACGCTGACGCCAGCGGAGAAGGTCTCTGGCTACAACAACTTTTATGAGTTTGGTCTGGATAAAGCCGATCCCGCCGCCAATGCCGGCACGCTGAAAACCGATCCCTGGAAACTCACTATCGATGGTGAGGTGGCAAAGCCGATCACGCTGGACATGGATGATATTTTCAAACGTTTTGCTATGGAGCAGCGTATCTACCGCATGCGTTGCGTAGAGGCCTGGTCGATGGTGGTGCCGTGGGTCGGTTTTGAGCTGAACAAGCTTCTCTCTCTGGCCGAGCCCACCAGCAAAGCGCGTTTCGTTGCTTTCCAGACGCTGTACGATCCCGAGCAGATGCCAGGCCAGAAAGATCGCTTTATCGGTGGCGGGCTTAATTATCCTTATGTCGAGGGATTACGGCTGGATGAAGCGATGCACCCGCTGACGCTACTGAGCACCGGCGTCTACGGCAAGGCGCTTCCGCCACAAAATGGCGCGCCGATTCGCCTGACGGTACCGTGGAAATATGGCTTTAAGGGCATCAAATCGATCGTCAAAATTACCCTGACCGCCAATCAGCCACCCACCACCTGGAATCAGATCGCGGCGGATGAATATGGTTTCTATGCCAACGTCAATCCGCACGTTAATCATCCGCGCTGGTCGCAAGCAACCGAGCGCTTTATTGGCCCCGGCGGCAGCCTGAAAGTGGAGCGTCAGCCTACCCTGCTGTTCAATGGCTATGCCGATCAGGTGGCTTCACTCTATCGCGGCCTCGACCTGCGGGAGAATTACTGAGTGGTGCGCCTGTCGCTAAAACAGATCACCTGGCTCAAGGTGATTCTGCATCTGGCGGCCCTGCTGCCGCTGGTTTATCTGATCCTCGCCGCCATGCAGGGCGGATTAAGTGCTGATCCGGCCAAAGACATTCAACACTTTACCGGGCGGATGGCGCTGAAACTGCTGCTGGGCACGCTGCTGGTATCACCGCTGGCGCGCTATGGCAAGCAGCCACTGTTGGTCCGCACGCGCCGCCTGCTGGGTATCTGGACCTTTGTCTGGGCCTGCCTCCATCTGCTGAGCTACTACCTGCTGGAATTAGGTGCCGATAATCTGCGTCTGCTGGGCAGCGAGTTAATTTCTCGTCCCTATTTGACACTCGGTATCATCAGTTGGTTGATATTGCTGGCCCTGACAGTAACCTCTTTCCAGCGGGCGCAGCGTAAGCTCGGCAAACGCTGGCAGACGTTGCATAACACCATCTATCTGGTCGCGATTCTGGCCCCGATCCACTACATCTGGTCAGTCAAAATCCTGTCGCCGCAGCCTCTTATCTATGCACTGCTCGCTGCGCTGTTGTTAGCATGGCGTTACAAAAAGTTTCTCAAATGGTGGCCCCGCTAGACCTTCTGTGGTTGTTTTCCTCCCTGACAATCTGCTAAAAGATGTGGCCTTCGGGCCACATCTGATCATCTTCGCAGATAAGACTAGTATTTTGCTGCGAAATGACACGAAACGGATATAATGCCCGGCTTTATTGCAAGGCAGGTCTTCTTTTTCATTGTGAAAGGTGACAAAAGGAGATTGGCAAGGTATTTTACGCGATGCCTTAATGATTGCGGGAGATGGCAGCAAGATGGCGCATAAATTACATATTCTGCTTTTAAACGGACCCAACCTGAACCTGTTGGGCACGCGCGAACCAGAGAAGTATGGTCACACCACACTGCAGCAGATTGTGGACGATCTTGCACATCAGGCAGACCAGCTGAATGTGGAATTGAGCCACTTGCAATCTAACGCTGAGTTTCAGCTGATTGATCGCATTCATGAGGCCAAAGGCAATGTGGATTACATCATTATCAATCCTGCCGCGTTTACCCATACCAGCGTCGCGCTGCGTGATGCCCTGTTAGCGGTATCGATTCCGTTTATTGAGGTCCATCTCTCAAATGTGCATGCACGCGAGCCCTTCCGCCATCACTCCTATCTCTCTGATGTATCTGCTGGCGTCATCTGTGGGCTTGGCGCTGACGGCTACACATGGGCTTTACAAACGGCAGTAAAACGCCTGTCTCATACTAATTAATCAAACTGAGTACGGAACCCCACTCATGGATATTCGTAAAATTAAAAAACTGATCGAACTGGTTGAAGAATCTGGCATCTCCGAGCTGGAAATCTCCGAGGGCGAAGAGTCCGTTCGTATCAGCCGTGCACCTGCAAATGTTGGTTATCCGATGATGCAGCAGGCTTATGCTGCGCCGGTACAGCAACCCGCTCTGGCGACAGCCATTGCGCCCGTTGCTGCCATTGCTGAAGCCGCACCGGCTGAAATCAGCGGCCACATCGTGCGTTCACCGATGGTCGGGACGTTCTATCGTACGCCAAGCCCGGACGCAAAAGCCTTCATCGAAGTGGGTCAGAAAGTGAATGCCGGCGATACCCTGTGCATCGTTGAAGCCATGAAGATGATGAACCAGATCGAAGCCGACAAGTCTGGTGTGGTGAAAGCCATTCTGGTCGAGAGCGGTCAGCCGGTCGAATTTGACGAGCCACTGGTTGTCATCGAATAACGGGGCGGACCATGCTGGATAAAATTGTTATTGCTAACCGCGGTGAGATCGCGCTGCGCATTTTACGTGCCTGTAAAGAGCTGGGCATCAAGACTGTGGCGGTACACTCAAGCGCGGACCGTGATCTGAAGCACGTGCTGCTGGCGGACGAAACCGTCTGCATCGGCCCGGCGCAGTCAGTCAAAAGTTACCTCAACATCCCGGCGCTGATCTCCGCAGCAGAGATCACCGGCGCGGTGGCGATTCACCCAGGCTACGGCTTCCTCTCTGAGAATGCGGATTTTGCCGAGCAGGTTGAGCGCTCAGGCTTTATCTTTATCGGCCCGAAAGCAGACACCATTCGCCTGATGGGCGACAAAGTGTCGGCGATTAACGCGATGAAGAAAGCCGGTGTGCCAACCGTACCTGGCTCCGACGGATCGCTGACCGATGATATGGAAAAGAACCGTGCCTTCGCGAAGCGCATCGGTTACCCGGTGATCATCAAAGCGTCCGGTGGCGGTGGCGGTCGTGGTATGCGCGTAGTGCGTAGCGACAAAGATCTGGAACAATCCATCAACATGACGAAAGCGGAAGCCAAAGCGGCTTTCAACAACGACATGGTTTACATGGAGAAGTATCTGGAGAATCCACGCCACATTGAGATTCAGGTACTGGCCGACGGTCAGGGCAACGCCATCTATCTGGGCGAACGTGACTGCTCAATGCAGCGTCGTCACCAGAAAGTCGTTGAAGAAGCACCCGCGCCAGGCATCACGCCGGAACTGCGCAGCTTCATTGGCGATCGCTGTGCTAAAGCCTGTATTGAGATTGGCTACCGCGGCGCAGGCACCTTCGAGTTCCTGTATGAAAACGGTGAGTTCTACTTCATTGAGATGAACACCCGTATTCAGGTTGAGCATCCGGTAACCGAGATGATCACCGGTGTCGACCTGATCAAGGAGCAGCTGCGTATCGCTGCTGGTCAGCCACTGTCGATCAAACAGGAAGATGTGATTATTCGCGGACATGCGGTTGAATGCCGTATCAACGCCGAAGATCCGGTCTCCTTCCTGCCGAGCCCGGGTAAAATCACCCGCTTCCATGCGCCAGGCGGTTTTGGCGTGCGCTGGGAGTCGCATATTTACTCGGGTTACAGCGTGCCGCCTTACTACGATTCCATGATCGGCAAGCTGATCACCTACGGCGAAACCCGTGAGGTGGCGATTGCCCGCATGAAGAATGCGCTGGCGGAACTGATCATCGACGGTATCAAGACCAACATTGAACTGCAGATGAAGATCATGTCCGACGAAAACTTCCAGCACGGTGGAACCAATATCCACTATCTGGAGAAAAAACTCGGCTTGCACGAGAAGTAGTCGCAACGCTGAGTTAGTCAGAGGCCGGTTAATCCGGCCTTTTTCTTTTGCCGCTGGCGTTAAGGTTGAATCATGGATGCTCGTTTTATACAGGCGCATAAAGAGGCCCGCTGGTCACTCTATCTGACCCTGCTCTGGCTGGCCGTTTGGGGGCTTTCCGCCTGGCTGGGCGGGAGCGAAACGGGAGTCACCGGCTTACCGCGCTGGTTCGAACTCTCCTGTGTCTTTGCGCCCCTGCTGTTCATTTTTTTATGCTGGATAATGGTCCGCGTGATTTTCCGCGACATGTCGCTGGAGGATAAAAATGAATTTTGACATTATCCTGCCCCTCTTAATTTATCTGGTACTGATCGCCGCGCTGTCAGTCTTCGCGGTCCGTAAACAGCGTCAGGGCAACTTCCTGACCGAATATTTTCTTGGCAGCCGCTCAATGGGCGGGTTCGTGCTGGCCATGACCCTCACAACCACCTATATCAGCGCCAGCTCGTTCATTGGCGGACCCGGTGCCGCCTATAAATATGGTCTGGGATGGGTATTGCTGGCGATGGTTCAGGTTCCAGCCGTCTGGCTGTCGCTCGGCGTGCTGGGCAAGAAATTTGCTATCCTGGCGCGTAAGCATAATGCGGTGACGCTGAATGACATGCTCTACGCGCGCTATCAGAGTCCGCTGCTGATCTGGCTGGCCAGCCTGAGCCTGCTGGTGGCGTTCATTGGTGCCATGACGGTGCAGTTTATCGGCGGTGCCCGATTACTGGAAACCGCGGCGGGGATCCCATATGACACTGGCTTACTGATTTTTGGCGGCACCATCGCGCTCTATACCGCCTTTGGCGGCTTCCGCGCCAGCGTGCTTAATGACGCAATGCAGGGTGTGGTGATGCTGATCGGCACCTTCCTGCTGCTGTTCGCCGTGATCCATCAGGCGGGCGGGCTGGGCACCGCCGTGCAGAAGCTGCACGCTATCGATCCACAATTATTGTCGCCGCAGGGGCCGGGCGAGATCATTACCCCGACCTTTTTGAGCTCGTTTATCGTGCTGGTCTGCTTTGGCGTGATTGGCCTGCCGCACACCGCCGTACGCTGCATCTCCTATAAAGACAGCAAGGCGGTGCATCGGGCGATCATTCTTGGCACCATTGTGGTGGTGATTCTGATGCTGGGTATGCATCTGGCGGGCGCGCTGGGTCGGGCCATCCTGCCCGACCTGACGGTCCCGGATCGGGTGATCCCCACCTTAATGATTACCGTACTGCCGCCGCTGGCCGCCGGACTGTTTCTGGCGGCTCCGATGGCAGCGATTATGTCGACCATCAATGCCCAGCTGTTGCAGGCATCCGCTACGCTGATTAAAGATCTCTATCTGCGCGTGGCCCCGCAGCAGATGGAAAATGAGCCGCGGCTGCGGCTGTTATCCGGCGCGATTACCTTTGTGCTGGGCATTCTGCTGCTGATTGCCGCCTGGAATCCGCCTGATATGATCATCTGGCTCAACCTGCTGGCATTTGGCGGTCTGGAAGCCGTATTCCTCTGGCCGCTGGTGCTGGGCCTCTACTGGGAACGCGCCAATGCAGCGGGAGCTATCACCGGTATGGTTACCGGTGGCGGTTGCTATGCGTTTCTGGCGAGCCTTGACCTGCAAATCATGGGCTTCCATCCGATTGTGCCTTCCCTGCTTTTAAGCCTGCTGGCGTTTTTAGTGGGTAACCTGTTTGGACGCGCGCCGCAAACTGCCGACGCGCCGCAACATTGAATGTAAGAGAGACGTTATGCCGTGGATTCAAATCAAGATAAACAGCTCGGGTGAACATGCTGAAACGCTGAGCGATGCGCTGATGGAGACCGGTGCGGTCTCCGTCACCTTCCAGGATACCCACGATAATCCGGTCTATGAGCCACTGCCGGGCGAAACCCGCCTGTGGGGCGATACGGATGTGATCGGCCTGTTCGATGCAGAAAGTGACATGGACGCCATTGTCGCTGAACTGGCACAACATCCGCTGTTAGGTGTTGATTTCCGGCACAAGATCGAGCAGATCGAAGATAAAGACTGGGAACGCGAGTGGATGGAGAACTTCCACCCGATGCGTTTTGGCGAACGGCTGTGGATCTGCCCAAGCTGGCGCGATGTGCCGGATCCGACGGCGGTGAATGTGATGCTGGATCCGGGCCTGGCTTTTGGCACCGGCACGCATCCGACTACCTCGCTCTGTCTGACCTGGCTGGATGGGCTGGATCTGACCGGTAAAACGGTGATCGACTTTGGCTGTGGCTCGGGGATCCTGGCGATCGCTGCACTGAAGCTCGGTGCAGCGCAGGCAATCGGTATCGATATCGATCCGCAGGCGATCCAGGCCAGCCGCGATAACGCTGAACGCAATGGCGTCTCCGATCGTCTGTCGCTCTATCTGCCCCACCAGCAGCCGGAAAACCTGCAAGCGGATGTGGTGGTCGCCAATATCCTGGCGGGTCCGTTACGTGAACTGGCCCCGCTGATTAGCGTACTGCCGAAGCCAGGCGGTCACCTTGGACTCTCTGGTGTATTAGAGAGCCAGGCGGAAGGCGTCTGCGAAGCCTATGCTGAGCAGTTCACGCTCGACCCGGTTGCGGTCAAAGAAGAGTGGTGCCGGATTACCGGCGTGAAGGGCTGAATCCATCGCGTTGTTTTGCTGCCTGGCAGCCTTTCGGCATTGCACTGAACGGGCTGCATAGCCTGTCCGGCCAGCCCGTAGCGTAAGGTGCGGGCTTTCAGCATACATAATGGTTGCTTGTATCGTTAATCACGGCATGTGACGTTTATTATCTGGCTAAACAGGCTGCTTTTTCGGAAAAACGTTTGTTCACAATTTCAGCATTAATATCTAACAAGTTGATAGTTATGGTTATTTTGAGATTAGCGACGTGATCATCCGGATTTCATTGATCTTTCTTGCTGATTGTTCAAAGTTTGGCCTTTCATCTTCAGGAAAAAATGCGTAATATACGCCGCCTTGCAGACACAGTATGGCCATTCTGACTTCATGCGTATTGGAAACCTCCAGCTGAGAAATCGACTGATTGCAGCCCCTATGGCCGGGATTACCGACAGGCCATTCAGGACGCTGTGTCATGAAATGGGTGCAGGCATGGCAGTTTCTGAGATGTTGTCTTCGAACCCGGAAGTCTGGGCCAGTGACAAATCTCGTTTACGCATGGTGCACAGTGATGAGCCAGGCATTCGCGCCGTGCAAATCGCCGGTTGCGATCCCAGCGAAATGGCGCAAGCTGCAAGGATTAATGTTGAGGCCGGTGCACAGGTTATCGACATTAATATGGGCTGCCCTGCCAAAAAGGTTAACCGCAAAATGGCGGGTTCAGCCTTGCTGCAATATCCCGCCGTGGTGGAGTCAATTCTCTCCGCAGTGGTCAATGCAGTGGATGTGCCGGTAACACTAAAAATTCGTACTGGCTGGGATCCTGAAAACAGGAACTGTGTCGCGATTGCCCAATTGGCTGAACGTTGTGGTATTCAGGCTCTGACGATACATGGCCGCACTCGTGCCTGCCTGTTCAACGGGGAAGCTGAATATGACAGCATTCGGACAGTTAAGCAGAGTGTCTCTATTACGATTATCGCGAACGGAGACATAACTGACCCGCATAAAGCCAGAGCGGTGCTCGACTATACAGGGGCCGATGCTCTGATGATAGGACGTGCTGCTCAGGGAAGACCGTGGATCTTCCGGGAAATCCAGCATTATCTGGACACTGGGGAGCTGCTTGCCCCGCTGCCAATGGCAGAGGTCAAGCGCTTGCTTGTTTCGCATATACGTGAGCTGCACGACTTTTACGGTTCAGGCAAGGGATACCGTATAGCGCGAAAGCACGTCTCCTGGTATCTCCAGGAGCACGCCCCGAATGACCAGTTTCGGCGCACATTCAACGCCATTGAGGATGCCAGCGAACAGCTGGAGGCGTTGGAGGCATACTTCGAAAATCTTGCGTAACGAAATAAAGAGCTGAAAGAACTATGTTCGAACAACGCGTAAATTCTGACGTACTGACCGTTTCTACCGTTAACTCACAGGATCAGGTAACTCAAAAACCTTTGCGTGATTCGGTTAAACAGGCACTGAAGAACTATTTTGCTCAACTGAACGGTCAGGATGTGAGTGACCTGTATGAGCTGGTTTTGGCTGAAGTCGAGCAGCCTCTGTTGGACATGGTGATGCAGTATACCCGTGGCAACCAGACCCGTGCTGCCCTGATGATGGGTATCAACCGCGGTACGCTGCGTAAGAAATTGAAAAAATACGGCATGAACTGATTCTGGTTCTGTCTGTTAATTACGCCAGCCTTCGGGCTGGCGTTTTTATTTGTGCGCTGTTCCACAAAGCCCCGGCAAATCAGGTGAAACAGTTAACCTCAATATGGTAACTATAGTTGCAATCGCTGAGGTGATATTCCACTGCCTCGCTTTCCCGCTCTTCTCTGCTGATACACTCTGTCTGACGCGTCTGCCTGCAAGCTATTCCCGGCCAGCATTGACTTCTGTGATCCTGTACACCTTTAAAAGCAAAGCCTCTCCTCCATACATTTCCGCCTGAGCGATGGCTCACATTGCTTCCATATAGTGAAACTAATTGCACTAAATGTGATCGGGTCGACTCGCATTGCTTCCTTTTGGTGCGCGATATTAGCGGAACTTTCAAATCACTTCCGATTATTAACCGTTCTTTCATGAGAATTCAGGGTTCTGCAAACCTGGCATCAGCTTTGCAGAGTCGTGGATGGCTGACCGCCACAGACAGGAAAAACGCACACCAAAGTGCGCAAACATAACAACATGATTCCTCCACACAGGATGCTTTATGAAAAAGATGATGCTCTCCACGCTGGTTGCTGCGGCCTCGCTGTTGGCCGTTGCTCAGCAGGCACACGCAGGCACGACGCTGGATGCGATAAAGAAGAAAGGCTTTATTCAATGCGGTATCAGTGATGGCTTACCCGGCTTCTCCTATGCCGATGCCAGCGGCAAATTTACCGGTCTAGATGTCGATGTCTGCCGCGCTGCTGCCGCCGCGGTGTTTGGCGATGCAACCAAAGTGAAATATACCCCGCTGACCGCCAAAGAGCGTTTTACCGCGCTGCAGTCAGGTGAAGTCGATATCCTGTCGCGTAATACCACCTGGACCTCATCACGTGATGGCGGCATGGGCTTCCTGTTTGCCGGCGTCAATTATTACGACGGCATTGGCTTCCTGACTCACCAGAAAGCCGGGCTGAAAAGTGCCAAAGAGCTGGACGGCGCTACCGTCTGTATTCAGGCAGGTACCGATACCGAGCTGAACGTGGCGGACTTCTTTAAAGCCAATAAGATGCAATATACGCCGGTGACCTTTGATCGTTCCGACGAATCTGCCAAAGCGCTGGATAGCGGTCGCTGCGATACGCTGGCATCTGACCAGTCTCAGCTCTATGCGTTACGCATCAAGCTGGGTAAACCTGACGAATTTATTGTGCTGCCGGAAGTGATTTCTAAAGAACCACTGGGGCCGGTCGTTCGCCGCGGTGATGATGACTGGTTCACCATCGTTAAATGGTCACTCTACGCCATGCTGAATGCTGAAGAGATGGGCATTTCCTCGAAAAACGTTGATGAGATGACCGCCAAACCGACCACGCCAGATATGGCCCACCTGCTGGGTGCTGAGGGTGATTTTGGCAAGGATCTGAAACTGGACAACAAATGGGCCTACAACATCATTAAGCAAGTGGGCAACTATCAGGAAAGTTTCGATCGTAACGTGGGTAAAGATAGCGCACTGAAGATCGCTCGTGGTCAGAATGCGTTGTGGAACCAGGGCGGCATTCAGTACGCACCGCCAGTACGTTAATACTCCTCGCCAATCGGGCACCGTATTCTGCGGTGCCCTACCCCAGCTTTCGTTACTGAGGTTTCAACATGTCACAACGCCCAACCGTGAAAAGGGATTTTTCATTCGGTAATCCCACGGTTCGCGCCTGGCTTTATCAGCTCATAGCGATAGTCGCGGTGCTTGGTGTGGTGGGTTATCTGGTGCATAACACCATTATCAACCTGTCCAATCGCGGTATTACCTCCGGATTTGGATTCCTTGAGCGTACTGCCGGTTTTGGTATCGTTCAGCACCTGATTGAGTACACCGAAGGAGATACTTACGCGCGCGTGTTTATGGTCGGGTTGACCAATACCCTGCTGGTCTCCGCGCTCTGTATCGTTTTTGCCTCCATTCTCGGCTTCGCTATTGGCCTCGCGCGACTTTCTGACAACTGGCTGTTGCGGAAACTCTCCAATATCTATATCGAAACCTTCCGTAATATTCCGCCGCTGCTGCAGATCTTCTTCTGGTACTTTGCGGTGTTACGCAATCTGCCGGGCCCGCGTCAGGCATTGAATGCTTTCGACCTGGCCTATGTCAGCAACCGGGGATTATATGTCCCGTGGCCAACCTATGCGCCAGGCAGCTGGCCGTTTGTGATTGCGCTGCTGCTGGCTATTGCTGCCAGTTATGGCCTGTACCGTTTTAATCGTAAACATCAGCTGAAAACGGGTCAGTTACGTCGCTCATGGCCGGCGGCCATCGCGATGCTGATTCTGTTCCCACTGATTGCGCATCTGGGTTTTGGCGCGGCGACCCACTGGGACGTGCCACAGCTACGCGGTTTTAACTTCCGCGGCGGCTCGGTGATGATCCCTGAGCTGGCGGCGCTGACCCTGGCGTTGTCGATCTATACCTCATCGTTTATTGCTGAAGTGATACGTTCGGGGATTCAGTCGGTACCGTACGGGCAGCATGAGGCGGCACGATCGCTGGGTCTGCCTAATCCGGTGACGCTGCGGCAGGTGATTATCCCACAGGCAATGCGCGTGATTATTCCTCCGCTGACCAGCCAGTATCTGAACATCGTGAAAAACTCCTCGCTGGCTGCCGCCATCGGTTATCCCGATATGGTGTCGCTGTTTGCCGGTTCGGTACTGAATCAGACCGGCCAGGCGATTGAGACCATTGCTATCACCATGGGCGTGTATCTGATCATCAGCCTGCTGATTTCACTGCTAATGAACCTCTACAACCGCAAAATTGCGCTGGTTGAGCGTTAAGAGAACGGGATGACTATGTCTGTGACCACACATGAAACGCCCCCCGTCCCGACGAATCTGGCGAGTCGCGCCTGGCGTTGGGCGCGTAAGAATTTATTCTCCAGCTGGTTTAACTCCCTGCTCACGCTGTTTTGCATCTGGGTGATCTGGCACGTGATTCCGCCTGCGCTGAACTGGCTGATCTTTCAGGCTAACTGGTTCGGTACCACCCGTGCTGACTGCACCAAAGAGGGCGCCTGTTGGGTCTTTATCCATGCCCGCTTTGGCCAGTTCATGTATGGGCTCTATCCGCATGAACTGCGCTGGCGGATTAACCTGGCGCTGGTGATTGGGCTGCTGTCGATTATCCCAATGTTTATCAAAAGTCTGCCATATCGTGGTCGCTACATTGCACTCTGGGCGATCGCTTATCCGGTCATCGTCTGGTTTCTGCTTTATGGCGGTTATCTGGGACTGGAGCGGGTCGAAACTCGCCAGTGGGGCGGATTAACTCTGACGCTGATTATCGCCTCGGTCGGGATTGCTGGCGCCTTGCCGCTGGGGATTTTACTGGCGCTGGGACGTCGCTCAAAGATGCCGGTCGTGCGTACGCTGTCGATTATCTTCATCGAGTTCTGGCGCGGCGTTCCGCTGATCACCGTGTTATTTATGTCATCCGTGATGCTACCGCTGTTTATGGCAGAAGGCACCAGCATCGACAAGCTGGTACGTGCGCTGGTTGGGGTCATTTTATTCCAGTCCGCCTATGTGGCTGAGGTGGTGCGTGGCGGTTTGCAGGCGCTGCCGAAAGGTCAGTATGAGGCAGCCGAATCGCTGGCGCTGGGCTACTGGAAGACGCAGATGCTGGTGATCCTGCCGCAGGCCCTCAAGATGACCATCCCGGGCCTGGTGAATACCATTATCGCGTTGTTTAAAGATACCAGCCTGGTGATCATCATCGGCCTGTTCGATCTGTTCAGCAGCGTCCAGCAGGCTACCGTCGATCCGACGTGGCTGGGCATGTCGACCGAAGGTTATGTCTTTGCCGCACTGGTCTATTGGATTTTCTGTTTTAGCATGTCGCGCTACAGCCAGTACCTGGAAAAGCGCTTTCACACCGGGCGTAAATCGCACTGAGGTTTTACATGACACACTCTATGACACACTCTTCCGACGCGTTGATGATTTCGCTTGAGAACGTGAATAAATGGTACGGCCAGTTTCACGTACTGAAAGACATCAACCTGCAGGTTAAACCCCGCGAGCGCATCGTGCTTTGTGGTCCCTCCGGCTCCGGTAAGTCGACCACCATTCGCTGCATAAACCATCTTGAAGAGCATCAGCAGGGGCGCATTGTCGTCGATGGTATTCATCTGAATGAGGATGTGCGCAATATTGAGCGAGTCCGTACCGAAGTGGGTATGGTCTTCCAGCACTTTAATCTGTTTCCGCATCTGACCGTATTACAGAATTGTACGCTGGCACCTTCCTGGGTCAGAAAGATCCCGAAGAAAGAGGCCGATGAGCTGGCAATGCACTATCTGCAACGCGTACGTATTGCCGAACATGCGCACAAGTTCCCCGGCCAGCTCTCCGGCGGACAGCAGCAGCGTGTCGCCATCGCCCGCTCACTCTGCATGAAACCCAAAATTATGCTGTTTGATGAACCCACGTCAGCGCTCGATCCTGAGATGGTGAAGGAAGTACTGGATACGATGATTGGGCTGGCTGAGGATGGCATGACGATGCTGTGCGTCACCCATGAGATGGGCTTTGCCCGAACGGTGGCTGACCGGGTGATCTTTATGGATCGGGGTGAGATCGTTGAAGTCGCGCCACCGCAGGAGTTCTTTGCTCATCCTAAATCAGAACGCACCCGCGCCTTCCTGTCGCAGGTTATTCACTGATCTAGCGCGCAATCTCTTATCACCCGGCCTGGTGCCGGGTTTTTTTATTGTCTGTAAAACAGGCTGCTGGCTGGACGCGATGGTGAACAGAGGAAAAAGAGAGATTCTGGCAGCGGCCACAACGAAAAAAGCCCTTCGCATACGCGAAGGGCTCTCTCTTATTTGATGCCTGGCAGTTCCCTACTCTCGCATGGGGAGACCCCACACTACCATCGGCGCTACGGCGTTTCACTTCTGAGTTCGGCATGGGGTCAGGTGGGACCACCGCGCTACAGCCGCCAGGCAAATTCTTTATTTACCGAACTCATGTCTTAACTGGTGCTGATACCCAGAGTCGAACTGGGGACCTCACCCTTACCAAGGGTGCGCTCTACCAACTGAGCCATATCAGCACACTAAATTTG
>NZ_MLFN01000036.1 GCF_002095315.1 Pantoea conspicua
TCAGTTCATTGAAGGAGGCGCTGGTTAATGCCACGCCGTTAAAGGTCTGTTCGCTCTCGACCCCAAGCAACCAGCCTGCGCAATGGAGCGTTTCCGGCAGCATCTGCAGCTGGTCCGGCGTCACGGTCATCACCTGAGTGGGTTGCAGATTCAGCGTATGCAGCACGTCGCGCATCAGCGGTTCGTGCAGGCCGGGCGGTGTGTCAGCCACGATAATCAGCTGCGTGTCCGGCGCCAGCGTGACCGCAATTTCGCCCTGAAGCACGCGCGGGCGGCGCAGCTGGTACTGCGTAATTCCCATTTGCTGTAAAAGCCAGTCGCGCCTGGACGTCATGGTGTTACCTGTTCTGCTGCCTGAATGCGACGCTATGCTAGCAAACCCATCGAACATGCGCCAACAAACCACTATAATCGCCGCTCAGATCTTACAGGAGCCCTACATGTCTGCTTTTACCCCGGCCAGCGAAGTCATTCTGCGCCACAGTGATGAATTTACCGCCCGCCACGTTTTGTTTGCTGGCGATCTGCAGGATGACCTGCCCGCTCAGCTGGAGACCGCCTCTTCGCGCGTTCATACCCAGCAATATCATCACTGGCAAAACCTGAGCCACCGCATGGGCGAACAGGCGCGTTATGGACTGGTTGCGCAGGCGGAGGATGTGCAGGGCTGCGATACGCTGGTCTATTTCTGGACCAAGAACAAACCCGAAGTGCAGTTCCAGCTGCAGAACCTGCTGTCGCTGCTGCCGGTGGGCTGCGATCTCTTTGTGGTGGGTGAAAACCGCAGCGGCGTGCGCAGCGCTGAAGGGATGCTGGAAGAGTGGGTCACGCTGGAGAAGATCGACAGCGCACGCCGCTGTGGCCTTTACCACGGTCGCCTCGACAAACAGCCTGAGTTTGATGCCAGCACCTTTGGTCATACTTATCAGCTCAACGATCTGACCATTCATACTCTGCCTGGCGTCTTCAGCCGTGACGGTCTGGATAGCGGCAGTGCGCTGTTGCTGTCGACCTTTACCGCACATACCAAAGGTAAAGTGCTGGATATCGGTTGCGGTGCGGGTGTGCTTGCCGCGTCGCTGCCGGCGCGTTCGCCAAAAGTGCGTCTGTGGCTGTGCGACGTCCACGCCGCGGCGATTGAAGCGAGTAAAGCGACGCTGGCTGCCAACGGACTGGAAGGCGAAGTGTTCGCCAGCAATGTCTTCTCTGATGTGACCGGTCGCTTCGACATGATCATCTCAAATCCGCCGTTCCATGAAGGCACCCAGACCAGTCTGGATGCAGCACAAACGCTGATTCGCGGCGCGGTGAAGCACCTCAACACCGGCGGCGAACTGCGTATCGTGGCTAACACCTTCCTGCCCTATCCACAGGTGCTGGATGAAGCGTTCGGCAGCCATGAAGTCATCGCACAAACCGGTCGCTTTAAAGTGTATCGCGCCGTCTATGGTCGCGGAGCTAAAACGCGCTAAGGGCTTTTCCCGCCGTTAACCGCGTTGCCGGGCTGAAAACGTCGTTTTTTGCAGCGATCGTTTCAGCCCGACGAAATAGTTGTTGACGCAAAGAGTAAAATCTCTAGAATGCGCCTCCGTGGTTGTAACATTCTCAGGATGTTACGGGTATGCGAAGGTGGCGGAATTGGTAGACGCGCTAGCTTCAGGTGTTAGTGTCTTAACGGACGTGAGGGTTCAAGTCCCTCTCTTCGCACCAAAATCACAAGTTTCATATCGCGAGCACTGCGCGAAGGTGGCGGAATTGGTAGACGCGCTAGCTTCAGGTGTTAGTGTCTTAACGGACGTGAGGGTTCAAGTCCCTCTCTTCGCACCATTGCGGTGATATGAACAGACAACACGATGCGAAGGTGGCGGAATTGGTAGACGCGCTAGCTTCAGGTGTTAGTGTCTTAACGGACGTGAGGGTTCAAGTCCCTCTCTTCGCACCAACGTTGTCATCTTCCTGCTGTAATCCTGTTCTGTCCATCCTGCACTCATTTTATCTCGCGGTTTCCTGCACTCAATTCAGATGAAAATTCACCGATACCGCCGCCAGTCCGCCCGCTAATGCCAGGCATGATGGCAGCAGCAGATAGTGGCGTAAGCGCTGATTAAACAGCATCACAATCGTCATCAGTAGCGCAACAATCATCACCAGCCGCCACTGACTGAAGCTCGGCCCCCACAAGGCAAATAATGGCATGGCGGCACACGGCAGCAGCACGCCCCAGGCACTGTCCAGTTTCTTCCCCATCACCCAGCTAAATCCCCACAGGCCGCAGGCGGCAATGATAGCCATCCCCATGATCCACACCTCAAATGATAAGCATTCCCATTATCATATGACACTTTTGTGCCTTATGCAGCCTGTTTTCGTCAGGTCCGGTCCGGAAGATGACAGACCAGTTGGAAAATGCTAGATTGCGGCCGATAACACTTTTAATAACAGCAATAATTTGCTCACTGTCCGGTAAAACTTTTGCCGACTTGCGCTTTGATATTTCAGGGCCGTAACGAGTATTTATAATGAAATTACACACTTATGAAGAGCTGAAACACAGCAAATATCGACTTTCGCTCATGCTTTTGTTGTTCCTTAACGCTGTTATCTCGCTATTTTGCCTGACGCCGATAAAGCAGAATGAAATGACGTTACCGGTAATATTGATTGCCATCTTTAGCAGCGTCATTTTATGCCTTTGCTTAATTCGCCCTAAAGTACAATTACCGCTATTAAATCCGGTCGCGTTTATACTGGGCGCACTATGGGCCTGGCACATTAACTATCGCTTTAATCAGATCTTTTATTTTGATGGCGGTTTTCTGATTATCAGTTTGCTCAGCGTCTTTTTTATCAGCGCCATTGCCCTCAGCGATCATCTGCTGGCATTTTGCCTGCATATCACGCCGCCGGTGTTAACCGTGTTGCTGCTGGATAAGGGTGAACATCTGCCGCTGATCCTGCTCAACATCGCGTTGCCGCTGATTGGTTTCTCGCTCCAGCATCTGATGCGCCGCCGTGTCGATAACTTCACCCTGCGCCTGATGCACCAGTTGTATCAGGAGAAAGAAGCCTTTAGCGACCTCAGTATGCTCGATCCACTTACCGGCTTGTATAATCGCCGCGGGTTGAAAAACCGGCTCGACAATATTCTGGAAAACCATGCGGGCAGTCATTATGTGCTGCTGCTGGATATCGATCATTTCAAAGCCTACAACGACAATTATGGTCATGCGATGGGCGACCAGGCGCTGGCGCGGGTCTCTGTAGCGATTCGTGATGCGGTGCGTTCGCGTGATGTGGTGACCCGCTATGGTGGCGAAGAGTTTCTGGTATTAATGACCAACGTTAACAGTTCTATTGCGATGAAACTGGCGGAGCGTATTCGTCAGTATGTAGTTGATTTAGAAATCCCTCATCGCTTTAACGAAAAAGTATCAACCCATGTCACTATCAGCGCCGGTATTGCGCCTATTTACGATAATGAATTTGACCAGGCGGTGGCGAATGCGGACCGCGCATTATATGTGGCAAAAAATCAGGGAAGAAATACGATTCTGGCCTGGGAAGATTTACCTAAAGCTCAACATCTGCCATCCACTGAACGGGCGTAATAGTTTGCACCTGAGCCGACTATTATCGTGTCGGCGCAGCGCCCTGCCATTTTTCATTCTATTAGTTCTTATTCCTGACTTAATTTTTACAGATTGTGATCGGCCGTCGTGTGCTGTTGTTTTGCACAGCTTGTAGAGTCAATCAATAACGATTATCATTTGCTTTCTTATCTCCCTTTTTCGCGACCCGATATGGCAACCGTAACCGCACAGGAAAATCGCTTTAGCACGCAGTCGATGATCTTCCGGCAAAACGATCGTCCTCTGGCGGAAAGTTTGCAGCAGCGGCTACTGCAGCAGCCCGACTACCTGCAGCAGTCGATTAAGCTCGATCAGCCTGCCCCACCCGATTGCCTGACGCTCGCCGAATGGTCACAAACCGCCGCCTTCACCTCACTGATTCAGCGTTACAGCGACTCTCTCTATCGCGATCATCCTGATGCCGTGCGGGAAGCAAAACCGGTGCTGTCACTGTGGGCACAGTGGTATTTTGGCCTGTTACTGCCGCCGCTGATGATGGCCTTACTGCAGGAGTCGCGCGCACTCGACTGCTCACCCGGGCAGGTCCGGGTTGAGTTTCAGCAGGGTCATCCCGCCGCGTTCTGGATTGCGGTGCAGGAGGATGACGATGCGCACTATCTCAATGGGCAGCAGCGTCTCGATCGGCTGATTCAGCAGCATCTTATTCCGGTCGTCAATAGCATCACCCGCCACGGCGACATCAATGCCAGACTAATCTGGAACAACATGGGTTTCTCGTTCCAGTGGTTCCTCGGTGAGCTGAAAAGTCAGATTGGCGAACAGCAGGTGGCGCAGCTGGAACAGGCGCTGTTCTTCAACCAGCGGCTGCTGGATGGCAGTGATAATCCGCTCTACCGCACCATGATCCCCCGCAACGGCGAACTGGTCCGTCGCAGCTGCTGCCAGCGTTATCGCATTCCCGATGTGGCGCAGTGTGGCAACTGCACATTAAGCAGCAGCTGATCGCGACGCATTCTGTCACTGAATCTCCGCTAATCCCGTTTACAGGCCCGAAAGCTTGTGGCAATTTCTACGCCTTCGATCAGCCTGGAGAAAAAGATGAGCCTGGAGTCAGTACGCCAGTTCTTTGCCGAACATGCCCCTGAAATAGAAATTATTGAGTTGGCCGAAAGTACCGCGACGGTTGAACTGGCCGCCCGTGCCCACGGCGTCACACCGGGTCAGATCGCCAAGACCCTGTCGTTAAAGGTGAAAGATGAAGTGGTGCTAATCGTGACCCGTGGTGACGCCCGGCTGGATAACCGCAAACTGAAAGCGGCGCTGGGCGCAAAAGCGCGGATGCTCAGCGTCGATGAGGTGATTAACTGGACCGGCCATCCGGTCGGTGGCGTCTGCCCGTTCGGGCTGGAAAATCCGCTGACCGTTTATTGCGATGTGTCGCTGCGCAATTTTGACGAGGTGCTGCCCGCAGCAGGCGCCATCCATAGCGCCGTGCGTATCAGCCCGCAACAGATAGCCGATCTGACTGCCGCCCGATGGGTCGACGTCTGCGAGGCGCGTTAATCGGGCTGTCGGGCCACCGCGCCGGAAATTTCGATGCCGCGTGTTTCACGGCCGAACGCCACTAACAGGCAGATCAGCACCGCCACCGTACCCGCCACCATCGCCATGCCGAGTCCATAATTGCCGCCGTGTGCTTCTGCAATGCGCGATTGCAGTGTGGCGTTGACGGAGGCAATCAGATTCCCCAGCTGATAAACAAAGCCAGGCAACACGGCGCGCGCGTTAGCCGGTACCAGCTCGGTCAGGTAGGTCGGCACCACGCCCCACGCGCCCTGCACCATAAACTGCATCAGAAAAGCGCCGATGCCTATCGCCCATGAGCCACTGGAAAAAGCCCACAGCGGCAAAATCGGCAGCGTCAGCAGTGACGCCAGCATAATCGCCTTTTTGCGTCCGATGCGCTCCGACAGTGAACCAAAGCAGATGCCGCCCAGCATCGCCGCGATGTTATAACTGATAGCGATAAGGCTGACGGTATGGGCATCAAACTGGTGCTGCACTTTGAGAAACGTAGGATAGAGATCCTGGGTGCCGTGACTAAAAAAGTTAAAGCAGGCCATCAGCAGCACCATATAAAGACAGATTCGCCAGTGCTGCCGGATAATGGGCATCAGCGCTGGGCTGGTTTTACTTTGCCGTGCCGCCAGCCAGACCGGCGATTCCGGCACCTTAAAGTAGATAAACGGCAGCAGCAGAATCGGCACCGCGCCA
This sequence comes from Pantoea conspicua, assembly GCF_002095315.1. Classification (GTDB taxonomy): domain Bacteria; phylum Pseudomonadota; class Gammaproteobacteria; order Enterobacterales; family Enterobacteriaceae; genus Pantoea; species Pantoea conspicua. The sequence continues at coordinate 5,865 of NZ_MLFN01000036.1, forward strand.
ATCAGGAACATTCCCCGCCAGCCAACGGAAGCGAAGAACAGGCCAAAGACGATCGACGCCAGCAGATAGCCACAGGGATAACCCGCCTGGAAAATACCGGACATCAGCCCGCGAGAGCGATCCGGAATGGTCTCCATCGCCAGTGAGGAGGCCACGCCCCAGATACCGCCCATCGCCACGCCGTAGATCACCCGGAATGCCAGAAACGCGCCAAAGGTGGGTGACCAGGCGGAGAGCAGTTCAAACAGCGAAAACAGCACGATATTCAGCATCAGAATTGGCTTGCGCCCATAGCGCTCAGCCAGACGACCAAACAGCAGCGCCCCGATCGGCCGTACCGCCAGGGTCAGCATAATCGCCAGCGAAACTTCCGAAACCGACGTATGAAAATAGCGCGCCAGATCGCTGAGCACAAAAACCAGAATGAAAAAGTCGAAAGCATCCAGCGTCCAGCTGGCAAAACTGGCAAAGGCCACGTTTCGCTGGGTTGGGGTCCAGTTAAGCATGTCACTATCCTGTCTGAGCGGCTTCGGCACAGTGGCCGGAAAGGGGTGAGCGCAACCCACAGCATGGTTGCGAATTTGTTAACCACTTGTATATATCATGTCAGAAAGGTTAGCGTGCTACGCAATTGTCAGCCGCTGCTTCAGGCTGTAAATAAGCGTGTCAGAAAGGGGAGTAGCGAAGAGTCGGGGCGGATTTCGCCCCGGTTTTTCAGGCTGTCAGGCGATGAAAAGCCTGTTCGATGATCGATAACAGCTGCGTGTTATCAACGCGATGCAGCACATGAACTAACGCACCACAGTTCGCCGGGATGCCGGTCGTCACGCGCAGCGGCTGACGATAACGCCAGCTTTTCCCGCGCGTCGGTCCGGCCCGTAGTTCGATATCGACCCGGTAATCGATGCCGGATGCCACCCGCTGATTCAGCAGCCAGGCGATGACCAGCGCATCATGAATCCAGCAGCCGGCCAGATGACGGGTCTGTATCGAATAGTCGATCCACGGCCGCAGCGTGTCGCGCACAAAGTGGGTCAGCGGATGATCAACCGCGGTCAGGCGGGTCAAATCCTGCTGAGTCAGCAAGGTCTGGGTCGTGACATCCATCGGCACCAGCGTCAGCGTCGCGCCGCTGTGCAACACCTGATGCGCCGCTTCCGGATCCAGACCAAAGTTGGTGTCTTTGATGTAATCATCCAGTGCGAATACCCCGCCCATGATCACAATCTCCGCCACCGATTCCGCCATCGCCGGATAACGCTGCATCGCCAGCGCCACATTGGTCAGCGGACCAATCGCCACCAGCGTAATCTCGCCCGGATTGTCGCAAATCAGTTTACCGATGGCGTCAGCCGCCTCACCCGCATCCGCCGGTAAATCGGCCGGCTGAGGCACATCCTGCCACAGCGCGCGGAGACCAGACGCGTTAACCCGTTCATCCAGCACCTCACGCCACGGCGCCGGATCTTCCTGTAAGGCCTGCGGCGCGCCCTGAACTACCGGAATGGCCAATCCCAGCCGGGTGAGCAAATCTTTGGCGACTCGCGTCCCCACCTCGCAGGGCGTATTACCCGCCACGGTCGTGATCAACTCCAGCGACAGTGCAGGAGAGGCCAGAGCCAGCGCAATTGCCAGCCCGTCATCGGTGTTAGCACCGGCGATGCCGTTGCCCGGATCGCAGTCAATAATGATTCTTTTCATGGATTTGTCAGGTTAACTCTGGCTTTGCGGCTTACAGCCGCAGGATTCACCGATTTCAAGATAGTGTGGAAACTCTTCCAGCTGTGCTTTGTCATGCTCCTCTTTCAGCATACGGATAGCGCAACGCGCCATCTCACGCAGCGGCTGACGCACAGTGGTTAATGTCGGAACGTGAAAAGCGGCGTGTTCAGTGCCATTGAAACAGACCAGCGCCACCTCCTGCGGGACGCGGATCTGATGTTCCGAGAAGGCGCGCAGCGCGCCAATGGCCTGACCTTCATTACTGGTAAACAGCGCACGCGGTACGCAACGGCGTGCAATCATGGTCTGAGCCGCGGCGTAACCGCCCTGACGGCTATAGCTGGCCGGAAAGATCAGTGATTCATCAATCGGCAGGCCGCGATCCCGCATCGCGTCACGCCAGCCCTGAATACGATCCTGCGCATTGAGCATCTCTGTCGGGCCGCTGATCATTCCCACCTGCTGATAACCGTGGCTCAACAGGTGTGACGTCACCTGCCAGGCAGCCTGACGCTCATTGACCCGCAGCATACTGACGCCCGGCTGCGGCTCTACCCGTTCCAGCATCACCAGCGGCGTACCGCTGGCTTTGATCATCTCAATGTAGGGATGGCGATCAACACTGTTATAAAACAGCCCATCCACCTGTCGGTTCAGCAACCCCTGAATCAACTCCAGCTCGCGCTTGCGGTCGTCGCCCGCATCGCCCAGCAGCATCACATGACCGTGATTCAGTGACTCCTGTAACAGCACGTGGGCCATCGAAGCCACAAACGGGTTGCTGATATTGGGAACCACCAGACCAAAGGTTTTGGTATTCCCGGAGGCCAGCGCGCGCGCTGCGGCATTGGGCCGGTATCCGGTCGCCTGAATCGCAGCCAGCACCCGCTGACGTGTCGCATCGGCAACCGGACGTGGACCGTTATTAATCACATAACTGACCACCGCCACCGAGGTGCCTGCCGCTTTCGCGACCTCACTGCGGGTGACTTTTCCTGTTAACGACTTAGCCACATCCCTTTCCTCCATAAACAAAGCAGGCCGTATTACACGGCCTGCTGCACTTTTTTGTCCCGGCTATATCGCATCATCGGGCAGATTGAGATCCCGCCCTCGCGTCTCCGGGGCCACAAAGGTGGTGAAGAACCCGATGGCGGCCATCGCCGAGAAGTAGACCGCAATCGGCCACCAGTGGCCGCTGTAGGAGAGCATCGCCGCCGCGACAAGCGGCGCCGTACCACCAGAGAGAATCGAACCCAGCTCTTTGGCAAACGCCATTTTCGTGTAGCGATGATGGACACCGAACATCTCTACGCCCCACGCCGCCTGCACGCCATAAATACCCAGTGACGCCAGCGCCATCCCCACCACAATGACCGGAATGATCAATGCCGGTTCGCGGCTATCCAGCAGCGTAAAGGCAGGCCAGGCATAGACCATCAGCAGCAGGCAGAACACGCGGTAGACCACCCGGCGGCCAAAACGGTCCGATAGCCAGCCCGCACAGGGGATAATGATAAAGCCTAGCAGCGACGCCAGAAAAACGGCGGTGGTCGGCACTGATTTATCCACCATCAACACTTTAGCGACGTAGCCAACAATGAATCCCTGCGCCAGATAAGAAGGGCCATTTTCGCCGATACGCAGGCCGACCATGGTCCAGAAGGCGCGGGTGCGCTGAAAGAAAGGACGCGAGTCAACCGCGGGCTGGGTTGCCATCATGCCCGCACGCTCCGCCGCCATCTGCGCTTTTTTACGCTCAAAGACTGGCGTTTCACGCAGGTTACGTCGAATCCACAGTGCGACCAGCGCAATCAGGGCGCTGCTGAGAAACGGGATACGCCAGCCCCACTCCAGCAGGCTTTGCTGATCCATCTGCACCACCACCAGCCAGACCAGCGAGGCCAGCAGCGTCCCGCTGTTAGACCCGAGCGCAATGACCGACGAAACCAGGCCGCGGCGTTCAACCGGCGCATATTCGCCCAGCATTACCGTACCGCCAGAGAGTTCGGCTCCCGCACCAAAGCCCTGAGTGAAGCGCAGCAGCACCAGACAGGCAGGTGCCCAGACGCCAATCGACGCATAGCTGGGGATTAAACCGATAAAGGTGGTGGAGACACCCATCAGGATGATAGTGGCAATCATCACCACTTTGCGCCCTTTGCGGTCACCGAGCCAGCCGAAGAACAGAGCTCCAATCGGTCGGGCAATAAAGCCGACTGACCAGGTGGCGAAGCTGGAGAGCAGCGCCATGGCCGGGGTCGATTCCGGGAAGAAAACGTCACCAAAAATAATGCCGGCGGCAAGGCCGTAGAGCGCGAAATCCGCGTACTCCATCGCCGTGCCTAACCAGCATGAGAAAGTGGCGCGCCAGAAATCTTTGCGGCCTGAGGGGGTATTAAACCGCTCGTCGGCGGCTGAAGTGGAAGGCAGTGATGCCTGCTGCTTAACGGTGCTGTGTGCCGTCATAACCCGGTCCCTGTATGAGTATGCAGATCGAAAAACGCCCGTCCATGGGTCGGTTCCCTGATTGTTAGCGGAACATCCCAACGGCGACGTTCGGTTGACTAACCATGATGAAAGGTTAAGGGATTCCCTGGTGTTGGAATCGTTCTCCTCGCTCGTTTTCGCCGATCTTTTTTGACCGGTCGCTTTAATGGAGCGAATGTAACTTCACAATCAATGGTGCCTGCCGTGCATCGTGCACCGTGAGCAATCACTGGGGACGTAGTGTATCTACGCGCGTAGATAAATCAATAGATCTTCAGGTAACGCGTTAGATAAATTTCATTATTACATTGCGTCACCAGCGATTTTTATCACCAATTCAGCCTGTTACACGACTTCTCCTGCACAAAAAAAATACACTGCACTCTGTAAATTAGCATTTTCTCTTATCATTAAGCTAAATCGATAAGCGATACCTTTCATCGCGATCTGTTATCGCACAGCGCTGTTACCCCCTTATGACAGCCTGAGCATTCTCCTAAAAAAGAGGCGGGGATTGGCAAACGCAGGCAATGCTTTACCCTGAGGTGAAGAGAGGAAAGGAGGGTTATGACGATTATTTTAATGCGGCACGGTAAGCCAGACCACCCGCCTGGCCCCCGGCACAACGTGCAGGCGCTGGCGGAGTGGTGCGAAGCCTACGATCTGTCACAGGTCAGCGACGGTCCACCGCCGCGTAGCCTCTCCATTGCGCGTCAGGCAACGGTAGTGGTTTGCAGCCCGTTGCCCCGTGCCCGCTCATCACTGAGCCAGCTCGGTTTGCAACCGCATGAGGTCGATGCGCTATTCAGTGAGGTCGCGGTACCGCTGTTACCTGGCAGTCAGCTCCAGTTACCGACGCTGCTCTGGCTGGCGCTGCTGCGGGTATTGTGGCTGTGCGGCTATGCCGGTCAGTCGGAATCGCTGCGGCACGCACGCCATCGCGCCTCGCTGGCCGCCGATCGCTTAATAGAACATGCCCGACAGGGAACAGTGCTGCTGCTGGGGCACGGCATCATGAATAAAATGATCGCCCGCGAGCTGCGCAAACGCGGCTGGCAGGCGGAAAAACATGCCAGCAGCCGTCACTGGAGCTCGGCGATTTATCATCGGCCGTTTATCTGATCGCGCGAAAAGTAGCTTAACACTTCACAACCGGTCCCCACCCGCGGCGTGGCAATCACCTTCCGCTGTGCCAGATCAATCACGCTTAGCGTGCCATCGCCCTGATTAGCGATCAGCAACAGCTGCTTGTCAGGGCTGAAGCAGCCATCCATCGGCGTGTTGCCGACCGCAATATCGCCGAGCGGATTCAGCAGGTCGTCAAACAGGGTAATGACCGGCTCCCCCTCACCTATCGCTACCAACAGCTCGCCATCGGCGCTGAACCGCACCACCTGACATGCACGCTGATGACCCGGCAGCGCCAGTCGCTGACGAATCCGGTGACTCTGCCGATCAATAACGTAGAGCAGCGGCGCATCGGCGGCACTCGCCACCAGGTAAGGATGTTTGGGTGACGCGGCGATACCGGCAATCGGCCCTGGCAGCAGAATAGTATCGATGATCCGCCCTTCCGCTTCGCACAGATCGACCACCGTGATGGTCGCGTCCTCTTCGTTATCAGTAAATAACTTGCGACCGCTGGGTGACAGCGTCAGGCGATGCGCATTATGGGAAGGGATCGGAATCACTTTTTCCAGCTGGTCAGTGATCGGATCGATCACCGCCACCGCGGCACTCTCCTCACAGCAGAGATAAACTTTGCCGTCGCGGCCCAGCTGACCACTGTGCGGCGCCCGCAGCGGCGACAGGTCAATGAAGCCGCTAATCTCCCGCCGCTGTAAATCAATAATCGCCACTTTATGACCCGGATGCGGATTGTTACCGTGAACGCCATCGCCATAAATCGGCACATAGGCTTTGCCCCATGCCGTTAACATCACCAGTTCGTGCGGCCGCGGCGGAAAGGCGTTAAGTTCCCGCTGCACCGCAAATGTCTCCGGGTTAAGAAACAGGACGCGGTTACCCTGTTTGTCCACCGCCAGTAAACCGTGAGATTCACTCTGCATGCGCACTCCTTTCTCAGTAAGACCTTCTTAAGCGTAGACAATCGTCGACGCACGACACGATGTTAGCGATTGATGAGCGGAGCTAACGCGGCCATTTAAGCGCAATCCGGCAGCGGCAAGGCAACCTGGCCACGGCACAGGCTATTCCTCTGCGGCGTGATTCAGAATTTCCTTATAAAGCGATTAAAGCGAGGCGAAATAAAAGATTAAGGCTGATTAACGTATTATATTTATCGGCTGGCCGGTTTATTTCCGTATTATCCGAAAGTCGAAAAAAGAAATAGCTTATGTGTAAATAATGTTTTATTAAAAAGGTGCAGTGCAATTTAAAACAGCCGTGAGGAAACTATCGCGCGCTTTTACACTGCGCCACCATCAGGGAAACCCTTTAATAATTCCCGCACTCATTGAAACTGCAGCCAGGCTGCAACGCCCCGCTATGTCATTAATTATCGGGCGCGCTTTCTGCAATATGACGGGAAAATAAAAACAACAGGTGCACCATGAGTTTACATCGCCAACGCCCTGCGCATAAGATCTGGCGCAACTGGAAAAGAATATCATTCAGTAGTCAGATGTTATGGAATAAAAAGCGACACGGCCTCTTTAGCGCACCGGAATATGATCCGGAGCAGGAAGAGAATGTGGTGCTGATATCGCAGCAGAAAAGCCTGCCGGAGATTCCGAAGATTGTCTGGATGTACTGGCATAACGATCAGCTGCCCACCTCAATGGCGCTGAACATCAGTAAAATCCGTCGGGATAATCCCGATCACCAGGTTTATCTGATTACCCGGCATACCCTGTCGCAATGGCTGCCCGATCTCGACTTTATCACTGCCGATCTGACGCTGGCCCATAAAAGTGAAATTATTCGTCTTGAACTGATTCACCGCTACGGCGGCATCGGCATTGATTGCAGTACCCTGCTGTTTGAAGATCTTGCCTGGGTGCATCGTGTTCACCAGGAGCGATCGATGGATGTGATCGGCTATTACCGCGAACAATGGACCCTGAACTTTCTCGCGCCGGTGATTGAAAGCTGGTTTGTCGCCGCGGCGCCACAAAACCTGTTTATCCGCGAGTGGCTGAAGCAGCTGGCGCCGGTTAAAAATGTCGGCATCCAGAACTATTTTCAGGATCTGAAAAAGCGCGATGATTTCCCGATGATTGTGCAGAATATGGATAATCCATCGCGTCAGTTGCTGTCGCTGGCACAGCAGGTGGCGATGCGCGAATACCGTCGCGCCAATCTCTATCTGCGTAAAGGGGAAGCCAATGCTTACTTTTACCAGCGCCTTCACGCCGACAGCAGCAGCGCCTTCGCCCATTCCGTGCTGTTTCAGCAACGGCCGCAATCACCACCGCCGATCATTAAATTAACCGGGAACGAGCGGCTGCATCTCGACTTTAATCTGCGGCTGGGATTGTATAATCGCCGCAGCCTGATGGGTGAGATGATGCAGCAGACCGCACCGACGCTGGCACTGCCGCTAACCGTCAAAGCGCGCGCGTAACCAGTGGGTAAAGGTGGTGACGGCACGTGGCACCTGTGCCGCCCAGGGCCGCACAATCCACAGGCGGGCGGCGAACGCCTCGACCGCCTGCCATTCTGGCAGCACCTGTTGCAGTGCACCGTCCGCCAGCGCCGCCCTGGCGCTGAAGTCGGGCAGCATCGCAATGCCTAAACCCTGCAGCGCCGCATCACGGATCGACTCACTGTTATTGGTGGCAAAACAGCCCTGAATCTGCACCTGAATCCGTTCATCACCGCCGCCGCTCACAAAGCTCCAGCGTGGCGCTTCCACCCCGCGTGGATAGTACAGGCAGTTATGCCGGGCCAGATCCTGTGGCATAACCGGCAGCCCGTGCGCAGCCAGATAGGCCGGTGAGGCCACCAGTAGCGTACGTGTATCACACAGCGGCAGTGCCACGTGGGTTTCTGGCAGCCTGTCACTGTGGCGTATCGCCAGATCAAACCCTTCACTGCTCAGCGACACAATACGGTCAGTGACGTCCAGCTGCAGGCGAACCTGCGGATAGTCATGCAGAAACTCGCCAATAAGCGGCACCAGCTGCTGACGGGCAAAGGCTACCGGCGCGGTGACCCGCACCAGACCACGCACCGGACCGGCGGTATCACGCACGCTGAAAAAGCTCTGTTCGATGCGGGCAAACGGTTCGCGCAGCTCCTCCACCAGCTTTTCACCCGCTGAGGTCAGCCGCATGCTGCGGGTGGTGCGCTGAACCAGCAATACGCCCGCCATCTGCTCCAGCTCTTTGATTTTCTGACTCATCGCCGCTTTGCTAACGTCGAGACGCTCTGCGGCACGGGTAAAACTGCCCTGCTCCGCCAGCACCGTCAGCCAGTGCAGATGATCCCATAGCGTATCGGTCTTCATCTCTTTCATTTACATTGTTCAATATAATGAATAATCAGTTCAGGCTACGCGCTTTTTCACGGCAGATAAAGGGGTCACTATAGTCGTAACAGACACGCTTTTTTACCGCGAGGAACCGCCAATGCCACTGCTGCAATTTGATGTTATTCAGGGTCGTTCAGAATCAGAACTGCGCACGCTGCTGGATGCGGCACACCGTGCCGTACTCACCGCTTTTCAGGTGCCTGAGCGCGATCGCTACCAGATTATTCAGGAAAACAAGCGGTATCAGATGGTGTTTCAGGATACCGGGCTGGGATTCAGCCGCAGCGATAATCTGGTGATGGTGCGGGTCTACACCAGCCCGCGCAGCAGCGAACAGAAACAGTATTTTATGGCCGAACTGGCGCGTGAACTGCGGGAGAACTGCGGCGTACAGGGCAACGATTTGATGATCAGCTTTATTACCAATGACAAAGGCGACTGGAGCTTTGCCGATGGCGAAGCACAATACCTGAACGGCAAACTCTGAAATTGCGGTCCACTTTGCTTCACTGACGGTGCGCGCCAGCCGCCGTCAGGGCTGATCCCCCTCTGATACCCGCTTTCACCAATATGATCCTCACCGCACAAATCTGGCTGGATATGTTGCAGCCGGATTACAGCCAATATAGATTGTCGAAAAACCATCCCCCCGAAGGTGGCCGGCAATTCTGAAGTGCCGCGTACTCATATCAAGAGAGGATTTGCCGTTGTCCGAATTAGCGTCACTTGGGCTGTTTCTGGCCGCCATTGCTATCTATTCCTGTAAAGCCGGGCGTAACAAATTTTGGTTCTTCGTGGTGTTAATCCTGCTGGTGTTGTTTGTGGTGCTGAATGCGACGCTCTATGCCAGCAACTATTTCACCGGCGATGGCATCAATGATGCGGTGCTCTATACCCTGACCAACAGCCTGACCGGTGCGGGCGTCAGTAAATACGTGGTGCCCGGCATCGGGCTGATCATCGTGCTGTTTTTGCTGTTCTGCCTGCTGTCGTGGATATTGCGACGGCGTGAACGGCCGCATCATATCGGCTGGTCGCTGCTGGCGGTCGCCTGCGCGCTGGGTTCAGTGCAGACCACGCCTGCGTTTCGTCAGGTAACGTCGCTGATCGTGTCGCATACCCAGCTGGCTGATTCCGATTTTGACGCCTTTTATAGAGTGCCGCGTAACCGCATTGCGCAGCCTCACCTCAACGTGGTCTATATCTACGGCGAAAGTCTGGAACGCACCTATTTTGACCAGCACGCCTTTCCCGGCCTGGCACCGGAACTCAGCCGCCTGAAAGAGCAGAGTATCGATTTCAGCCAGACCGAGCAGCTGCCAGGCACCGACTACACCATCGCGGGTATGGTTGCCTCAATGTGCGGCATTCCGCTGTTTGCGCCGTTTGACGGCAATGCCTCAGCCTCGCTCTCCAGCTTCTACCCGCAGAACGTCTGCCTGGGTGACATCCTGAAAAATTCCGGTTATCAGAACTGGTTTATTCAGGGCGCTGACCTGCGTTTCGCCGGTAAAGATGTGTTCCTGAAATCGCACGGCTTCGATCCGGCCAACCTGTATGGCGCGCAGGAGCTGAAAAGCCGCGTTGCCGATCCGACCTATCGCAATAACTGGGGTTACTACGACGATACGGTAATGGATGAGGTGTTTGAAAAGTATCAGGAACTGTCACAATCCAATAAACCTTTTGCGCTGTTCACCCTGACGGTCGATACCCATCATCCCGACGGCTTTATCTCCCGTAGTTGTGAACGCAAGAGCTACAGCTTTGAGGGTAAACCGAACCAGTCATTTAGCGCGGTCGCCTGTTCGCAGGAGCACATCGCGCGGCTGATTGAGCGGATCAAAGCCTCGCCGTGGTTTAAACAGACGGTGATTGTGGTCACCTCCGACCACCTGGCGATGAATAACACCGCCCATCAGTACCTGATTAAGCAGCCGCGCCACGATCTCTTTATGGTGATCCGCGGCGATAAACCGCAGGCGGAAGTGATTGATGCGCGCCGCAGTACGCTGGATAACGGCGCGACGCTGCTGGATATTCTCGGTGGCGATAACGCGATTGGCCTGGGGCGCAGCAGCCTGAGCAGTATCTCGCTCTCGACCCAGTTTGAAGAGATGAAAACCAAAGTGGTGAGCTGGAAGCCCGACATTATCCAGCTGTGGAATTTCCCGAAGATGATGGACAGCTTTACCGTTGATCAGACGAAGAATACCTTCAGCTTCTCGGGCACCACCTTTAAATTACCGATCCTGTTCCGCATCAGCGATAAGCACGTGGAGCCGATGCCGGAAGGCGAATATTCAGCGCCGCTGCGCTATCAGCTGGCCGATTTCACCTCGACTGATAAGTTTCTCTGGGTCGATCGCTGTTTCAAAATGGCGCGCCTGTGGCAGCCGTCGCTGGCGCTGTCAGGTGATTTTTGTGTGGCCATGGGCCAGCTTGGCGCAACACCCACGGTGACGCTTATCGATCAGCCACAGTGGAAAGGCAAAGTGAAATTCCCGACCGCAGCCACCAGCGATGCGGCTTATCAGCGTAATCTGGCGCAGATCCGCATCGAGGATAATGACATTCGTTACAGCGCCGACAGCTTCAGGCTCGACGTGCCGGGTGCACCACAGAGCATCAAACGTTTTAGCGGCATCTCGCGCCCGGAAAGCTGGGGCCGCTGGTCCAACGCCAATCTGGCACCGGAAGTGAAGATTGAGTACGTCGACCCGTTACCCGCGAAGTTTGACCTGGTGATTACCGCGCGCGCCTACGGGGCTAATGCCCATCGCCAGATCCCGGTGCGGGTCGGGGATCAGCAGCAGCTGTTGTCGCTGGGTGAAACCTTGTCGACCCATACGCTGCATTTTGACAACCCGACCGCCACGCATGAGCTGATCATTGCGCCGCCGGAGCCGCAGCTGAGTAATATCGGCAACATTACCGGTCAGGACCCGCGCAAACTGGGTATTGGCATGGTGGAAATCAGGATCGTGCCGCAGTCGTAGCCTCTGCTTTTTCTGATCTCCGCTGCGGCGTCACGCAGCGGAGATCATCCCGCCCTCAACGTAAAAGTTTGCGAGATCGCTCGCAACCCAATTCACGTTACTTGTTGAACTAATTGATATTTTCATGCAAGGCGCGCAAAATAACACCCGCTTTGTGGCGCCCTTTGCTGGACCTGTCATCATGCCGCTATCACCGTATTGCCGAAGGAGAGGCAACCATGACCCGCGCTATGATGAATACCCACAAAGCCTTCAAAGCCCTGCAGCGGGCAGGGATCGACGACCAGCAGGCGGAGGTGATGGTGGAGATCTTTACGGAGTTGCAGCAAGGGAAGCCGGGCGAGCAGAATGATAAACAACTCAGCCGGGTTGAACGCAAAGTTGATCAGGTGGATACGCGCACCGGCAACGTTGAAAAAAAAGTTGTTCAGCTGGATGAGCGCGTTGGCCAGGTTGAGAAAAAAATCGATCAGATGGATAAGCGCCTCGGTCAGATTGAACGCAAAGTCGATCAGGTCGATGAACGTCTCGGCCAGGTTGAGCGCAAAGTCGGTCAGATCGATGAGCGTCTCGGGCAGGTCGAACGTAAAGTCGATCAGCTTGATAAGCGTCTCGGGCAGGTCGAACGTAAAGTCGACCAGATCGATGAGCGTCTCGGGCACGTTGAAAGGAAGGTCGATAAGCTGGGCATCCGGCTTAATCAGCTTGAAGTCAAAGTCGATAAACTGGATGCAGGCCTCATCAGCCTGGCCCGGACGACAGAGACGCTCAGGGATGAAATGGTGACCGTTAAAAACGACATGCGCTGGATTAAACGACTGTTTATGGTGATGACCACCACCCTGCTGGTGGCGGCCATTAAGACCCTGTTTATCTGACTATCTGGCAACCGGTCAGGGCCGCTCGCGCAATGTTTCCAGCTTCTCGCGCTGCTGACCCCCGGCAGTAAAGTTGTCGCTGGCCAGCCAGCGCTGCAGGCCCTTTTTCACCTGCGGCCATTCGCCGTCAATAATCGACAACCAGCGGGTATCGCGACTGCGGCCTTTGTAAACAACCGCCTGGCGAAAAACACCTTCGTGCCGGAAACCAAGACGTTCTGCCGCCCGGCGTGACGGCGCATTGCAGCTATCGCATTTCCACTCATAGCGACGATAACCCAGCGTCTCAAAGGCGTAATGCATCAGCAGGTAATGGGCTTCTGTTGCCATTCGGGTCCGCTTCAGCTGCGGTGAAAACGCCACATGCCCGACTTCGATTACCCCATGCTCCGGCTGAATCCGCATCAACGCCAGGCTGCCTGCCGCCTGCCCGGTCGCAAGATCGATCACCGCAAAGTGCAGTGGATCGCGACTGGCCTCCAGCTGCGCCGCGTGATCCTGCCACGCCTGCCGGTCATCAAACGGCCCGACAAACATATAGGTCCAGTCGCGGCCATCATCCGCCGCTGCGTAGGCTTCGAACAGCGCCTCACCATGACGCGCCACGCTGAAGGGTTCAAGGCGGCACACCTCGCCGCTGAAAACCTGCGGCTGGGGGAAAGGACGTGGTTGCCAGTCCGGCAATGGATGCCCGACTGGCTGACCATACTGATTAGTGTGTTGTGACATATCGCCTCCTGGCTTCCGTTGATGTCTGCAGATTGCCACTATCCTGGTGGGTTAAAAAGTACCACAATGTTTGAAAATGATAGATCCACAGGAGCAGGTGATGAAACCAGAGAGCCATCCGTTGTTGCTGGCACCGTTAACGCCAGCCGCTGGCACCACGCTGCAACAGCAGCTCTATCAGCGGATAAAGCAGGGCATTTTACGGGGCCAGCTGGCGGCTGGCGCACTGTTACCCGCCACCCGACAGCTGGCCGCTGAGCTACAGGTTTCACGTAATACGGTGCTTAACGTCTGGACGCAACTGCAGGCGGAAGGCTATCTGATGAGCGATCGGCAGGGCAGCCGTGTCAGCCTGCTGGCGTTACCGACGGCCCGGCCGGATGACAACGGATTAGCCCACTGGCCGCTGGCAAAACGGCTTGCTGCCCTGCAGCTCAGCCAGCGTTTCGACACCGGCACACTGCCGCTACGTCCCGGCATCCCGGCACTGAACCATTTCCCGCTGACCGCCTGGCGTCGGGCACTGAATCATGTACTGAACCACACGCCACCGCGCCAGCTGGGTTATGGCGATCCGCTGGGTGACCCCGAACTGCGCGCCGCGCTGGCGCAGCAGTTACGCATCACGCGCGGCGTACGATGTGACGCCGGACAAATTGTGATTACCGAAGGGGCACAGCAGGCGCTGACGCTGTGTGTCACCCTGCTGAGCGATCCGGGCGATTATGGCTGGGTTGAAGATCCGGGCTATCGCGGGGCCAGAACGGCGATGCAGGCTGGCGATCTGCGGCTGGTTCCGATCCCGATCGATCAGCAGGGGCTGGCGCCGCAGCCGCAACACTGGCAACAGACGCCGCCGCGCCTGATCTACACCACACCGACCCATCAGTATCCCACTGGCGCGGTGATGAGCGCAGCCCGGCGGCTGGCGCTGATTGCGGCTGCACGGCAGCAGCAGGCGTGGATTATCGAAGATGATTATGACGGCGATTTCCGGCACCACGGCGAGCCGATTACCGCTATGCAGGGGATGACCGATAATGCGCCGGTGATCTATCTCGGATCCTTCAGCAAGACGCTGTTTCCTGCCCTGCGTATCGGTTTTATGGTGCTGCCCGCGCCGCTGGTCAGCAATCTGCGACCGGCGTTGCATCAGCTGCTGCGCGGCGGTAATCCGCTGGAGCAGCAGGCGCTGGCGCGCTTTATTCTCAGCGGCGACTACAGCCGGCATCTGAGTAAGATGCGCCGCCTCTATCGCCAGCGTCAGACGCTGCTGCGCAGCGAGCTGCAGCAGGCGGCAGGCCAGCCGATCCCCTTACTGGGCGGCGACAGCGGGATGCATCTGGTGCTGCCGCTCAATGCGGCTCAGGACGAGATAGCAATTGTCCGCCAGCTGCTTCAGGCAGGTTACGCGCCCGCAGCGCTCTCAACCTTTTATCTGACTGAACCGGCGCAGCGTGGTTTAGTGATGGGCTACGGCAACAGCAGCAGTACGCAGATCAGCGCGGCGGTGCGTCAGCTGCGCCGGCTGCTGGGCTGGCCGGGTTAGCGGCTTGTTACCTGCCGCTGGCCGGCGCGGCAATGGACTGGCGCACTACCAGCCGGGCATCAAAGCGCGGCATCGGACCGGCCGCTTCGCCACGTATTTCAGCAATCAACCGGCGTGCCGCTTCACGGCCCATCTCGTATACCGGTTGCGCCACCACCGTCAGCGGCGGCGTCACGATCTCGCTCCACGGAAAGTTGTCATACATCACGAACGAGAGATCTTCAGGTATGCGCAGCCCGCGCTGTGTCACCTCACGCAGCAGCCACATCGCCACCACGCTGTCAGAGGCCACCAGCGCGCTGGGTGGCTGCGGGCGCTGCCACAGCTCGGCCACGATGCGGGCGATTTGCGCTTCATCCAGCGCATTCACTTTCACCAGCGACGGATCAAATTCCACGCCCGCCGCGACGAACGCCTGCATCATGCCACCGACGCGCTGGGCAACCGGCGTCAGGCCAAAATCGTCCGGCGCACGATAGTCGTCAGCCAGCGCCATGCTGGTGACATAAGCGATATGGCGGTGGCCGTTCTGCAGTAGCCGGCGGGTGGCGTCAGCCGCCACATCGGTGAATTCACAGCAGATCGCTTCCACATCCAGCCCGGTCACTGCGCGATCGAACAATTTCAACGCCCTCCCCTCTTCCAGCACCTGCATCAGATGGCTGTTTTGATCGCGCGCTGAACAGCTGGGAGCGACGATAATGCCATCGACCCGCTTCTCCAGCATCACCCGCACCGCATCCTGCTCCGCCTGCAGCTTTTCGTCGCTGTTGCTGAGCAGCAGGTGGTAACCGGCGGTGCGCGCCACATCCGCCATGCCGCGCAGGGCAAGGCCGAAGTGGGGATTCTCGATATCCCCGACAATCACGCCGATGGTGTTGGAACGCCCGGTATTCATGCTGCGCGCCAGCTCATTCGGCCGGTAACCCAGCGCGGCAGCAGCACTGTTTACCCGCGCCTGCACCTCATCACTGACCGCGCCATAGCCACCAAGCGCACGTGCCGCCTGGGCCTTGGAAACCTTTGCCGCGCGCGCCACATCTGCCACGGTAGGTGCTTTAGATCGTAATTTCTGGCTGGTCATAATTATTTTGAATCACAGGTTGATGACAGGAAGATTGACGCCGAAAAAAGGCTGTGCTTAAACTCATTGTAACCCTTTGAGACCGGTCTCACAACGTCCGCGTCCCTAAGGTGTCCCCTGCGTTGAGACCGGTCTCAAATAATTACCGGCTCAACAGTCTCTGATGTTTAAACCTGCAAAACGGATGAGCTATGAAATCGCAAACCACGCCGGGCAAACGGCCCGGCACCCTGTTCGGCACTCTGCTCACACTCTGTGCACTTTCGTTCTCTACGCTGGCTGCCAGCAATGACAATCCCTATGGCCTGATCGAACCCGGTCAGTTACGCGTCGCCAGCGTTGGCGACTCTAAACCCTATACCTTCACCGATGCCAGCGGTCAGTTCACCGGCTTTGACGTCGAATTTTTCAAAAAATGTCGCCCATCGCATGGGGATCGATAAGGTCGATTTTATTGGTCAGGACTTCTCCGCCATCATGCCGGCGGTCGCCAATGGTCAGTATGATGCGGCGGTCGCGGCGATCGGTATCACCCCGGCACGTGAAAAAACCGTCGACTTCTCCACCGGCTATCTGGCGGGCTTTCTCACCGTGCTGACCCGCAGCGACAGCGGCGTGAAGAATGTCGCCAGCCTGACAAAGCGGCGGCTCGGGGTGGTTCAGGGCACGCTGCAGGAGAACTATGCGGTCGAACACTTCACCCAGACCGACATCGTGCGCTTCCCGGATAACAACAGCGCAGTCTCGGCACTCAACAACGGCACGCTCGACGCCATCTTCCTCGACTATGAGGCCGCCAAAAGCTACGCCGACCGCTTTAAGCTGGTCTCTGCCGCCGATATCCCCTCGTTTGACGCCCCGGCCGGTATCGCCATCGCCAAAGGCAAGCCCGCCTTCAAGACCGCACTGGATAGCGCCATTAAAGCGGCGATGCAGGACGGTACCTGGCAGCGGCTCTACCAGAAGTGGTTCCCCGGCTCGCCAATGCCCAAACAGTATCTGCCTGGCGGTCAGTAAAGCGGCGGACGTTCGCGTCCTGAGTTAACCGGGGAATACCCCGCACTGCATGGAGACGGCGATGGACTTGCTCACCATTCTTTCCCGCACCTTCTTTGATTTTTCCTCAATGAGGGAAGTGCTGCCGCAGATGCTGACCACCGGGCTGGTGAATACGGTGATTATCTCGCTGGCGGCCACCCTGCTTGGCACGCTGTTTGGCCTGCTGCTGGCGCTGATGGGCATTTCGCCCTCGCGCTGGCTGCGCCTGCCCGCCCGGCTTTATACCGATCTGTTTCGCGGTCTGCCGTCGATTCTGACTATTCTGCTGATTGGTCAGGGTCTGGCGCGGTTCAGCTATCAGCTGTTCGGCCCGACGCCCTATCCTCTGGGGATCTTCGCCCTCAGCCTGATCGCCAGCGCCTACATGGGCGAGATTTTTCGCGCCGGTATTCAGAGCGTCGAACGCGGCCAGATGGAAGCCTGTCGCGCACTGGGGATGAGCTATGGCCGGGCGATGCGGCTGGTAGTGATCCCGCAGGGGATCCGCCGGGTGCTGCCCGCCATCGTCAATCAGTTCATCGCTATCATCAAAGACTCTTCGCTGGTCTACCTGCTGGGACTGATGACTCAGCAGCGCGAGCTGTTTCGCGTCGGCCAGGATGCGGCAGTGCTGACCGGCAATCTGTCGCCGCTGATGCTGGCCGGGCTGTTCTATCTGATCATCACCGTGCCGCTGACGCACATGGTCAACTACGTGGATGTGCGTTACCGCACCGGCCGCCGTCGTCTGACCGCGCCGCAAAGTGGCTTAAAAGAGGTGGAGGAAGTCAGGCAGCCCAACGGCGCACTGGCCACTCACCCGCTGACCGGAGGCAACCATGACTAACCCTGCTGCGACAGCCAACTGGCACGGCGCCAGCCTTGAGCTGCGCGATCTGACGCTGGCCTATGGCCCGATTGAGGTGCTGCGTAACGTCTCGCTGCGGGTCGCCCCCGGCAGCACCACCTGCATTATCGGGCCATCCGGCTCGGGCAAATCGACCCTGCTGCGCGGCATCAACCGACTGCATGAACCGAAATCGGGTGATGTGCTGCTGGCCGATCGATCGGTGCTGCGCGACAAACCTGACGCGCTCCGGCTGCGGATCGGCATGGTGTTTCAGCACTTCAATCTGTTTCCCGATCACAGCGCGCTGGAGAACGTGGCGCTGGCTCCGTGGCGGGTTAAAGGCCTGCCCAAAGCGCAGGCGATGGCAATTGCCCGTCAGCGGCTGGAAGAGGTCGGCCTGGGTCCGCGCGCCGACCATCGGCCTCGCGATCTCTCCGGCGGTCAGCAGCAGCGGGTGGCGATTGCCCGCGCGCTGGCGATGGACCCGGAGGTGATGCTGTTTGATGAGGCGACCTCGGCGCTCGATCCGGAACTGGTGAAAGGCGTGCTGACGCTGATGGCCGATCTCTGTCGGCGCGGCATGACGATGGTGGTGGTGACGCATGAAATGGGCTTTGCACGCAAAGTGGCGGATCAGGTGGTGTTTATGGACGAAGGGGAGATTGTCGAAGCCGGACCGCCCTCTGCCCTTTTCGATGCGCCGCAGTCGCCGCGCCTGCAACGTTTTCTCTCTGAAGTGCTGTAACTGAGTAAGGAACCTGATAATGGCGGTAAAAACTGAAATGAAAGTGGTGGTGCTGGGTGGTGGCGTGCTGGGTGTCTCAACGGCGCTGGAGCTGGCAAAGCGCGGCGCGGCGGTGACGCTGGTGACTGAAGGCGCGCTCTGCTCCGGTGCCTCGGGCCGTTCGCTGTCGTGGCTCAACTCCGCGGGCGAGCGGTCGCAGCCGTATCATGCGCTGCGCATGGCGGGTATCGATCGTTATCGTACCCTGTTTGCCCGCCACCCCACGCTCGACTGGCTGCGGTTTGACGGCGGGATCTGCTGGTCCGATAACGACGTGGCCGGCACCCAGGCGCGTCATGCCTATGAGAAAGCCCACGGCTACGATTCACAGCTGATTACGGCGGAAAACGTGGCACAGGCGGATGCCGCGGTCGATCCCGATGCGCTGCCGCCACAGGCGATATTTAATCCAGGTGAAGGTTGGGTCAGCCTGCCGCATCTGGTGGAGTATCTGGTCAATCAGTTGCGCGCGCTGGGCGGAGAAGTTATCGAACATGCCGGTAAAGCACGCGTGATCACCGATCGGGGCCGGGCCTGCGGCATCATCAGTGACAAAGGCGAGCTACGCGCCGATGCGGTACTGGTCGCCTGCGGTCCCTGGACGCCGGAGGTGGTGGCACCGCTGGGTGTCACTATCCCCAACGGTTCGCCGGTTTCGATGCTGGTGCTCACCGAACCCTCGCCGCATCAGCTGAAAGCGGTGCTGAACACGCCGCGCGCTGCCGTTCGCCCCAACCCCGGTAACCGTTATGCGATCGACCACGACTGGTATGAGGCGGATATCCAGCCGCTGACCGGCGGGGAATACCAGATTGACGAAGAGATCGTGGCGCAGCTGGCGCAGGAAGCGAGCCGGTTGTTACGTGGCGATCAGCCGCTCAAAGCAGAAAGCTGGAAGATCGGTCTCAAGCCGATTCCGGGCGATGGCGATCCGGTGCTGGGTGAGTTACAGCAGGTGCCGGGCTGTTACGTGGCGTTCAGCCACTCCGGTGCCACGCTGGCATTGATCGTCGGAGAACTGCTGGCAGATGAAATCGTCAGCGGAGAAAAACATCCGATGCTGGCCAGTTTTGGCGCAGAACGTTTCCGCTAAAAAAAAGCCGGTCGCAATGACCGGCTGATTTTTTATCCGCTGTTTTTAACCGCGGAAGAAGATATCGCCCGATTTCCCCATAACAATTTTACCGGTGTCATTGGTGATCAGGATGTAATTGGCGTTGATGTAGGCCCAGTGAGTATTCTCCTGCGGCGCAGGCAGATTACGTTTTTGCCACTCAACGATGGTGTAAGTTTTATCGGTGTATTTTTCTGGCACCGTGTCGCCGACTTTGTACTCTTTGTAGTCGATGATGATGGTGCTGAGATCGTAGTTCGGTTGTCCGCCATTGGACGGCGACGGCGTGGTCGGTGTAATGCCATCATTCGATTGTGAGCTGGACGGCACCTGCGTCTGCGCGGCACCGGCATCCGGCTGAGCGTTAGCAGCATCGGGCTGCGTTGCAGGATTGGCGGGCTGAATCTGAGGCGGCGGCGGAACGGTATCCGTTGCTTCACCGGCGGCCTGCACAGCAGGGATCAGGCTCAGCGAGCCAACCAGTAATCCCATCGAGAAAAGTACACGTTGAGTCCTGCGCATAATGATTTCCACGTTAAATTGATTTTAGTGACAGTAGACAGGCTAAAGACAATCTTTATAGCGAGACAGTTCCCCTCTCGTCAAAGCTAAGTGTAAGGAAAGACGACGCTATTCGTTTCACCGCGCACCGGTTACTGTCCGACCACTCTATCCTTAGTTGCCAGATCGACCAACAACGCAATGCCTGAATAGTTGCTCCATTTTGCAGCACCACAATCGCATTACCATTGGCTCTATCGTAGCCGATAAAGCTGGCATAGCCGCCAATGTAGCCGACCTGCCAGGTGATTTGCTGCCCCGCTACCCGATCGGTCACGCCATAGGCGTAAAATTGTGCCGGGCCGCGACGATGAATGATCGCAATACTGATGCCGGGAACCTGCTTTTGCTGCATGTAGTGACGCACAATGTCGTCAACGTTTTCACGGAAGGTGGTGTGAGTCAGGTAAACGCGATCGCCGACCAGTGCTGAGGTCTGCGACAGCGTGCCGCAATCCGCGAGGCTCAGGGTGATGGCAGGCCACAGCAGGATAAGCGATCTGCGCCTGCGGCCGTGCGCTGTCCTCCCGCGGCGTAACGCCATTGTCCGGCGGGAGAAAAAATCTGTTCTCATTTTTATTATAATAATCAGTCAATTAATTTTAGCAGTCGTTTCTCAGACCTTCATATTGCGCAAAATCTATCACAAAGCAGCCAGCGGCTATAGCACCCTCAGCTGGTTAAAAGTGGCGCTAAACGCGGATTAACGGCCGCCGTATCCGGGTGATAACCTGCCCGGAAAAAAGCCCGTCAGGGCGGAGGTAAGCTGTGTTGCGGCGAGCAAGGGTGTACACTGCTGCGGCTTTATGGCGTGAACGCCGTGCTCACATTTTTGAAATGCCCGGGAGGCAACCGCATGAAAGAAGGCCCACTGTCCGAGAAAGAGCTGCAATGGCTGGAAGATATGCTGGAAAAATATGGCAGCGAAGCGTCGATTCTCGATGTCTCCGAGCTGGACGGGCTGCTGACTGCGGTGCTGTCCGGCCCAACCACCGTCGAACCGAGCAAATGGCTGGTGGCGCTGTGGGGTGGCGAGAAGCTGATCCCAAAATGGAGCAACGAACGTGAAATGACGCGTTTTATGGAGCTCTGTTTCCAGCACATGAATGACGTGGCTGACCGGCTCTCTGAGTTTCCTGAGCAGTTCGAACCGCTGTTTGGCATCCGTGAGATGGAAGGACTGGAATTTACCGTGGTGGAAGAGTGGTGCTTTGGCTACATGCGCGGTGTGTCACTGACCGACTGGTCTGCCCTGCCGCAGGATCTGCAACCGGCGCTGGATGCCATCGCCCTACACGGCGTGGAAGAGAACCTCGAAAAACTGGATGCGATGACGCCGGACGAGATGGAAGCCAGCATTGAGGCGATCCGCCCGGCTGCGCTGGCACTGCACGATCACTGGATCTCCCAGCCCGAAGCGGTGCCGGAGCCTCAGAAGCCGATCTCAGTAGAAAAACTGCCAGGCCGCAACGATCCCTGCCCGTGCGGCAGCGGTAAAAAATATAAGCAGTGCTGCCTGCATTAATAGTTCGCGGGGCTGCGGTAAGCGGCCCTTAACTGCTTAAACATGATGACTGCTGATTCGCTGCATTAGGTTATTATCACCATACCCTTACTCATCGGGCTTTACTTATCCTTCTGAATTACTGATATTTCCCATCAAAAAACAATGAATTTTATCACTCTCCCATTTTCATCGCGCACTCTATAGAATATTATCTACAAATATTAAATTATCAGGGATGTAATATGCCTTTTTTGAAAGAACTAAAGAGGGTTACCCAGCAATACAGATTAGATCTGATTATTTTATTCACTTTAGTCACTATCATAGGATCTTCCGGCTTTGAAAAAAACATTAAGGAAATAGTAGGTTCAACAGGCTTGATAATTATCATTTCATCTATAATTTTCCTGCCTCACAGAGCATTAGCGATATTTCATACCTTTATTTTCAAATATCAGAATCGCACCCTGAACAAAGTCGCCGGTACACTATCGTTACTCTCGTGGTTAGTATTTGGGTTAACTTATATAGCACTCCCCCTGGGCTTTGTTTTTACAGGCAGAATTCTGTTTCTTACCTTTATTTTATTAACGCTTGCGGGCGGCATTCTGACTTTCTATGATTTAGAAAAAAATGGAAATCTCTCCTTGCGTAAAATCAGGTTGACGCTCTGGTTTTTCCTGCCGCTCTGTTTTATTTTAACTAATGCACTGGCATCAAGTTATTTTACCCAATTCAGCGCATTGAGTATTTCCTCCGTACCTTATACGGAATTCATCTGGAAGTTTGTTTTTTCAATTATGGCACTGGCATTGCTGCTCCAGCCGGTAAGCTACCTGATTTTCATTACTCAGGCAGACAAAACCGAAGGTTATCAGACCGCAACGTTAATCGCTTTTTTTCTGGCGGTATCCGTAGTACTTTTCGCGATTCCACATTGGGGAGCAAACATCCTCTCCTCAGTTTTAGATCACGCAACCCGATTTGAATGGCGTGATGAGGCGAAGTGTGGAAAGTTAATAATAAAAAGGGAGGATGAGAGATACTTTGGCTTCAATAGCGATAAATACACTCTCTATTTCTCTAACCCTGGCTACTGGGGATTTTACGAATTAAATTGTGCTAAAGATAAATATAATAACGATACGTTTCGTCTGACACCCGTAGATATCGAAATCAGAAAACCCTGGTTTGGAAAGGATAACGTGCGTTAAGGATATCTGGCTCGCTAAAAATGTGCCTGCTTGTCCATATGGCTCACTGCTGTCTAAGCAGGACCCGGGTAATACGTGACTCTCCCGGAGATCGTTCAGCCAGACAGTTCAGCCAGACAGTTCAGCAACATAGCCGAACAGGTAAAGTCGTGATGATCGCCCCAATCCCACCAGGATCACCATCCCGCCACCGTTCACGCGACAGACTGCTCACGACTTGAACAGCCATGCGCTTATCGCTAAGGTAAGCGCGAATTTACCCGCCAGGAACGCATCATGATTACCATCGCGCTTATTGACGATCACCTGATCGTCCGCTCCGGGTTTGCCCAGTTGCTGGGGCTGGAACCCGATTTTCAGGTTGTGGCTGAGTTTGGATCGGGCCGTGAGGCGCTGGCGGGTTTACCGGGACGCGGCGTTCAGGTCTGCATCTGCGACATCTCAATGCCCGATCTCTCCGGGCTGGAGCTGCTGAGCCAGCTTCCCAGCGGGTTAGCCATCATCATGCTGTCGGTACACGACAGCCCGGCACTGGTTGAACAGGCGCTTAACGCTGGCGCGCGCGGTTATCTCTCCAAACGCTGTCGCCCCGATGAGCTGATCGCTGCAGTGCGCACGGTCTCGGCCGGTGGCTGTTACCTGACGCCAGAGATCGCCCTTAAACTGGCCGCCGGACGTCAGGACCCGCTGACCCGCCGCGAACGCCAGGTGGCCGCGAAACTGTCGCAGGGGATGCCGGTAAAAAGCATTGCGGCCGAGCTAGGGCTGTCGCCCAAAACCGTTCACGTTCATCGCGCCAACCTGATGGAAAAACTCGGCGTCAGCAACGACGTCGAGCTGGCGCGCCGCATGTTTGACGGCTGGCAATGACGCCGCTTCTGTCGCGGCTGATATCGGTGGCCGCCAGCGTCTGCATCTTCTCGGCGGCCTGGTTCTGCCTGTGGAGCATCAGTTTGCATCTGGTGGAACGGCCCGAGCTGGCGGTGCTGCTGTTTCCGTTTGGCCTGCGGCTGGGGCTGATGTTGCAGTGCCCGCGCGGCTACTGGCCGGTGCTGGTGATCAGCGAGTGGATGCTGCTGATCTGGCTGTCGCACGAAGTGGCGCTGGCGCATCTGCCGCTGCTGATGCTCGGCGGCTTGCTGACATTACTGCCGGTGGCGCTGATCTCCCGTTACCGCCACCAGCGCGACTGGCGCACGCTGCTGCGTCAGGGTGCCGCGCTGATCGCCGCCGCACTGCTGCAATCGCTGCCGTGGGCCGGTCAGCAGGCGATGCTGAACGCCCTGCTGCTGACGCTTACCGGCGGCCTGACGCTGGCTCCGACCTGCCTGGTTATCTGGCACTATCTCACCCGCACCCGCTGGCAGCCGCTGGGCCCGGCGCTGATCTCCCAGCCGGTTAACTGGCGCGCCCGGCATCTCATCTGGTATCTGCTGCTGTTTATCATCAGCCTGGGGTTGCAGCTTGGCCTGCCAGCGGAGCTGTCGCGCTTTACCCCGTTCTGTCTGGCGCTGCCGATTATCGCGCTGGCGTGGCACTACGGCTGGCAGGGCGCGCTGATTGCCACCCTGATGAACGCCATCGCCCTGATTGCCAGCCAGACCTGGCACGATCATCCGGTCGATCTGCTGCTGTCGCTGCTGGCGCAAAGCCTGACCGGGTTGCTGCTGGGTGCCGGTATCCAGCGGCTGCGTGAACTGAATCAGTCGCTGCAGCATGAGCTGGCGCGCAACCGGCGGCTGGCTGAACGTCTGGTGGAAACTGAAGAGAGTGTGCGCCAGGAGGTGGCGCGTGAGCTGCACGACGACATCGGCCAGACCATCACCGCGATCCGTACCCAGGCGGGCATCGTCCAGCGGCTGGCACCCGATAATGGCCGGGTGATCCAGAGCGGCGCGCACATCGAGCAGCTGTCGCTGGGGGTGTACGATTCGGTGCGGCGACTGCTGGGACGGCTACGACCGCGTCAGTTAGATGATCTCTCGCTGGAGCAGGCGGTCCGCTCGCTGATGCGTGAGATGGAACTCGACGATCGCGGCATCGTCAGCCATCTCGACTGGCACGTTGATGAGAACCTGCTCAGCGAAGGCCAGCGCGTCACGCTGTTCCGCGTCTGCCAGGAAGGACTGAACAATATCGTGAAGCACGCCAGCGCCAGTGCGGTGACGCTCAAAGGCTGGCAGCAGGATGAACGCGTAATGCTGGTGATTGAAGATGATGGCTGCGGCCTGCCGTCCGGTTCCGGCCTGCAGGGTTTTGGTCTGGCCGGGATGCGCGAACGGGTAACCGCGCTGGGCGGCACGCTGGCGATATCCTGTACCCACGGCACCCGCGTCAGCGTCCATCTGCCGCTGCGTACGGTGTGAGGAGTGAATGTGTTTAGCTTTCTGAAAACCCCGGCCAACGCCGTGCCACTGCAGGATAAAGCGGAGATCGATCGCCGCTATCGCTACTGGCGACGGCATATCATGGTGACCATCTGGCTGGGCTATGCGCTGTTCTATTTCACCCGCAAAAGCTTCAACGCCGCCGCCCCGGAGATCCTCGCCAGCGGCGTGATGTCCCGCACCGATATCGGCCTGCTGGCGACGCTGTTTTACATCACCTACGGCCTGTCAAAATTTTTCTCCGGCATCGTCAGCGACCGTTCCAACGCCCGCTACTTTATGGGGCTGGGGCTGATTGCCACCGGGGTGGTGAACATCCTGTTCGGCTTCTCTACCTCGCTGTGGGCTTTTGCCCTGCTATGGGCGGTTAACGCCTTTTTCCAGGGCTGGGGCGCGCCGGTCTGCGCCCGCCTGCTGACCGCCTGGTATTCGCGTAACGAGCGCGGCGGCTGGTGGGCGCTGTGGAACACCGCACACAACGTCGGTGGCGCCCTGATCCCGATTATGATCGGGGCGGTGGCGCTGCACTACGGCTGGCGCAGCGGGATGATGGTGGCGGGCGGATTAGCGATTCTGGCCGGCTTGTTTCTCTGCTGGCGACTGCGCGATCGACCTCAGACCGTTGGCCTGCCGGAGGTTGGCGACTGGCGGCAGGATGAGATGCAGATGGCGCAGCAGCAGGAAGGCGCGGGCCTGAGCCGCAAAGCGATCCTCACCCGCTACGTGCTGCTGAACCCCTACATCTGGCTGCTGGCGCTGTGTTACGTGCTGGTTTACGTGGTACGCGCGGCGATCAACGACTGGGGCAATCTCTATATTTCAGAGACGCTGGGCGTCGATCTGGTGACCGCCAATTCAGCAGTGACGATGTTTGAGCTGGGCGGGTTTATTGGTGCGCTGGTGGCCGGCTGGGGATCGGACAAACTGTTTAACGGCAACCGCGGCCCGATGAACCTGATTTTCGCCGCCGGGATCCTGCTGTCGGTGGGATCGCTGTGGCTGATGCCGTTCAGCAGTTACGTGATGCAGACGGCGTGCTTTTTCACTACCGGCTTCTTTGTCTCGGGGCCGCAGATGCTGATTGGCATGGCGGCGGCCGAGTGCTCTCACAAGGATGCGGCAGGTGCGGCGACCGGCTTTGTCGGGCTGTTCGCCTATCTGGGCGCGTCGCTCTCCGGCTGGCCGCTGGCGTGGGTGATCGACAGCTGGCACTGGAGCGGCTTCTTTGCGGTGATTGCGATTGCGGCCGGGATCTCCGCGCTGCTGTTGCTGCCGTTTCTCAATGCGCAGGCGCCACGTCCGGTCGACGAAGCGTGATGCGCCTCTCCTTTTTGCCTCATCCGGGGCAAAACTAAGACATTTTCCTGGTTTCGCCTGGCGGTTGTCTCAGGCCAGGCGGGTGGCTGCTTTTTACAATGCCAGCCATTCGCTGCCCGTTGCAGCTTTTCCAACCAGGAGAACCCCCATCCATGCTGGCCTTTCTCAAACAGGTGCGCAAGCCGACCCTGGACCTGCCGCTCGACGTACGGCGCAAGCTGTGGTTCAGACCTTTTATGCAGTCCTATCTGGTGGTGTTTATCGGCTACCTGACCATGTATCTGATCCGCAAGAACTTCAACATTGCGCAGAACGACATGATCACCACCTACGGGCTGAGCATGACGCAGCTGGGGATGATTGGCCTCGGCTTCTCGATCACCTACGGCGTCGGTAAAACGCTGGTCTCCTATTACGCCGATGGCAAAAACACCAAGCAGTTCCTGCCGTTTATGCTGATCCTGTCGGCCATCTGTATGCTGGGCTTCAGCGCCAGCATGGGCACCGGATCGGTCAGTTTATTTCTGATGATTGCGTTTTATGCCTTGAGCGGATTCTTCCAGAGTACCGGCGGCTCCTGCAGCTACTCCACCATCACCAAATGGACCCCGCGCCGTAAGCGTGGCACCTATCTGGGGATGTGGAACATCTCGCACAACCTCGGCGGTGCCGGTGCGGCAGGCGTGGCGCTGTTTGGTGCTAATTATCTGTTCGACGGTCACGTGATTGGAATGTTTATCTTCCCGTCGATCATCGCGCTGATCGTCGGCTTTATCGGCCTGCGTTTCGGCAGTGATTCGCCGGAGTCCTATGGGCTGGGCAAAGCCGAAGAGCTGTTTGGCGAAGAGCTGAGCGAAGAAGATAA
This sequence comes from Pantoea conspicua, assembly GCF_002095315.1. GTDB lineage: Bacteria > Pseudomonadota > Gammaproteobacteria > Enterobacterales > Enterobacteriaceae > Pantoea > Pantoea conspicua. The sequence continues at coordinate 33,448 of NZ_MLFN01000036.1, forward strand.
AGAAGCCGAAAATGAGTCGATGACCAAATGGCAGATCTTTGTTGAGTACGTGCTGAAAAACAAAGTGATCTGGCTGCTGTGCTTCGCCAACATCTTCCTGTATGTGGTGCGCATCGGCATCGATCAGTGGTCAACCGTTTACGCGTTTCAGGAGCTGAAACTCTCTAAAGAGGTGGCGATTCAGGGCTTTACCCTGTTTGAAGTCGGCGCGCTGGTCGGCACCCTGCTGTGGGGCTGGTTATCCGATCTGGCCAACGGTCGTCGCGGGCTGGTGGCCTGTGTAGCGCTGGCGCTGATTATCGCCACGCTGGGGATCTATCAGCATGCCAGCAACCAGTATATCTATCTGGCTTCGCTGTTTGCGCTCGGTTTTCTGGTGTTTGGTCCGCAGCTGTTAATCGGCGTCGCCGCGGTCGGCTTTGTGCCGAAAAAAGCCATCGGCGCAGCAGATGGCATCAAAGGCACCTTCGCCTATCTGATTGGTGACAGCTTCGCCAAACTCGGCCTGGGCATGATCGCCGACGGCACGCCGATTTTCGGCCTGACCGGCTGGGCCGGCACCTTTGCCGCACTGGATGCCGCCGCTATCGCCTGTATCTCTCTGATGGCGATGGTGGCGGTGATGGAAGAGCGCAAAATCCGCCGCGAGAAACGGCTACAGCGGCTGAAGATGGCGTGATGTGGGTTAGCTGATAAGGTAATCGCAACGGCCAGCGTGGCGGAGAAAAGAACTCTCTGCTGCGCTGGCCGCTTCTTTCATTAAAAGGTTAGTTAACAGGGTGGGTGCCGCGCAGATACCTGCATTTCACCGGCGCACCGTTCGTTGCTTCACTATGTGAAGCAAAAAAACGATTCAATCTTTGCTCCACCTCACGCAATCCTCGCCCGTTCCGACATGCTCCGCCTAAAGCTCATACGCTCATTCCATCAGCTAAACGATGCAGTCATCGTTATCACCTTCAGGAGAGCGTATGGATCATTCAGCCCGCCAGTACGGTATTGAGGTCGCGCCGACGACAGTTAAACGTTCGCCCAGACGCACCGCCAAAATTATGATGTCTGCCGGGATAGGTCACTTTATCGAGTGGTTTGACTTTGGCTTGTACGGCACCCTGGCGGCGATTATCGCCAGCAACTTTTTTGTCAGCGCCGATCCGGCGACCGCACTGTTAAAATCTTTTGCCGTGTTCGGTTCCGGCTTTCTTATGCGTCCATTGGGCGGGCTGTTCTTTGGCTCAATGGGCGATCGTCTGGGCCGACGCAAAGTGCTGGTCACGGTGATTGTGATTACCTCACTCTCAACCTTCGTGATGGGGATTTTACCGACGTGGCACCAGGCGGGCATTATCGCCCCTATCCTGCTGGTGATAACCCGACTGGTGCAGGGCTTTGCGGCGGGCGGTGAAAGCTCCGGCGTTATCACTTATCTGGCCGAAAGCGCCGAACCGAACCGGCGGGCTACCCTCACCTGCTGGAGTGAAAACTTCAGCTTTATGGCCTTTGTTTGTGGCTCAGGGCTGGTACTGCTGCTGACCCATACGTTAGGCGACGCTGCAATGAACGACTGGGGATGGCGTATTCCCTTCCTGCTTGCCGCCCCGCTCGGCCTGGGTGGGCTGTATATGCGCCGCAATATGGAAGACTCGGCTGCGTTTCATAAGCTGCAGGCCAGCGGAAAGATCGAGAAATCGCCGCTGCGTAAAACGCTCAGCTCATCCGGGCGCGCCCTGCTTTTCTGCGTCGGCTTTGTGGTGGTTAAAGCGGTCAGCAGCTGGGTGCTACAATCCTTTATGCCGGGCTACCTCTCCACCCACCTGCATTACAGCCGGACCGACTCTTATCTCATCACCACGCTGGGCTTGCTCAGTGTCGCTGTCTGTATGCCGCTTACCGGCTATCTTTCCGATCGCTGGGGACGCCGTCCGTTGATGCTGATGGGATGTGGCGGCTTCATTCTGCTCACCTATCCCGCCATGTTGCTGATGACGCAAGGCTCGGTGATGACGTCGATAGCGGCCATGAGCCTGCTGGGGGTGTTTGTCGCCATGTTTAACGGCGGCTGTGGCGCAGCGATGGTGGAGCTTTTCCCCACCGCGATTCGCTACGGCGGCATTGCTGTCGCCTACAACCTGACCGTCGCGGTGTTTGGTGGCGTAACGCCTCTGGCCTCAGCCAGCCTGATTGCCTGGACCGGCGATCCGCTCTCTCCCGCCTGGTATGTGATGATCACTGCCCTCGTCTCTTTTATTGCGGTGTGGTTCGCCAAAGAGACCGCCGGCAAAATCCTTGATTAATCTGAACCGGAGTTACTATGCAAATCAGTCAGGTTGAATGCTTTCCGCTGAAAATTGCCGCTGACCAGATCTATCTGGGCGGCAAGGCCACTGGCGATGAAGCGGATTATTATTATCGCCCTGAATACCGCTGTGTCTATTCCCGCAAGATGGAAACCTGCCTGGTAAAGATAACCACCCGAGACGGCCACGTCGGCTGGGGCGAGGCGCTGGCACCGGTGGTGCCGCAGGTGATTGCTGAACTGATCAACCAGCTTTTCAGGCCGTTAATTATCGGTCGATCGCCGTTCGATAGCGCTGTGCTGAATTCACGCATGTACGATGCGATGCGCGATCGCGGCCATATCACGGGCTACCATATTGATGCGCTGGCCGCCGTAGATATTGCCCTGTGGGATCTTAAAGGCCAGATCCTCAATTTGCCGGTGTATCAGCTGCTCGGGGGAGCCTACCGCGAGACGATTCCTTGCTATGTCTCCGGCTTGCCGGAACCGGATCTGGAATCCCGTGCGCTACTGGCCAGACGCTGGCAGGAAAAAGGATTCAACGCCTTTAAGCTGGCATTGGGTTATGGCGTCAGCGAAGACATCCACAATGTAAAAGTTATCCGTGAAGCGCTCGGGCCGGAAGCACAACTGTTCGTTGATGCCCACTGGAATTACAGCGTGGCCGAAGCAAGTGAACTCTCACAGCGCCTGCATACGCTTGGTGTCGGCTTCCTTGAGGCGCCGCTGCTGCCTGAAGATGTTGCCGGTCATCGTGAACTGCGCGCCAAAAGCCCGATAGCCATTGCGCTGGGTGAAACGGAACGCACCCGCTACCAGTTTAAGCCGCTGATTGAGCAACGCGCCGCAGACATTCTGCAACCTGATGTAGGCCGTACCGGTATCAGTGAACTGATGCATATCGCCGCGCTGGCGGAAACCTGGAACCTGCGTATAGCCCCTCATCTGAGCGTAGGCCAGGGGCCGTGTATCGCCGCCTCAATTCATGCCGCTGCCGCTATTCCTAATCTGTTTATGCTTGAGTACCAGCCTCCGGTTTTCAACGTGGCTAATCAGTTACTTAAACAGCCGCTGGTCTGTGAACAAGGCGCGTATCAGTTGCCACAGGGTGCCGGACTGGGGATTGAAATCGATGAAGATCGTCTACGCAAACATCTGACGGAGGCAACATGCTAAAAGGTAACGTACCCATTCTGGCAACCGCATTTACTGAACAAGGCGAGCTGGATCTTGCCTCGGTTGAACGCCTGGTCCGCTTTCTGTTGCAGCAGGGTGTTGATGGCCTGGCGCTGTTTGGCAATGCTTCTGAAGGCTATGCTCTGACGCAGGATGAGAAGCAGGCGCTTTTTTACTGCGTCAAAAAACAGGTCGGCGATTTGCCGCTGGTGGCGGCGGCGGGCGGTGCCTCTTCAGCCGTCGCGATTGATGAGATCAACCGGGTACAGCGTTGGGGTGCCGATATCGCCATGGTTAATCCACCCGCCGTGGTTAAACCCGGTCCGGAAGAGCTCTACCGCTTCTGGCGGGATATCAGTCAGGCGTGCAGCATCGATATCATGATTCAGGATGCGCCGCTGATGACCGGCGTGACCATGCCGGTGACGACGCTGGTCCGTGTTTGCGAAGATTTCCCGACCATCAAGTACATCAAAGTTGAGCAGCCACCGACGACGCTAAAAATCAGCGCACTGAAACAGGCATTAGGCGATCGGGTCGGCCTGTTTGGCGGCCTGAATGCTGGCTTTCTGTTTGAAGAGCTCTGCCGGGGGATAACCGGCACGATGCCCGCCTGCGAATTTCCGGACGTGATTAATACCATTCTTCACTGCTGGCATCAGGATCGAAAAGCAGCCCAGAGCCATTTTTACCGTTACCTGCCCTTTCTTCGCTACGGTGTCCAGCCCGGTATCGGCGTGGCTATTCATAAAACCGTGCTGCACCGGGCGGGTATTTTTGCCAGTGATTACGTCCGCGAACCGGCAAAGAGTCTGGATGAGATAACCCGTCAGGAGCTGAAGGAACTGACCGATGCGCTGCCGCTGGCGGTACTGGAGAGGCAGGCATGAACTATATCGCGGTCGACTGGGGCACCAGTAATTTTCGGGCGCTGAGCGTACGAGATGGCAGGATGATCAAAACGGTCGAGGCGGACTGCGGGGTCGGTAAATGCCAGCGCGATGCTTTGCCGTTGATATTGCAGCAGCAGCTGTTAAGGCTCGGCGAGGCCTACGACGAACAGCTGCCGGTGATATTGTGCGGCATGATTGGCAGCAATATCGGCCTCGCTGACGCGGGCTATCTCACTCTACCGCTTAGCTTCAGCGCGCTTTTCGGTAAAGGCCAGCCGCTGCCGGGGATCATCCCGAACCCGGTGAGTCTGCGTCCGGGGATCTGTGACCGACGGGTGAATGAAATCTGCCGTGGAGAAGAGATGCAACTGGCCGGCGCGTTGATGCTCTCTACTGTAAAGAACTTTGCCGCTGTTGGCACCCACAGCAAGTGGCTCAGAATCGATCGACAACAGCAGCAGGTAACCCGCTTACAGACGCTGATGACCGGTGAGCTCTATGCGCTATTGCTTAATCACTCGGTGCTGGGCAAAGGATTGCCCGAGCAATGCTGGTCAGATGAAGCATTTCTAAGCGGTATTGAAACGGCGCAGACTATTCAGCATCAGCAAACCGATTTGATTAGCGAACTATTTCGCTGTCGGGGTCGTTATATCCTTAATGCTCTTGCGGCAGAGGCGGCCTCTGCATGGCTATCCGGGTTACTGATTGGCCATGAAGTTTTATTGGGTGCTACCGGCCCGGAGACGATCTGTTTTATCGGTAGTGAAAGCCTGTTAGCGCATTACCGGCTGGCCTGTGAGGCGCTTAATCAGCCGGCAGAATTTCTGCCTGCGGAAACCGCCTTAATAGCCGGTCTGAATGAGGTGTTCCGCCATGACTATTAGCTCACAGGTTATCGCTATATTACGCGGCATTCGTCCTGAAGAGGTTAATCAACATATCCGCTGCCTGCTGGATAATGACATCAGCCAGGCAGAAATCACCACTAACTCGCCTGACTGGCAATCCAGTATTCAGAGAGCGGTTAAGCACTTCGGTCCCCGCCTGAATATTGGCGCAGGAACGGTGGTTAATCGCCGCCAGGTCGATGAAAGCCTTGCCGCCGGAGCCCGGTTTATTCTCACACCCAATCTTAATCCGCAGGTGATAACCCAGGCGAAAAAGCAGGGATTAGCGGTGTATGCCGGAGTGTTTAGCGCCAGCGAAATTTTCCTTGCTGCGGAACTGGGCGTGGAGGTGATGAAAATATTTCCGGCCTGCGCATTGCCGGTTAATTATCCGCAACTGATCAAAGGTCCGCTTTCTCAGCCGGTACGGTTTTCAGCGGTCGGCGGGATAACGGTCGATAATGCGGCTGACTATCTGGTTCACTATGACAGCGTCGGGATAGGTTCGTCGTTGTACAGGCCCGGGCAGTCGGTTGCCGAAACGGCGAAGCGCTGTAAACTGTTAATTTAAAAGAGGCAGCGGTTCGCCACTGATTTTTTTCGCGGCAGATATCAGGTATAAACTTAACATCTCAACATCCATCTTTTCACTGTTGATATTGGATAAGGCGATGGCCGCTGGCATGCCGGGGATATTACATGCCAGTCGATAATCATGCTGACCATAGGCTTTGGCGAACACCTGATGTCGGCGTGCCTGTTCGATATCGTTTTTAAGTAGCCGATAATCATGAATACCAATTTGACTGATAATTTCCTCATCACTCATCGCTGATAATAATTTGATGCCAATCACCGAGTCATGAACCGGATAGGATTGATAATTCCCGATAGCACGGGCAATACTTTCTCCTCCGCGTGTATGGATGATATAGACCACATTGGTGCCGCTCAGGACGCCGATAACAATAGAAATAGCCGGATTTCCGCTCTCTTCCAGAATGCCGATCACCGCATTATAAAACGCTGAATTATGGATAGCGTAGGCCGAGAGACGATGGATACCGATGCCAAGGCTGTATTTGCGCCGCGCATCGCGATGCACCATATCCAGCGCCAGCAGCGTTTTCATCAGGCGCGTTATTTTGGCCGAGTCGAGCGACAGTTCACGTCCCATTTCGCGAATGCCTTGCGGCCGGCTCGCTGAAGCGAGCAGCTCCAGGCAGCGGAAAGCGTCATAGACGGTACTGTTCATGATGAGCTCCGGGTCCGGGCGTGAGTAATACCGTTATTCTCCAGCCTTTGCTGATGCAAGCAACCCGCAATGGTCAGATCTGGAACCTGTTTCAAATGCTGAGAGGAATGGGGCTTTTAAAGCTGGTTCTGTGAGGAGCGGGTCAGCACCTGAATGATTGGTAAAAGCGCTACGGTTGAGAGATCAGCGTTTAGGATGCAAATGAGCATTTCGGGATAACGAAATTAGCTAACCCGCCTACAACCCGCTGGAGCTGATTCAATCGGCATACAAAGTGTCAAAGAACACGACCAGACATGCTTTTATAACGGGCACTGGCCCTGCCAGATACACTATTATTGCTCCAGGCAGGCAGTTGAAAATCAATATTCGCTGAAAAACTCATCCATCAGTTCGTCGACTTCTCACACATCCAATTACATATCCAGCTCAGCTTCGGATATGAGTAATCGTTTCAATTCCTCATTATTGAATAATTAAAAGCCTTTATGACTTCTGGATAATGCGAAAATGCGTTACTTAATTTCATCTACCATGATTTTTTCATTACCTTTCTTTATACGATTAAAATCACCTAAAGAGCCATAATTGATCTGCCATGGCGTCACAGAAAATAACAAACAGTATTCTGAGCCATTATAGTTGGATACCCTGCATAAAATCAGGTTCCGTTTAGTTCTTCTGGCGTATACGTTACAAAATCCCTATAAGCTTGTGTGGGATTTTTTTAGTTATGCCAGAGGGCATCCGGATAACAGAATTGTTAATGCTTGTTGTAGTGCTGAGAGGTTGTAATTGAATATCTCATTACAACCCTTCATCTCTTGCCGGATGCTTCAGCGCTAAAAGTGAGCTCAAGCATCTGTAACCAAAATTCTTCAGGTCCGTACATTCCAGTCATCTGTGTACTAATTTCAATACTTCCTTCACGTTCCTGAACATCAACTGAACCTTTGATGTCAGCACCGCCGTCATCTTTGAGCCACATATACGCGGGAACAGGCATTTTACAGACTCCTTTTGAATGTCATTTTCTTCGTGATTAAGCTGTAGCAGGCAATCGTCAATAGCAGGTTTAAAACGACCAATGTCGCCAGAGTAAATGCTGAAAACACCTCTTCTTCTGGAAAAAAAACGTGATAAGGCAGGCAGCGGAACAGCATCCAAAAAATGAATGTGAACGTGAATATCTTTGCTAACCGGCGTAATGTTGAAAAAGCCCACTCTTCAGGAAGACGAGCCAGCTCAATATTATGCGCCACGCCCTTAAAAACAGTGAGAACCACGCTCATGACAGGAACACTGATCAGTGTGTTTATTAAGAGACTAAAGTAAACCTGTAACGCTTCCCAGGACTCCGGGTCAGGCTCACCCAGAATGAAATGGGTAAATCTCTCTGCACTTTGAAAATCAAATAATGCCGTTATCGCGTCAACTAAACCATCATAGGGAACCACTTTAGCTACCAGCAGCATAATCGCAGTAAACAGCGCTATTTTGATAAAAAGATTAAGGGCATGTTTTGCCATTGGCAATTACCTCAATCGTTCCGTAGGCCATTAGTTGCTTCATACAAGGAACCGCTATCTTTTGCGTTCTCAGTAATGCGTTACGTAACATGGCATAATCAGAGTCATGCGGAAGCGTAATACATCCTTCAGATAGTGCGCCCGGATGCAAACGAAAGTTACCTCGTTTAACGTTCTCTACCCATGTGTAATCATCGATCGTCCAATCATCCCGCCATATTGCGAACCATTCGGAATGCCTGAACGTAGCGCCGCTGGCAAAGCGGTTATAAATATCCCTGACACCTGCATTTAATTGTGATTTGAGCCCTCCCTGAGGCCGGTCAACAATCCAGTATTTACCTGCTGGTACAGGCCCCTCTCCGGAAATCATTCCACAGGCTCCACGGTTGCGGTAAGCGCCATTGCCAGAGAACGCTAAGAACGTTCCCACGCCCGGAAAAGATAATGGTGAATAGTACGCGTCATTGATTATGAACTTTCCATGTAAAGCCATAAGCATCCTTTATTCAGGCTGGTTGATTGATAATGCTACAGACTATTTTCTAACCTTTATAGGCTTTGTTGAATAAATC
>NZ_MLFN01000037.1 GCF_002095315.1 Pantoea conspicua
GCTGGCGGTCATCAGCGGCGATCCGGCCTGGTGCCTGGCACGGGCGGCCGTGTGGCGTGATGCGCTGGCGGGTGACTGGCTGACGCTAGCCCACAGCGCGCTGTTTCCCGGTGCGCACTGCGCGCCGGGTGCAGTGCGTACTCTGCTGGGACGCGAATTTCATCATGCTATTTTTGATGCCCGCGAAGGCTTTCACGCCGATGCCTTCGCCGCACTGGCTGGCACCTTAACCGCCGGTAGCTGGCTGCTGCTGCTGGTCCCGCCGTGGGACCGCTGGCCGCACCAGCCGGATGGCGATAGCCTGCGCTGGGCGGATGTCGCCGAGCCCATCGCCACGCCACGCTTTGTTTACCACCTGCAACAGCAGATTCTGACCGATGCCGAAGTGCTGCTGGAGCGGCAGCATCAGCCGTGTCGTTTGCCGGCGCTGTCTGACAGGCCACGCTGGCAGTGCCAGGCACCGCAGCAGCAGCAGGCAGTACTGGAACAGTGGCTGGCAATGCCGTCTGGCGTGGCAGTCCTGACCGCCGCTCGTGGCCGCGGAAAGTCGGCGCTGGCGGGGATGCTGGCACGTCACAATGGTCACGCGCTGGTGACCGCACCGGCCAGAGCTTCAACGGCGGTACTGGCGACGTTTGCTGGCGATCAATTTCATTTTATGGCACCGGACGCGCTGCTGGCTCTGGAGCCGCCGCCTGCCGCAGAGTGGCTGATTATTGATGAAGCGGCGGCGATTCCCGCGCCGCTATTACAGGCGCTGGTCAGCCGTTTTCCCCGGGTGTTACTCACCACCACCGTACAAGGTTACGAAGGTAGCGGGCGCGGCTTTATCCTCAAGTTTTGCGCCGCACTGCCGCAGGTGCGCTATTTTACTCTCGATGAGCCACTGCGCTGGTCGCGCCACGATCCGCTGGAGCGCTGGCTCAACCAGACACTGTTGTTTGATGATGCCCCCGTCGTCACGCCCACCTCCCCAGCGATCCCGCATCCTGTTTCCCGCGACGATTTTCCGGCGTTGCAGGCGGCTTATCGCCTGCTGACCAGCGCGCATTACCGTACCTCACCGCTGGATTTACGTCGGCTGCTGGATGCGCCGGGTATGCAGCTGTGGCTGGCTGGCGAGACAGCGGCGTTGCAGGGCGCGTTGTGGCTGGTGGAAGAGGGGGGGCTGGATCCGACGCTGGCGCAGGCGGTGTGGGCTGGCACACGTCGGCCACGCGGTAACCTGGTCGCTCAGTCGCTGGCGGCACATGCAGGATTGACAGAGGCCGCAACGTTACGCTCACTGCGCATCAGCCGTGTTGCCGTGGCGGCGGAAAGCCGTCGCTATGGAATCGGCCAGCAGCTGGTGGACGCAGCCCGTCACGCTGCCGCTGATTACGACTATCTTTCCGTCAGCTTCGGCTACACTGAGTCTCTTTGGGCCTTCTGGCGCGCCTGTGGTTTTATCCTGGTGCGAATCGGCAGTCAGCGCGAGGCGAGCAGCGGGTGTTACGCCGCGATGGCGATGCTGGCCTGTTCAGCTGCCGGAGAGGCGTTGCAGCAACGCGCGGCACAACAACTGGCACGCGACTGGCCGCTTTTACATCAGCCTGTCGCGCTTCCGGCAGGCCTTGTGGAGTGTCGTGACGCGGGTTTTAGCGATCAGGATACCTGGCTGGCCGCCGGTTTTGCCTGGGCACAACGGCCGCTGGAGGCCAGTTTGCCGGTGTTGCAGCGGCTGACTGGTATCACGCTGCAGCCGTTACCGCTGCTGGAAGCTGCGATTGCCGCGCCGGATTCGCTCAGCACGCTGGCCCGACAGGCGGGACTGAGTGGACGTAAAGCGTTGATTACTGCGCTGCGTCAGCAGACCGCCACCGCGCTTGAAACCCTGCCGGGCATTGATGCAGATGTTCTGCGTCAGTCGTTGAAATAATTCGACCGGCGGGTTCAAATATTCCTCATATCATTTCGCGCCCGGCGGCGTAGAGTGAAAACAGGAGGTCAACATGACACTGAAATATGTAATCGTTCAACAGCCCGCCACGGCGGCCCAGCTGTTTCTGCTTTATCACGGCGTGGGCGACAATCCGGATTCAATGGGCGAGATCGGCAGCTGGTTTGCCCGCACCTTTCCGGAGGCGCTGGTGGTATCGGTCGGGTCGCCCGCTGCAGGCCGCCAGTGGTTTACCGAAGCGGATTTACATGACCAGACGGTTCAGCAGCGGGTTGACGCCGCGATGCCGCAGTTTGTTGAGTCAGTCCGTCACTGGCAGCAGCAGAGCGGTGTCCGGGCAGAAGCCACAGCGCTGATCGGCTTTTCTCAGGGCGGCAGCATGGTGCTGGAAGGGGTAAAAGCGCATGCCGATTTGGCGGGACGTGCGGTAGTGTTTAATGGCCGTTTCGTTACGCTGCCCGAGAAAGCCAGCACCCGCACCACGGTGCATCTGATTCACGGGGATTATGATGAGCAGATCCCGCTGCATCATGCGCAGCTGGCGGAACAGCGTCTGACGGCGTTAGGTGGTGATGTAACGCTGGATATCGTCGACGATCTGGCCCATGCCATTGACCACCGCAGCATGGCGCTGGCGCTGAATCATCTGCGTTATACGGTGCCGAAACGTTACTTTGACGAGGCGTTAAGCGGGGCGAAGCCTGGTGATGACGATGTCATCGTGATGATGTAAAAATGCCCTCGCTCAGCGAGGGCATCCGGCATTACTTCTTCTTCGGCCAGTCGTCGTCATCGTCCCATTTATCGTTAAAATCACGATGCGGCGGCAGGTCAGGTTTGTTATCCATAAATTTTTTGTGATCGATGCGTTTCAGATCTTTATACACATTCATCAGCACGCCAACCATCAGCAGGATCACCAGGATCCACCAGTAATCTTTAATAAACTCCATTTCCCGCTCCTTAACATCGCACTCAGGCGATCAGTTGTTCCATGATGCGTTGATACATACGGCTCAGCATCTGCAGGTCGGAGGCTTTCACACACTCATTGATTTTATGAATGGTGGCGTTCACCGGACCCAGTTCCACCACCTGCGCACCCATGCGGGCGATAAAACGGCCATCAGAGGTGCCGCCGGTTGTCAGCAGCTGCGGCTTAATTTCATTATAGTGCGCCACCGCTCTTACGACGGCATCCACCAGCTTACCGCGTTCGGTCAGGAACGGCTGACCCGAGAGTTTCCACTCAATGGTGTAGCGCAACTGATGACGATCCAGCAGATCTGCGACCCGCTGACGGATCATCGCGTCGGTCAGCTCAGTGCTGAAGCGGAAGTTAAATTGCACGAATAGCTCGCCGGGGATGACATTATTGCTGCCGGTTCCCGCCTGTATGTTGGCTATCTGCATACTGGTCGCAGGAAAGAACGCATTGCCCTGATCCCATTCAACCGCCACCAGTTCATTCAGCGCTGGCATCGCCCGATGCACCGGGTTATCCGCCAGATGCGGATAGGCGACGTGACCCTGCACGCCGTGAATGGTCAGATTGGCGGTGATCGAGCCGCGTCGGCCATTCTTCACCACGTCACCGACCACTTCGGTACTTGAGGGTTCGCCCACCAGGCAGTAATCAAGCCGCTCCTGGCGTGCCATCAGGCGTTCAACCACCTTCACGGTCCCGTTGGCACCGCTGGCCTCTTCGTCTGAGGTAATCATAAACGCCAGCCGCCCTTTATGGTGCGGATGGACGGCGACAAAACGTTCCGCCGCCACCACCATCGCCGCCAGCGAGCCCTTCATATCGGCCGCGCCACGGCCAAACAGCATACCGTCACGGATGGTGGGCTCAAAAGGCGGATTGATCCAGCGGCTGACATCGCCCGACGGGACGACATCAGTGTGACCGGCAAAGGCCAGCGTTTCGCCTTCACCCCGGGTCGCCCAGAAATTAAGGGTGTCCCCAATGTTCATGGTCTCGATGTGAAAACCAATTGCCTGCAGGCGGGCAATCAGCAGCGCCTGACAGCCGGCATCATCGGGACTGAGAGAGGGGCGACGAATAAGCTGTTGCGTCAGCTCAATGACCGGGCAAAACATATTACTTCTCCTGGATAGCATTCTGATAACTCGTCTCACTAAAGCCGGCAAGCAAAGTGCCATCCGGAGTGCGTAACAGCGGGCGTTTAATCATGGCAGGCTGGGCCAGCATCAGGGCTTTGGCGCTGTCGGCATCGGTGACGGCTTCGCGCTCCGCCTCGGGCAGTTTGCGCCAGGTGGTGCCGCGGGTATTGAGCAGCGTGGTATAACCCAGCGCATCAATAAATTCCTGCAGCATCGCGTCACTCAGGCCATCAGCACGGTAGTCATGAAACCGATAGTCGATGCCAGCCGCCGTTAAAAAGCCACGGGCTTTTTTTATCGTGTCGCAATTTTTAATCCCGAACATCACCCACTGCGCGCTCATCGCCTGATCCTTATTATCCTGTGAAAGTGGAAGCTGAAAATAGCAGCCAAAGCGCGAGTTTAGCATAGTGCGATCCGTTGCGGCATCTCACCAGCCAGGCCTGACCTGCCGATTAACGCTTTCAGTTGCGGTTCGTTTGCCCCCGGGTAACCGTTATCAATTTCAGCGGTAATCATTCCCTGGCTTATCATTGGGGAATTAAGAATTTCGCCATGTTTTAAAAATAGTCTACCGTTGGGTTTATTTAAAAATATTTCCAGTCGGGTTAAGCAGTTGCTGAAATGTGCGTCAGCTACCAAATCAGATAAAACTCAGGTTTTATTTACCGCTGCCGATAGTGATAACAGGTGTAAACGTATTCACCTGATGAAAAAAAGCGCGTAATATTGCCAGCACAATAAGAGAGGGTTTTATGATTGACACTGAAATGGGGAACTGGAAAGAATTTATCGAAGCGATGTTACGCAACAAGTAACACGTTAAGAGACAAGCAGGGCGATTCCCCCTCTTGCTGCAATTCTTACCACACACAGAAATAAGGCGGTCACTGACATCAGTGGCCGCTTTTTATTTCTGGCCTTGCTCACCCGGTTGCGGGCCGAACGGCTTAATCGTGTGGCTTCTCTTTCAGCGGAAAGCGACGGCGGACCAGCACAAAGAACAGCGGCACAAAGAAGATCGCCAGCAGTGTGGCGGAGATCATGCCGCCCATCACGCCGGTACCCACGGCATGCTGGCTGCCGGAACCGGCTCCGCTGCTGATCGCCATCGGCAGAACGCCAAAAATAAACGCCAGCGAGGTCATCAGAATGGGTCGCAGGCGCTGGCGTGAGGCCTCCAGCGTCGCGGCCACCAGTTCCCCACCTTTGCTGTTGATCTCATTGGCAAACTCGACGATCAGTATGGCGTTCTTAGCGGAGAGTCCCACCACCGTCAGCAACCCAACCTGGAAGTAGACATCGTTCTCCAGCCCGCGCAGCCAGGTGGCGATCAGCGCCCCGACCACGCCCAGCGGCACCACCAGCATCACGGAGAACGGGATCGACCAGCTCTCATAGAGTGCGGCAAGACAAAGGAAGACCACCAGCAGCGAAATCGCATACAGCGCCGGGGCCTGCGAGCCGGACAGTCGCTCCTGATAAGAGGCGCCGCTCCACTGGAACCCGACGCCCAGCGGCAGGGCGTTGACCAGTTTTTCCATCTCATCCATCGCGGTGCCGCTGCTGACGCCATTAGCGGCTTCACCCACAATCTCCAGCGATGAATAACCGTTATAGCGTTCAAGCCGCGGAGAACCGGTCTCCCAGTGGCTGGTGGCGAAAGCGGAGAAGGGCACCATGCCGCCGCTGCTGTTGCGCACGTACCACTTATTAATGTCGTCCGGCAGCATACGGAATTCGGCCGCCGCCTGGACGTAGACCTTTTTCACCCGACCGCGATCGAGGAAATCATTCACATAGCTTGAGCCCCAGGCGGTGGTCAGGGTGTCGTTGATGGTATCGAGTGAGACGCCCAGCGCCTGCGCTTTGCGATCATCAACATCAATCTGCAGCTGCGGGCTGTCATCGAGTCCGTTGTGCCGCACGCGTGACAGCGACGTATCACTGGCGGCCATCTCCAGCAGCTTATCGCGCATCGCCATGAGCTGCGTATGCCCGATCCCGGCGTGATCCTGCAGCTGCAGGTCAAAGCCGGAAGAGCTTCCCATACCGGTGATTGCCGGCGGACTGCTGGCGATCACCCGGCCCTCTTTGATCTTCTGAAAGGCTTTTGTGGCGCGATCGATAATCGCGAATGAAGTGCGATCGGTGCCGGGGCGATCTTCCCAGTTTTTCAGGCGTACAAACAGGCGCGCCACGTTCTGGCCGTTACCGCCAGGACCTGCGCCGATGGTCGAGAATACCGACAGTACATTGGCTTTTTCTTCGGTCAGATAGTACTGCTCCACTTTTGCCACCACGGCGGCGGTTTGCTCCAGGGTAGCGCCTGCTGGCAACTGGACCTGGGTCAGGAACACGCCGCGATCTTCCAGCGGCAGGAACGAGGTCGGCAGACGCAGAAACAGGAAGGCCATCAGGCCGATAAGCGCCAGATAAAGCAGCAGCCAGCGGCCGCCCTTACGCAGAATGCCCGCTACGCCGTGCTGGTAACGGTCAGCATTTTTATTGAAGTGACGATTAAACCAGCCGAAAAAGCCGCGACGACCCTGTGACTCGCCGGGCTTCATCGGCTTGAGCAGCGTGGCACACAGTGCGGGCGTTAGAATCATTGCCACCAGCACCGACAACACCATCGCCGAGACAATGGTGATCGAGAACTGACGATAAATGGCCCCAACCGTGCCGCCAAAAAAGGCCATCGGCACAAATACCGCGGAGAGCACCAGCGCAATACCGACCAGTGCGCCCTGAATCTGGCCCATCGACTTACGTGTTGCGGCGCGCGGCGACAATCCCTCTTCGCTCATCAGGCGTTCAACGTTTTCCACCACCACGATGGCATCATCCACCAGTAACCCGATCGCCAGCACCATGGCGAACATCGTCAGGGTATTGATACTGAAACCGCAGGCGTAGAGCACGCTGAAGGTGCCCATCAGCACCACCGGCACCGCGATAGTCGGGATCAGGGTGGCGCGGAAGTTCTGCATAAACAGATACATCACGCCAAACACCAGCACAATCGCCTCCAGCAGCGTCTTCACCACATCGGTGATGGAGGCTTTGACGAACGGCGAGGTTTCATAGGCGATTTTCGCTTCCAGCCCGTGCGGAAAATAGTGCGATAGCTCTTCAATACGCGCCCGCACCAGTTTGTCGGTATTCATCTCATTGGCGCCAGAGGCCAGCTTCACCCCCAGTCCGGAAGCGGGCTGGCCGTTGTAGCGGCTGAGGTAATCATATTTTTCTGCACCCAGTGCCACGCTGGCGACGTCGCCCAGCGTCACTACTGAACCATCCGGATTGTTTTTCAGGGTAATCGCCCGGAACTGTTCCGGCGTCTGCAGCATCGACTGAGCATTCACCGTGGCGTTAAGCGCCTGTTTCGCGACCGACGGCAGGCCGCCCACCTGACCGACGGCGACCTGGGCATTCTGCGACTCGATTGCGCTGACCACATCATCGGTGGTCAGGGCGTAGGCGATAAGTTTGTTGGGATCGAGCCAGATACGCATCGCATACTGCGAGCCGTAAGCGTCAACCTGTCCGACACCATCGATGCGGCTTAGTGGGTCCTGAATGTTACTGGCGACATAGTCTGCAATATCCTGCTTATCCATGCTGCCGTCGGTGGAAACAAACGCCACCATCAGGATATTGCTGTCCCCGGTTTTATTGACCGTCACACCCTGCGACTGCACCGCCTGCGGTAATTTGCGCAGCGCGGACTGCAACTGGTTTTGAACCTGCTGGCGCGCCTCATCCGGATCGGTACCGGCGGTAAAGGTAAGCGTGATCTGCGCCTGGCCGGTGTTACTGCTGTTGGATGACATGTACATCAGGTTATCGATGCCGGTCATGTTCTGCTCGATCACCTGGGTTACGGTGTTCTCCAGCGTCTCCGCCGAGGCGCCAGGATAGTTAGCCGTAATGCGAACGTTTGGCGGAGCCAGATCGGGATACTGTTCAATAGGCAGCGAAATGATGGAAAGGGTGCCGCAAAGACACAACAAAATCGCCAGAACCCAGGCAAAGATGGGTCGGTCGATAAAGAAATTCGACATTAAATCGACACTCCTCAGTGCTTTTTTATCAGGAATGAGAGCCCAGGAAAGGGTGCACCGGCAGAGCAACCGGATGATCTTCGCCACGATTTCCCGCCGTCACTTACTCTACGTGCGGTCAATCAGGAAAACGTGGAGAAATTGTGGAGAAAGTGTAAATTCCCCGATTATTTAACGATGGCGGCTTTCAAGCCAGAGTACCGTGGCGGCAACGCGTGAGCGCACATCCAGTTTACGCAACAGATTGCGGATATGCACTTTTACCGTCTCTTCAGAAATATGCAAAATGGCGGCAATCTCTTTGTTCGACAGACCGCGCGCAACCTCCTGTAGCACGTCACGCTCACGTTCAGTCAGCTGGCGTAACGGATCGGCGCTGTGCTGACGATTAGCCAGATAACAAGCAACGTTTTCGCTGAAGACTTTCTCGCCCTGCGAGGCCTGCAGGATCTGCGCCAGCAGGATCTCCGGCTCGCTGTCTTTCAGCAGATAGCCATCGGCACCGGCATCCACCATGGTGAAAATATCGCTCTGGGCGTCGGAGACGGTCAGCACCAGAATGCGCGACCCGATACCTTCATGACGCAGTGCTTTAAGCGTATCCAGTCCCGACATGCCTTTCATATTCAGGTCGAGCAGAATCACGTCCGGCTCCTGCCGGCGCGCTTCTGCCAGCGCTTCAGTACCGTTGTTAGCTTCTGCGATCACCACCAGTCGGGGATCCAGCGCCAGCAGCTGTCGGATACCCTGGCGCATCAGCGGATGGTCATCAACAATCATCAACGTTAATACGGGCTGTTGCATGTTCTTATCCTTTTCCCGATCGTATCAGGCGGTTATGCGTGCTGCGGCTGACGCGGGATGCTGCACCGTAGTGGCTTTGCCGTACGCCAGTTGCCAGAAGGTGTCTGGCAATAGCACGTCTAGAGCGTTTATGCGTTTCAGAACGTTATTCGAACTGACGCGTCGGACGTGGTGGAAACGCAGCGCCACCTGCGTACCGCGGGGCTGGACGCTGATGCTCAGATTGCCGCTTAATCGCTGCGCGCGTTCTGTCATGATGGTCAGCCCATAGTGGCCTGGCGGCTCGTCGGTGCTGCTGATGCCGACGCCGTCATCAGTAATCGTCAGTAAGTGCTCACCTTGTTCGGTGCGCTGGTAATCGATGGCAATACGTTGTGCGCTGGCGTGACGAATCGCATTCAGCAACGCTTCACGCGCTATCTGTAGCACATGCACCTGCTGCTGTGCTTCCAGGCTTTCCAGCCCGGGCTGATAATTAAAATCAATCTTCGCACCGACCTGTTCCTGCAGCGAAGCGATCATCGCCTGCATCGCCGCCACCAGATCCGCCTGTTCAATGGTCAGGCGGAAGGTGGTCAGCAGTTCACGTAACTGGCGATAGGCATCTGCCAGCGCCTGGTCAAAGTCAGCGATGATGCCGTGTGCGGCCTGGTCAGATTTATCGACGGTGCGCCGCAGCAGCGTGAGCTGTATGCGCAAAAATGAGAGCGACTGCGCCAGCGAATCGTGCAGTTCGCGAGCAATGGTCGTGCGCTCCTCAATCAGCAGCATCTGCTGATACTGCTTCTGCGCCTGCCAGATCCAGATAGCACGTCCCAGCATCGCGGCCAGGCTGCGCATCAACTCCTCCGGCGGCGAAGGGGAGTGCGTCTGCCAGCGCAATTCACCTGTTTGCTGATCGTCCTGTTGCAGCGGTAACCGTCGCCAGGCCGCTGCCGCATCCTCTTCACCGGCGCGAAACTGAAACCGGTCGCTGTCGAGCCGAATCGCCGTGAGTTTCTCGCGGGTCAGAACGTTGTCCAGCACCGCTTCAAACAGCGCCGGATGCAGCGGGCTGGCGGTCAGCATTTGCGAGCTGTCATACAGTAGCGACAGGGTACGGTTCGCCTGGGTCAGATCTTCGGTTTTGGCGCGCACCGTACTTTCCAGTAACTGATAGTGCGAATGCAGACGTGTCGCCATGTCGCTGAACGTGTGCGACAGCACCTTCAGTTCGTTCTGCTGCGCCACCTGCAGCGGCGGAAAATTAAAATTGCCGCTCTCAACATAGCGACTGGCAGTGACCAGCGCGTTAAGCGGGCGCACCACCTGGTGTCGGGTGAAACGAATCGTCATCAGCGCCAGGGCGACAATCGCAATCACGCCCGCCAGGCTACTCGCCGCCACCAGATGCATTTTCAATTCGGTATAGCGCTGTAACCCCAGTACGAAGCGGTCAATCTCGCCGACATACAGCGGCACCTGTTGCTGATAAGCCAGAGCATCACCCTGTTCAAGACGCTGCTGCAGTGACGGCCAGACCGCACGCAGCCGCTGATAGAGAAGTTTCACCTCTCGCGGTACCCACGGGCGATCCAGCTTCTGCAGTACCGGCGCGTCAAGCGTTTGCTGGAACAGCACCAGATGCTGAGCCAGTTGCTGCGGCTGACTACTGGCGTCCCAGGCCATACGGTAACTCTGCATCCGCAACGAGCCAGCCAGATTGATCGCCTCGGCATCGCGCTGACTGCTGAAAAGCGTGATCAGCGCCAGACCGGTGGTGAGCAGTGACAGCAGGACGATGGCGCTTAGCGCCTGTGCAATGCTGTGGGTAACGGAACGTTTAACAATCACATAAATAGCCCTGTAAGGAGTGCGGGATTATAAGAGAGCCGCGACGCTACGCAAAGTCCCAATACGCTGTTTATTTCACAGCCCGTTACAGAGAGTACATAAAATGACCGCAGTTGACCGTTCCCAGGATGATGCGCATAAGTGTGGTTAAAAAATAGCCAGCTTTACATTGATCCCATGTTGCCTTTCATTGCAGCGTTAATAATTCATCCAGTCATTAACTACGTTGCTGATCACATTTATGGAGCATCCGATGAAAAAACTGAATGCAGTTCTGGCTGGTGCCCTGTTAGTCACCGCCTCATTTTCGACCTTCGCCGCGCAGCCAGTTGACCGTGAACAGGCGCAAAGTATGCAGAGCATCGGTAGCGTTTCGGTATCGAATGTGCGTGGCTCGCTGGATGATGCCAGTCGACAGCTGTCGCAAAAGGCTGAAGAGATGGGCGCCAGCCACTATCGCGTAATTGGTGTTGATAACCCAGGCGACTCCAGCCTGTGGACCGGCACCGCAGAGATCTACCGCTAATCCCACCCTCCCTGTTTCCATCCCTGTAGCTTTTACCGGCCCGCCTGAGGCCGGTTTTTTTGTTTTTGTGCATCAGTACCGATTCTTACAAATCATCCTGTGCAGTAACCCACTATATTTTGCTTCGTTCTTGCAGAACGGGTAGGATTCATCGCCGTTAATTCCCGCGCTGCTTTCGCTAACTCACAGGCAGACGCACAGAGGAAAATACCCATTTCGCATGGCATAACGCAATCGTTTGGATGTACTGCGAATGATGGTCAGGACAAACAGGAAAGCTATGAAAACGAATAAAAAATCTGCGGCTGAGATGCGTGCTGCAAAAAGACGCTGGCTGAATTCGCACGACAGCGGCTACCAGAAGGCGATGGGCAATCGCCATGTACAGATGATCGCTATCGGCGGCGCCATTGGCACCGGCCTGTTTCTCGGTGCGGGTGGCCGCCTGCAGGCTGCCGGCCCGGCACTGGCCATTATCTACCTGGTGTGTGGCATCTTCTCCTTCTTTATCCTTCGCGCACTGGGCGAACTGGTATTACATCGCCCCAGCAGCGGCAGCTTCGTCTCTTATGCCCGTGAGTTCCTCGGTGAAAAAGCGTCATACGTCGCAGGCTGGATGTATTTCGTCAACTGGGCGATGACCGGTATCGTCGATATCACCGCCGTTGCGCTCTACATGCACTACTGGGGCGCGTTTGGCGATGTCCCTCAGTGGGTTTTTGCGCTGGGCGCGCTGGCTATTGTAGGCACTATGAACATGATCGGCGTGAAATGGTTCGCCGAAATGGAGTTCTGGTTCGCGCTGGTCAAAGTGCTGGCGATTGTGCTGTTTCTGGTGGTGGGCGTGGTGTTTCTTGGCACCGGTAAACCGCTGGATGGCAACAGCACCGGTTTCCATCTGATCAGTGATAACGGCGGTCTGTTCCCGCATGGCTTGCTGCCAGCGCTGGTACTGATTCAGGGGGTAGTCTTCGCCTTCGCCTCGATTGAATTAGTCGGTACGGCGGCAGGGGAGTGTAAAGACCCGCAAACCATGCTGCCAAAAGCGATCAACAGTGTGATCTGGCGTATCGGCCTGTTCTATGTCGGCTCGGTGGTGCTGCTGGTGATGCTGCTGCCGTGGAATGCGTATCAGGCCGGGCAGAGTCCGTTTGTCACTTTCTTTTCAAAACTGGGCGTGCCTTATATTGGCAGCATCATGAATATCGTGGTGCTGAGCGCGGCGCTCTCCAGCCTTAACTCGGGTCTTTACTCGACCGGACGTATTCTGCGTTCGATGTCGATGGGCGGCTCGGCGCCAAAATTCATGTCTAAGATGAACGGTCAGCAGGTGCCTTATGCCGGTATTCTGGTCACCATCGGCGTCTATGTCATTGGCGTGGTGCTGAACTACTATGTGCCGTCTCAGGTGTTTGAGATTGTGCTGAACGTCGCATCACTGGGCATTATCTCCTCCTGGGCCTTTATCGTGGTTTGCCAGCTGCGCCTGCGTAAGGCGATCAAGGAAGGTAAAGCGGATGACGTCAGCTTTAAGCTACCAGGCGCGCCGTTTACCTCCTGGCTGACGCTGCTGTTCCTGTTCAGCGTGCTGGTGCTGATGGCGTTTGATTACCCGAACGGCACCTACACCATCGCTTCAATTCCGCTGATCGCGGTGATTCTGGTGCTGGGCTGGTTTGGCGTCCGTAAGCGCGTCAGCGCTATCGCCGAAACCGAACACGATCATCATGAAGAAGAGACGAAGCCCGTCCGGCTGGCTGGCGAAAACCCGCGTTAATCTCTGCCTGAGGTGAAGAAGCCAGCCTGCGTGCTGGCTTTTTTATTGCCGTTGGCCAGCCACCCCGACGGGCGAATTCAGATAGTTTTCCCGCCAGCTTCATCCTATGATGGCAGACTCCCTTTATGCCGTAGCGGAGCAAGCATGTCGTTTAAGATCAATATCATCAAAGATAAGTTGCTGTCTGAAAACTGGTTTGTGCTACGCAACGTCACCTATGACATCACCGACCCGCGTGAGCGGGTGATTCGCCATAAACGCGAAGTCTACGATCGCGGGAACGGGGCGACAATCCTGCTGTATAATCGTGAAAAAAACAGCGTGGTGCTGACGCGTCAGTTCCGTATCGCGACCTATGTTAACGGTAACCAAAGCGGCATGCTCATCGAAGCCTGTGCCGGGTTGCTCGACGACGACTCCCCGGAAGATTGCATTCGCAAAGAGGCGATTGAAGAGACCGGTTACGCAGTTGGCGAGGTAGAAAAGCTTTACGCCTGCTATATGTCGCCGGGTGGCGTCACCGAACTGATCCACTTTTTCGCCGCGGAATATAATGAATCGCTGCGTGACAATGTGGGCGGCGGCGTTGAAGATGAGTCAATAGAGGTGCTGGAGATAAGCTTTCCAGAGGCGCTGGCGATGGTCAGAGAGGGACGTATCTGCGATGGCAAAACCGTGATGCTGTTACAGCATGCGCAGTTAGCAGGCTGGTTAACGCCCTGACGCGCGCTGGACATCGATCCCGTTTTATTCTGAGTGCCGATAGCGGATGCGTGACTTTCGCTTCAATCATGCACGCTTTTTAAGCAGTTAACCGCGCTTTCTGGACGGGTTCACAGAATGCGGCCCTCGTCGGGCCCGTTGATGCGCTATCATCTCCACTCTGAGTATTCAGGGGATCGATTTTCTTAATGTCGTATTGGATGAAATCGCTGTGGCTGTCGTCTTCGCTATTGGTTGCCTCTGTGCAGGCCGATCCGTTGCAGAAGTCATTTAACGACTGGCAAATGACCTGCAACAACGCGGCATTCTGCGTGGCACGCAATATTCCGGGTGACAAAGGACTGGTAATGACGATTTCGCGCCATGCGGGGGTCAACGACCGTCCGCTGTTGCGTATCGACTATGGCAGCGCCTATAGCGGCGCTCTGCCGGGCGGCCCGCTGCAGGATAATCTGTTACTCGATCAGCGACGGCTGAAACCCGATTTGAAACACTGGACGGTGGAACCCCATCATCTCGCGACCAGCAACGCCATCGCCATCGATGAGTTTCTTGATCTGGTGCTGGATGCCAAAACCGTGCAGCTCACTTACGATCCCAATGCGCTGATCTCCCTTCGTGGCATGAAAGCGGCCCTGCTGCTGATGGATGACGTGCAGGGCAGGGTAAACGGCATGAGTGCCTGGGTTAAGCGCGGCGATCGTGCCAGCTGGGATGTCCCACCGACCCCATCCTTGCCACAGTTACCGCCAGCGCCGCCACAGCCTGCAGCACTGACCCGCGAAGAGACCAGCGGCCTGATCGATTACGGCACCTGGCGGATTAATACCGACTCCTGCTCGCTGGACCCGATGCGGCGCGAAGTGAGCGTCGCGCCATTGACCGATCAGAAAGCGCTGTTGCTGGTGAGTTGTGAGATGGGCGCGTATAACGTGATCGATCTGGCGTTTGAGGTCACGCGCAGCCAGCCGTATGTGGCGCGCGGCGTGACGCTGACCCTGCCGTTTACCCCACCAGGCCTCAGCGAACGGCAGCTTGATTTGATTAATGCCGACTATGATGCGGCCACCGGCCAGCTCTATACCTTCGGCAAAGGGCGCGGATTGGGAGATTGCGGCAGAGCGACACGCTGGCAGTTCGACGGGACGCGATTTGTACTGGCGGAGTATGCTGAAGAATCGACCTGTGATGCCTGGCACAGCAGCGATGACTGGCCCACCCTGTGGGTAAGCCAGTCTGCCGGTGCGGTACAACAACGTTAATGAATTGCCTGCACCATCATCGGTGATCCGAGCTGGTTCCCCACCAGTTCGGCCAGCATATTGTTAACGCCATCGCTCATCGGCGTGAAGCGGGTGAGCGGTGAGCGGGTAACGACGACAAAAACCCCGACGTTATGCTGCGGCACCATCGCCATATAGGTAATGAAGCCGCCGCCGCCGCCGGTTTTCTGAATGATGCCGGGACGCCCCTCTTTTGGCCCCATATAGACCCAGCCCATCCCCAGCGCGTCAGCTTTGCCTGGCACATCCATGCCTTCGACTTTGTGTAACTGGTCACGACGATAAATCAGTGTCTGCAGACGATCGATCTGAGGCGTGCGATGGTTCACGGATGAGTTAAGGAATTGCTGCATCCAGCGGCCCATGTCATCTGGCGTGGAGTAGACGCCACCGCTGCCAATTGCCGCCAGGGTATTGTTGCAGGGGCTGGCGCCTTTCTCGGCTACCATCAGGCGCCCGCACTGCTCGGGTGACGGGGTAAAGGTCGTGTCTTTCATGCCGAGCGGCCGGGTAATCAGCTGCTGGAACAGCGCCGGATAAGGCGTGCCCGCTGCCCGCGATAACGCATCACCCAGCAGATCGTAACCCAGGTTGGAATAGGCGGCATTGCTGCCTGGCGCGGCTTTCAGCTGGGCGCGCGAGAGCCAATCCCAGCGCTCGCCGCGTGTTGGCCAGACAAACACCGGGCGATGCGGTTTACCGCCCGGCTGCTCGCGTGGCAGACCGCTGGTGTGAGTCGACAGGTTAATCAGCCGAATCGGTTGTCCATTGAAGTTCGGCACCCGCGCGCCCGGTGGCGCATATTTACTCAGTGGATCGTCGAGGCGGATCTGCCCGCGTTCCGCCAGTTTCACCATCACTTCGCTGGTCATCAGTTTACTCAGCGAAGCAATACGAATCAGCGAATCCTTCTGCGGTCGCACATTGTTGCCTGGCCGGGTTTCACCAAAGCTGGCGAAAACGCGCTGATTGCCATCAATCGCTACCAGCGCCATGCCGGTCGCGCCGCTGCCGTAGAAGATATGTTCCGCATAGCGATCGACAATTTGTGACGCCAGCAACGGATCGGGCGCGACCTGCGCCATGCTTTTTAATGGAAGCAGAGAAACCATTAAGGCCAGTAAATAAGATGTGCGCATGTTCAACGGAGAGGGCTTCGCTATAAAATCTGAGAAAAATGGCTGCCTTAATGAACAACCTTTCGCGGACAGCGAACCACATCATCCCGTACAGAGAGAGGCGGGCGACCAGCGTACAGGCAGCGTAAAATATGACGGGTCTATAGTAATCAGTTTGCGCGAGGCGTGAAGAGGGGAAAAGAGATTTTTTTCTGTTTCAGGCTATGAGCAGAAATGGCCCTTCCCGCATGAGCGGGAAGGGCAAAAGCATTAAACCGGCTTGAGTAATGCTTCAGCATGGCTGACGATGTTTTCAATCGTGAAGCCAAACTCAGGGAACAACTTACCGGCCGGTGCAGATTCACCAAAGGTGGTCATCCCGACAATTGCACCATCCAGACCGACATACTTGAACCAGTAATCGGCGATACCCGCTTCAACGGCCACGCGCGCTTTCACGCCGCTCGGCAGTACCGATTCACGGTAAGCGGCATCCTGCGCATCGAACAGATCGGTAGACGGCAGTGAAACAACCCGCACTTTATGTCCGCCAGTGGTCAGCTTCTCTGCGGCGCCCAGGGTAATCTCAATCTCCGAACCGGTGGCGATCAGAATCACTTCTGGCGTACCGTCACAATCTTTCAGTACGTAACCGCCGCGCTTGATGTTCTCAATCTGCTGCGGCGTACGTTCCGGTTGCAGCAGGTTCTGACGTGACAGGATCAGCGCCGTCGGGCCGTGATGGCGTTCTACCGCCGCTTTCCATGCCACGGCCGTCTCGACCTGATCGCACGGACGCCAGACGCTCATATTTGGCGTCAGACGCAGGCTGGCAATCTGTTCGACCGGCTGGTGCGTCGGACCATCTTCGCCCAGACCAATCGAGTCATGGGTGTAGACCAGAATCTGCCGCGCCTTCATCAGTGCCGCCATACGCGCCGCGTTACGTGCATACTCAACAAACATCAGGAAGGTCGCGGTGTAAGGCACAAAACCGCCGTGGTGCGCGATACCGTTACCAATCGCCGTCATCCCGAACTCACGCACGCCGTAGTGAATGTAGTTACCGGCCGGATCGTCTTTAATCGACTTCGAGCCGGACCAGATGGTCAGGTTACTTGGGGCCAGGTCAGCGGAACCGCCCAGGAACTCAGGCAGTAACTTGCCGTAGACTTCCAGCGAGTTTTGCGACGCTTTACGGCTGGCAATTTTTTGTGGATTGGCCTGCAGGTCATTGATGAATTTGGTGGCTTCCGCTTCCCAGGTCGACGGCATTTCGCCATTCATCCGGCGCTCATATTCCAGCGCCAGCTCAGGATGGGCCTGCTTATAAGCGGCAAATTTCGCATCCCAGGCTTTTTCGTGCTCCGCACCGGCCGCTTTTGCGTCCCACTGCTGATAGATATCCGCCGGGATTTCAAACGGCGGGTAGTTCCAGCCGAGCTGTTTACGCGTCAGCGCCACTTCTTCCTCACCCAGCGCCGCGCCATGCGACTCCTCTTTACCGGCTTTGTTCGGCGAACCGAAACCGATAATGGTGCGGCAGATAATCAGTGACGGCTTATCTGTGACGCTCTGCGCCTCTTTGATCGCCTGGCTGACCGCTTCCGGATCGTGTCCGTCGATGTCGCCAATCACATGCCAGTTGTAGGATTCAAAGCGTTTGTGGGTGTCATCGGTAAACCAGCCTTCGGTCTCGCCATCAATGGAAATGCCATTGTGGTCGTAAAAGCCGATCAGTTTGCCGAGGCCAAGAGTACCGGCCAGCGAACAGACTTCGTGTGAGATCCCTTCCATCAGACAACCATCGCCCATGAAGACATAGGTGAAGTGGTCAACGATGTCGTGATCCGGACGGTTAAACTGCGCCGCCAGCGTGCGTTCAGCAATCGCTAAGCCTACCGCGTTTGCCAGTCCCTGACCCAGCGGGCCAGTGGTGGTTTCAACGCCAGGGGTGTAGCCGATTTCCGGGTGACCCGGCGTTTTCGAATGCAGCTGACGAAAGTTTTTGAGCTCTTCAATCGGCAGGTCATAACCGGTCAGGTGCAGCAGGCTGTAAAGCAGCATCGAACCGTGGCCGTTGGAGAGGATAAAGCGGTCACGGTCAAGCCAGGCGGGGTTGGTCGGATTGTGTCTGAGGAAGTCGCGCCAGAGCACTTCTGCGATATCTGCCATGCCCATTGGCGCACCCGGGTGACCTGAGTTTGCTTTCTGTACCGCATCCATACTCAGTGCACGAATCGCGTTTGCCAACTCTCTGCGTGAGGACATAAAGTTCTCCCTTGTTAAGAATCAGGGCGGGAAATCCCCGCCCGACTAAAAATGAACACTACAGGCGTGCGGCGAGCACATCTTCCAGCTTCTGCTGGTCAACCGCGAACTGACGGATACCGTCAGAGAGTTTTTCCACCGCCATTGGATCCTGGTTATGCTCCCAACGGAACTCAGCTTCTGAGAGCGGCGACGGCTGATGGAAGCCTTCGGTTGACGGCTCCAGTTTACGTTCCAGCGGCGCATCGCTGTTCTGCAGCTCTTCCAGCAGGTTAGGCGAAATGGTCAGGCGGTCGCAGCCAGCCAGCGCCACAATCTGCTCTACTTTACGGAAGCTGGCACCCATGATGATGGTGCTGTAGCGATGCTTTTTGTAGTAGTCGTAAATGCGACGAACGGATTTCACGCCCGGATCTTCATCAACCACATAGGGGTCCATAGGTTTGCGGCTGTTGTACCAGTCGTAAATGCGGCCAACAAACGGCGAAATCAGGAACACGCCCGCCTCGGCACAGGCCCGCGCCTGGGCAAAAGAGAACAGCAGCGTCAGGTTACAGTTGATGCCGTTTTTCTCCAGCTCTTCCGCCGCGCGGATACCTTCCCAGGTGGAGGCCAGTTTGATCAGAATACGTGAGCGATCGATACCGTGCTCTTCATACAGGCGAACCAGTTTCTCTGCTTTGGTCACACACATGCCACGATCGAAAGAGAGGCGCGCATCCACTTCGGTCGAAACACGGCCCGGTACGCTTTTCAGAATCTCCATACCGAGGTTAATCGCCACTTTGTCACTGGCGTTGATGATCTGCGTCTCTTTGCTGCCGCCCTGTTTTTTGGCGTACTCAATCGCATCATCAATCAGGTGTTTGTAGCCCTCGAGACTGGAGGCTTTGAGGATCAGCGACGGGTTGGTGGTAGCGTCTTCCGGGTGGTAATTACGAATTGATTCAATATCACCACTGTCCGCCACCACGGTGGTGAACTGTTTCAGGGCTTCTAGCTGGTTCATTTCTACACTCCTTGAAAAGAAAACATGAAAGCGAAAAGGGAGCACCTCAGGCCTCGGAGCCAATCTGTGGTGTGCTTTGCTGCCGGGAACGCGAACCCATAACATTGCAACAGGCACTTTCGGATGAAAATGCGGTTTCTCTGATTGTTGCGCTGCGAGGCGGTGCGAAGGAGCCGTCATGCGGTGTTAACCGTGGGGTGCGCCATATTCCACCCTTAAGCATAGCAGCCAGGATGAATGACGCAGGCAACACTGTAGCAATCCGTGCCGTATCTGAAGGGGTAAAGGCGGAGGAGTGGGGTAAAACCGGCGCGCGGGCGCAGAGCCGCGCGGCGGATCGAGTGATTATCAGGGCAGGTTCAGCCAGTTCTTCACCGGCAGGAAATCGCGGTAGAGCGCCGCTTCAGGGGAATCCTCCGCTGGCTGATAAGCATATTCCCAGCGCACCAGCGGCGGCATCGACATCAGGATCGACTCGGTCCGGCCGCCGGTCTGCAAACCAAACAGTGTGCCGCGATCCCACACCAGATTGAACTCCACGTAGCGGCCGCGACGGTAGAGCTGGAACTGCCGTTCCCGATCGCCCCAGGGATGATCTTTACGCCGTGCCACAATCGGCTGATAGGCATCGATAAAGCCGCGGCCCACCGCCTGCATAAAGCGGAAGCACTGTTCAAAGTCGGGCGTATTCAGGTCGTCAAAAAACAGGCCACCAATGCCGCGCTGCTCATCACGATGCTTCAGGTAAAAGTAGTCGTCGCACCACTTTTTATAGCGTGGATAGATATCTTCGCCGAACGGCTGGCAAATATCGAAGGCGGTCTGGTGCCAGTGCAGCGCATCCTCTTCGAAGCCGTAGAACGGTGTCAGGTCAAAGCCACCGCCAAACCACCACACCGGATCGGCGCCCGGTTTCTCCGCAATAAAGAAACGCACATTGGCATGGCTGGTGGGCACGTAGGGATTATGCGGATGGATCACCAGCGAGACGCCCATCGCTTCAAAACTGCGCCCGGCCAGCTCTGGCCGATGCGCGGTGGCTGAGGCCGGCATCTGGTCGCCATGCACGTGCGAAAAGTTGACGCCCGCCTGTTCAAACACCGCGCCGTTGCGCAGCACGCGGCTTTGTCCGCCGCCGCCGCCAGGACGCTGCCAGCTATCTTCAGCAAAAGCTGCGCCGCCATCTTCAGCCGCCAGTCGGGTACAAATCTCATCCTGCAACGCCAGCAGGAACGCTTTTACGCGGGAAATATCAGCCATCTCTTCGCTTATCGTTGATCAAAGTCTGCCGCGATTATACGCAAAATCTGGCGGCTTGCATGGCTGTGGCACGCACCGGGTGTTGAACCGTTGGTCAGAATCAGGCATTGCGGCGGTCAAATTCGTCGAAGTAATTGACGATGCCACCCGCGATGGCGGCGGCAATTTTCTGACGAAACGCATGGGTACCGAGCAACTGTTCTTCACGCGGATTGGTAATAAAGGAGGTTTCGACCAGCACCGAAGGAATTGACGGCGACTTCAGGACCGCAAACGCCGCCTGTTCAGTGTGCTGACTGTGCAGATGATGCACTGGCCGGATCTGATCCAGCACATGCTTGCCGAGCGTCAGGCTGTTTTTGATGGTGTCGGTCTGAACCAGATCGAACAGGATCTGCTGCAGATAGTGATCCTGCTGCTGGACCTTTACGCCGCCCAGCTTGTCTGCATCATTTTCGCGCTGCGACAGATAACGTGCCATCGAACTGCTGGCGCCGCGATTAGAGAGGGCAAAGACCGAGGCGCCATTGGCGTCCGGACGGGTGAAACCATCAGCATGGATCGACATAAACAGATGGGCACCGTGCTGATGAGCAATCTCAACCCGCTGGTAGAGCGGAATAAAATGGTCGCTGTCGCGCGTCAGCCGGACTTCAATGCGCGGATGACTCTGTAACTCACGCTGCACATTGCCGGCAATTTCCAGCACGATATGTTTCTCTTCCGATCCCTCTTCGCCCACTGCGCCGGAGTCGATCCCGCCGTGGCCGGGGTCGAGCATCACAATGCGTTTGCCCCCTTTTGCTGGCGGAGCAGGGCGCGGGTGACGCGTGCTGCTCTGCAGCGTGGCAGACTCCTCTTTGGCCTGAACGGCACGCGGCGATAAAATGGCCAGCGCCAGCCCGGAAAGCAGTAACTGACGACGGTGAATCAAACGTTTAAGCAATTGCATATCCAGGTCCGCTAAGAAAAATCCTGCCGATGTTATAGCGTAACGTTATGCCAGCCGCGATCTCTGAACCATTTCAGGGCATTACTTTGTATTTCAGTCCGCGAACAGAAAAATTGCGTTTTTTTATTTGTTGCCAGCGTGGCGAGGGTTGCGTGCGCCGAAGAATGCGTGATAATCAGCAAATTGTGGTTAGTTGCAGGTAAAGAAGATGGAAATCCGCGCCTTCCGGCAGGAAGATTTTGAAGAAGTGATCACCCTATGGGAACGTTGCGATTTGTTACGGCCATGGAACGATCCGGAGCTGGATATCGAACGTAAAATGCATCACGACCCCGATCTTTTCCTGGTCGCTGAAGTGGGCGGCGTGGTCGTCGGTACGCTGATGGGCGGTTACGATGGTCATCGCGGCGCGGCTTACTATCTGGCAGTCCATCCCGATTATCAGGGCCGAGGTTTTGCCAACGCGCTGATGAACCGGCTGGAGAAGAAACTGATCGCCCGCGGCTGTCCGAAACTGCATCTGATGATCCGTGAAGAGAACGATCAGGTGGTGGCGTTTTACGAGAAGCTCGATTACGAGCCGGTTGATGCGCTGCTGTATGGCAAGCGTCTGATTGAAGATCGTGAATATTAATCCGTCACCCGACTATCTGCCGGATGAATATGACGGCAAAGGGCAGCTGCGGCTGCCGTTTCTTTTTTGGCTGATCCTGTTGCTGCAGGCGCGCACCTGGCTACTGCTGGTGATGGCGGGCGCCTCCCGTCAGCAGGGCAATGATCTGCTGGCACTGTTCTATCCAGACTCGCAGGCGTTCTGGACCGGTCTTGCACTGGGTTTACCGGCGCTGGCCGGTCTGCTGCTGACCGGTTACCGGACGCGCTGGCCGCGGCTGTGGCTGCACTGGCGAAGCGTGCTGGCGCTGTCGCTGCTGGTGAATTTACTCTGGCAGGGTATGCAGTTTGCCCAGGGTGATTTGCTCAGTTCACCGCTGCCGCTGCTGCTGATGCTGTTTGATCTGCTGGCGTTGATCTGGCTGCAAAGCAACCGGCGCCTGCGCGACTGCTTTTTACCTGAACACCATCTTAAATAAACTTTTTGCCGCTTTGCGACTCCAATCAGTTCCGCCTTTCCGGCATCGCATTAACAGGAGTTTTCATGAAAGCTGTTCGTACCACGCTACTGATGGCCGCCGTTGTGTTGAGCGGCTGTGCCAGTTCGGGTTCCGGCGCTGACAGCAGCCAGCAGGTAAGCTGGTGGAATCCGCTGAGTTATCACTGGTCTTCGGCGCTGCCGTGGAACTGGTTTGGATCCTCACTGACCGTGACCGAGCAGGGCGTGGGTGGCTTAACGGGTTCGACCGCCATGAATGAAAGCGCCATCAACGACGGGCTGAACGGGGATTACACCCTGCGTCAGGGCATGCGCAGCCACAATGGCGAAGTGGTCTCGTTCTGGCAGGCGCTGAAAGAGGGCGAGGTTAAACTGGTGGTCTACGGTCAGACACAGCCAGAACGGATTGAGGTGATGGACAGCACGATTGCCAGCGCTGACGGCAGCAAAATCGGCGATCTGTTCAGCAATAAATTCAGCAAAGCTTTCGACAACTGCACACTGGCCAGCGGGACAGAGACGCGTGATGTTGCCTGTCGGGCGCCCGGCAGCCAGCATCTGACCTATGTTTACCACGGCGACTGGCATGGGCCCGAAGGATTGATGCCGTCGGACGACACCCTGAAAAACTGGAAAATCAGCAAGATCGTCTGGCAGCGTTAAGCGCGTCAGCGGCGGGCTGCCCGGTAAGCCCGCGGCTGCCCCGCATGTTCTCCTCAATCTCTCTGCGGGCGCGACCTGACGTCCGCCTCCTCTTTTGCTGAAAACGGCATAAACTTCGCCGCCGTCTTATGCTTTTTTCGACTTTGAAATCATCAAACGATATATAAAACCGTTACTGGTTTTCACGGAGTTATAAATAAACTGGTGCCTCAGCGGGTGAGATCCGCATCTAACTTTTTCAGGGTGCCAAATGACATTACAAGCGATGAAAAAATCGTGAGCGGTCTCGCGTTGTCGCTGAGCCTCGCCGGTGCAGCGCATGCCACTGAATTACTGAATAGCTCCTATGATGTATCGCGGGAGCTGTTTGTTGCCCTGAATGCGCCCTTCATCAAGCAGTGGGATACCAGCCATCCTGCTGACCCGCTGACCATCAAGATGTCACATGCCGGTTCCTCGAAACAGGCACTGGCGATTCTGCAGGGACTGCGCGCGGATGTCGTGACTTACAATCAGGTCACTGATGTGCAGGTGCTGCATGATAAAGGCAACCTGATTGCGGCGGACTGGAAAAACCGCCTGCCTAACAACAGCTCGCCGTTCTACTCCACCATGGCGTTCCTGGTGCGCAAGGGCAATCCTAAGCAGATCCATGACTGGGCTGATTTGGCCCGCAGCGACGTGAAGCTGATTTTCCCTAATCCAAAAACGTCTGGCAACGGTCGCTATACCTATCTGGCGGCCTGGGGCGCAGCGGACAAGGCCGATGGCGGCGATCAGGCCAAAACCCGCGCCTTTATGACCCAGTTTCTGAAAAATGTTGAAGTGTTCGATACCGGTGGTCGCGGTGCAACTACTACCTTTGCCGAGCGCGGGCTGGGCGATGTGCTGATCAGTTTTGAGTCGGAAGTGAACAATATCCGTAATCAGTACGGTAAAGATCAGTACGAGGTGGTGGTGCCGAAAACCGACATCCTGGCGGAGTTCCCGGTGACGTGGGTGGATAAAAATGTCGACCAGAACAAGACGGCCGATGCGGCCAGCGCTTACCTGAATTATCTCTACACGCCAGCGGCGCAGGCGATCATTACCCGCTATTACTACCGGGTGAACAATCCGCAACTGATGGCGGAGCAGAAAGATCGCTTCCCGCAAACCGACCTGTTCCGGGTTGAAGAGGCCTTTGGCGGCTGGGATAAGGTGATGCAGACCCATTTTGTCAGCGGCGGTGAGCTCGACAAATTGTTAGCGGCGGGGCGCGGATAATGTTTGCAGCCAGCCAGAAACGCGTATTACCCGGCTTTGGTATCAGCCTCGGCAGCAGTCTGCTGTTTACCTGTTTAATTCTGTTGCTGCCAATCAGCGCAGTGATCATGCAGTTGTCGCAGATGACGCTGCAACAGTACTGGGATGTGATCACCAATCCGCAGCTGATTGCCGCCTATAAAGTGACGCTGCTCTCTGCAGGTGTCGCGTCACTGTTCAACGCCGTGTTCGGCATGCTGATGGCGTGGATCCTTACCCGTTATCGTTTTCCTGGCCGGTCGCTGCTGGATGGCCTGATGGATCTGCCGTTCGCGCTGCCGACCGCCGTGGCGGGCCTGACGCTGGCCGGACTCTTTTCGGTTAACGGCTGGTATGGACAGTGGTTCGCGCATTTTGATATCAAAATTTCCTACACCTGGATCGGCATTGCGATTGCGATGGCGTTCACCAGTATCCCGTTTGTGGTACGTACCGTGCAGCCGGTGCTGGAGGAGTTAGGTCCGGAATATGAAGAGGCCGCGGAAACGCTCGGCGCAACACCGTGGCAGAGCTTTCGCCGTGTGGTGTTGCCGGAAGTCGCGCCCGCGTTGCTGGCCGGCACCGCCTTGTCGTTTACCCGCAGCCTGGGTGAGTTTGGCGCGGTGATTTTCATTGCTGGCAACATCGCCTGGAAAACCGAAGTGACCTCACTGATGATTTTTGTCCGGCTGCAGGAGTTCGATTACCCGGCAGCCAGCGCCATCGCCTCGGTGATTCTGGCTGCCTCGCTGATTCTGTTGTTCGCAATTAACACATTACAGAGCCGCTTTGGCCGTCGTCTGGGAGGCCACTAATGGCAGAGGTTTCGCAACTTAATCATGCCGCCCGCCAGTCAGTGAACTGGGGCAAATGGCTGCTGATCGGTATCGGCGCGCTGTTCTCGGTACTGCTGCTGGTGGTGCCGATGGCCTCCATTTTCTGGGAAGCGCTGAATCAGGGGCTGATTGTCGCCCTCAGCAATCTGGCCGATCCGGACATGCTGCACGCCATCTGGCTGACTGTAATGGTCGCGCTGATTACCGTACCGGTTAACCTGGTGTTCGGTACGCTGCTCGCCTGGCTGGTAACGCGCTTTACCTTTCCGGGGCGTCAACTGCTGCTGACCCTGTTTGATATCCCGTTTGCCGTCTCACCGGTGGTCGCCGGTCTGATGTATCTGCTGTTCTGGGGGGTTAACGGTCCGGCCGGTGGCTGGCTGGATGCCCATAACATTCAGATTATGTTTTCATGGCCCGGCATGGTGCTGGCAACGGTGTTTGTGACCTGTCCGTTTGTGGTCCGCGAACTGGTCCCGGTAATGCTGAGCCAGGGCAGTCACGAAGATGAGGCGGCGGTGCTGTTAGGCGCCTCTGGCTGGCAGATGTTCCGTCGTGTGACGCTGCCAAACATTCGCTGGGCGCTGCTGTATGGCATCGTGCTGACTAACGCCCGTGCGATTGGAGAATTTGGTGCGGTTTCGGTGGTATCGGGATCGATTCGCGGTGAGACCTATACCTTGCCGCTTCAGGTTGAATTATTGCATCAGGATTACAACACCGTTGGCGCGTTTACCGCGGCAGCCCTGTTAACCCTGATGGCAATTGTGACGCTGTTTCTGAAAAGCATTGTGCAGTGGCGTTTAGAACAACAGCACAAACGCCTGCAACAGGAGGGAAATCATGAGCATTGAGATTAACAAGATCAACAAATCCTTTGGTCGCACGTCGGTGCTGAACGATATCTCTCTTGATATTGCCTCAGGTGAAATGGTGGCGCTGCTTGGGCCATCAGGCTCGGGTAAAACTACGCTGCTACGTATTATTGCCGGGCTGGAACATCAGAACAGCGGTCAGATCCGTTTTCACGGTAACGATGTCAGCCGCCTGCATGCACGGGATCGTCAGGTCGGTTTTGTCTTTCAGCACTATGCGCTGTTTCGTCATATGACGGTGTTCGACAACATCGCCTTTGGCCTGACAGTGCTGCCGCGCCGTGAGCGTCCTTCCTCTGCGGAGATTAAGCAGCGCGTCACCCGCTTGCTGGAAATGGTACAACTGGCGCACCTGGCAAATCGCTTCCCGGCGCAGCTGTCGGGCGGACAGAAGCAGCGTGTAGCGCTGGCGCGTGCGCTGGCGGTCGAGCCGCAAATCCTGCTGCTGGATGAGCCGTTTGGCGCGCTGGATGCGCAGGTGCGTAAAGAGCTGCGCCGCTGGCTGAGACAGCTGCATGAAGAGATTAAATTTACCAGCGTGTTTGTGACCCACGACCAGGAAGAGGCGATGGAAGTTGCGGATCGCGTGGTGGTAATGAGCCAGGGCAACATTGAACAGGTTGGCACGCCAGATGATGTCTGGCGCGATCCGGCGACCCGCTTTGTGCTGGAGTTCCTGGGTGAAGTGAATCGCTTTGATGGCGAGATTCAGGGATCGCAGTTCCATGTCGGCGCGCATCACTGGCCGATGGGTTATACCTCAGCCCATCAGGGCGCGGTTGAGCTGTTCCTGCGGCCGTGGGAAATCGACGTATCACGCCGTAGCAGCCTGGAAACGCCGTTACCGGTACAGGTGCTGGAAGTAAGCCCGCGTGGACACTTCTGGCAGCTGGTGGTGCAGCCTGCAGGCTGGCAGAGCGAGCCGTTCTCGCTGGTATTTGAAGGCGAGCAGACCGCGCCGATTCGTGGCGAACGCCTGTTCGTTGGCCTGCAGCAGGCGCGCCTCTATCAGGGCGACACACCACTGAGTGCAGTTGCCTTTGCCCAAAGCGCCTGATATTTTCTGATCAACACCGGGCGGGAGTGTGACTCCTGCTTTTTTTTGCCATTTTTTTTGTAATACGCCAGGAACGACACCGTGACGACTCTTGAAGATACTATCGGTAATACGCCGCTGATTAAGTTGCAGCGCCTGACGCCTGCCAATGGCAGTGAGGTGTGGCTCAAGCTGGAGGGCAATAATCCGGCGGGATCGGTCAAGGATCGCGCGGCCTGGTCAATGATCCATCAGGCAGAGCTGCGCGGTGAAATCACGCCGGGCGATCAATTGATTGAAGCCACCAGCGGCAACACCGGCATTGCGCTGGCGATGATCGCCGCGATGAAAGGCTACCGTATGCGTCTGCTGATGCCTGACAACATGAGCCAGGAACGGCAGGATGCGATGCGTGCTTACGGTGCCGAACTGGTGCTGGTGTCGCGTGAACAGGGAATGGAGGGCGCACGCGACCTGGCGCAGGCCATGGCCGCGCGCGGCGAAGGCCGGGTGCTCGACCAGTTCAATAACCCCGATAATTCACTGGGCCATTATCAGACTACCGGCCCCGAGCTGTGGCAACAGTCGAATCAGCGGATGACCCATTTTGTTTCCAGCATGGGTACCACCGGCACCATTACCGGCGTCGGGCGTTATCTGAAAGAGCACAATACCGGCGTGCAGGTGATCGGTTTGCAGCCCAGCGAGGGCAGCAGCATTCCGGGTATTCGCCGCTGGCCGCTGGCCTATCTGCCGGGCATTTACCGACCTGACCTGGTGGATGACGTGATTGACATGTCGCAACAGGAAGCAGAAGAGACGATGCGTGCGCTGGCAAGGCGGGAAGGCATTTTCTGCGGCGTCAGTTCCGGCGGCGCGGTAGCAGGCGCACTGCGTATTGCCGCTGCGCATCCCGGCAGCGTAGTGGTGGCGATCGCCTGCGATCGTGGCGATCGTTACCTCTCGACCGGTCTCTATCAGTAACGCACTCTCCGCCTGAACTGGCCTGCGCGCGCGTCATCGCTGCCCGCAGGCTTTTTTTTACATGGTCCACTCCCTGCTGCAGTGCTAAATCTGTAAGGATCGCGTAAATCAGGCTGCGCCTTTTCCCGGCACAGGACAAAATAGCGGCAATTTTGTACGAGAGATAAAAATGAAAATCCTGCTTGTAGATGATGACGTTGAATTAGGCACTATGTTAAGCCAGTACCTGATCGCTGAAGGGTTCGATGCGCAGCTGGTATTAACCGGCAGCGCCGGAGTGCAGGGCGCGCTGTCCGGAGAATATACCGCGATGATTCTGGATATTATGCTGCCGGACATGAGCGGTATCGATGTGCTGCGTCAGGTGCGGCAGAACAGCCGTTTGCCGGTGATTATGCTGACCGCCAAAGGCGATAACATCGATCGGGTGATTGGGCTGGAGATGGGCGCGGATGATTACATGCCGAAACCCTGCTATCCGCGTGAACTGGTGGCCCGTCTGCGTGCGGTGCTGCGTCGTTTCGAAGAGCAGGCGCCGCAGCCTGACACCAAAGAGCCGCTGCGCTGGCGCGAACTGACGCTGAATCCCGCCACCCGCATCACCGAATGGCAGGGCAAAGCGTTTGATCTGACAGCGTCAGAATTTAACCTGCTGGATCTGCTGCTACGTGCGCCGGATCGGGTGGTATCGAAAGATGAACTATCAGAAAAGGGCCTGGGCCGTCCGCGTGAAGCCTATGACCGCAGCGTCGATGTTCACATCAGCAACATCCGCCAGAAGTTAAGCGCCTTAACCGCTGACAGCATCAATATCGAGACCGTACGCAGTATTGGTTACCGTATTCGATGAAGCAAAGCTACCGTGGACGGATGTTCTGGAAGATCCTGATCGGCTTCTGGGTGGTGTTCGTTATCATGAGCCAGCTAATCTGGCTGGGCTTTTCCCTCTCCGGTAAACGGCATGAGCCGCCTGAGATTGTCGCTATTCGTCGCACCGTCGATCTGCAAATGGCCTCGGCGGTTTCGGTGCTGGAGCGCGGCGGGCCTGACGCACTGGAAGATATGATGGCGGGCTGGGAGCCTAACGATCGCCAGTTTTTTACCGTTACCCAGCATTCCCGAACCGGACTTCAGTCAAACCTGCCCGAGCGGCTGAATTTACCGTTCGAAGGACCGATACCTGATCAGGTCGTACGCTGGGTACAGGGTGCGGACGGCAAAGAGTATGAGTTGCGTTACAACATCAAGGGCATGCGCGAAGACAGCAACCTGAATATGATGCCGCGCAAGTTCCTTAATATCCCCGAGCCGATGTTTGTCTTTGCCGGTTCGGTCGGACTGCTGTTCAGCCTGCTGCTGGCCTGGAACCTGACGCGGCCGATGCGTCAACTGTGTGAAGGTTTTTCCCGGGTTGCAGAGGGCGATTTAAGCGTGCGGCTGTTTCCCATGATGCGTAAACGGCACGACGAGATTTCCAACGTGGCAGAAGCCTTCGATGCGATGGTGGAACGGCTGGAGACGCTGGTGCGGGCGCGCGAAGAACTGCTGCACGATATCTCCCATGAGCTACGCTCACCGCTGGCGCGGCTGCAGCTGGCCACCGGACTGGCGCGTCAGACGCCGGAAAGCGTCGGCAGTTCGCTCGATCGGATTGATGAGGAGGCGCGTCGGCTGGATAAGATGATCGGCGAGTTGTTAACCCTGTCGCGCGCTGAACATGAAAGCATCCCGGATGAGCAATACTTTGACCTGACCGGTTTACTCGATGCGGTAGTGACCGATGTCCGCTATGAAGCACAAATTCCTGGGGTCAGGGTTGAGTTTCTGGTGGATAAGGCCGCCGATTACACCGTTCGTGGTAACGCGGAGTTGATACGGCGCGGTGTTGAAAATGTGCTGCGAAATGCGCTGCGCTTTTCACTGCCTGGCCAGCAAATTGAGGTTCAATTGAGCGCGGAACAGCAGTGGCTGGCGATTCGGGTACGGGATCAGGGACCGGGCGTGGATGAAGAGAAGTTATCCAGCATCTTCGACCCGTTTGTCCGGGTCAACTCCCCACTGATGGGCAAAGGCTATGGTCTGGGGCTGGCTATCGTGCGCAAAGTCGTGCTGGCACATCATGGTGAAGTGAAAGCGGTTAACCGACCTGAAGGTGGTCTGGAACTGACGCTGCGTCTGCCACGCTGGCAGCCCTGAGCGTTTCCGTTTACCAGAAACCATAACGGCACCCTGAGGTGCCGTTATGGTTAATCATTGACGCTTACTTTTTGATGCGGATAACCGGGGTTTCGCCGACGGTGACCTGGCCAGACAGCTTAATCAATTCCTTGATTTCATCCATGTTGGAGATGACAACCGGTGTCAGGGTTGATTTTGCTTTCTCTTCCAGCAGCGGTAAATCGAACTCGATAACCACATCGCCTTTTTTGACCTTCTGGCCTTCTTCAGCGATACGTTTGAAGCCTTCACCTTTCAGTTCAACCGTATCGATACCGAAGTGGACAAACAGCTCAATGCCGTTGTCTGACTCGATCGAAAAAGCGTGATTAGTTTCAAAAATCTTGCCGATAGTACCATCAACAGGCGCGACCATCTTGTTGCCGCTCGGTTTGATCGCAATACCGTCGCCCACGATTTTTTCTGCAAACACCACATCTGGTACGTCTTCAATATTCACGATTTCGCCTGACAGAGGCGCTACGATATCAATTGTCCCAGCGCTATCTGTTTTTTCGCCAAAAAGTTTAGAAAACAAACCCATGATCTTCTCCTAAGCAGTAATTTGGGGCCAGCATCTCGCAGATTAGCAGAGCGTTTTTTCTTTGATGAACTTGTTAACCAGGTTCATCAAATCATCCGCTGTCGGTTGAGCCAGTGCCTGCTCCGCCAATGCCTTCGCATCTTCGAAATTAGTATTACGAATGATTTTCTTGATGCCAGGGATAGAAATGGCACTCATGCTGAACTCGTCCAGCCCCATTCCCAGTAACAGTAGTGTAGCACGTTCATCACCTGCCAGCTCACCACACATGCCAGTCCATTTGCCTTCAGCGTGAGATGCATCAATGACTTGCTTGATTAAGTTAAGCACTGACGGCGTCATTGGATTGTACAGGTGCGAGATCAAATCATTACCACGATCGACCGCCAGAGTATACTGGGTCAGGTCGTTGGTCCCGATACTGAAGAAGTCGACTTCTTTCGCCAGATGGTGAGCAATCACGGCAGAAGCCGGTGTTTCCACCATGATGCCGACCTCAATGCTCTCATCAAACGCTTTGCCTTCTTCACGCAGCTGGGCTTTCAGCAACTCCAGTTCCGCTTTCAGGCTGCGCACTTCTTCAACCGAAATAATCATCGGGAACATGATGCGCAGTTTGCCGAATGACGAGGCACGCAGGATT
This sequence comes from Pantoea conspicua, assembly GCF_002095315.1. Classification (GTDB taxonomy): domain Bacteria; phylum Pseudomonadota; class Gammaproteobacteria; order Enterobacterales; family Enterobacteriaceae; genus Pantoea; species Pantoea conspicua. The sequence continues at coordinate 31,883 of NZ_MLFN01000037.1, forward strand.
GCACGCAGCTGAGCATGCAGAATCTCTTTGCGGTCCATGGCGATACGAATCGCGCGCCAGCCGAGGAACGGGTTCTCTTCTTTTGGCAGGTTCATGTACGGCAGATCTTTGTCGCCGCCGATGTCCATGGTACGCACGATCACTGCCTGCGAGCCCATTGCTTCAGCCACGGCTTTGTATGCCTGGAACTGCTCTTCTTCGCCTGGCAGCGAGTCACGGTCCATGAACAGGAACTCGGTGCGGTAGAGGCCCACACCTTCGGCACCGTTACGCTCAGCACCGGCGATATCGCGGACGGTACCGATGTTAGCGCACACTTCTACCTGATGACCGTCCAGCGTGACCGCGGGCAGATCTTTCAGTTTGGCTAACTCATGTTTTTCAGTCAGATACTGCGTCTGTACTGCTTTCAGCTCTTCCTGAAGGGCTTCAGAAGGATTGACGTGAATGGCATTGTTAACGCCATCCAGAATCAGGAAGTCGCCGTTTTTGATGTTGGCGGTGACGTTACCGGTACCCACAATGGCCGGAATCTCCAGCGAACGCGCCATGATCGAGGTGTGCGAGGTGCGGCCACCTAAATCAGTAATAAAGCCCAGCACCTTTTTCAGGTTCAGCTGTGCGGTTTCTGACGGCGTTAAATCTTTGGCCACCAGAATGGATTCGTCCTGAATGGCGCTCAGGTCAACGATATGCAGACCCAGGATGTTCTGCAGCAGACGTTTACCGATGTCACGGACGTCAGCCGCACGCTCTTTCAGGTATTCATCGTCTAACTCTTCCAGCGCTTTCGCCTGGCCATCAATCACAGAGTAGGCAGCGGCGTCAGCAGAGGCGTGATCTTTTTTGATCAGGTCGATGATTTCCTGCTCCAGCTCTTCATCTTCCAGCAACATGATGTGGCCTTCGAAGATGGCGGCTTTCTCTTCACCGAGGGTTTCACCCGCTTTGACGCGAATCGCTTCCAGTTGTACTGCCGCCTTGCTGCGGCCATCGAGGAAGCGCTGAACTTCCTGCTCAACCTGGTCATCAGAAATCTTCTTGCGGTTGATGACGATCTCGTCTTCTTTCAGCAGCAGTGCTTTGCCGAAAGCGATACCTGGTGATGCTAAAATGCCTGAAATCATAACCTTACCTTTTAATCACGATGGCTGATTGGACTCTTTGCGGTGCCATTGTCGCGGGACACGTACTCTACGGAAGCAATTACGCGGACAGATTGTCCGCGATCAAGATGTTTGCACTCAATGGCGCAGAGGAGTCGATTTGCTGGAAAGCTGAGCGGAAATTATTCCAGTTCAGCCATCAGTTTGACCAGATGCTCAACTGCTTTTTGCTCGTCTTCACCTTCCGCGGAAAGGGTCACGACAGTCCCCTGAGTTAAACCCAGCGTCTGCAGTTTAAACAGGCTTTTTGCGCTCGCTGATTTACCGTTAGAGGTCACGGTAATTTCTGACTGGAAAGCTTTGGCTTCTTTTACGAATTGCGCAGCTGGGCGAGTATGCAGACCGTTTGGTGCGGTAATGGTAACTTCTTGCTGGAACATTCTATTTCCCCAACGTTATCAGGATGAGTGTTTTGGATCTAAAGTCTAGCCTGGAGCCGTCACTTTAGCCTGTGTAGGTGCGCGGGTATAGCGTCATGCTGACCAACGACGCGCATGAATGAATTTTTCAATTCCGTTGCGTGTCAAAAACGATTCTACACGTCACCGGGTAATTATGCCGTTAATCGCCGTTTCGCCAAATCTGTAAATCGATTCAGCTTGATCCACTTCAAAGAGGGATTAATTTCAGGCATCGAAATAATTGGCAGTCTAAATACCAGAGCCACGTCACTGAAATCAATCTGCCTGGTGGTGAAAGTGAGATCTGCACCACAAAAAAGCACCCATTCGGGTGCTTTTTTGGTCATTTTCAGACTTCCGACCGTTACTGCTGCAGCTCTTTTTCGGTGAAGAGATCGGCAAACAGAGCGGTGCTCAGGTAGCGTTCTCCGGAAGAGGGGAGAATCACCACGATGTTCTTATTGGCGAAGGCTTCGTCTTCCTGCAGTTTCAGCGCCGCAGCCACCGCAGCACCGGATGAGATACCGGCCAGGATACCTTCTTCTTCCATAAGCTGGCGGGCAGTACTGATAGCCTCTTCGTTGCTGATAGCAATCACCCGATCAATCAGGTTCAGGTCAAGGTTACCCGGAATGAAACCGGCACCGATGCCCTGAATTTTATGCGGACCGGGTTTGATCTCCTCACCGGCCAGCGCCTGGGCAATCACAGGGGAGTCGGTGGGTTCAACCGCCACTGAAATCAAATCCTTTTTGCCTTTGGTATTCTTGATGTAGCGGCTCACGCCGGTCAGCGTACCGCCGGTGCCGACGCCAGCAATAAACACATCGACTTCGCCATCGGTGTCTTCCCAGATTTCGGGGCCGGTGGTTTTTTCATGGATTTCCGGGTTCGCCGGATTGCTGAACTGCTGCAGCAGCACATATTTATCCGGATTACTGGCGACAATCTCTTCGGCTTTGCCGATAGCGCCTTTCATGCCTTTGGCACCTTCGGTCAGCACCAGCTGAGCGCCCAGCGCTTTCAGCAGCTTACGACGCTCAACCGACATGGTTTCCGGCATGGTCAGCGTCAGTTTGTAACCGCGCGCCGCGGCTACATAAGCCAGCGCGATACCGGTATTACCGCTGGTCGGTTCAACCAGCTCAACACCCGGTTTCAGAATGCCACGTTTCTCTGCGTCCCAAATCATATTGGCACCGATACGGCATTTCACGCTGAAGCTCGGGTTACGGGATTCAACTTTCGCAAGGATGCGGCCGTTACCGATGCGGTTCAGTCGAACCAGCGGCGTATGACCAATTGTCAAAGAGTTGTCTTCATAGATCTTACTCATAGCCTGCCCTTAACTGTATGAATTATTGGGAACCCTCTGAGCATACCTGTTCTGCCTGGGTGCGGAAGGAAAGAAATCGCATATCTATATTTCAGCCGGCAATAAGCCCTGCAAAAAGAGCATAAGGCTGGCTAACAGAATTAACGCACCCCGGTGCGAGCCAGCTGTGGCCGATAGCGATCAACCCACATTGCCGTGGCCCCGCAAACAGCAACCGGCATGATGGCGAGGTTAAGAATCGGAATCATGGTGAACAGACTAATCAGTGCGCCAAACTGCATGTTAGCGGTTTTGTGCTGTCGCAAGGCGTTGCGCATCTGCTGGAAAGGGACTTTATGGTTATCGAACGGGTAATCGCAATATTGCACTGACAGCATCCAGGCGCTGAACAGGAACCAGAGCACGGGCGCCACGGTCTGACCAAAGCCGGGAATAAAGTAGAGTAGCAGCAGGCCGATAGCGCGCGGCAGGTAGTAGCCCAGCTTTTGCAGCTCACGCTTCATAATTCGCGGCACATCTTTAACCAGTCCGACCCAGCCGCTATCGGGGAGCGGCTTACCGGTCAGACGTCCCTCAAGCTGCTCGGCCAGCAGGCCACAGAAGGGCGCGGCGATCAGGTTCGCCAGCGTTGAGAAGAAGTAGCTAAACACCAGCACAATGGCAATCACCGACAGCGGCCACAACAGATAGCTCAGCCACTGTAGCCAGTCGGGAATATGGGCCATCAATCGTGGGATCCAGTCGCCCAGGCGATAAAATAGCCAGGTAAAGGCACCACCCAGCATTACAATGTTAATCAGCAACGGCATCACCACAAAACGCCGGATGACAGGCAAACGCACCAGTTTCCATCCCTGGCTGAAATAGTGCACACCGTTAAAATCTGAGACGGAATTCTCAAGCGCCATAAAGCCAAATCTCCTGAAGATGTTGAGGCGCGACTACTATAACCTGGCTTTTTCTGCTGACCATCTGCCGTTTGGGTAAAAAAGCAGCGGGAAAGCGTCGACAGGCTATCTTATTTGTCAGAAAAATCCTGTACAGACTTGCACTTGTCTGGCAGGGCAAATACAGTTAGAGGATAAAGTTTGCCGCGGTGGCAAGGTATTGGAACAACAGAGAATACAATGATGCAGGATTTGCGTCTGATATTAATCGTTGTTGGTGCGATCGCCATTATAGCGCTCCTTCTTCACGGGCTGTGGACCAGCCGAAAAGAGCGCTCGTCAGTGTTCCGCGATCGCCCGCACAAACGTCTTAAACAACGTGATGAAAATGATGAGCAGGACCTGATTGACGACGAGGACGACGGCGTTGGTGAGGTCCGTGTACGCCCTGAGCGCCCGACTCATCAGGAACCGCGTTTCGATGAAATTCGTGATTCACAGCCACAAGCGCCGCGTAAAGCCGCGCCCGCCGAGCCTGTGCGTCAATCTGCGCCGCGACCTGCAGCTGACAGCGATCCGCTGTTCGATACTGCACCGCAGCCTGAACCTCAGCCGCGTCCTGAGCCGGTTCGTCAGCCGCAGCCTGCGACCACCTTTGTCGCACCGCCGGTACAGGCTGACCCGCTGCTCGATTTAGATCCGCTGGAGTCGGTACAGCCTGAACCGCAATATCAGGCTGAACCTGAACCGCAGTCTGAGGTGATTGCGACGCCAGCGCCTGAAACCAAAGCGCCCGCAGAGAAGCCTAAAGAAGCGGTGCTGGTATTGCATGTGGCCGCGCACTCTGGTGGCGAACTGAACGGTGAGGCGCTGCTGCAGGGGATTCTGCAGGCGGGTTTCCAGTTTGGCGAAATGAACATTTTCCATCGTCATCTCAGCCCGGCAGGCAGTGGCCCGGTACTGTTTAGCCTGGCCAACATGGTTAAGCCGGGTTCGTTCAACCCTGACCTGATGACCGACTTCAGCACGCCTGGCATCTCAATCTTTATGATGGTGCCTTCGTACGGTGATGCGAACCAGAACTTCAAGCTGATGTTACAGTCGGCGCAGCGTATCGCAGATGATGTCGGCGGTGTGGTGCTGGATGATGAGCGCCGCATGATGACACCACAGAAGCTGGAAACCTACAAAGCGCGCATTCGCGATGTGGTCGGCGTCTGAGACCTGTGCTAACGGTTATCTGAATTGTTAAAACAAACCCCCGCCTGTCGGGGGTTTTTTATCTGATGGGGCTTTATGAAATCCGTCCAGGATCAAATCACCGAACTGCGCACCACGTTGCGCCATCATGAATATCTCTATCACGTTATGGATGCCCCGGAAATCCCGGATGCCGAATACGATCGCCTGATGCGCGAACTGCGCCAGATGGAAGAGGCGCACCCTGATCTGATTACCCCTGACTCACCCACTCAGCGGGTCGGTGCCGCGCCGCTGACGGTCTTCGAGCAGGTGCGTCACGAAGTCCCGATGCTGTCGCTGGATAACGCCTTTGATGAAGCGACCTTTCTGGCTTTCAACAAACGGGTGCAGGATCGACTGAAAAACAGTGATGACATTACTTACTGCTGCGAACTGAAGCTGGATGGTCTGGCGGTGAGTCTGCTGTATGAAAACGGTTTGCTGGTACGGGCAGCAACGCGCGGTGACGGCACGACCGGCGAAAATATCACTGCCAACGTGCGTACCATTCGCGCCATCCCGCTGCGTCTGAAGGGCGACAACATTCCGGCCCGGCTGGAAGTGCGTGGCGAAGTGTTTATGAACCAGCGCGGCTTCGAAAAACTGAATGAAGAAGCGCGTCGTACCGATGGCAAAGTGTTTGCCAATCCGCGCAACGCAGCGGCAGGTTCATTGCGTCAGCTTGATCCCCGCATCACCGCTAAGCGGCCGCTGACCTTCTTTTGCTACGGTTTCGGTCTGCTGGAAGGCGGCGAGATCCCGCATAGCCACATGGCGCGGCTGCAACAGTTTAAAGCCTGGGGACTGCCGGTCAGCGACCGGATTCGTCTGGCGCACAACGCAGAAGAGGCACTGGCTTTCTACCGTGAGATTGAGCAACAGCGTCCCGCGCTGGGTTTTGATATCGACGGTGTGGTAATCAAAGTCGATTCTCAGGCGCTGCAGGAGCAGCTGGGCTTTGTCGCGCGCGCGCCACGCTGGGCGATCGCCTTTAAGTTTCCGGCTCAGGAGCAGATGACCTGGGTGCGTGACGTTGAGTTTCAGGTCGGGCGCACCGGCGCGATCACCCCGGTGGCGCGGCTGGAGCCGGTTCAGGTGGCTGGCGTTATCGTCAGTAATGCCACGCTGCACAACGCCGATGAAATCGAACGACTGGGATTACGGATTGGCGACCGGGTGGTGATTCGCCGGGCGGGCGATGTCATCCCGCAGGTGGTCAATGTGGTGGTAACGGAACGTCCCGACGATGCGCGCGAAGTGGTATTCCCGGCCCATTGCCCGGTCTGTGGTTCGGATGTTGAGCGGGTAGAAGGCGAATCTGTGACGCGCTGCACCGGTGGGCTGATCTGCGGCGCACAGCGTAAAGAGGCGCTGAAGCACTTCGTTTCGCGCCGGGCGATGGACGTTGACGGGATGGGCGATAAGATTATCGACCAGCTGGTGGAAAAAGAGTATGTGAAAACGCCGGCCGATCTGTTCCGTCTGACGGCAGGTCTGCTGACGGGGCTCGATCGGATGGGACCGAAGTCGGCACAAAACGTGGTGGATGCGCTGGAGAAAGCGAAGTCGACCACGCTGGCACGGTTCCTCTATGCGCTGGGTATTCGCGAAGTGGGTGAAGCCACCGCCGCTAATCTGGCGAACCATTTTGGTGAACTGGAAAAAGTGATGGATGCCGATCTGGATGCCCTGATAGCGGTGCAGGATGTCGGCAAGGTGGTGGCGTCTCACGTGCGTAACTTCATGGAAGAGGAGAGTAACCGCGAGGTTATTCGCCAGCTGGTCGACGAAATTGGCATTCACTGGCCGCAGGTGGTGGTGGTGAAAGCGGAAGAGATCGACAGTCCGTTTGCCGGTAAAACTGTGGTGCTGACCGGTTCGCTGTCGCAGATGAACCGTGACGATGCTAAGGCGCAGTTAACGGCGCTGGGTGCGAAGGTGAGCGGCAGCGTATCGAAGAAAACCGATTTGCTGATTGCCGGTGAAGCGGCCGGTTCTAAGCTGACAAAAGCGCAGGAGCTGGGGATTGAGGTGATTGACGAAGCGGAAATGATCCGCCTGCTGGGTGCCTGAGATGGATAAACATCAGCTGGTGGCGATCGCTAATACCGCGATGCCGTTTGGTAAATATAAAGGGCGGATGCTGATCGATCTGCCTGAACCTTATCTGCTGTGGTTTGCCCGTAGTGGGGATTTTCCGGCAGGCCAGTTGGGTGAACTGATGCAATTGACGCTGGCGATTAAAATTGAAGGCCTTGAAGGGTTAGTCAAACTGCTCAAGGCCGCTGATTGAACCAGCCCGCCTCCGCGGGCTGTTTTTTATTTCTGTGATTCCACTGCCGGGGCTTTAATTGCTGAAGCCTGCTGCTTTTCACCACTCTTCTTATAGCGTCCGGCAATAAACGAGCAGACCATCAACTGCACCTGATGGAAAATCATCAGTGGCAGCACAATCATCCCCACAGTACTGGCTGAAAACAGGATATTGGCCATCGGTACGCCATTCGCCAGACTCTTCTTCGAGCCACAGAACAGCACCACAATTTCATCAGCGCGCCTGAAGCGAAACAGGCGAGACGCCAGCAGGTTGATCAGCAGCACCGAGACCAGCAACAGCACCGATCCCGCCAGAATCCACAGCAGGGTAATAATCCCCACGCGATGCCAGATGCCATTCACGACCGCTTCACTGAAGGCGGAGTAGACCACCAGCAGAATCGACGTCTGATCAGTTTTACCAATCAGGCTGCGGTGTTTCTCAATCCAGCCGCCAATCCAGCGGCGGGAGAGGTGTCCGAGGATAAAAGGTACCATTAATTGCAGCATGATCTTCCCGATCTGCTCAAGACCATCGGTCGGGGCGCTGCTATGCACATCCATCACCAGATTAACCAGCAGCGGAGAGATGAAGACGCCTAACAGACTGGAGGCGGAAGCGCTGCACACTGCCGCCGCCACGTTACCGCCAGCGATAGAGGTAAAGGCGATTGCTGACTGCACGGTAGCAGGCAAAATGCAGAGATAAAGAAAGCCAGTGTAGATTTCCGTGCTGACGTTAACCGGATGCCACCAGACCAGCAGCAAGCCCAGCACCGGGAACAGCACAAAGGTGCTGAACATAATCCACAGATGCAGCTGCCAGTGGCTGCTGCCTGCGATGATTTTTTCCCGCGAAAGTTTGGCGCCGTGCATAAAGAACAGCAGCGCAATAGCGGCCGTGGCGAGATAGTCGAAAATATCGACGTAGATGCCTTTCGCGGGCAGGAACGTGGCCAGCAATACGGTGATGATGAGTTTCACCATCATCGGATCGAGCTTTAAAAATCCCATTGTTAAAGTCCGGTAAATTTTTCAATAGCGCGATTGTGCGTGAATCGTGTTTAGAAATAAAATCGATTTATTGCATCAATCTATGAGCGTTTTCGATGAATTACACTCTGCGTCAGTTACGCACTTTTATTGCCGTTGCGCACTATGGCAGCTTTAGTCAGGCAGGGCAGGCGATTGGTCTGAGTCAGTCAGCGGTCAGCCACAGCATTAAAGAGCTGGAAGCTGAAACCGGGGTTCGCCTGCTGGACCGCACCACGCGGGAAGTGATGCTAACGGAAGCCGGACAGCAGCTGGCATCACGTATGGAGCGGTTGCTGGAGGAGATCAATACCACGTTGCTGGATATCCGCAGTTACGGCGAACAACGCAGCGGGACCGTGCGGCTGGCGGCCAGTCAGACCATTTCGGCCCATCTGATGCCGCAATGTCTGGCGGCCAGTCAGCAACATTATCCCGATATCAAAGTGATACTCCACGATCGCGCCCAGCAGTGGGTATTGCAGAGCGTGCGCAACGCCGAGGTCGATTTTGGCATCATCATTGGCCCGCTCAGCGATACCGATTTCGATTGTCTCGCCATTCTCGACGAGCCTTTTTTGCTGCTCTGCCGCGATGACGATCCGCTGGCGCACGTTGAGCAGGCGAAGTGGTTGATGCTGGATGGCCGCACTATGGTGCTACAGGATTACGCGTCAGGCAGCCGGGTATTGATTGATGCGGCGATGCAGCAACAGCAGATTCAGGTTGAAGTGGTGCAGGATATTGGACATCCCGCCACGCTATTTCCGATGGTTGAGGCGGGGATCGGCATCAGCATTTTACCGGCGCTGGCGTTGCCGCTGCCGGCTGGCCGGGCGCTGACGGTAAGGCGCTTGTATCCGGAAATCAATCGCAGCCTGATGCTGATTAAACGCAAAAATCGCTCGCTGACACCTGCCGCCGAAGCGATCTGGCAAGAGGTGCGCCAGCAGGCAACGCTGCTGGCGCAACAACGCGCGGTCAGACCGGCGTTTTAGATATAGACGTCCAGCTGGTTAGCGTCAGTGGGACGATTGACCCCGTCCGCCTTGATTTCACCTGGCTGACTGCTGCTGTCACTTTTCTGCTCAGCCTGTTCGGCTTGCTTCTGTTGCAACTGCGCAATCTGCGCCTCCAGCATGGTGATTTGTGATTCATACATCTGCTGCATTTCAGCTTTCTGGTCGTCAGTGAGATCTGCATTACCGGATAGCTCTTTGAGTTGTTTGGTGATGTTCTGAATCTGCTTACTCAGTGCGGCCACCTGCGAGGCTACACTGCCGCCGCCGCTGTCACCGCTACTGATTGCACTGCTTAAAATCCCGGATATTGATGACATCATTTTCTCCCTGTAATTAGTCAATAACGTTATCGGCGTGCAGGAAAATGGCTTGAGGAGAAAAGTGTTAGGGTGGGGGAAAAGAGCGGGATCTTATCCGCTACGTTAGCAAAAGGCAGTTTCCTTCTTGACCCGCTTAATCCCGTACAGCAGAAACGAACCAGGCCCCCAAAGGGCTAACAGACAGCAAATAGGTTCAAAGCGATGGGAGCACAGGCCTGTCGCAAAGCATCGCGGGGCAGGGATGGCCCGCGCTGAGCCGGCCATGGATGGCGCTTTTGCGTCTTTGCGACAGGCCAGTGCTCTCTGAGCCTGCGCTCTGCTAACGCCTGACGTCGCCCTGAAAGAGAGCGAGTCGTGCTGAAGCCTGGAAATGTACGTACAGCAGAAACGAAAAAAGCGCCTGAAAGGCGCTTTATTCTGAAT
>NZ_MLFN01000038.1 GCF_002095315.1 Pantoea conspicua
GCCCCATGAACACTAAAATCATCAGCGTCATTAGTGGCACCGTAACGAAAGCTGAATACAACAAGACGATGGGATATTACGTTGAAGTTACCGGAAATGCCGGGGTAAAAACACGCTATCTCCATCTCAATAAAATCCTTGTCATAAAAGATCAACGCGTGAGGCAGGGTTCCAGCATCGCATTATCCGGAAACAGTGGTCGTTCTTCCGGCCCACACTTGCATTACGAACTGCTAATGAATGATAAACCGATAGATTCTTTAGCCTTCCAGCCTAAATCGGGGTCGGAAAAACTGGATAAACATGTCTATGCTCACATTCAGCAATATGAGCAGTATCTGGATTAATTGACGCGTGAATAGCGAAAAATAAAGGGAACGAGGCTGAAATCTTCGTTCCCTGTATGTGACCCCAATTACGCTTTGTGTCGACGTAACCAGATTAATTTATAGGCTGCCGGGATAATAAACATCGACAACAGCGGCGCGGTGATCATCCCGCCAATCATTGGTGCAGCAATGCGGCTCATGACTTCAGAACCCGCACCAGTGCCCCACAGAATCGGTAACAGGCCAGCAATAATTACCGCTACGGTCATCGCTTTAGGTCGAACACGGAGTACCGCACCGTGATAAAGCGCATCATCGAGTCCTGCTGGCGTGAATGTGGCCGGATCAGTCAGCTTAGGATCTTCCTCAATTGCATGACGTAAATACATCAGCATTACGACCCCAAACTCTGCGGCCACCCCTGCCAGTGCGATAAAGCCCGTTCCTGTTGCGACGGACATATGGAAGCCCTGCCAGTACAGGAACCAGATCCCACCAATCAGTGCAAATGGCAGACTCATCAATATCAGCAAAGCCTCATCGAAACGTCTGAACGCCAGGTACAACAAAACGAAGATAATCATAATGGTCATCGGGACCATCAACTTCAGTTTCTTGTTTGCGTGCTCCAGTAATTCGAACTGTCCTGAGAATGAGATACTGGTACCGGGCTTAAGTTTGACTTTTTCACTGATGACCGTTTTGAGATCATTCACCACTGAAACCATGTCACGGCCGCGCGCATCGATGTAAATCCAGCTTGCAGGGCGGGCATTCTCTGTTTTCAGCATGGTTGGGCCTGAGATAATCTTCACGTTTGCCACATCGCCCAAAGTAATTTGTTGCTTCATTGGGGTCAATATTGGTAGCTGCCTCAGTGCGTCAGGGCCATCGCGGAAGCCCTGAGGGTAGCGGATGTTTATTGGATACCGTGCGACACCTTCAACGGTTTCACCTACCATTGCCCCCCCAATGGCCGAGGAGACGAACAACTGAACATCACCGACCGTCATACCATAACGGGCTGCTTTCTCCCGGTTGATATTAACATCGATATACCGCCCGCCCTCCAGACGCTCTGCAAGTGCTGAGAACACGCCTGGAACCGTTTTGGCGACTTCTTCAATACTTTGTGCAGTAGCATCGATATCAGCCAGCACAGTGCCTGATACTTTGATGCCAATAGGACTTTTGATGCCGGTGGACAACATATCAATGCGGTTGCGGATAGGTGGAACCCAGAGGTTAGCGAGCCCAGGTAAGCGAACCGTCGTATCGAGCTCATCAATGATTTTGTCCAGCGTCATTCCTGGACGCCATTGATCCTGGGGTTTCAACTGAATGGTGGTTTCCACCATTTCCAACGGTGCAGAGTCTGTTGCGGTTTCTGCTTTACCCGTTTTACCAAACACAGAAGCCACTTCAGGGACTGTTTTGATCAGTTTATCGGTGGTTTGTAGCATAGCTGCGGCTTCGGCTGGTGAAATACCTGGAAGTGTTGAGGGCATATACAGCAAATCGCCTTCGTTAATATTCGGCAGAAACTCTCCCCCGACCTTACTCAACGGCCATATCACGGTAAATATGGACAGGGCAGCAACGACCAGCGTTAATTTTGGCCACTTAAGAACCTTAAGCAGCAATGGATGGTACATTTTTATCAGAAAGCGGTTCAGTGGGTTGCTCGTTTCGGCCGGGATTTTTCCTCTGATCCAAAAACCCATCAGAATAGGAATAACCATTATCGCCAGCGCCGCAGATCCCGCCATGGCATAGGTTTTAGTAAACGCCAGTGGTCCAAACAGGCGTCCTTCCTGCCCCTCAAGGGTAAAGATAGGAATGAAGGAAAGCGTGATGATAAGCAGGCTGATAAACAGAGCCGGGCCCACTTCCACCGAAGCGTCAGTTATCACTTTCCAGCGCGTTTCGTTATTTATTTGTTCACCTGGGTGACGATGTTCCCATTCTTCAAGCCGCTTGTGCGCGTTTTCTATCATGACAATGGCGGCGTCCACCATCGCCCCTACGGCGATAGCAATGCCTCCCAGAGACATAATATTGGCATTCATCCCCTGGAAGTGCATGACGATGAATGCAATACACAACCCAAGCGGAAGTGAAATGATGGCAACCAGGGCAGAACGCAGGTGCCAGAGGAACAGAGCGCAGACCACCGCGACCACAATAAATTCTTCAAGAAGTTTGTGGCTAAGGTTTCGATTGACCGGTCAATAAGCTGGCTGCGATCATAGGTTGTCACCACTGACACACCTTCCGGCAGGCTGCTTTTCAGACTTTCAAGTTTGTCCTTAACCGCAGAAATTACTTCTCGCGCATTCTTACCTGAACGAAGAATAACCACACCACCCGCCACTTCACCTTCACCATTGAGCTCCGCAATTCCACGGCGCATTTCGGGTCCAATTTGAACGCGGGCGACATCTTTCAGGTAGACCGGTACGCCGTTTGCTCCTGATTTGAGCACGATATTGTTGAAGTCATCAATAGATTGCAGATAACCGCTGGCTCGCACCATATATTCAGCTTCAGCCATTTCGACAGAAGAGCCACCTGCTTCCTGGTTTGATGATCCCAACGCTTGTTTTACGTCAGACAGACTGATGCCGTACTGGGCCAGTTTCATCGGGTTTATCTGGATCTGGTACTGTTTTACGACCCCACCAACAGAAGCCACTTCTGCGACATTGGGAATGGTTTTCAGCTCGTATTTCAGGAACCAGTCCTGGAGTGAGCGCAATTCCGCAAGGTCATGCTTGCCGCTGTGGTCTACTAACGCATACTCGAAGATCCAGCCCACACCTGTCGCATCCGGGCCTATTTCGCTACTGACGCCTTCAGGCAACTTAACCTGATTCAGGTATTCCATGACGCGTGAACGGGCCCAGTACAGATCGGTACCATCTTCGAAAATAACGTATACATAGGAATCGCCAAACTGAGAAAATCCACGCACCGTTTTAGCACCAGGTACGGAAAGCATGGTGGTTGTGAGTGGGTAAGTGACCTGGTTTTCAACGAGCTGTGGTGCCTGCCCCGGATAGCTGGTTTTAATAATGACCTGTACATCGGAGAGGTCAGGTAAAGCATCAACTGGCGTATTGATTATAGTCCAGGTGCCCCAGACACTCAGGAACAGGGCGGCCATCATCACCAGAAAACGGTTAGCGACGGAGCGCCGGATAATCCATTCAATCATCGTTTTCTCCTCAGTGGCCTGCATGCTCGTTTGCTGGCGGGTTCGTCATCTCGGGTACCATCGACGCCGGTTTATCTGTATGACGCATACGATCTAACGCACCGGTAATGTTCGCTTCCGAGTCAATCAGGAAAAGGCCATTGACGACCACTGATTCACCTTCTGCCAGACCCGAGCCGATCCCTGTCTGGTCTTTTGACTCATGCAGTACTTGGATTTTTTTAGGCACGAACCGACCCTCACCATCGACGGTAATGACACGCTGTTCATTGCCGGTATCAATAATGGCCTGAGAAGGGATAAGCAACATTTCCTGGCTTTGAGTGTCGAGCTTCAGGTAGGCATTCATGCCGGGTTTGAGTAGCTCTTCTTTATTGTCAACCTGAAGTCGAACCTGGAGTGTTCGGGTGGTTTGATCGAGACTAGGAAGCGTACTCCATTTCTCGATAGTGAATGTTTTTCCCGGGTAGGCGGGTACAGAAACTTCAAACTGAGAGGAATCTTTCAGCAGATAAGCGATTGATTCAGGTACCGCAGCACTGATCCACACGGGGTCCATCCCCTGAATCTGGGCCACGACTTTGTCTTTTGAAATATTCATACCGGTTCTGAGATCAAATGCAGTGATGACACCATCAATCGGCGCTTTAATAGTGAAGCGAGTCTGAATGTTCCGTGAGTTGCGTAAGCGCTGAATGTCCTCTTCAGACATACCCGCAAGGCGAAGACGTTCTAGCACGCCTTTTATTTGCCCCGCTGAGCCACCCGTGCCAGACAGCAACAGGTACTCGCTTTGTGCCTCTACCCATTCAGGAATAGTGATATCAACCAGGGGAGCGCCCTTTTTCACGTTGTCACCAATGGTCAGTGGGTAGACTTTTTCGATAAACCCCTCTGAACGGGCCTGAACAATGACAAACTGATATTCGTTAAAACTGACATTGGCCGGAAGAGTTTGCGAATAGGTCAGGCGTCCGGTGCGGGCTTTTTCTGTCTTAAGCCCCAGATTCTGGACCTGGGTCGGATCAATACGGATACCCTGGCTATTGTCGCTCCCACCCTCATCGGCATATTTCGGCACCAGATCCATATCCATGAACGGTGATTTACCGGGCTTGTAGAATTTAGTATCGGGTTTCATCGGGTCATACCAGAACAGCACTTTACGTTCTGTTGATTGCGTTTCCGCTTTCTTCTCAGAAATCAAATAATGATAAACACCAACGGATATCACGCCTCCAATGATAAGACTGCTGATAATCATTGCAGTATATTTCAATTTTAAAGCACCCATATCTATTCCTGATGAGGCATTATAAAAACAGTTTAATTATCCGGAGGAGTCTTTTAAAAACGATAAACCAGTCTGCCATAAATGATGTCAGGCTGAAAAATAAAGACTCGTCAGGCGTTAATCAGGACTGGTTGGTTTTAATGTCCTGTAGCATGGATATATTGCCTTGCTGCACAAAAGTGAAGTCCACTTCACTGCCGACTTTCAGTGAAGCGATGCCTGAGTCCAGTGTCATAAAGGTGAAGCGCATACTCATGGCAGGCCAGCCAACAGCGGGGATGGCTTCATGGGAAATTGTGATTTTTTTATTAGTCAGATCAATCTCTTTTACCACCCCTTTGCTGCTAATAACTTGCTGCTGTGCAGGTGCCTCAGAGGCCATTTTCATCTCCCCCATATCGGCATGTTTCATTTCACTCGCGTAAACGCCTGAAGCCATCACAACAGAGAAGAGTCCAAATAAGGCGAATTTTGTTGAATGATGCATTTTAATTACTCCTGAGTTTTGTAAGTTAAAAGGTTATGCCGCCCATCCACCACCCAGTGCGGTGAACAGATTAATTTCATTGACTTGCTGCGAATATTTCAAATCCAGAATAGATTGTTGAGTCGAAAATAATGCTCGCTCAGCATCGATAACTTCGAGATAGCTCACTGCACCGCTGGAATATAAGCCTCGGGCACGCTGTAGTGTTATCTGAAGCGAGTCAAGATAACGAAGCTGTGCGGTTATTTGCTTGCTGATTGTTTCACGTAATGAAAGCGCATCAGCAACCTCCTTAAAAGCGGTCTGAATTTTTTGTTCATAGCTGACGACGGATTGTTGCTGGCGAACCTCCGCCAGTGTCAGGTTGGCTTTATTGCGGCCTGCATTGAAGATGGGTATCTCAATTTTAGGCATAAAATTCCATATGCCGCTGCCAGCACTAAACAGACTTGAAATATCCGAGCTGCTTCCTGAAATCCCGCCGGTTAATGAAACAGAGGGGAAAAAAGCGGCACGGGCAGCGCCAATATTGGCATCAGCGGCTTTAAGTGCATGTTCGGCCTCCATAATGTCCGGTCTTTGCAGCAGGATTTCAGAAGACAAATTTGTGGGAAGTTTTACTGGATTAACGTCCGCTGCTGCGACACGTTTATCATCAGGTAGTTTGTTATATTTACCGACAACCAACTGAAGCGCATTGTTTGCCTGCGCAAGCTCACCTTCTCTTTTGGCAATGTCGGCTCGAGTGCTTTCAATCAGCCCTCGCGCTTGTTCCAGCGCCAGTACGTTAGTACTGCCGGTGATGAGTTGCTGTTCAACAAAGGCATAAGATTGCTGATAGTTCTTCAGCGTTTCTCGGGCGATATGCAGCTGTTCGTAAGCCAGTCGCTGGTTGAAATAATTCTGTGAAACATTGGAAACGAGCAGAATATGCACCGCACGTTGCGCCTCTTCACTGGCAAAGAAATTCTGGCGGTCAGCCTCACTCAGGTTCTTCAGCTTGCCAAAAAAATCCAGCTCAAAGCTGACATCAAGTCCGGTGTTATATTCCCGGGTTGTGGCATTCTCACCGTTTAGCCCCCCCTTGTAGTTGGCCGCTAAAGAGGTATTCAACTGCGGATATCGGTCCGCATCGGTGACGTTATACTGCGCTCTGGCTTCTTGGACTTTCAGGGCTGCCATTCTGAGGTCCCGGTTGTTTTGTAATGCTTCTTCAATCAATAACTTTGCCTGAGGATCGGCAAAAAAGGTGCGCCAGCCTGTATCCTGGTAACCTGCTGTTGCCGGAACCAGTGAGTTTCTGGAGAGAGAGAATTGCTGTGGAACCGGGGATTCAGGGCGCTGGTAGTCAGGCTCAAGCGAAGTACACCCTGCCAGAATGAACAATGTCGTGAGCGTTAATTTTTTGAATTTGAACATGTCGCTGTTTGCCTGGCAGAGTGGGTGAAGATGTTGATGAACACATTACCGGAGCAACTCTGTTGGGTGAGTGACAGGATAATGACAAAGCTGTCATTTAACGGATAATTCGTTGATATCAGTCTGTTGCTCACTAGAATGACGACATCACATCAATGTGCATGCAGGAGGGAACATGAAAATTTTAATCGTAGAAGATGAAGTAAAAACAGGCGAGTACCTCAGTAAAGGGCTGACGGAATCAGGTTTTATCGTCGATCGGGCGGATAATGGATTGACCGGTTACCATCTTGCCATGACATCTGATTACGAACTGATAGTGCTGGATATCATGCTGCCTGACGTCAACGGCTGGGAAATCGTCAGGATGTTGCGGATGGCAAATAAGGGGATGCCTATTTTGCTTCTGAGCGCCCTGGGCACTATCGAGCACCGTGTTAAAGGCCTTGAGCTGGGCGCTGATGATTATCTGGTGAAACCTTTTGCCTTTGCAGAACTACTGGCGCGAGTCCGGACGCTGTTACGACGAGGCTCTGCTGTCATTGCTGAAAGCCAGTTCCAGGTTGCAGATTTGACACTTGATCTGGTGTCCAGAAAAGTGAGCCGGAAAGGGATTCGCATCTCATTGACCAGTAAGGAGTTCACTCTGCTGGAATTTTTTATCCGCCACCAGAGCGAGGTACTTCCGCGCTCACTTATCGCTTCGCAGGTCTGGGATATGAATTTTGACAGCGATACCAATGCCATTGATGTGGCGGTTAAGCGCCTGCGCGCCAAGATTGACAATGATTTTGAACCTAAGTTAATTCAGACTGTGCGTGGTGTGGGTTATGTTCTTGAGGTGCCCGATGAGGAGAAATAGCCTCAACCGTCGACCTTTCTCTCTCGCCACCCGACTGACCTTCTTTATTAGTCTTTCGACTATTATCGCATTCGTGGCATTTACGTGGGTTATGCTGCACTCGGTAGAAAAACACTTCGCTGAAAAAGATATCAGTGACCTGAAACAAATTAGCATCTCGCTGGAAAAGATACTTAGAGCTCCCGACGCTTCTGAACAACAGAAAACAGAAACAATCAGCAATATTATGGAAACCTACCATAATATTTCAGTATTACTTCTTGATGGGAATAAACAGGTGCTTTATCGCTCCATTGATGGCCCTGATCTTACACCTGCACTCCCCCCTGAAAATGCCCGACAGCCAACTGACTCAGAGGATATTTTTATCTTACCTAATGATGGGGAAAGCGTGGGTATGCATTCGGGTAGTCAGATGAGGAATATGACCTACCGCGTGATGACAACTTCCGTGAAAAAAACAGATAATACAGCATCTTCAGCCTATACATTACTGACAGCGCTTTCAATTGATTATCACCAGCACTATATCGACCAGCTAAAGCGCAATCTTATTGCCATAGCCTCAGTCATCAGCCTCATGATTATTTTCATTATATTATTTGCGGTTCACACCGCGCACCAACCTTTACGCAATGTCAGCCGGAAAATAAAAAGTATTTCCTCTGAGAATTTAGATGTCCGGCTTGATTCAGACCGTGTCCCCATTGAACTGGAGCAACTTGTTATTTCGTTCAACCATATGATTGAGCGGATTGAGGATGTCTTTACACGGCAGGCTAATTTCTCAGCAGATATCGCGCATGAAATACGAACCCCTATTACCAATCTGGTTACGCAGACTGAAATTGTGTTAAGCCAGACGCGTACAGATGAGGAGCTGAAAGACGTCCTGTATTCTAATCTTGAAGAATATAACCGGATGGCGAAAATGACCAGTGATATGCTATTTCTGGCACAGGCTGATAATAACCAGCTCATACCTGAAAGGGCGATGATAGACCTCCGGAGTGAAGTCATTAAAGTATTCGATTTTTTTGAGGCCTGGGCGGAAGAACGCGAAGTCAGTCTCAATGTTGAAGGTAGCGCATCTCGCGTTGAGGGCGATCCGCTGATGCTACGGCGTGTCATCAATAATCTCTTATCGAATGCTATTCGTTATACACCGCAAAAAATGACGGTAACCGTCCATGTCAAAGAACATCCTCAATGGGTTGATTTAATTGTTGAAAACCCTGGTACACCGATCCCTGAAGAACATCTGTCACGGTTGTTTGATCGTTTTTATCGTGTTGACCCATCAAGGCAACGAAAAAGTGAAGGGAGTGGCATTGGCCTTGCCATCGTAAAATCCATCGTGAATGCACACAAAGGAAAAATTAGTGTGACTTCGGATACTGTTTCAACCTGCTTTATTATTTCGCTTCCCGTAACAGCACCCGATCAATGCTAACCGAAAGACAAACAGCTATCCGTTGTTTGTCTTTTATTTCAAAATATTCAGCATATGACATATTTGTCATTATTCTGTCACGCATTCAACAGAACCCCTTCCTTATAATCTCTCTCAACAGATGATTCAGATGCTCTGAACATTTATCGCTTACACTTGAGGGAAAGACCATGAAAAAAATTCTAATTGCCGCCACTTTTGCTATGACTTTTGCTTCCTCTTCCTGGGCCGCAGAAAACATTAATGTGCACGGCCAGGTTAATAATGCCCAGGCACCGGCACATCAGATGATGTCAACCGATCAAAAATCAACGGTGAACGGTTCTGAATCCACAATGATGGACATGAACCAGCATGAGAAGGCGACTGTTGCTCATGAATCCATGAATAACAGCAATTCAAACGCCCATCAACAAATGGCGGATGAGCATAAAAAAATGATGGGTAATATGAATCAAGCGGGTGACACTACAGCGAAACCATTTTCAAAAATGAATGAGCATGAAAAGGCCGCGATTGCGCATGAAACAATGAATAATGGTCAGTCAGGTACACACCAACAACAGGCTGAAAAACATCGTAGTATGGAATCATCTAACTGATTGAGCTGCAATGAAACAGTCAGTTACCTCCTGACAGAGCCAACAGAGAGTATAAACAATCGGGAATTAATCCTGGGCAGGCTGATGTGTTTCGTGTTTTTTCAAGCGGAAATAGGTTGCCCGGGAAATACCGGTTTTCTCCATCACAATTTTGGCGGGCAGTTTTTGAACAATAAGTTCTCTGGCGATGACGGATTTTTGATGTGGTTTACGCCCGAATTTAACCCCAGCTTCCAGAGCAGCAAGCCGCCCTTCATTGGTGCGTTCCAGAATGCGTTCACGCTCAGCCTCGGCCACAGCAGCCAGTATCTGAATCACCATTTTCCCCATAGTACCTTCTGTACTCAGTCCATTCTCCAGAAACCGTATAGCGATCCCCTTTTTATAACAGGCATCAACAATGTTGATCATATCAGCGGTATTACGTCCAAGTCGGTCCATTTTGGTACACATGATGATGTCGTCTTTTTCCGCACGGGCAAGCAGCCTTTGTAAACCGTCGCGTTCGTCTGTCGCTCCCGACATTATGTCAGTAAAAATCCGATCATCTCTGACCCCTACAGATTTTAGTTCCGTAACTTGCGCCGTCAGTTTTTGATGGCTGGTTGATACCCTTGCATATCCCAGTAATGCCATATTGATCTCACAAATCGATATTGATACTGAGTAGTATCATAAGGCATAAATCATGATTTTTGATACTCACGTTTAATATCATTTTCAGTAGTCTCAAAAATTATAATATCTGAGACTGTCAAAAATAGAGCAGATCGCCAGTTTACGAAAGGATGCACAATGAGTGATGATTTTCTGACCAGAGAACAGACAGAAAACTACGGTCGCTATGTGGCAGAGCCAAATGAGGTTCAACTGGCCCGATATTTTCATCTGGATGAGCGTGACCTTGCTTTTATTAATCAGCGACGGGGAAAACATAACCGTCTGGGGATTGCACTTCAACTGACTACGGCGCGCTTCCTGAGAACATTTCTTCCTGATCCCCTTCAAATTCCCTCATTCATCCGTTTTTACATTGCGGCACAGTTGAACATCAGCCGACCAGAGATTCTTTCCCGATATGCTGAAAGAGAAAATACCCGCTGGGAGCATCAGGGCCTTATCAAGCTCTATTATGATTATCATGATTTTGGTGATTTCCCCTGGACATTCAGACTGAAGCGTTTGCTCTATACTCGCGCCTGGCTCAGCAATGAGCGCCCAGGTCTGCTGTTTGATTTTGCTACCGCATGGTTGCTGCAAAATAAGATCCTGTTACCCGCAGCCTCGACTCTGACAAGGTTGATTGGCGAAGTACGTGAACGGGCAAGTCGACGATTGTGGCGAAGGCTGGCTTTGTTGCCTGACAGCTGGCAGAAAGCACAACTGGGGGGTTTACTTGAAATACCTGAAGGGCAGCGTATATCGGTGCTGGAGGAGATACGAAAAGGTCCTTTCACTATCAGTGGACCGTCATTTACAGACGCCCTGGAGCGATATACCCGACTGCGTAGCATGGAGTTTTCCCGGCTGAATTTTTCCGGTCTGCCTGCCATCCAGCTGCGGAATTTGGCCCGTTATGCCGGAATGGCGTCGGTGAAATATATTTCAAGAATGCCTGAGGAACGGCGACTGGCCGTGCTTACTGCGTTTGTGAAAGCGCAGGAAATTTCGGCGCTTGACGAGGCCGTGGATGTGCTGGATATGCTTATTCTGGATATCACGCGTTCTGCGAAAAATATTGGGCAGAAAAAGCGGCTCAGGACCCTGAAAGATCTTGATCGTGCCGCGCTATTACTGGCACGGGCATGCTCGTTATTACTTGATGAGAACACCGATGAAGCAGCTCTGCGGCAGGCTATTTTTCGCCGCATACCAAAGGACAAACTGGCTGAATCCGTCGGTAAGGTAAATGAGCTGGCGCGCCCGCAGGATACTCACTTTCAGGATGAAATGGTGGAACAATATGGACGGGTGAAGCGCTTTCTGTCCGCGATGTTACGTGACTTACACTTTCAGGCTGCCCCGGCCGGGGAGCACACGTTGTCAGCAATCCATTATCTGGCCGAACTGAGTGGCTCAAAAAAGCGAATTCTCGACGATGCACCAGAGCAAATCATTTCCGGCCCCTGGAAACGTCTGGTCTACGACAGAGATGGCAGGATTCTACGAGCGGGTTACTCGTTGTGTCTTCTTGAGCGCCTTCAGGATTCTTTGCGCCGTCGTGATCTCTGGCTGGAGAACAGTGACCGGTGGGGGGACCCGCGTCAAAAAATTGCTTCAGGGAGCTGAATGGCAGGCACAACGGATCCCGGTATGTCGGGCGCTGGGTCATC
The DNA here is from genome assembly GCF_002095315.1 of Pantoea conspicua. GTDB lineage: Bacteria > Pseudomonadota > Gammaproteobacteria > Enterobacterales > Enterobacteriaceae > Pantoea > Pantoea conspicua. The sequence goes on from NZ_MLFN01000038.1 coordinate 11,997, forward strand.
CATCAGACGGAACTAAAGCATCAGAACAACTGGCTACGCGGCTTGATGACACATGGAAATCAGTGGCTTCACGTTTTGCCTGCAACGCAGCGGTCAGCATAAGCAATGAAGGTAAGCATCCCTCACTGACGATCAGCAGTCTGGATAAACTGGATGAGCCACCGGCACTGATACAATTGAACCGTCGGGTAAGAGAACTGATCCCACCCGTTGATCTGACTGAGCTGTTGCTTGAAATAGATGCCCGAACCGGTTTTACCCGCGAATTCAGCCACGTCAGTGAATCAGGTGCACGGGCGCAGGATCTCCAGGTCAGTCTGTGCGCAACATTGCTGGCGGAAGCCTGCAATATAGGGCATGAACCTCTGATAAAGCATAATATTCCCGCGCTTACTCGCCATCGTCTGAGCTGGGTTAAACAAAATTATCTCAGGGCAGAAACGCTGGTTAGCGCTAATGCACGGCTGGTTGATTTTCAGTCCACGCTGCCGCTCGCGGGGTACTGGGGAGGTGGGGAGGTTGCCTCCGCAGATGGTATGCGTTTTGTCACACCGGTTAAAACGGTTAATTCCGGACCAAATCGTAAATACTTTGGTTCAGGACGCGGTATCACCTGGTACAACTTCGTCTCAGATCAGTACTCCGGTTTCCATGGCATTGTCGTTCCCGGTACGCTTCGTGATTCCATCTTTGTACTGGAAGGGCTTCTGGAGCAGCAAACCGGGCTGTGTCCGGTAGAAATTATGACGGACACGGCAGGATCCAGCGATATCATTTTTGGCCTGTTCTGGTTACTGGGCTACCAGTTTTCCCCTCGTCTGGCCGATGCAGGTGGGGCGATATTCTGGCGGGCAGATAAAATGGCCCATTATGGTGCCCTGAATGAGTTGGCCCGGGGATGTGTTGAACTTTCAAAAATAGAATCCCAATGGGATGAAATGATGCGAATGGCGGGTTCACTGAAGCTTGGGACCATCCATGCATCAGAGCTTATTCGTTCACTGTTGAGAAGTAGCCGACCATCTGGTCTGGCTCAGGCGATTATGGAAGTGGGCCGGGTCAACAAGACTTTGTATCTTCTCAACTATATCGATGATGAGGATTACCGGCGTCGGATACTCACTCAGCTCAACCGGGGAGAAGGACGGCATGCAGTGGCTCGAGCCATTTGCTACGGACAACGTGGTGAGATTAGAAAACGCTACCGTGAAGGTCAGGAAGATCAACTGGGTGCTCTGGGTCTGGTGACCAATGCGGTTGTGCTGTGGAATACACTTTACATGCAGGAGGCGTTGTCACATCTTCGCAAATCAGGGGAAACGCCTGAGGGGGAGCAACTGGCAAGATTGTCGCCGCTGATACATGGCCATATAAATATGCTGGGGCATTATACGTTTTCGTTACCAGAAGATATTTTGAAGGGCGAGTTAAGACCGTTAAATTTCAATACAAACAATGAATTAACCTCTTAACGTGGTTTTTTACATCATTGGACCGCGAACCCCTATAACGTTTTTATGCATTTGATGGTTAGCCTGCTTTCCTTTGAACTTTCCTTGCTCAACAGCTTTTTTAATACCCTCTTGCTGCCTGCGTCTGCGATCCTGATAGTCCTTACGAGCTATAGCTGCAAGCATATCTAACATCATTGCATTTATTGCTCTGAGCATAGCAGCAGTAAAGTCATCACTTCTCTGGTTCTCCAGCGCGGCGTAACTGGTTGGTAGATCCAGACTTACTATCGACAGACTTTTACTGTTAATCAATTCCTTGAGTTTTATCCAGCCAGCATCATCAAGACGAGATAGCCGATCTACCTGCTCAATCAGTAAGGCATCCCCTGGCGAGGCATTTTCAAGTAGCCGCATAAGTTCGGGCCGCTGAAGTGAAGCACCAGAAACATTTTCTACATACCAGCTTGCTACACGATGGCCGCGCTCAGCTACAAATTGCTGCAGGCTATTTTTAGCACGCTCGGCATCTTGTTGCCGGGTCGATGCGCGAAGGTACGCAAAAATGTACATTTTTCAAGTAGCCATGACTTATAGATGATGACTTAAAGCCTAAAACGTCAAATTTATGACTATGACATTAGAGTATACTCAAATGACATAATAAAATGATAACAACTGCAATATTAACCGGTAGAATTCACACAAAAACATCTCGTTTTTTTATTTGTGTTTTATAATTTTGATAATATTAAAAACAAGATTCCCTTTAATAAGGTTATCAAAATAAAATATGAAGTTGGTTGATTGAGGTACGATTATTTAAACACGGTTACCCCTGAATATCAGTTGGTGATAATCAGGCTTTAACATAGTGGCGTCAGATATATCTACATGATGACGCTGGAAAATTAAACCGGTTTAGCTGAGCGTATAATGGATGTGAGCTTACTGAAGGGTTCTTTGAGCAGAACCCTTCAGAGCATTTATAAAGCCGGATGACCGTTATTTTTTCAGCCACGCTTCCATGTGCTCTATCTCACTTTTCTGTGCCTTGATGACATCTTCTGCCATCTTCTTCATTTCCGGATCTTTCCCGTATTTCAGCTCCGTTTCAGCCATGGCAATCGCGCCCCTGTGATGCTCGATCATGCCTTTGGCAAACGCCCTGTCAGCGTCCTGCTCCTTCAGGGCATTCATCATGCTACTGTGCATCTTTTGCATACCTGACATGTACTCTTTTGAGGCCGGAGACATGCTCATCTCATGCGTCATTTTTGAGGCCGGTTGCTGAGCCATAACCGCAGCCGGCAGGACAAACAGCAGGGAGGCAAGAATCATATGCGGTTTTTTCATAAGGTAACTCCTTTATAGGTAAGATATTTACTTCAGGTTTTCCCGGGCATCCTTTCATATGTCCGGGAACATAACCTTGATACAGAGCAGTTCAAATCATGAAATTTTAGCCCGGAAAGTTTTGTTGTTACGGTCCCTCTGTTGCCGGCATGATGGCCGTGAACGTAATGACATTATCATTCACGGCTACCTGCAGATCGCCTTCATGGGCCAGCAAAATGGACCGCGTAATAGAAAGACCGAGTCCCGCGCCATCCGTATTATGCTGCCTGGATGCATCGCCCCGGTAAAAACGGTCAAACAGTCGGCCCAGACTTTCCGGTGCAATATCTTCTGTGTGATTGGAAATATGTACAAAGGCCCTGTCCGAGTTATGCTCTGCTGATACGGATATGGCAGAGCCCGGCAGAGAATATTTTATGGCGTTGGTGATCAGATTACTCAGCGCACGACGCAGCATCAGGCGATCGCCTCTGACGAGAGCATCACCTTTAAGCTTCAGCGTTTTATGACTTTCACCAGCAAGAGGCTCAAAGAAATCAATCAGTTCTTCGAGCTCTTCGTGTAATGAGACGTTCTGCTTCTCCAGTATCATCAGGCCATTTTCTGACTTCGCCAGAAAAAGCATGTCGCTGCTCATTCTTGCAAGCCGGCTCAGCTCTTCCAGATTAGAGAAAAGTACCTCCCGGTAACTGGCTGCATCACGATCCCGGGACAGGGCAACCTGCGTCTGCATCATCAGGTTACTGACAGGCGTACGCAGCTCATGGGCAATGTCCGATGAAAACTCAGAAAGGCGCCTGAAGGATTTCTCCAGCCTTTCAAGCATGCTGTTGAATTCAGCCGCGGTAGCCATCAGCTCGGCCGGCAGATGGCGCGCAGGAAGACGTTTACTGAGGTTGTTGATGGTGACAGCGGAGGCCAGACGGTTTAATTCATTCAACGGCTTGAGACCCATCCTTGTGACAAACCAGCCCAGTAATACCGAAATGAACATCAGCCCGCCATTGAACCAGAGCAGCCATTTTTTGAGCTGGCTGATAAATTCATCATGAAAGCCGGTATCATAAGCGGCTGTGATCAGGACATCATGTTGTCCGCCTGCTTTCTGCGCACTGATTTTTCTGACAATAACATTATAACGCCAGCCTTCATCCTCTACTGTCTGCATCGTATCCGGATATGCGGCTTCGCTGGCAAAACGTCCGTAAGGAAGCGGAAAACCGGGCGAGGAATAGTCGGCAAGTAACCTGTTATCCGACGTTTTAATCGACAGATACAACCCGCTGTGACCTACCATGGCATCGGCAACCTTGCGTGCAAGCGAAGCACTGTCTGGCTGCCCGGAATCAGCTTCACTTTCCAGTAGTTCGGTTGCCAGCTCAAGCTTTCCTGTCAGCAGTGCGGCATCCTGATGGCGAAAATAGCTGCTCAGGGCAGTAACAAGCAGGACGCTGGAAAGAAGCCAGGCAGACATCATTACACCGGCAAATATCACGCTCAGCCGTGTAGTCAGGGACCAGTTACGCTTCACTCTTCACGTATCTCCAGAACATAACCGATGCCCCGCACGGTATGAATGAGCTTTGGCGTAAAGTCGTCATCTACCTTGCTGCGAAGCCGCCTGACGGCAACGTCAATGACATTGGTATCGCTTTCAAAATTAATATTCCAGACCAGGGAGGAAAGCAGGTTTCTTGGCAAAACCTCTCCGGTTCGCTGTAACAACAGCTCAAGCAGCACAAACTCTTTTGTAGACAGGTGAATTTTTTTCCCGACCGGCTCACGGTCCGGCGGGAGGCGTCCATGATCAGATCTGCAATGCTGTGGTTTCCTGAAGCCTGTGTACGGTTACGCCTGAGCAGCGTGCGGATGCGGGCCAGAAGCTCGGCAAAATCGAAAGGTTTTAGCAGGTAATCATCCGCGCCCAGATCGAGCCCTTTAATTTTTTCGCTGACGTTATCTCTGGCCGTCAGGAACAGGACGGGCTCTTCGTGGCGTGCCATGCGCATCTGCTGCAGGATATCCCAGCCATCCATCGAGGGCAGCATGACATCCAGGATTATCAGGTCATAATGCTGACGCAGAATGTGCTCCAGGCCCTGACGCCCGTCGTTCACCAGGGTCACGTCATAGCCTGCTTCCTGGAGTCCCTGCTTCAGGTAAGTACCGGTTTTCAGTTCATCCTCAACAATCAGCATGGTTGTCATGGTGCGTTTTTCCTGCAGTTAATTGTTACTCCATACCGGTGCCAGGGGACAGGGTGCCCAGCCAGGCGACAATGGCCAGTATCAGTACCGCTACGGTAAATTCTGTAATAATGCTTTTACGCATCAGTGCAATACCCGCCTTATAGTGGCCCTGAAGCAGGGCATTTTCCAGCTTTGGCGCAAGCCGGAAGCGGTTGGCAGCAGCCAGCAATAACATCAGAAAAAACAGGGCAGTCTTTATTACCAGCAGCAGGCCGTAAATGCTTCCCGGCAAAGTGCTCAGTGGCTTTTCTGTGATGAGCACGAAATTAACTACTGCCGTGATCACGATGCTTATCACAATAACCGTGCCGGCACGGGAAAACCCCGTTAATGCCCCGGACAACTGCAGTGCATAAGCCGCTTTACTGGCTTTTTTTATACTCAGCAGAACGGTAAAAGCCGTCAGGGCTCCTACCCAGGCACCGGCTGCGGAAAGATGAACAATATCGCTCAACAAATGGACGTAATAGCTCACACCGTCATTCATGGCTGCATGACCGCCCCATGCCAGGGTCGCCAGCGCAGTACCGCCTGCCAACATCAAAACATAACGTGAAAGTACGGCATTCCTAAGCCGCAGACCGAGCCCGATAAAGGCGATGGCCAGGGCAACGAGCCGGACGACCCAGCTCATGCCAACAGCGGTCTCGCCGACCACCATTTCAATAATGTGCAGAGTCAGCTCACCGGGGTCACTGACGCCGCTCATGGACTGGGCAACCAGCAGCATGTTTGCCAGTGACAACACAATCCCGGCAGAAATGAGCGTGAAAAAGAACGACCAGACGCTGAACAAAGATACCGGTTTTTTCAATACGCCTTTCAGGGCATAAAGCTCAAATAAAGGCAGGCCAAAAAGAACCATAAGATCAAGGTAAAGAAGAAACCGGATGACAATAAAAGTCTGATCGTTCATGGCATTACTTCACGCTAAAGCTGTAGTTGCCGGTACGGGGATGTGTGTCAGATGACACTGCACGCCATTCCACCTTATAAGTCCCGGCGGGCAGCGGTTTTGCCGGCGTGATAATCATGGTTTTGGGATCGCTGCCGGCCGCAACTTTAGCTGAAACAGGCATTGGCGCATGCGATGACATGCCCGGCATGGCAGTCATTATCAGACGTGCGCCAGAGAATTTGGTCACCAGATTTTCGGTGAAGTGAAGCTCTACCTTTGAAGGAGCCGCTACCTGTGCCTTGTCTGCAGGCACTGATGAAGCCAGTTCAGGATGCGCCTGGACAGCGAAAGCAGTGACAGAAGCCACAACAGCGATGAAATACTTAGCAGATGAATGTTTCATTATAATACCTGTCTTGTTTAAATTAACTGCATCAGAACCACATGCGTGCCCCGAGAAGGAAACGCACTTCGTTATCTTTTTCTTCTTCACGGGCAGCCATATCTGCGGTATTACCGTAAAGCTGGCTCCAGGAAACCCCGACGTATGGAGCAAACTCACGTTTCACCTCGTAGCGAAGGCGCAGTGAGAGTTCCGTACTGGACAGGCCCTTACCGGTTTCACGCGCTTCATCATCTTTCCCGTAAATACTGGCTTCAAAGGAAGGCTGCAGGATCAGACGGTTGGTCAGCAGCACATCGTAATCCGCCTCCAGCCTCAGCGCAGTTCGCCCCTTCTCGCCGGCAAATGCTGTCAGCTCGGTTTCAAAATTGTAAAGCGCCATTCCCTGCAGGCCGGCGGCAAGCCAGGTCTGGGGCTTTCCGGGCCTGAAATCCTGTCGGGCCCCGGCAACCACATCCCACCAGGGCGTAATGGCATGTCCCCACAGTGCCTGCACTTCTGCGGATTCAGCTTTACCGTCGCTGGTTTCGCCTTCGCTGCGGATCCAGAGCCGGTCGATGTCACCCCCAATCCAGCCGCTCACATCCCAGTTAAACCCGCCAGGATCGTTGTTTTTCTGCCATTCCAGCTGATCGGCAAGCAGAAAATAATTCACGCTGCTGTCATGAATTTTATGACCGTGGACATCCGGAAATGCCGCCTTACGGTCAGCCTCGGTAACCGGCGGGATGGGCGTTCTGCTTTCTGCTGGCGCAGCGGGTTGCATGGACTCCATACCATCCATCGGCTCCATCCCGCCCATAGCAGGATGATCCATCCCTGACATATCATGCTGCGGCATGTTATGCGCTGGCGCGGCATAGACGGGTGTAAACGTCGTTCCGGCAAGTGCAGACCAAACCAGCAATCCTGCCGCAGAACGCGACACATTCTTTTTCATATCACTCCACCCTGAAACTGACATCAGCAGTACCTCATTCAATGACCCGGACTTCACGGAACATGCCCGTTTCCATATGGAAAAGAAGATGGCAGTGATAGGCCCACCGCCCGAGCGCGTCAGCCGTGACGCGATAGCTGCGGCGGGTTCCCGGAGGCATATCAATGGTATGTTTACGTACCTGGAAGTTGCCACCCTCGTCTTCAAGATCACTCCACATACCGTGAAGATGAATGGGGTGCGTCATCATGGTGTCGTTGACCAGTACGATGCGAACGCGTTCACCATAGCGGAGCGTAACCGGTTCTGAATCTGAGAATTTGATGCCGTTGAAAGACCAGGCAAACTTTTCCATATGGCCCGTAAGGTGCAGTTCGATGGTGCGGGACGGTTCGCGGCCGTCCGGATCTTCAAACGTACTTTTCAGGTCGGCATAAGTCAGAACCTTCCTGCCGTTATTACGCAGGCCGATGCCCGGGTCATTTAATTTTGGTGCCGGCATCATCGCCTGCATATCTACCAGAGGGTTACCCGTTTCGGAAGCCGGGTGTTTCTGCATGTCACTCATGCCAGCCATGCTTGCGTGATCCATACCGCTCATAGCGCTGTGATCCATTCCCGCCATGCTGTCTGTTGGGGGGGCTGGTACAGCTGAACCATCCATACTCTGCATATCACCGCCGTCCATGCCCTGCATCTGACTGTGATCCATCCCGCCCATACTGCCATGATCCATCCCGCCCATGCCCATATCATCCATGGTCAGCCAGGGACGCGGATCGGGTTTCGGAATCGTTGCAGACAGTCCCTTCCGGACGGCAAGCGTGCCACGTGCATAGCCGCTGCGGTCCATAGACTGAGCAAAAATAGTGTAAGCGTCATCAGTCGGCTCTACGATCACATCGTAGGTTTCGGCAACGGCGATACGGAACTCATCAACGGACACGGGGGTGACATACTGCCCGTCTGCGGCCACGACCGTCATTTTCAGACCGGGAATACGAACGTCAAAATAAGACATGGCCGAGCCGTTAATGAAGCGCAGGCGTACTTTCTCACCTTTACGGAACAGACCGGTCCAGTTTTTACCGGGTCCCTGTCCGTTCATCAGGTAGGTGTATGTGAAACCACTGACGTCGGCTAAATCTGTCGGGTTCATCTTCATTTCGGCCCACATTTTCCGGTCAGCCAGCGTATTCGCGAGGCCTTTCTCCCGCGCATCACGGAAAAAGTCGGTAGCGGTGGGTTTAGCGAAGTTGTAATAATCTGATTGTTTTTTCAGTTTTGCGAGAATGTCTGAGGCTTTTTCATCAGACCAGTCGGTCAGCAGCACAACATGCTCGCTGTCCCACTGAAACGGCTCAGGTTCAGCGGCATCGATAATAATCGGACCGTATACCCCTTCCTGCTCCTGCAGGCCGGAATGGCTGTGATACCAGTAAGTTCCGTTCTGCTTTATTTTAAAGGAGTAAACATACGTGTCGTCCGGTTCGATCCCGTGAAAACTGAGACCCGGCACGCCGTCCATATTTGCCGGCAGGATAATGCCATGCCAGTGAACAGAGGTCGGCTCTGAAAGGCGGTTTTTTACCCTTAACGTGACAGTGTCGCCTTCTTTCCAGCGCAGCAGAGGTCCCGGAAGACCCGCATTTATGGTTTTTGCATAACGGGTCTTACCGGTGATATTCAGTGGCGTTTCGCCGATAAACAGATCAAAGTCGGTCCCGGCCAGCGTACGGGACTGCATCAGGTTTACCGCCGAAAACGCATCAAACGTTCTCAGCCCCAGGCCACCCACGAGACCGGTGGCGGTTATCCCTTTAATAAAATTACGTCGTGAACTTTTAAGTTCCATGACTGAGCTCCGGCAAAATTCACAGTATCCCGGGAGAAAAAATCTCTCCGCTCCGCAAGCACAAGCCGTGCTTACCGTTCAGGAAGTTTATTTTTTGTTACCGGAAAGCTATCACAGCTGAAAGACGGGCATGATTACAATTGTGTAATGTTGGAACTTGCTGTTTTTACATTACATTTATGTCATTTTCGAGCGGAGGCATTTTTTCTCCTGTACGATAAAAATGACTGAAGCCGGAGAGCGTCCGGCCCGCCATTATTTAACTTTTACTCGTAAGGACAGCCGACATGAAAAAATTAATGTTTGTTTCTCTTCTGGCCCTGTTTTCTGCCTCATCAGTATGGGCACAGCCGCATCCTGTTTCAGAGCCGGACGGTCAGGTAACTAACAACGCTGTTGCCATGATGAATGAACATGAGCGTGCCATCCTGGCGCACCAGAGTATGGATAATGCAAATTCTGCAGCACATCAGAGCATCATTGATATGCACCGAAGGATGATGCAGCAGGAAAAATAAGGGGTTGCACCGGACAGAAGATTCTCCCGGTATCTTCTGTCCGTTTCTGTCACTGCTCCGGGATGCGGTTGTGTTTTACCCTCATCGTTAATGCTTTTTCCGGTAAATCTTCTTTCAAGGCCTACGTGAGCCGGCCCGTCTTGCTGCGACGGGCTCTTTTTACCGCCTTCCCGCTTTCCGCATCGTTAAACTGCCGCCCATGCTGAATACAGCGGTATTTTGCGGCAATGAAGATTCTGTACCAGGCTTATTACGTATTCGCAAATAAGCTAAGTTAAGAGAGGAAAATATGTCAGAACAATATCGCAACTGCATTGAAGCCTGCTATATCTGTGCCGCCACCTGTGATTACTGTGCCACGTCATGCCTTAAAGAACCTCAGCTGGAGATGATGCGTGAATGCATAAGGCTGGACATGCAGTGCGCAAGCATCTGCCGGATAGCGGCAAATTTAATGTCGCTTGAAAGCGAATTTGCTCCCGAACTCTGCAGAGTTTGTGCAGAAATTTGCCAGAAATGTGGTGATGAGTGCGCCCGACATGAGCATGAACACTGTAAAAAATGCGCAGAAGCATGCCATCATTGTGCTCAGGAGTGCAGAAATATGGCAGCATAACTTTTCTGTCATCTGCGGTACGAAGCAAGGGACAGCTACTTCATGCGCCGGAAAGCTGTAAATTGGCGTCGCCAGCCCTGCCTGGCCCTTCGCGGGAAAAACGCAGTTGTAGCAGATAATGCGCAACAAAAGACAGGGCCACCTGAACGAGCCCTGTAAACTGTTCAGGTGGCGAGGGCTCTGGACTGCGGCATGATTACGGGCAGGACGGAACCATACCGACTACTTACGCAACAGGCGTAGCCCGTTTGCCACAACAAGCAGGCTTGCACCCACATCCGCGAATACGGCCATCCACATGGTCCCCATACCGGCAATGGTCAGGGCCAGAAAAACTGCCTTGATCCCAATAGCCATAACGATATTCTGAACCAGAACATTATACGTCTGCCTGGAGAGCCGGACAAAAGCCGGAATTTTACGCAAATCATCGTCCATGAGGGCCACATCGGCAGTCTCGATGGCGGTATCCGTGCCCATTGCGCCCATAGCAAAGCCGATATCGGCGCGGGCCAGCGCCGGTGCATCATTGATGCCGTCGCCCACCATGCCGGTCGTGCCCTGCGCCGTAAATGTTTCCACGGCACGCAGTTTATCTTCCGGCAGTTGATCCCCACGCGCCTCATCGATACCAACCTGACCGGCAATGGCCAGCGCCGTGTGCGCATTGTCTCCGGTCAGCATGAGCGTTTTGACACCCAGACTATGCAACTGCCTTATCGCCTCGCGGCTGCTTTCCTTCACCGTATCAGCCACCGCAAACAGCCCAAGCACCTGATGAGTGTCAGAGAGCATGATGACCGTTTTACCCCCGGTCTCCAGTTCCGTTAGTGCAGCCCTGACCGCTTCCGGGCAACGCACCGTTTCTTCAGCCAGCCTCAGATTCCCCAGATTGTAGGTTTGACCGTTGATGACGCCGCGCACGCCACGGCCCGGCAGAGCCTCAAAGTTTTCTACTTCATAACGCTGAATGCCATCTGATGCCGCCGATACAGCCTGCGAAACCGGATGATCGGAGTAACCTGCCAGGCTCACAGCCAGCCTGCGCCCCTCGTCTTCTGACACACCGGTATAGATAATCGCATCCGTCTGTACCGGCTTACCGTGCGTCAGTGTGCCGGTCTTGTCGAGCGCCAGCCACTTCAGCTTTCGGCCTTCTTCAAGATAAACGCCGCCCTTGATCAATATCCCCCGGCGGGCTGCTGCCGTCAGGCCGCTGACGATGGTCACTGGCGTGGAAATGACCAGCGCACAGGGGCAGGCGATAACCAGCATCACCAGCGCTTTGTAAATCCATTCCTGCCAGCTTCCACCTGCAATCAGCGGCGGGAGAACGGCAACTGCGACAGCAATAGCAAACACCACAGGGGTATATATTTGCGCAAAGCGATCAACAAAGCGCTGCGTAGGGGCTTTTGCCCCCTGCGCTTCCGCCACAGCATGAATGATACGCGCCAGCGTGGTATTTCCGGCAGCGGCCGTTACCCGGTACTCAAAGCCACCGGAGCCGTTGACCGTCCCGGCGAAGACCGGGTCGCCTTCCCCTTTATCCACCGGCAGGCTTTCGCCGGTAATGGGTGCCTGATTAATGGCGGTCCTGCCCCGGATCACCGTGCCGTCGAGGGCGATACGCTCGCCAGGTTTTACCCTGACCAAGCTGTTAATGGATACAGACCTGGCCTCAGTTTCTTTCCAGGAGCCGTCCGGCTGCTGAACCGTGGCCGTTTCAGGCGTCAGCTTCATCAGAGAGCCGATGGCATTGCGGGCGCGATCAAGAGACTTCGCTTCAATCAGTTCCGCAATCGTGAACAGCACCATTACCATGGCGGCTTCCGGCCACTGTCCGAGCGCCAGCGCCCCGGTGACGGCAATACTCATCAGCGCGTTGATATTCAGGTTGCCGTTGCGCAGTGCAATCCAGCCTTTTTTGTATGTGGACACGCCACAGGCCGCAACGGCAGCCAGAGCAAGAGCCGCTTCCAGCCATTCCGGCATGCCCGTCCAGTGCATGGCTTCGGCGGCGATTGCCGCCACACCGGCAAGCGCCAGCGGCCACCAGGGTTTTTTCTTTCCCTCAGTGACCGCGTGCCGGCCATTGCTGTCAGGAAGTTCAGGTTCAAAGCCCAGCGAACGAATGGCGGCCAGAACCGGCTCCAGCGCATCCGGTGCGTGAACCACCATCAGTACGCGCTGCATAAGATTGAAATCCAGTTCCTTCACGGCTGACATGCCGTCCAGCTTTTTACGGATCATGCCCTCCTCTACCGGGCAGTCCATCTGCATGATCCTGATACTGGTACGCACCCCGTCAGCGGTCACCTGCTGCGTCTGCAGCTCACCAAATGTGACAGGGGCAGGCGCGCAGCAGGAACCGCCGGTGCTTTCCGCCTCACGGCCTGAACAGCAGCTGCCTTCAGGCTGCATTGCTTTATCAATCGGTTCCGGGTCAAAACCCAGCGAGCGCACCGCCTGCAGAACCGGCTCCAGCGCCTGCGGCGTATGGGTCACGGTGAGCACCCTCTGCATCAGATTGAAGTCAAGATTGCTGATGGCAGGTAATTTTGCCAGTTTTTTTCGGAGGAGCGTCTCCTCCGTCGGGCAGTCCATCTGCATGATGCGCAGACGCGTCTGAACTTCATCGTTGCGGGTATGCTCTGTAACCGATTCGGATGGCTGACTCAGGCTGTCCGGTGAGCAGCAGCTGCCGGTGCTGCAACAGGCCGGTGTGGCCTCAGCCGTTTTTTGTAGCGTTTTACCGGATACCTCTGCCGGGGCAGCAACGTTTTTTTTAACAGACGCCTCCTCTCCGGTTGCGGCAGAACCACATTTTTTATTACTGCAGCAGTCACTCATATCTTTATCCCGTTCATAACGTATACTGGCATTAAAGACCCTGATGTAACTACAGGGTCAAGATCAGATGAGGTGAGTTATGAAAATTGGCGAGCTGGCCCGGCTGGCTGGATGTCCGGTAGAAACGGTGCGTTATTACGAGCGTGAGGGCCTGCTGCAGGCCGCGTTGCGGGACCAGGGTAATAACTATCGCCATTATGACAGTGCGCACCTGGAAAGGATGATGTTTATCCGGCGCTGTCGGGCGCTGGATATGACTCATCAAGAAATCCGGGTGCTGCTACAGGCGCGTAGCCAGCCTGATGCAGACTGCGGTTCGGTCAATGTCCTGATAAATGAACATCTGAACCACGTTCAGGCTCGCATCCGTGAACTGAATATGCTGGAAAAGCAACTTTGTGAGCTCCGGAGCCACTGCAATGCCAATCGGGCAACACGGGACTGCGGTATTCTGCGCGAACTGGAGCAGGCAGAAGAGCCTGAGGATATCGTGCCGGTTATAACTGCAGGTCATCTGGCCGGAAGTCATTCATACTGATGCTGCTTTTCTACTATCAGCAGGACGGTTCACTAAATAAACAGGCTTTTTTTGCCATATTACTCCGGCATGCCCGGCCATTCAGTCAGCTGAAAATGTGCTGCCGTTAAAATCTGTGTGACATCGTTCAGCATTCACTTTCCATTTGTTTCGTAGCGTATCCTGGCAGGACTGCCCCTGATCGCCGGAAAGTAACATCAAAGGTTCAACCGCATCGCATAGCCTCTGGTAAAAGTTTCCAGAATAAAATACCCTTCATTTCACATATTCATGAAATGAAGAATTATAATGGAGCAAACCAGAGCACTTATTGCGTTGTCAGCACTGGCACATGAATCACGACTCAGAATAATCAGAATGCTTGTTGTAGCGGGCGCAGGTGGCATGTCCGCAGGTGACATTGCTGCCGCTCTCGACGCTTCATCCCCCTCCAGAGTGTCTTTTCACCTGAAAGAACTCGAGCACGCCGGCCTTATCTCCGGTCGCCGCGAAGGCAAATCGGTTATCTACAGCGCCTGCTGGACAGACCTGGCCGATTTAGTGGCCTTTCTGATGCACGACTGCTGTCAGGGGCATTGTCATTATTGCGATCAGGCCATCGAATTATTTTCTAAATGTACCGGTATGCCAACAGGGCCTGAAAATAATGCCTGAACATCGCTTTTGCAGTCACAATAACCAACACAGAGGGATTTAGCCTGTGCAAACAGCAAATAAAGCAGCACGGATCAGGGACCGGCTTGAGCATAGTCAAATTGCCATTTATTTCGTTGCAGTGGCAGCCGGATGTTTTTCAGCAATGCTTTTGCCGGGGACTGACCGCCTGGAAAGTGCCATCAATCCCGCACTGGCTCTGATGCTTTATGTCACCTTTCTGCAAGTGCCCGTGGCCGAACTTGGCGGTGCGTTCACGAGAGTACGTTTTATTCTGCCTCTCCTGCTGACTAATTTCCTTTTAGTGCCGATTCTGGTCGCAGTACTGGTCAGTTTTCTTCCGCAAAACCCGGTACTTATCCTCGGCGTGCTTCTGGTCCTGCTTACTCCCTGCATAGATTACGTGGTGACATTTTCGCAACTTGGTCGTGCTGATGCCCGTCTTTTACTGGCCTCCACGCCGGTATTACTTATGGTGCAGATTCTGTTGCTTCCGGTATACCTGCATTTATTTCTTGGCGAAAATGCCTCTGAACTGGTGCAGCCCGCACCCTTTATTCATGCATTCATCTGGCTTATCGCTGTCCCCCTGATCCTTGCTGCACTAACCCAGTTTATGGCCCGCAAAATTCATTTAGCGCAAAAGGCTTCCGAATGTATTGGTCTGCTGCCCGTTCCGGCAACTGCGACAGTTCTTTTCATTGTTGTGGCCGCCATGCTGCCGCAGCTGGGTGAAGCCTGGTCTGTTGCTGTTCAGGCAGTGCCTGTCTATCTGGCTTTTGCTGCGTTAGCACCTTTGTGCGGATGGAGCATGGCTAAGGTTTTTCGTCTGGAGCCCGCGGCAGGAAGAGCCATTGCCTTCAGTGGCGCTACCCGAAACTCTCTGGTCATATTACCGCTGGCGCTGGCAGTTCCGGGCGCGGTGCCCGTCCTGCCGGCTGTTATCGTGGCTCAGACCATGGTTGAGCTAATCAGCGAGCTGGTTTACGTGCGTCTCATCCCCAGACTGGGGCGCAATAACGTGTGAGCGTAAGTGATATGCCGCCCGCTGTGGCGGCATTATTATATAAAAGGTTCACGTCCGGTAAGCTGCCATCTTCATGGCGGTCCAGATCACAGCTAAGGCAGGTCTGAACTCATCTGTTAATAGTTATGTTCGCATACAGCTGTGCAGAAAAGGCAGTCAGCCCGCCACAACATATATGAATTTATAAATATAAAATTGACCTTTCGTCTGCAGAAGACGAGACTTATTGCTGTCCGCCACGAAGGAGAAATTATGCCGTCACTTCTGCCCCTGCAACTTTTTAAAAATCTTTCTGACGAAACCCGGCTCAGCCTGGTGCTGCTGTTGCGCGAAAAAGGGGAGCTCTGCGTCTGCGAGCTTTCGTCCACGCTAAAGGAATCACAACCAAAAATCTCCCGTCACCTTGCACTTCTTAGGGAGAGTGGGCTGCTGATCGACAGGCGAGACGGCAAGTGGATCCATTACCGGTTATCGCCACATATGCCAGCCTGGGCAGCAGCAGTGATTGAACAGGCTTACCTGTGCCAGCGGGATGACATCCTTAAGCTCAGCCAGCAGGCTGAACGCGATAACGCAACCACCAACGGCAAGGTTGTCTGCATGTAAAAATTTTATCAAAACACATTCGATTAAACGCATGTGTTTTGCAGCATACACTTAGAAGCCCGCTTTAACGGGCGGTTATATTTAAGAAGGAGAGAGTATGTTTCTGGCGGGTGCGATTTTCGTCCTGACCCTGGTGCTGGTTATCTGGCAGCCAAAAGGGCTCAGTATTGGCTGGAGTGCAGTCATCGGTGCGGCCCTGGCGCTCCTGACCGGCGTAGTACAGATTGGGGATATTCCGGTGGTCTGGCAGATTGTCTGGAACGCTACGGCTACCTTTATTGCCGTCATCATCATCAGTCTGCTGCTCGACGAATCCGGCTTTTTTGAGTGGGCGGCGCTGCACGTTTCCCGCTGGGGAGGCGGAAAAGGCCGGCTGCTGTTCACCTATATCGTTCTGCTGGGTGCGGCGGTAGCCGCCCTGTTCGCTAATGACGGGGCGGCGCTTATTCTGACGCCGATCGTCATCGCCATGCTGCTGGCGCTGGGCTTCAGCCCCGGCGCCACGCTGGCGTTTGTGATGGCAGCAGGTTTCATCGCCGACACCTCCAGCCTGCCGCTCATCGTGTCGAACCTGGTGAACATTGTCACGGCGGACTTCTTTAAGCTGGGTTTCAGCGAGTATGCCTCGGTGATGGTGCCGGTAAATATCGCCTCCGTGGCCGCCACGCTGGTGATGCTGCACCTGTTTTTCCGCAGGGACATCCCGGCCACCTACGACCTGACGAAACTGAAGGCGCCGCGTGAGGCCATTCGCGATGCGCGCACTTTTAGAACCGGCTGGATTGTTCTCATCCTGCTACTGGTCGGCTTCTTTGCTCTCGAACCACTCGGCGTGCCGGTAAGCCTGGTGGCAGCGGTGGCGGCGTGTATTCTCTGGCTGGTTGCCCGCAAAGGACACGTGATTGATACCGGCAAGGTGCTGAAAGGCGCGCCCTGGCAGATTGTTATCTTCTCGCTGGGCATGTATCTGGTGGTGTACGGTCTTCGTAACGCCGGCCTGACTGATTACCTTTCTGCCGCCCTGAACCGGTTTGCAGAGCACGGCGTCTGGGGCGCAACGCTCGGCACCGGTTTCCTGACGGCGGCGCTCTCTTCTGTCATGAACAACATGCCTACCGTGCTCGTTGGTGCGCTTTCGATTGACGGCAGCACCGCACAGGGCGTGGTGAAGGAAGCGATGATTTACGCCAACATCATCGGCTGCGACCTCGGCCCGAAAATCACCCCCATCGGCAGCCTCGCTACCCTGCTGTGGCTGCACGTACTGGCGCAAAAAAACATTACTGTCAGCTGGAGCTACTACTTCCGCGTGGGCATCGTGATGACCCTGCCGGTACTTTTTGTGACGCTGGCCGCGCTGGCCCTGCGCCTGTCTGTTTAACCTTAACCCCGGTGTTGCGACTGTGCAGCGCCTTTACGGAGTACCGCTTATGACTGACATCACTATTTACCACAATCCGGCCTGCGGGACGTCGCGTAACACCCTGGCGCTTATCCGCAACAGCGGCGTGGAGCCAACAGTGATTTTGTATCTGGAGACGCCAACATCCCGCGACGAGCTGAAAAAGCTGATAGCAGATATGGGTATCAGCGCACGTGCCCTGCTGCGCAAAAATACAGAGCCCTATGAGCATCTGGGGCTGGCAGAAGACCGGTTCAGCGATGACGAATTGCTGGATGCCATGCTGGCTCACCCCATCCTCATCAACCGCCCGGTGGTTGTGACGCCGCTCGGCACAAGGCTCTGTCGTCCGTCTGAAGCGGTTCTGGATATTCTGCCTGACCCGCAGCAGAAAGCATTTACAAAAGAGGATGGCGAAAAAGTCATTGATGAACACGGAAACCGGATCAGCCACTGATTTTTCAGTACGCTGCCGGCAGGAAGGGAGACGCAAAAACAGAAGCCGGCAGATGCCGGCTTTTTTCATATGCTGCGCTGATTAACCCGCTCAGACAGCTGCGCGGCACTCTCTTTCCTTTCGCTGTAGCGATCGGTCAGGTAGTCACTGCGACCCCGCGTCAGCAGAGTGAACTTCATCAGCTCCTCCATTACGTCCACGATGCGGTCGTAGTATGGCGAAGGCTTCATGCGACCATCTTCATCAAATTCGGCCCAGGCTTTTGCCACGGATGACTGATTCGGGATAGTGATCATACGCATCCAGCGGCCGAGGATGCGCATCTGGTTGACGGCATTAAACGACTGCGAGCCGCCACTGACCTGCATAACGGCGAGAGTTTTGCCCTGAGAAGGCCGCACCGCCCCCGACGTCAGGGGTATCCAGTCTATCTGCGCCTTCATGATGCCGGTCATGGCGCCGTGCCGTTCCGGCGAGCACCAGACCATGCCTTCAGACCAGAGAACCAGCTCGCGCAGCTCTGCAACTTTCGGATGCGTCTCCGGGGCGTCATCGGGCAGGGGCAGGCCGGACGGGTTAAAAATTTTCACTTCGGCGCCCATTGCCGTCAGCAGCCGGGCCGCCTCTTCCGTAGTTAGACGGCTGTATGAGCGTTCCCGCAGCGAGCCGTAGAGCATCAGGATGCGGGGCGGGTGCGCTACTTCTGCAGCCCTCAGCTTATCTTCAGTCAGCGGCACGTCCAGGAGTGAAGTATCAATATTTTTCAGGATATCGTTCATGTTGTTCACAATGAGGTCTCTTCATGAGTCGTCACGGTTGACAGGCTGCAGCTGCCACCTGCGCAGCATTCTTCTGTCAGAAAGGCCATCAGCTGCTCAAGCTGCGCATAGCAGGGTCTGCAGAACAGGGTACGGCTCTGCCGCTCCTGGCTGACCAGCCCGGCGGACATCAGCGCGGAAATATGATGACTGAGCGTGGAGGGCGGAATACCGAGGCGCTTCTGCAGAACACCGACCGGCAGGCCGTCATGACCCGCTCTCACCAGCTCCCGGTACACGCTGAGACGGGTCGGGTGCCCCAGCTCCCGGAGTGCATTTGCTGCTGTATTTAAATCCATGCGGCCTCCTTTAACTATATTTCTAGAATAATGGAAATATAGTCAGCGTCAAATATTTTTCCCCGGAATGGATGGCACGTTCTTATCCCGTTTCTGTCCAGCAGAGGAAGGATGGCGACGCCAGATTACTATGGAAATCGCCGTGATGAACAGGGTAAGGATGGCAGATAAAAGCAGCGTTCCGGGTATGCCGTATCGCTCCAGCAGTATGGCGTAAGCTGACGGAGCGAGCGCCGCGAGCAAAAAAGCTGGTGACAGCAGTACGCCTGTTTTACGGGCATACTGCTGCGGATCAAACAGCACAAGAGGTAGTACGGCCTTAACTACCGTACTCAGTCCGTTCACAGCTCCGTAACTCAGAATAAAGATGGCTGTAGCCACTGGGGTAACATTACCCGCAAGGCCGGCCAGAAAGCAAAATGGCAGCATAATGCCAGTAACCAGGCTCAGACGAGTCGCTGAAGTACGTGCGCCAGAAGCCACGTCCAGCAGTCTGGCGCTCACCTGTCCCACTCCCCACAACATACCCGCCACGGTGGGCATACCATAAGCGGCCAGTATCTGAGGAAAATGAGCGGACACGCCGGTGGAAACAAAGCTTATCAGCGCTATTAGCGTGGCGTACCACAGGCCGCTGATGAATGCTTTTCGGTCTTCTGCTGTTCCGATCGCCGGAAGAGCGGGCTGCCCGGCAACGGGAGGTTGACTCCGATGCCCTGCCGGAACGGTGGACAAAAAAGCAGGCTGACAATGCCCGCGCAGCCGTAAACGATAATGGCATGCCGCCAGTCGGTAATGTGCAGTAGCGCAGCGCCAGCAGGCCAGAACGCGACTGAAGCGAGACCACCCAGCAGTGTGACCAGGGTAATTGCCCGGCGGGCCCCTGCGCCTGCGGTTTCTACAAGCAGAGCAAATGCGGCATCATACAGTGCAAGTCGCATGCCAGCTCCCATCAGGGGCCAGACGGCAACCCACGATGTTGTTGAATGGGTAAAAGCCATCAAAAAACAACCGATGATGATGGCGAAGGTTCCCGCCATCATCATCGTACGTCCGCCGGTACGGGCTATAAGGGCACCCGCAAGCGGCGAAACAAGGCCCATCACAAGCATGGCAATAGTCAGGCCGGAGAATGTCACAACCGGCGACCAGCCTGTATCCAGCATGATGGCGCTCCCGAAGACTCCCGGCATATAGAATGTGATACCCCAGTTGATAAACTGCGTCATGCCAATGCAGAAAATGGTGCGGCCTGTCAGATACCCGTCAGTCAACCTGTACTCTCCGGAAATGTGGCGTCGCCCTGCCCAAGCGTACGCTGCATGATGACCGTATCAAGCCAGCGTCCGTGCCTGAAGCCCACAGATTTGAGCGTTCCTGTAATGCTGAAGCCTGCCGCACTATGCAGGGCAATAGAGGCGGTGTTTCCGCTGTTGCCAACTACGGCCACAAGCTGGCGAAAGCTACGGGCCTCTGCCCATACGACCGCACTCGATAACAGCTTTTTTCCAATCCCCTTACCCTGAAAGCCAGGGGCAATATATACAGAGTCCTCCAGGGTGAATCTGTAGGCACACCGTTCACGGTAGAGTGACAGGTAGCAGTACCCGCGGATATCGCCGTCCTCAACCGCCACAAACCAGGGCAGTCCTGCTGCCCGCACCTTTTTCAGACGGGCTGTCATTTCAGCCGAATCCGGCGGTTCGGTTTCAAAAGTGGCGGTGCCATGCAATACGTGATAAGCATAAATCTGCTGGATGGCAGGAATATGTCGTTCATCTGCTTCGGTTATTTCCATCGATACGGCTCCTTCTGCGGTCAGAAGCAGAGACTAACCCGAATGAAGAATTTCAGACAGGCAGCAGGACTTATCAGCAGCATAAGGAAATTTTGGGATGGCAAACCTGAATCTCGATCATCTGGCTCCTTTCAGACTGGTTATCAGCCGGGGCAGTTTCTCCGGCGCGGCTGAAGCACTTGGTCTGTCGCAGCCGGCAGTGAGCCTGCAGATAAGACAACTGAAGCAGGCGCTTCAGGTCCGCCTTATCGAGCGAACCAGCCGGGGAGTAAGACCCACGTCTGCCGGGCTGACTCTCGTTGAGCACAGCTTGAAAATTGATGCCGTGGTAAGTACAGCTGTTGAATCAGTGAGTCTGCATTCCGATGAGATAACCGGCACTGTTACTGTCGGCACAGGCGCAACGGCCTGTATTCATCTACTGCCCCCTTACTGCAGCAACTGCGGCAGGCCCATCCCCTGCTGAAGGTGGACGTACGCACAGGTAACACTTCCGATATTGTGCGGGGCGTGGAGGAAAATCGTATAGATATTGGCCTGGTGACACTGCCAGCCGCAGGTAAAAACCTGAGCATCATCCCGCTGGGTACGGATGAGTTTGTTGTCATCATGGAAAAGGATGCATCAGAGCAGAGCGCGAAAATATGGACTCCGGGCGCCTTGCTGCCGCTGCCGCTGATTATCTTTGAACCGGGAAGCGGGACACGCGCCCTGATTGATCAGTGGTTCCGGGAGACGGGACATATTGCCTGCGCGGTCATGGAGCTTGGCAGTATCGAGGCTATTAAAAGAATGGTCCGTGCAGGTCTTGGTTACAGCATTGTTCCCCGAATGTCCGTTGCATGCATAGAGTAAAGATCGGGGCTCGATCTTTACTCTGTGACGCCCTCTCTTCACCGGACGCTTGGGGCAGTTATGCGGGAGGACCGGATTGTAAGCAGAGGAATCAATGAAGTGCTGAAAAGCCTGCACAGCAGTTTTGCAAAAAACGAAATCAGATAAATATTATTCGATATTTAAACCGGACAGGTCCGATCTACTCTTTCCGGCAAAGTATCATTACAGCGTTTACCAGCTACCAATGTCCGCTCCTGGCACAAAGCGGAGTTTCGTTACCCCAACGCACTTCTTCTTTAATTAACCCAGTCTTCCAGCGCCAGACCCGGAACCCGCTCAAATTCCCGGGTATTGTTCGTCACCAGCACGGCGTCAGGAGATGGCGTGCCCGGCAATCGCCGTGTCGTTCGGACCGATCGGCGTGCCGGCGAGGCGCAGCGCGACTCGGATGTCCGTGGTGGCATCCACCGCGGCACGATCCCAGGGCAGGACGGCATCAAGGCGGGTGCAGAATTCATCGACCAACTGCACGTGGCGCGGTGAGGCTTTCGGGCCGGTGGCGCCGAAGCGCATCTCCTGATAGGTGATGGCCGAGATTACAATGCGGTTTCCGCGCAGCACTGCCTGCTCGAGGCGCTTACGAACGGCTTCCGGCTGCTCGCGCATGATGAATGAGCAGATGCAGGTGTCCAGCATATAGGTCTTGTTCACAGGTCAAATCGTCCTTCGTCGCTGACAACGTCCTCGCGCTCCGCCATAAAATCAGGATCGGCTTTTTCAAGTTCAAAAAATGAGTTCCAGGTCGGCCGGACGGGGCGCAGGATAATGCTGTCTCCTTCCCGGACGATCTCCAGCTCGCTCACCCCCTCAAAATCCAGATCGCGGGGCAGGCGGATGGCGCGGTTATTGCCGTTTTTAAAAATAGAAACTGTGCGCATGGTTTTTCCTCATATGCTGAGTGTGCCAGGGAGTTTTCCCGCATGGGTGCAGTATATGTCTGAAGGACTGATTTGTATAGGTGAAGCATATGCAGATGGTACGTATATGCGTATGTAAAGCATATGCATATGCAAAGTATATGGATATGTACAGCATATGTCTGCTTTCTCTTTTTCCAGCTGAGATCCGGAAAAAGACATAACCGGATCCTGACTGGTCATTGGCGGCTTTTTGCGCAGGGTGCTACATGTTGTGGGTTGGTCAGATGCTCAGCATACAAGATATGGGGTAAAGGCCACTGTCAGAACCGGCTGCGCCGGGCTTTTCCCCGCCCTGCCGCCGTGCTACGCTTCCGGAAACTGCCGTATCGGGAAAAAGTCGGATCAAGCCGGTAAGGGTGTACGGTAATTTAGCAGCGTGCTTATAAGTCTGCTTATTGTCAGATAATGGATATTTACTGGCGGGAAGGTAATTCTGAGTGACTGTCAGATGAGTCAGTGGGTGATGATTTCGACGTGGGACTATTAGCGAGGTTAAGAGGTGGCAATTGAAGAGCTAATTGCCTTGCTCATTGAGCAGGGTGAGAAAAGCGTCTGGTTTTACCCGACAGAGGACTGCAACGGTTCAAAGCTGTTTCTGCTTCTCGATAAGTTCGGCGGCGAACTGGCCTGGCGATGGGTCAATGACGGACCTGAGCGCTGGCGTACCCAAATGTCTTGGCTTCCCTCGTACTCTTCCCTGCCTGCTAATGCCGTAGAATTCGATCTTGAACAGGATCGTTTTATGTTTCAATCGATAGATGCCTCAAATG
Organism: Pantoea conspicua; assembly: GCF_002095315.1. Classification (GTDB taxonomy): domain Bacteria; phylum Pseudomonadota; class Gammaproteobacteria; order Enterobacterales; family Enterobacteriaceae; genus Pantoea; species Pantoea conspicua. The sequence continues at coordinate 35,325 of NZ_MLFN01000038.1, forward strand.
GTTCTGCATCACCCAGGCCGGCTTGGTGCCGTTAAGAAATTAAAAAGGGTTAGCGAGATTACATATCAGCGAAGGAATACAGATTTATGGATGGCGGGATTTCCGTATGGGTGCCGGTGATTTCAGTCCTGGCGGGTAGTGTGCTGACCGGAACCATTCAGTATTTTATGAACCGGCAGAACCACTTTTTTGCCCTGAAACGTGAGGAGAAGGCGGCTGCAGACAGGCTGCGTAATGAAAAACAGGCAGAAGAAAACAAACTGCAGCGGGAGCGCATATTCATCGCCGCTGAACTGGTCTTCCTGCTTGAGCAATACGCCGAGGGATGCGCGCGAGTTGCCGCTGATCATGGCGATGATAACCCCCAGAGCGAACGTGAGCCGACCGTAAATTATCCGCTGTTAAATCTGACAGATGTATCAGGCGATTGGCGGGTACTGTCGCGCCTATTAATGTACCGTATCCGGGAATTGCCGGTTCTTCAGAATGAGGCACAAAGAACGATTGCCGGTGTCGGAGAATATGATCATCCCCCTTATTATTCTTATTACTTCCGGGAGCGACAGTATCAGTTTTCCCGTCTTGGTATGAAGTCGGTGATTCTGGCCATGCGCCTTCGCAAAGCCGTTGGACTTCCTGAAAGCCGCCTTCAGAATACTGAGTGGTCTGCATATAACGTGCTCTGGAAGGTGTGGCGGCAGGAACGGAAACGCCGGGCGGCAGATTACACAAATAAATGAGTGTGGCATGAACCAGTGCCTCTCCTGAATAGCAGTGAGGAAACCAGCCTGTGAGTAGTTTGATGCCGTACGCCTTCCAGCAGTCGCCCGCGCAGCTGCCGGTCGCCATTGATTATCCGGCCGCGCTGGCGCTGCGCCAGATGGCAGCGCAGCACGATGAATACCCGCAGTATTTACTGGCACCTGAAGTCAGCGCACTGCTCCACTACGTGCCGGATCTGCACCGCAAGATGCTGTTCACCACCCTCTGGAACACCGGCGCGCGTATAAACGAAGCGCTGGCGCTGACGAGAGGAGATTTCAGCCTGGTGCCGCCCTACCCTTACGTGCAGCTGGCCACGCTGAAGCAGCGCGGTGAAAAAGCGGCACGCGGCCCCGGCAGGGCGCCGTCAGGCGTGGTCCCTCACCGGCTGGTTCCGCTTTCCGATCCGCAGTATGTGGCTCAGCTGGAGATGATGGTCGCGACGCTCAAAATACCGCTCGAGCGGCGCAATCCGGAAACCGGCCGGACCGAGAAGGTAAGGCTCTGGACAGTCACCGACAGGACCGTGCGTACCTGGCTGAACGAGGCTGTCGCCGCAGCCGCCGGTGACGGAGTCACATTCTCCGTGCCGGTGACGCCGCACACCTTCCGCCACAGCTACGCCATGCACATGCTTTATGCGGGGATTCCGCTGAAGGCGCTGCAGAGCCTGATGGGGCACAAAAGCATGAAGTCCACCGAGGTCTACACAAAGGTGTTTGCGCTGGACGTGGCGGCCCGGCACCGGGTGCAGTTTCATATGCCGGGAACTGAAGCTGTTGCCATTCTTAAAAAGATCGACTTCTAGCAGGTAAGTTTGCGATGTGTTTAGGAAGCGGCAAGTTGAGGGCAAAAAAAACCCGGTCTGGTAAACCGAGTTTTTTCTGTACCGGAGAACGGTTGGTAGCCGCTTGCCGGGACGTTGCTGCTTGTACCTGCTAACTGCCAGCAATGTTAAACCTGTTTGACGAACCCGTCAACGTTGCGGCTGGTACCGCACGGCTTTATACTCGTCGCAGTTGGCAGCGCTACGCTGTTGCAGCCTCTCAGAAGTGGGTTAAAGCTTAGCCGCGCAAAAGTTTTACCCCGGCAGGAAACAGGTGGTGCTGTCCGGTCTGCTTCCACCCAAAAGAGTGCTGCTTGTACCTGCTAACTACTCGTACGCGCCGCAAGGGGGTAACAAAAAAGCACTTGCGACGTGTGGCGCTCTCCTGAGAAGGAGATGCCAAAAGTGATAACTTTAGGAACTATCCTCCTGGTTTTGCAGATTCTGCTTACCGGAGTAGAGCTTATCGTTGCCATCAAGCAACTGACCGGACGCCCGTAAGGGAATAAGGAACTTGAATCAAGGCGGGGATTAACCACCCCGCCTTTTTTCGTATCAATTTTCCCATAACTAAAACCAGCCTATATTCCTATCTGCTTTGACTAATAATTCACCCTTCCCTACTGATTATCCTGAATTCATCGTTTGTTAGTCGCCGGAAAAATTAAGCTTATGCTTTTAATGGTATTTTTCATCATCATATTACTATTATGTATATACATTAGTATATGCAAATAGTTATTGGTGAGGATTATGCTCTGAAAATCTAACAACACGTATTGATGTTATTTTGTATATGCTCATGTATATACAAAGTGCATGCTTACAAAACAAAATTGGGCTACTTAAGACGGCAACGCAGGGCGGACAGTTTGCACGTCTACGCGCAGTTCTACTTTGAAGGTAAGCCCTTAAAGGCATCCTCCCAGTATGGATCTCTGTCTGGGTCATTGACGATCTTGCTCATCCATGATTCAGAGCGTCGCCATCTTTCGGCCACTTCTTTCATCGTCCAGTTTCTTTCTCTGAGTAGATTTTTGATATCCGAGACCGTGAGTTTGGTGCCAACCCAGTTACGCAGAATATTTTCATCAACAGAAAATTCAAGACCCGGATATTTTTCTTCCAACGATTTCCTGGAGGTGCTGAACCATACAGGGTCATCGTTGCCTTCAAACTTGATAGTGGTATACCGGTGGCCATTATTCAGGCTGATTTCAGGGTGGTAATACTCAATCCAGACTGAGTTCTCATTGATGTAGTCAAATATCCATGCATCAAACTCACGGCTTTTACGCTGCTCAGACTTGAAGAGATCGCTAAAATTTTTCCTGTTCGAGACCTTAAGCGCTCCATCCTGCATCAGCGCATTAATCGCAGATATGCGTACGCTCTCAGCTGCATTCGTTATTGAGGTGTTGTAGTAGTTCAGTAACTGAGCGCAGGTAAACACTATTTTGCCTTGGGCAATTTGCACGCGCAGATAACAGTATCCTTGATCGTTCCAGAAACCCTGGAAGCGCAACGGGTGATAAGTCTTGTCGAACCCTTCAGTCAGCGTAAACCTGATTCTCATACCTTACTCCTCATTTTTCTTAATTAAGCCACAAATTGAATTATGGTGCTCATTAAGTCAAGTTAAGAGAGCAACGTGTTTTTTTATTTAATTGTTTTGGTATATGCAAATGTATATACATAAATAGCTTTGCATATGCTTTTGTATATACATTGACACATTCCAGGATCTGCGTAATATGTATATAACTTTGTATATACATGGTGGTGTCAGATGAACAAGCCCTACATTATTTCTTTTGCGAACAGTAAAGGTGGCGTGGCCAAAACGACGAGCTGTATTGCTGTCGGTTGTGCACTGGCTGCCGCTGGGTACAGGACTCTGCTGGTTGACCTTGACCATCAGGGAAACCTGAGCGATGACGTTGGTCGTGGGGATGAAGATTACACCATCACCGATCTCTTCGAAGACCCGAAATTTGATACGAACAAACTGGTTTACACCGCGCTGGACGGTGAGGTCGCCATACCGAATCTTGACGTCATTCCGGCTGATATTACGCTGGCTGTGGAAGCGCGAAGCGCCGAGCGTTTTCGTCACAGGCTCAATATTCTGGAAGAGGGGCTCGCCAGACTAAAAACTGAGTACGATTACATTCTTATTGATCTGCGTCCGGCGATTGACCTCAGCATCGAGAACGCGTTGCTTATCACTAATAATATTGTCGTTCCGGTCGATATGGATCGCAGGGCAGTTAAAGGAATCGCTGACCTTTTCCAGGTAGTGCGTGAAGTGAAGCGCAATGATGATTTTGTATATACACTTGTAAAGACAAAGGTGAATGAATCTCACTCCAAAATGAAAAAATCCATTGATGGGTACATCAGTGAAGCTGGCTATACAGTCGCTAAAACTGAAATCCGTCAGAGTGAGCTTTTCAAGCAGGCTACAGATGTGCATCGCCCGGTAATGATGTTCGCTAAAAACGAACGTCCTTATCGTGACTATAAAGCGTTCACACAAGAGCTATTGCAGCAGATTGAGGAGGTCAAGGGTGGGAAGAAGTGATCGCATCGCGAAAGGCGTAACACGCGTTGTTGAACGGCGAAATATTACAACCGGTAGACAAATGAACCTGCGCCTCACCGGTCTTGATGATGATGCCCTGTCCATGCTGGTTGAGAAAATGCAGGAGAAGCTTCCGCAGAAAAATATTACCCGCTCCCGTGTGCTGAGAGCTGCCTGTTATCTCGATGACGATAAGTTGATTCAGAAACTGGCGCAGTTACTGGTTGAAAACACCTGATATGTAAATGCAAGTGTATATACATAAGTAAAGTAAAAGCCTATACAATTGTATAGGCTTTTTTGCCGCGTCCCAGGCAATGCAGTGGAAAAGTGAGACTTTATGTATATGCCAATGTATATACAAATTATCATGCTGATGCTTTGATAGTGGGGGATCAGCAAACTGTTGCAACAGGGGTGTCTTTCCAGTTGGTCGTCCATGCTGGACTGAGCATTTCCCGCTTCATCTTCCATTCATTACTGATACCCTGGCCTGCAAACCACAGACTCCCAAGCGCCGTAAAGCCCGTTCACCGTAGTTAAAAAGGTTTACCATAGCTGATTTTTTGCTAGGAGTTGGTTTAAGCCGTTCAGAGAAAGGTATGATGCGGCAGCGATGTATGTGCCTGTAACCGGCTATGCCGGGCGCGCTGTGCCGTTTAACATCAGTGTCACTCTCAGTGGCATTCAGGGCTAATTGTGCACTGCACGCCAGACTCGTTCGCCTCAGGCAGGGAAGCTTAACCGGACTGAATGTCCGCTGTGTGCCAAAAGCGGAAGTTACTAGCAAAAATCTGTGTTAGTAATTAGGGAACCGGTCAGGAAAGTCCGTTCTTAGATGACTGGCGGCTTTGTTGAATAAATC
>NZ_MLFN01000039.1 GCF_002095315.1 Pantoea conspicua
CGCGCAGCGAACCCTCACCCCAGCCTGCTGCCGAAAGCCCCCTTAGCCCGTTCGCGCAGCGAACCCCAGCCCCAGCGGTCTCCTCTTACCCTATTGTCATCAGACTGGCATTCCCGCCAGCCGCTGCCGTATTCACACTCAGCGAACGCTCAATCAGCAACCGCTCCAGCAGCAGATTGGTCTCGCCGCGGGCAAAGCCCTGCACCGAAACAATCGCGCCTTCACGTGCTGCAATCTGCTCGCACAGGGTCCGCAGCTGATCGGCGTCACCGTGATAAATCACCGCATCAAACTCAGCGGCTAACGGATCGCGCGCCAGGGTGACACGTGCTTTCACTGCGTCAGGCAGGCTTGCCAGCAGGCGACGATGCAATTCATCATCCTGCCACAGTGCCTTACTGCCAACGCTGGTCACCGCCGCCAGCTGCACTAAGGCATCCTGCTCATTGTCGGCCAGACAGAGCACCTGATCACGCGGCAATAGTGAGAAGGTGTTGCGCTCGCCGGTCGGGCCAGGCAGCAACCGCACCACGCCTGCCTGCGCCAGATCGGCATAGTGCTGACACAACGCCGCCAGTTCAGGCTTCTCTTTCGCCCAGCCTGCTAGTGCCTGATGCGGTGCCAGCAGCGCCTGACGCAGCGTTGTGTCGGCAGGGCAGCCGGCGTCATGACGATCGAAGGTCAGTCGCAGCGCGCCGTCCGGACGATGCGCCAGCAGACGATAGAGGTAGAGCGGACCGCCCGCTTTCGGGCCGGTGCCGGATAAGCCTTCGCCGCCAAACGGCTGCACGCCCACCACGGCACCTACCATGTTGCGGTTAACGTAGAGGTTGCCGACCCGGGCATTCGCCGTCACCTGGGCAATGGTCTCGTCGATGCGGGTATGCACGCCCAGCGTCAGGCCGTAACCCGAGGCGTTAATCTGCTCTACGATCTTCGGCAGATTATTACGGGTGAATCGCACCACATGCAGCACCGGACCAAACACCTCTTTATCCAGATCGGTAACCTGATCCAGTTCAATCAGGGTCGGCCTGATAAAGGTACCGCTGCTCCACTCTTTGCTGTCCTGCGGGTTCTCCTGCACCGCCTGATAGACCGTGAAGCCTTTATTGCGCATCGCCTGAATGTGACGCTCAATATTGGTTTTGGCTTCAGCATCAATCACCGGACCAATATCGGTCGACAGACGCTCCGGATTGCCCATCCGGCATTCCGCCATCGCACCACGCAGCATCTTCAGGGTGTGGTCAGCAACATCTTCCTGGATGCAGAGCAGACGCAGGGCCGAACAGCGCTGACCGGCGCTGTCAAAGGCGGAGGCGACGATATCAATCACCACCTGTTCAGTCAGCGCGGACGAGTCGACGATCATCGCATTCATCCCGCCGGTTTCGGCAATCAGTGGCGTCGGGCGCCCCTGCGGATCGAGACGACCAGCCAGATTGCGTTGCAGCAGCGTGGCGACCGCGGTAGAGCCGGTAAACATGACGCCGCGAACCCGATCGTCACCGGTCAGTTGCGCACCAACCGTCTCACCCAGGCCAGGCAGCAGTTGCAGCACGCCAGCCGGCACGCCCGCATCCAGCAGTATCTGTACCGCCTGCGCCGCAATCAGCGGTGTCTGTTCCGCCGGTTTGGCCAGTACGCTGTTACCCGCTGCCAGTGCCGCGGCAATTTGTCCGGTAAAGATAGCCAGAGGGAAGTTCCACGGGCTGATACAGACCACCGGACCCAGTGGACGGTGGGTTTCGTTATCGAAATCCTCCCGCACCATACCGGCGTAGTAATAGAGGAAGTCGACCGCTTCACGGACTTCAGCAATGGCGTTGTTATAGGTTTTACCCGCTTCACGCACCAGAATGCCAATCAACTGCTGCAGCTGGCCTTCCATGATTTGCGCGGCGCGTTCCAGGATCGCGGCACGCTCCTGCGGCGGCGTGGCGAACCAGATCGGTCCACTGTTTACGGCGGCGTCCAGCGCCTGCGAGACTTCCTGCTCTGTTGCTTCGCGTACCTGGCCGACAATATCGTTTGGCGCGGCCGGGTTAATGATGGTGCGGGTTTCACCGTCGCCCGGTTCACCTTCAATTATTGGCTGCGCCAGCCACGGCTGCGCGGCACTGCTCAGCAGGGCGCTGGAGAGTGAGGCCAGACGATGTTCGTTGGCCATATCCAGACCGGCTGAATTGACGCGCTCAGCACCGTACAAATCGCGCGGCAGAGGGATCTTCGGATGTGGCAGGCCAATAGCGCCTTCGCTGGCCCCGAGTTTCTCCACCGCGTTGACCGGATCGGCAACCAGCTCATCAATCGGCAGCGAGGTATCCGCAATACGGTTGACGAAGGAGGTGTTGGCGCCGTTTTCCAGCAGACGACGTACCAGATAAGCCAGCAGCGTTTCGTGCGTGCCGACCGGGGCATAGATGCGGCAGGGACGGTTCAGTTTGCCGTCTGCTACTTTACCGACCACCTGCTCATACAGCGGTTCGCCCATGCCGTGCAGGCACTGGAACTCATACTGACCGGGGTAGTAGTTGTTTCCGGCCAGCTGATAAATCGCCGCCAGCGTATGGGCGTTATGGGTAGCGAACTGCGGATAAATCAGGTTCGGCACCGACAGGAGTTTGCGGGCACAGGCCAGATAAGAGATATCGGTATAGACCTTGCGGGTGTAGACCGGATAGCCCTCCAGCCCTTCCATCTGGGCGCGTTTGATTTCGCTGTCCCAGTAGGCCCCTTTCACCAGACGAATCATCAGGCGGCGACGGCTGCGCTGCGCCAGATCGATCAGCTCGTCAATCACAAACGGACAGCGCTTCATGTACGCCTGGATGACAAAACCGATGCCGTTCCAGCCTTCCAGTTCCGGCTCGAAACAGAGTTTTCCAGCAGGTCGAGAGACAGCTCCAGCCGGTCAGCTTCTTCCGCATCGATATTGATACCGATGTCATAGGAACGCGCCAGCAGCGTCAGCGATTTCAGAATAGGGTAGAGCTCCTCCATCACCCGCTCATACTGGGCGCGGCTGTAGCGCGGATGCAGCGCCGACAGCTTAATCGAGATACCCGGCCCTTCATAAATGCCGCGACCATTCGACGCTTTACCGATAGCGTGGATCGCCTGCTGATAGGAGATCAGATAGGCTTTGGCGTCGCTGGCGGTCAGCGCCGCTTCACCCAGCATGTCATAAGAGTAACGGAAACCTTTCTCTTCCAGCTTACGGGCGTTGGCCAGCGCTTCAGCAATGGTTTCGCCAGTGACGAACTGCTCACCCATCAGACGCATCGCCATATCGACGCCTTTGCGGATCAGCGGTTCGCCACTCTTACCAATAATGCGGTTCAGCGAGCGTGACAGGTTGGCTTCATTATGCGTAGAGACCAGACGACCGGTAAACAGCAGCCCCCAGGTGGCGGCATTAACGAACAGCGACGGACTGCGTCCGAGATGTGACTGCCAGTTGCCGTTGCTGATCTTATCGCGGATCAGCGCATCGCGGGTGGGCTTGTCAGGAATGCGTAACAGCGCTTCGGCGAGACACATCAGCGCCACGCCTTCCTGCGAGGATAAAGAGAACTCCTGCAGCAGGCTTTGCACCATGCCAGCGCGTCCGGTTGCCCCTTTCTGGTGCCGCAGCTTATCGGCTAACTGATAAGCCAGCTCATGGGTTTTCCCGGCCAGCGCCGCTGGCAGGCGCGCCTGCTCCAGCAGCATGGGTACCGCATCGGTCTCCGGGCGACGCCAGGCTGCAGTAACGCTGGAGCGGGTCACCGACTGCGGCAGAATCTGCTCTGCGAAGTCCAGGAACGGCTGATGCGCTTCGTCGGTCAGCGTCTCATCCGCCTCCACGGTGGCTTGTGCGGATAACGGGATTTCAGGCAGCGAATCGCCCGACTCGAGCTGGCCGAGGTAGTTAAAGATCGCCTGCTTGATCAGCCAGTGTGGCGTGCGATCAATTCGCTGGGCAGCCTGTTTGATGCGCTCGCGAGTCGCGTCATCCAGTTTTACACCCATGGTGGTTGTACCCATGAATCCAGTGCTCCTTATAGTGGTTCGATACGGCGTGGCTGCACTATCACTTAAGTTGCAACTTTGTGCAACCGTGTTAAATGTGAGCCAGTTAACACCCTTTTAACGCCGTCGATTGTTAATTTTTGCAGACCGGCACGGATATTGCTGCAAGATCCTCGCCAATCTGGCAGGCCCGGTAAACCGCGGTTTCTGTGAGGTTGTGCCAGGGTGCAACTCGAGATCTGTGAGCGAGTGCAACCTCTGAGCACATTTTCGCAATCGGTTAGTGAAATCGCTGTAACGCCTGTGTTAAATCCATTGTGCGCTTAACGCCTTTCCGGCAGGATACCGCGCCGCAGGGAAACGGCGAACGCCCTGGCGAGGATAATCGGTCCGTTTTGCCCCGTTCCGGCAAGCAGGCAGCTGGCGATTTCTCTGGGATATCAAAAAATAAGTGGAGAGACAGATGAGTCTAAGTACACCGATGCTGGTGACCTTTGTGGTTTATATTCTTGGGATGGTGCTAATCGGTTTTGTGGCTTACCGCTCAACCAAAAACTTCGATGACTATATCCTCGGTGGTCGCAGTCTTGGCAGCGTGGTGACGGCCCTTTCTGCCGGTGCATCAGACATGAGCGGCTGGCTACTGATGGGTTTACCTGGTGCTATTTTCATCTCCGGCATCTCGGAAAGCTGGATTGCGATTGGCCTGACCATTGGTGCCTGGCTGAACTGGAAAATCGTTGCCGGTCGTCTGCGGGTGCAGACCGAGCATCATAACAACGCCCTGACGCTACCGGACTTCTTTACCAGCCGTTTTGAAGATCACAGCAAAATCCTGCGCGTCATCTCGGCAATCGTCATTCTGGTGTTCTTCACTATCTATTGCGCCTCCGGCGTGGTGGCAGGTGCGCGTCTGTTTGAAAGCACCTTTGGTATGAGTTACCAGACAGCGTTGTGGGCCGGTGCAGCCGCCACGATCCTCTATACCCTGGTCGGGGGTTTCCTCGCAGTGAGCTGGACGGACACGGTCCAGGCCACTCTGATGATTTTCGCGCTGATTCTGACGCCGGTGTTTGTGATTATCGCGGTGGGCGGCTGGTCTGACTCCCTGGCGGTGATTGAAGCGAAAAGCCTCGAAAACCTCGACATGCTGAAAGGGCTTAACTTTGTGGCGGTGATTTCGCTGCTTGGCTGGGGGCTGGGCTACTTTGGTCAGCCGCACATTCTGGCGCGCTTTATGGCAGCAGATTCGCACCGTTCTATCCGCACCGCGCGTCGTATCGGCATGGCCTGGATGGTCCTCTGTCTGATCGGCGCGGTCGGCGTGGGCTTCTTCGGCATCGCTTACTTCCAGAACAACCCGACGCTGGCTTCCGGCGTCAATGACAACGCCGAGCGGGTCTTTATCGAGCTGGCACGTATCCTGTTCAACCCGTGGGTGGCCGGTATTCTGCTGTCAGCTATTCTGGCGGCGGTGATGTCAACACTGAGCTGCCAGCTGCTGGTCTGCTCCAGCGCCCTGACTGAAGATCTCTATAAAGGTTTTCTGCGTAAGAATGCCAGCCAGAAGGAACTGGTATGGGTCGGACGACTGATGGTGCTGCTGGTGGCACTGGTTGCGATCGCGCTGGCGTCGAATCCGGAAAACCGGGTACTGGGTCTGGTCAGCTACGCCTGGGCGGGTTTTGGCGCGGCCTTTGGTCCGGTGGTGCTGTTCGGTGTCTGCTGGAAGCGGATGAACCGCAACGGTGCACTGGCTGGGATGATCGTCGGCGCATTAACCGTGCTGGTGTGGAAACAGTATGGCTGGCTGGGTCTGTATGAAATCATCCCTGGCTTCCTGTTTGCCAGCATCGCCATAGTCGCGTTCAGCCTGCTGGGTCGTGAACCCTCAGCGGAAGCGCAACAGCGCTTTGATGCGGCAGAAGCGGAGTTCCAGACGAAATAAACTCTGCACGGTCTGAAAAAGCCCGCCCGGTCAACCCGGCGGGCTTTTTTGTTACAAAGATAAACCACTCAAATGCGAAATTATCTCATCCGGCAACTTGTTTTTTTCGTGGCGATAATGATAATCGGTATCGTTTACACTTTACCTGATTTTACTTTTATTGACGCTGCTTAACATTCAAGAGGTTGGCGATGTTTGTTCCGTTTCTCATCATGCTGCGCGAAGGATTAGAAGCCGCATTGATTGTCAGCCTGATCGCCAGCTACCTGAAGCGCACCCAGCGCACTCAGTGGTTCCCTGCCATGTGGGCCGGGGTGTTTATCGCCGCGGCACTCTGCCTGGGGCTGGGCCTGTTCATCAACGCAACGACCGGCGAGTTCCCGCAGAAACAGCAGGAGCTGTTTGAAGGGCTGGTGGCGCTGGTGGCGGTGGTGATCCTGACCTCAATGGTGTTCTGGATGCGCAAAGTGGCGCGCAACATCAAGGTCGAACTGGAGCAGGCGGTCGACCAGGCGCTGCAGCGCTCGGGTCGCGGCGGTCTGGCGCTGGTGCTGATGGTCTTTCTGGCAGTAGCGCGTGAAGGGCTGGAATCGGTGTTCTTTCTGCTGGCAGCCTTTACCCAGGATGTCGGCTATGCGCCGCCGATTGGCGCGGTGCTCGGGCTGGCGAATGCCGTGATACTGGGGATGTTACTTTACTGGGGCGGAATTCGCCTCAACATGGCCCATTTCTTCCGCTGGACCAGCATTTTCATCCTGTTTGTTGCAGCGGGACTGGCAGCCGGGGCGATTCGTGCTTTTCACGAAGCCGGTCTGTGGAATCGCTTTCAGGATGTGGCGTTTGACCTCAGCAACACCTTATCGACCCATTCGCTGTTCGGCACGCTGCTGGAAGGCGTGCTGGGCTATCAGGAAGCCCCCAGCGTCAGCGAAGTGGCAGTGTGGTGTCTTTATCTGATCCCGGCCCTGATTCTGTTTTTTATGCCCGCGCGGCCTGCTGCGTCGGCGACTGTGCGCTAAGCCATTTATCGGGCGCGCCAGCCGCGCTCATTAACGTGATAGGGAAAGAGTTATGACAATGCGTTTTCGCCGCAAGGCACTGCTGGTTTCTCTGCTGGCGATCTCAGCCTCCGCAGCAGCGGCAGTGCCACAGGTGACCGTAACGGTTAATGACAAGCAGTGTGAGCCAATGACCTTAACCGTCAAGGCCGGTAAAACTCAGTTTCTGATTAAAAACAACAGCCAGAAAGCGCTGGAGTGGGAGATCCTGAAAGGGGTGATGGTGGTCGAAGAGCGCGAAAATATCGCGCCGGGCTTCAGCCAGAAACTGACTGCGAATCTGCAGGCGGGCGAATATGAGATGACCTGCGGCCTGCTGAGTAATCCGAAAGGTAAGCTGGTGGTCGAAGGTGAGGGTACGGCAAAAAGTGCGCCGTCAGAGCGGATGCAACTGGTCGGTCCAATCAGCGCTTACAAAGCCTATGTCACTGAGCAGGTGACCCAGCTGGTGAGCCATACCCAGGCCTTTACCGATGCGGTCAAAGCTGGCGATATCGAAAAAGCCAAAGCGCTGTTTGCCCCGACGCGTCAGTATTATGAGCGCATTGAACCGATTGCTGAGCTGTTCTCCGATCTCGATGGCAGCATTGACGCCCGTGAAGATGATTATGAAAAGAAAGCGGAAGATCCTAAATTTACCGGCTTCCACCGGCTGGAAAAAGCGCTGTTCGCCGATCACAGCACCGGGGGAATGGCAGGCTATGCCGATCAGCTGAATAAAGATGTTAAAGATTTGCAGACCCGCATCAGCGAACTGGCCTTCCCGCCGGTCAAAGTGGTCGGCGGTGCGGCGGGGCTGATTGAAGAGGTCGCCTCCAGCAAAATTTCAGGTGAAGAAGATCGCTACAGCCGTACTGACCTGTGGGACTTCCAGGCCAACGTCGATGGTGCTCAGAAAATTGTCGAGCTACTGCGGCCGATGGTCAGCCAGGCTAACCCGCAGTTACTGGCGAAAATCGACGGCAACTTCAAAAAAGTGGATGCGATTCTGAGTAAATATCGCACCAAAACCGGTTTCGAATCGTATGAGAAACTGACCAGCGCCGATCGTAATGCGCTGAAAGGACCGATTACCGCCCTGGCGGAAGATCTTTCATTACTGCGTGGCACCCTGGGTCTGGATTAATCATGAGTCGTCAGGAAGATGACGCGCAGCCCGCGCGTCGTCGTTTACTAAAAGGGCTGGGGCTGCTGGGCGGGGCGGCCGCACTGGGTGGCGGTTGCCCGTTTCACGCCGCCGCCGACAGTTTCTCACCGGGTACGGTAACGCCGCAGGCACGGCAGCAGACGCAGCCGTTTTACGGTCCGCATCAGGCCGGCATCGTGACGCCGCAGCAGGCATCAATGATGCTGGTGGCGTTCGATCTGCTGAGCAGCGATAAAGCTGAACTGGAACGGCTGTTCCGGCTGCTGACGCAGCGCATCGCTTTTCTCACCGCAGGCGGCCCGGCACCTGCAGTGACCAATCCCCGTCTGCCGCCGATGGATTCCGGCATTCTGGGCGCAACCATCGCGCCGGATAACCTGACCATTACCGTGTCAGTGGGGGATTCGCTGTTCGATGAACGTTTTGGTCTGGCGTTGCATAAGCCGAAGAAACTGCAGCGTATGACGCGTTTCCCGAATGATTCGCTGGATGGTGCCGAGTGCCACGGTGATCTGCTGTTACAGTTCTGCGCCAATACCCAGGATACGGTGATTCATGCCCTGCGTGACATCATCAAACATACGCCCGATCTGCTGGGCGTACGCTGGCGGCGGGAAGGGTTCATTTCCGATCACGCGGCGCGCAGCCAGGGTCAGGAGACGCCAATCAACCTGCTGGGATTCAAAGACGGAACGGCCAACCCCGATACCCACAATCGTGCGCTGATGAACCAGTTGTTGTGGGTGACGGATGATCAGGACGAGCCGGCCTGGGCGCGTAACGGCAGCTATCAGGCGGTGCGCCTGATCCGTTTTCACGTTGAAATGTGGGACCGTACGCCGCTGGGCGAGCAACAGACCATTTTTGGCCGCGATAAGCTGAGCGGGGCGCCGCTGGGTATGCAGCATGAACGTGATATCCCGGATTATCAGCGCGATCCGGAAGGCGAGGTTATCGCGCTGGATGCGCACATTCGACTGGCTAATCCGCGTACGCCGGAAACCGCCAGCAGCCTGATGCTGCGACGGGGATACAGTTATTCTGCGGGCATTTCCGCTTCCGGTCAGCTGGAGATGGGACTGCTGTTTGTCTGTTATCAGCACGATCTGGAAAAGGGTTTTATTGCGGTCCAGAAACGTCTGAATGGCGAAGCACTGGAAGAATATATCCGGCCGTTTGGCGGCGGCTATTTTTTTGTTCTGCCCGGCGTCACCGATGCCCATCATTATTTAGCCCAGCCGTTACTGGAAGCCTGATTAAATTTTAACCGCATCGCGCTGTCTGGCCTCAGCCAGCGCTTTTTTGGCGTAAAAAAGAGCAGAGGCGGTTATTTCTCAGCTTTTACTGAAATTTTAACGCGGTTTTTTAGTGTGACAGAATAAGTTAACTAACTGAATTTTAATCATAATACTGTGAATGGATGATAAATTTTACGTGCGCAATTCGCAATAACTTTGCCATGAAGTAAAATTACTGTTGCAAAGCGCCAATAAAATGATGCACTTTATTCTGTAAGCGTAATCAGACGTGTTGAAGTATCACACTGGAGTTCGCGCATGGGTCGATTCTTTTATGGAAAGTCGGTATCGGTAAATAGGTTACGCTTAACCGCGAGGGCTATTCTGCCTCGTAATATCCTCCTCTCTTCAACGTTCTTTCTTGTCATTTCGCATCCTTTTTTTACCGGTATACAGCAACGCTGTGGTGCTGCTGCATGCCTGAGTTCATGGCCTGTCACGGCTCTAAAGGAAGCCAACTGAAACCTCTAAAGCGTTCACGTAATCGCAACGGGCAACTCGCCTGACGCGGGAAATGAAACCAACTGTAAGGTGCCACTATGGGAAGACAGAAAGCAGTGATCAAAGCGCGTCGGGAAGCAAGACGAGTGCTTCGCAATGACTCCCGGAGTCATCGTCAGCGTGAAGAAGAATCGGTCACTTCGCTGGTGCATATGGGTGGGCTGGACTCGATTGGTATGGCGCGCGATGTGCGTGACCGCGGACCGATTGAAGCCCGTAATGAAGCTCAGGCGCACTATCTCAACGCCATAGAAACGAAACAGCTGATCTTTGCCACCGGTGAAGCCGGTTGCGGCAAAACCTGGATCAGCGCTGCGAAAGCGGCAGAGGCCCTGATTCATAAGGATATTGACAGGATTATCGTTACGCGCCCGGTATTACAGGCCGATGAGGATCTGGGATTCCTTCCCGGCGATATCTCTGAAAAGTTCGCCCCTTATTTCCGACCGGTGTACGACATTCTGGTTAAACGGCTCGGCGCATCCTTTATGCAATATTGTCTGCGCCCGGAAATTGCCAAGGTCGAGATCGCTCCGTTCGCCTATATGCGCGGCCGGACCTTTGAAAATGCGGTTGTAATCCTGGATGAGGCGCAGAACGTCACCGCCGCCCAGATGAAAATGTTCCTGACCCGACTGGGCGAAAACGTCACGGTCATAGTCAATGGTGATATTACCCAGTGCGACTTGCCCGCTGGGGTGCCTTCCGGTCTCGCAGACGCGCTGGCGCGTTTCGAAGAGGACGAGATGGTTGGCATCGTACGTTTCGGCAAAGAGGATTGTGTGCGTTCTGCGCTGTGTCAGCGCACCCTGCACGCGTATAGCTAGCGTTTGATTGAGTAGAAGTGTAGCGCCCAAACCCGGCTTCGGCCGGGTTTTCTTATTTTAGTGGAGAGTAAATAATCGTTTAACAGCCAGTACTAATCCTCAGCGTTGCGATTATTTCTGCCTTTTACGGAAACAGGCGAAGAAAAAACTGCGGCAGCAACTGCAGCCCCTTTCACATCCCATCTGTTCATTTGTGATGTTAACGAGGCTGACTCGCAACATTCAACTTGTTTAACTTGCTGATCTATATATTTATTTTCCATCTTAACCTGAAAATTCCTGTGCTAATGATGTAGAACAGCGTCTTTCCTTATCAGTTAGCTCAATTCCAAATAATCGAATCATGAGCTTTGCCTGTTAATGCGGTCAATTTATTCTCGCGGATTTAAGATGCGCAATGGTCCGCACGACCAAATAAGCAGCAAGTGCAGAAGTCATCAGACCTGAGACCATCAGTACCCTTTGTCCCGATGCATAAATAGTGGGTGAAAGTCCAAGCATCACAGTCCCGGAGTATGAGACCACATAAGTTGCAGATAAAATCCATGCCATTCTTCTCTCTTTTTGCAGTATGAAAAGAAGGATTGTCGTCGATGCTGAAAGGATTAAAATGAGTGAAGTTCTTGCGAGTGAAAGATAGCCATCAACATTCTGTGAACAGAAGTGATATATCGTATCGAAATCCAGGATGGTAAATAATTTCTTTTGGATAACAGTTAACAGGATAGACATGATTAGTAGAGCTAACGAAACCAGCCTGCTCAACGACTTTCTCAAAAAAATGAGGTACAAGCTAAGATATATTGCTATAAGTGATACCGGTTGGACTGAGAACATCTGGTCATAAGATAAGTTTATTCCCATTACTAGTTTTTCAAAAATATTCAGATTAACAAAGTCAGGATTCCATCGGGGGATTTCCATATGTAGCCTCATCGTATTGCCTGGCTCAATAATATGTAGAGAAGCGCCAGTGAAGTCGTGATAAGTGTCATGATAGAAATACGTCGAATTACCCCTTTACATGCCAAAGTAATAACTGATAACAAAATAATATTTACGACTACTATCTGTTCACTAAATGAAGAAAGAAAAATCATGAACGGGATGCTAAACGTTTTTATATGCGATGAATTATTCGTTTTTATGCTTTTTAGCAGAGCGAACCCGGCTATTGATAGTGCAAAAGGCCATAGGTAGTTTATCGAGCCTGTCATCCACAGAATGCCATCTTTTATAAAGTCTTTTTTTATGGTGGTGACAATAAAAAGCAAGAATAACAAGCTACTATAAATTAGCTCTTTTTTACTGCTGGAGCTAATGTAAGAAAATGAACAAACAGTAATGGCGATGAAAAATGAATTAAAAATAGCCAGGTTTGTTTGTGATTGATTAAAGTCAATAAAGCATACTCAATCGGAGTGCGAGAAGACCATACCTGATATCGCGTGATTAACCAGCTAAAAATATCTGAAGTATGAGCTTCCTTTGAGAACCAATCATCATCTGAATAATGATGTATCCCCCTGACATTCAGATAAATAAACGCGGCAAAGAAAGCCACGAAAAATATAAAAATCAAATTGCGCTTCATTTCATTTTCCTTTTTTAACCTAACCGTGAGGCCTATCTTCCCCCCCTGGCTGAACTGTACAAATCTACTATCGCGCTGCCCGGGCGCTACTGTATTGCATGCCACCTGGAAACACGCCAGGCGCTAATAAGTGGCCTAAGCAGCAACAATACGGACCTGTATCCTTTCGCCGGTAATTATGCACACTCCAAAGGGAATTGACAGGGTAGCAGCGAAGAAACGGCGCTCTTTCCTTATGCGAAAGCCGGCGATCAGAAAGATTTTTATAAGCAAGAACAGGCTCTAACGTTTATGACCTCAATGTCTGCTATGCGTATGGTTCGAACCTTGTGTCTGACATCCTGCTCCTTAACCAAACAAGCAGTTTTTGACCGGGGAGTGCCATTCTGAAAGAGAGTTAACGCTTTGAGCTACTTCACATGCTTTGGTCAACATCATCGACAATTACCTTATTTTCTGGCTTGGCATATAAGGTTATTCAGATAACCGGACGACCAGGCTCGCTCTCTTTTCACGTGACGGGCTGCGCCCGTTGTCGAACCCCGGCGGGGTTTCTCACCCCCTCTCTGAATAGCGCATAAAAAAAAGCCTGAACTTTCGTTCAGGCTTTTCTTCAGAATGTGGCGGTGAGAGGGGGATGAACTCGCTGTGCTCGCCCTGCGGGCAGCGTCGCAGGCTCCGCTGTTCAACGGGCTGCGCCCGTTGTCGAACGCCGGCGGGGTTTCTCACCCCCTCTCTAAATAGCGCATAAAAAAAAGCCTGAACTTTCGTTCAGGCTTTTCTTCAGAATGTGGCGGTGAGAGGGGGATTCGAACCCCCGATACGTTGCCGTATACACACTTTCCAGGCGTGCTCCTTCAGCCACTCGGACACCTCACCACATTTTTTCCATTGACCGCGCCGGGTCAACGGGGCGCTACTATAGGGAGTCGGCTGAAAAGGGTCAAGCACTATTTTTCTCTTTTGTTCTATTCGCTTAACCTCTGAACGAATCGATTTAGCCTTATTCGCTGCACCGGTTTTGCCATCAAACTGAAATGCCGGTGACGCAAAAATATCGCCCGATCGTCGCAAAATTACCGTCTGAAATCATTGGTATTTTTTGCTTACAAGGATCGATTAATGAAAAAGCTTCGTCTGTTTACCCTTTCTCTGCTCACCACCATGATCGCCACGTCAGCCGTAGCGGATTCAGACGTTGTTTTACCGCGCGGCGCAGGGGATATCAGCTAACACAGCGGGGTTCATCGACTGAGCGGTGATCAGACAGAGGCGTCAAAGCCTCATTCCGCAATACCACAGCGAAAAAGGTCCTCCTGCTGATTGGCGTCGGGATGGGTGACTCTGAAATTACTGTGGCGCGTAACCTGGCAGAAGGGGCTGGCGGCTTCTTTAAAGGCATTGATGCGCTGCCGCTGACCGGCCAGTACACCCACTATTCGTTAGATAAGAAAACCCATAAACCTAACGACGTCACCGACCCTGTCGCTTCAGCCACCGCCTTGGCGACCGGCACCAAAGCGCCGGACCTGATGCTGGCGCTGAACACCAAAGACGGCGCGGTGATGACCATCAGCTATGGCAATTCAGAAGAGAATTCGCAGAAGCCTGCCGGTTCACAACTGCGTATTGCGGCGTAGGGGCCTCATGCCGGTAACGTGGTGGGACTGACCGATCAAACCGATCTGTTCTTTACCTCAGGCAATGCGATGGGTTGAAGCTGCCCGGCCAGTAAAACCGGGTTGGGGTGGTGGAAACCACCCCGTAGCTGAAAAGCTAGTTCTTCACCTTATTGGCAAAGCTCTTGCGCAGTTTTTGCAATTTTGGCGGGATCACTGCCAGGCAGTAACCGTTACGCTGACCGGCACCGTCCCAGTAATCCTGGTGATAGGCTTCAGCCGGATACCACTCTTTCAGCGGCTCGATGGTGGTCACCACCGGCACATCGTGATCGGCCTGCGCGCGTTCAATCGCCGCACGGGCTTCCGCTTCCTGTTCTGCATTGGCCGGGAAAATCGCTGAGCGATACTGGGTACCAATGTCATTGCCCTGACGATTAAGCTGCGTCGGGTCGTGGGTCACAAAGCTGATATCCAGTAAATCACCGTAGCTGACTTTTTCCGGATCAAAGCCGATGCGGATCGCTTCAGCGTGACCGGTGGCACCGCTGCAGACCTGCTCGTAGGTTGGATTTGGCCGGGCACCGCCGGTATAACCGCTCTCTACCGACTCCACGCCGATCACATCCTTAAATACCGCTTCGGTGCACCAGAAACAGCCACCCGCGATCACTGCATATTCGATTGCCATAATGAATTACTCCTGTCAGGTCGAAAGAGGAGAATGGGGACGAGAGCATCCGCTTTCAACTAAATCAGCATTTCCGGTTTAAAATCTTTGCTTTTATCCAGCAGCTTATCGCTCATCACGCTGAAGCGGCCTTCGCCGGTGTAGTGCAGGGTGGTGGGGTATTCGGGCTGTTCGGCGACGTGCGCTTTAACAATCTCAAAAATAAACAGATTGTAGTTATCGACCATCGAGTCGTCATACAGCTGGCATTCGAAGCTGGCAAAGCATTCGGCAATCATCGGTGCGCGGACCACCTGCGCCGGCTCAGCCGTCAGGCCAAAGGCATCGAACTTATCCAGCTGGTCACCGTGGCTGTTACCGATCGCTACCACTTGATCAATCAGCGAGGCCGAAGGCACATTGAGCACGCACTGACCGCTGTTGCGAATCAGCTCATGGCTGTAGTTCATGCCGGCAATCATGCAGCCGACCAGTGACGGGGAAAATTCAAGCACGGTGTGCCAGCCGAGGGTCATGATGTCGTGCTGATCCTCAAACTGCGAGCTGAGCAGCAGGACCGGACCCGGCTCAAGATATTTACGCGCTTTGCTGACCGGAAAAGCATATTTGTGCATGCGTTGACTCATGGCGGAACTCCCTGAACGGAATGGTGCCACTAAGTGTACAGCACCACGCCGACGCAGCGGTGGGGCCAGCCCGCAGAATCAGGAAAAGCCGGGCTGTGACGCCCGGCAACTTAACAGGTTAAGGACGTTCTGCGTAACTGCAGAAAGGCCCCGGACCACCGTGTGAATAGCAGAGCGATATCGAAACGCGTTGAGGCCTCAGAGATGGGGGTGAGAAGCGGGTGGGTATTTGCCAGCTATTTCTCGTTGAGCGGGCGAGCCTAAGGTTTCCTTAATCTGCCGCGAGGATACTCCGGGAACAACATGAGGAGAATGCCATGAAATCTGCGTCTACTGCGGTAATCGCTGCACCTGCCCGACCCGTCAGTGAATATGCGGCCGTGCTGATCGCCGCCGCAACCGTGATCCTGTTTCTGGCGGCATGGTTCAGCGCCTGAGGCGTCTGCCATCAGAATTTAATCACCGCCCGACAGCCGCTGCGGTCGCGGCGGTTTTCCAAAAAGAACTGAAAGCGATGCAGCTGCACAATGCGGCTGACAATGCTTAACCCCAGTCCAATCCCTCCGTAACGACTGTCCATCCGGATAAAGGCTTTACTCAACTCACCGCTTTTACTTTCATCAATTCCCGGACCTTCGTCTTCCACGCTCAGGGTAGGCTGTGCGCCTGACACCAGCCGCAGGGTAATCGCGCTCTCTTTGGGGCTGTACCGATGGGCGTTCTCGACCAGATTACGCAGCAACATTTTCAGCAACGTCGCGTCCCCGCGCACAAACAGCTCCTCTGGCAGATCGAGCGTCAGCATCTGCTGGTGTGCATCCAGCATGGTGCTCAGCTCCGCTTCCATCGGCAATATCACATCTTCAATCAGCGCCACATTCTGATAGGTGCCGGAGGTAAAAGATTGCCCGGCGCGCGCCAGCTGCAACAGCTGCGACACGCTGTGCGTCATCTGATCGAGCCGCTGGAGTAGCGGCTGTACGTGGGCTTCGCCGTTGCGTTCAATCAGTTCCAGATGCAGCCGCAATCCCGCCAGCGGCGTGCGCAGCTCGTGCGCTACATCGGCGGTAAACAACCGTTCGCGCTCCAGACTGTTATTCAGCCGCGCCACCAGCTGGTTGATCGCCTGGGTCACTGCATCAATCTCATGCACCGAGCTCTGGCAGGCGATCGGGTCCAGATTCTCTTCGCTGCGGTTCTCCAGTTCACGCTGCAGTTGATACAGCGGTCGGGTGATCCATTTCACCGCCTGATAGCAGAGCAGCAACGTTAGCGTAATCATCACCAGACTCGGCACCGCCAGGCTGGCGACCGCTTCATGCACCTCTCTTTCGACGTGACGATCCATGTTGCGCTTCTGCAACTGCGCTTCCACCAGAAACTGAATTTGTTCCTTACTCTCATGCCAAAGCCAGACAACGCTGATCACCTGGAACACCAGCAGAATCAGGCCAATGGTCAGGATCAGGCGAAAGCGCATACTGCGATGGTCAATCCGGGATGTCATGGTGCCTCACGCATCACGTCAGTTGTCACCAGCGCATAGCCAAAACCGCGCACCGTGCGGATTGCGCTTTTGCCGATTTTGTCACGCAGATTATGAATGTGAACTTCCAGCGTATTGGTAGACGGCTCGGTTTCCCAGTTATAGATATCCTGATAGAGGATTTCGCGGTGGACCGGGTTGCCTGCCTTCAGCATCAGGCGGGAGAGAATGGCATACTCTTTGGGCGTCAGATCCAGCAGCGTTCCGGCGAGAGAGATCTGGCGATGCGTCATGTCCAGCGCCAGCGCGCCAACCATCAGATGGCTGTCGCCCTGATTGACATGACGGCGGATCAGGGCACGAATGCGCGCCAGCAGCTCCTCCAGCGAAAACGGCTTAATCAGATAATCATCGGCACCGGCATCCAGCCCGGCGATACGTTCGCTGATGGTGTCACGCGCGGTGAGAATCAGTACCGGCGTCATCTTCTTCTGTCGGCGCAGACGCAGCAGAAAATGCAGCCCATCTTCATCCGGTAAACCGAGATCCAGCACCACCAGACTGTAAAGGCCGCTGGCAAAGTGTGCTTCAGCATCCCGCACGGTGGTGACGCCATCACAGACGTAACCTTCACCCTCCAGCGCCAGTATCAGTCCCTGCAACAGCAAAGAATCATCTTCTACGATCAGAATTTTCATTGTGGTCGGCTCCGACACATCGTCAAAATGTCATCCGCGGGCTTATATTCGTGGGTTGCGGTGCCGGTTAATCCCAGCATGGTTGAAAACAGATTATCCTGTGAGAAGTCGTCTGTCGCCGCCAGTCTGGTCAGGCAGCCACGATTAATCGCATAGCGCTGCTGATAATCCTCTGACAACCAGATCAACATCGGCACATGTTTCTGCGTGTCCGGGGCAATGGCGTAGGGCAGGCCATGCAGATATTCGCCATTTTCGCCCAGCGATTCACCGTGATCGGAAAGGTAGACCAGGCTGGTGGTAAAACGATCCTGATGGGCATGCAGCAGATTGATCGCCTTATCGACGATGTGATCCACATTCAGCAGCGTATTGTCATAAGTATTGACCAGCTGTTGCTGCGAGCAATCCTGAATCTGATTAGTATCACAGGTCGGGACGAACTGACGCAGCGCCGGCGGATAGCGGTGGCTGTAAGTCGGGCCGTGGCTGCCGATGGTATGCAGCACAATAACCGCATTGCCTTTGATCTGGTTAATGTAGTCATCCAGGCCGTGAAACAGCACGTCGTCGTAACATTCACCGTTAATACACATGCCTGGCAGATTCAGGCTGGTCATATCCTGATGCGGAACCCGGTCGCAGGCACCTTTACAGCCACCATCGTTTTCATTCCACAGCACGCTGATGCCCGCCCGCTGAATGATATCCAGCAATCCTTCCTCATGTGCGGCCAGCACATCGTCATAATGCGCACGCGGCATATCAGAAAACATGCAGGGCACCGAAACCGCAGTGGCCGTGCCGCACGAAGTGGTGTGCGGAAAATAGATCACATCATCTTTCGCCAGTAACGGGTTGGTCTGACGGGCGTAGCCGCCCAGCGAGAAGTTCTGCGCCCGCGAAGTTTCACCGACGATCAAAATGGTCAGATTCTGTTTACCGCCGCTGAGCCGATCCGGCTGCTGATGAGCATCTTCGCCAATTCGCACCAGCGGCAGGTTCTCCAGCTGCTGATGCTTATACCACGACAGGCTGGCGGCGATACTGTTTGACGGGCTAAGCGCCTTCACCAGTTCGCGGTTATTGCGAAACAGCGAAGCATAATCTTTATAAAACAGCAGGGCGACCAGCAGGATCACCGCCACGGAGATCATGATGCTGAGTAGTCGCTGCACTACGCCACGCCAGCGCTGCTTCTTCAGCCGCGGCCAGAACACCAGTAACGCCATCAACAGGCCGGATGTCAGCAGGATAACCAGCAGTTGTGGGGTAATGAGCGCAAAAGATTCCGAGGCGGTGGTATCCATCATATTGGTGATCATCGAGCGATCGACCACGATGTTATAGGTCTGGATAAAAAACTGTGCGCTGGCAGAGAGCAGTATAAATAGTGCAATCAGTAGCCGGTCCAGCCAGAGAAACGAGGCGAGGGTAATCACAATGTTGATCACGCTAAACGCCACCAGTGGCATGGAGAAAAAGACCAGCGAGGCGTGCAGGCTGGTCAGCGGCATCAGGGCCAGCACCTGACGGTAATAGGCAAGATTAAGGAAAACCGAAATGTAACAAGCCGCAAGGATCAGCAAAGTGAGGCGGCTGATAACCGGCCGGTTTAATGAAAAAGCCATGTTGAGAAATATCCGAATATCAAACGTGTGCTGAGAGTGCGCTTTCAATATTAGGAATACCTTAAGACGCTTCAGGTTGGCCCGGCCCCGGTTGCTTAGCTGCTGCACTGCGGGGCGATACCGATTCCCTGTAGCGCGTAAAAGGACCGGAGAGAGATCAACCCGCCTATTCTGCGTCAGGAATATCTGCTTTCTTAACCGCACCGGCTGGCATGAAACATGCATCTTCCTGGCAAAGCCCCAATTATTGTCTACACTTAATCGGGTGATGTTCTCAGTCAGCCAGTATTGTCAGTTATGAGCTTGCAAGTTTGAGGAGAGTGACCTATCGAATCGTCCGGCTTTATCCCTCAATCGCCACGTTATCAGAATTTCCCTCTTGCTGACCCTACTGCGTCAGGACATCCTCGATTAGAACTTAAATTTCGAAATTCAGGAGAAGTGACGTGACCCAAGCGGTAAATACCTCTGACACGTTCCCGACGTTAGAAGGCGGGCTATATGCCTTCTTTTTTGATGTCGATGGCACGCTGGCAGCGATACAGTCCCGTCCCGACGCGGTGTTTATTCCTGAACAGGTCGTTGACCAGTTACAACAACTCTCTGCGCTCAGTCAGGGTGCGCTGGCGCTGGTCTCTGGCCGGCCCATTGAACAACTCGATGCGCTGGCCGAGCCATGGCGCGGTCCTGCCGCTGGCGTACACGGTGCGGAACGCCGTGATGCAGACGGTAAGATGCAGCGCATCAGCCTGCCGGTTGAGGTTGAACAGGAACTCAGGACAGAACTGCAAAACGCGATGGCGTTGTGGCCTGGCACCCAGCTGGAAATCAAAGGCATGGCTTTTGCGCTCCACTATCGCCAGGCAATGCAGCATGAACAGGATGTGATGCGACTGGCTGAGCAATCAGTGAAACGTTTTCCAGGACTGGCGCTTCAGCCGGGTAAATGTGTAGTAGAAATCAAACCGTTAGGGATTGATAAGGGCGCTGCCATTCGCGATTTTATGCAACAGGCGCCTTTTGCCGGACGCATTCCGGTATTTATTGGAGATGACCTGACAGATGAGAAAGGGTTTCTCGCGGTTAACGCCATGCAGGGCATCTCTATTAAGGTCGGCGAAGGTTCCACCCAGGCCCGTTATCGATTAAACAATGTCGAGGCGGTATATGGCTGGCTGGAACGAACATTATTACGATTAAAGCAAGACAACGTCGGTAAGGAGTTTAGGTTATGAGTCGTTTAGTGGTTGTATCTAACCGTATCGCCATTCCAAATGGGGCTAAAACCAGCGCAGGCGGCCTGGCCGTCGGGATTCTGGACGCGTTGAAAAGCACAGGCGGACTGTGGTTTGGCTGGAACGGTGAAATCAGCGAGTTCTCTGGTGAAGAAGAGGACGATGTCACCGTCCAGCAGCACGAAGGCATTGAGTACGCCTCCTTCCCGTTAAGCCAGAACGAATACGATCTCTATTATTGCCAGTTTTCCAATACCGTTATCTGGCCCGCCTTCCACTATCGACTCGATCTGGTGCAGTTCCAGCGCGAAGCGTGGGACGGGTATTGTGAGGTGAATGATGCGGTTGCCCAGCGGTTAAAACCGTTGATTGAGCCGGATGATATTTTGTGGATCCACGATTATCACTTCCTGCCGTTTGCTGCGGCGCTGCGTCGGGCCGGTATTAATAACCGCATCGGTTTCTTCCTGCATATTCCTTTCCCGACGCCAGAGATATTCAATGCGCTGCCACCGCACAAGGAATTGCTGGAAATGCTGTGCGAATATGACCTGCTTGGCTTCCAGACCGAATCAGATCGGGTGGCTTTCCTCGACAGCGTCAGCCAGCTTACGCAGTTGCAGAATAAAGGTGATAAGAAACATCGCGCCTTTGGTAATACCTTTATGACCGAGGTTTATCCGATTGGGATTGAACCTGACAGTATTAAAGAGATGGCAGAAGGGCCGTTGCCACCGAAGATGGCGGCGATGAAGAAAGAGCTGGGCGATGCGCGCAACATTATTGCCTGTGAGCGCCTCGATTATTCCAAAGGTCTTCCTGAGCGTTTCCTGGCATATGAAGCGTTGCTGGAGAACTACCCACAGCACCGCGGTAAAATTCGCTACTCACAGATTGCGCCGACGTCGCGCAGTGATGTGCAGGCCTACCAGGATATTCGTCACCAGCTGGAAACGGAAGCAGGGCGCATCAACGGCAAATACGGCACGCTGGGCTGGACGCCGCTCTACTATCTCAATCAGCATTTTGATCGCCGGCTGTTGATGAAAATCTTCCGCCTGACCGATGTCGGTCTGGTGACGCCACTGCGTGACGGCATGAATCTGGTGGCGAAAGAGTATGTGGCGGCGCAGGACCCGGACGATCCGGGTGTGCTGGTGCTGTCGCGCTTTGCTGGTGCCGCGAATGAGCTGACCTCTGCGCTGATCGTCAATCCTTATGACCGCGATGAAGTGGCGGCGGCGCTCGACAAAGCGATCACCATGCCGCGTACTGAAAGGATTTCACGTTATAACGACATGATGGCGGTGCTGCGTAAAAATGACATTACCGCCTGGCGTGAAAACTTCCTTAAAGATCTGAATCGCATTGCACCACGCAGTGCCGATCATGGTACGGCGAACAAGGTCGCAACCTTCCCTAAACTGGCCTGATTAGAGGCCTGAACGCGCCTGCCGGGCAACGACATCTCCGGGTGTCGTTGCCCTTCTTTACAGCCAGCGAAGGCTGCGCTCGCCGGTTACATTCCGACATGCTCCCTGCTAAAATCTTTACCCTTGCTGGCGCTCGCTTTACGCCGATCCACCCGGCAGATGTCTCAAAAAAAAGCAAATGGCCAAAAAATCCACTGATAAGCGCGTCAGACGGCTTTTTTTAATTTATAAACTCAAGTTTTGCTATCTGCTGCCGATACTTATTCTGCCTGATTAAACCCCTCACCGATTCATTCGTTCTGCTTATGTAACCCATTGTTACATCTGGTGTCGTATACTAAACATCCACCCGTAACTGTTAACGCTTCGTTGCCAGTTGAAGTCAGTACTGCCGTCTGAACCTTAACGCTTTCATTACTCACCATCTGCGATACTCACCCTAAGTGACTAATTGCAAAGTGGTTACCGACTGCGTAGTTCAGCATAATATGCTGTCTTGGTCGTTTTAAATGGTTCTAAATAGGGTGTTAAATCGATTAACACTGACAAAAGATCGACGCCGGCTCAAAGCGTTGAATAGAGCTGCTTTTACCCCCTATTAAACCTTTCTCAGGACCAATTCGACTTAAAATCACCTTTTTTCGCTCAAAAAACAACCAACAGACAAATGATCGTAAAGGGTTGCTGAAGAAATTTGCCTTAAAAGTGTGATCTGCGTCACACTTTATCTAAAATTTCACAGTACTGTCGTTGTATGTCGAAATCAGACGATATAGATTTGCCTTGTTTTCGGAATAGTCTTAAAAAATGTAAGAAGACGTCACGGAAGATGGTTACAACTCGAAAATAAAATGGCCTGGATTTTTGACTTTCGGTGGGTCATGAACCCACACATAAGATGAAGGCGAGAAGCAGTGACATTGGTTTTACATGAAATTTTTTTTGCCATCTTTAGATTTACCAAACAGCAGCTCAATACGCAGATAATAATCTGTGATGAAGTTACGTCGCATCTCTCAGGATGGAAAAATGGGCACATCTGAATTACTAAAACATATTTACGATCTCAATTTGTCATATTTACTGCTTGCGCAGCGATTAATTAACCAGGAAAAAGCTTCTGCAATGTTTCGCCTTGGTATCGACGAGAAAATGGCGGATGCATTATCTGAATTAACGCTACCTGAAATGGTAAAAATGGCGGAAACCAATCAATTGGTTTGCCAGTTCCGTTTTACCGATAGCAGCACAATTAATCGCCTGACGCAGGAATCACGCGTGGATGATTTACAACAAATCCACACCGGCATTTTATTATCGAGCCGTTTACTGCGTAGCGCCTCTAAAGATGACGTGCCTGCTAAAAAGAGGGCGATGTGATGACTGAGAAAAGTATTGTTCAGGAAGCGCGTGATATTCAGCTCGCCATGGAGCTGATTACTCTGGGCGCGCGCTTACAGATGTTAGAAAGCGAAACCCAGCTGAGTCGTGGTCGTCTGATTAAGCTCTATAAAGAGCTGCGTGGTAGTCCGCCACCGAAAGGGATGCTGCCTTTCTCTACCGACTGGTTTATGACCTGGGAACAGAACATCCACGCTTCTATGTTCTGTAACGCCTGGAAATTTTTACTGAAAACCGGACTGTGCACCGGCGTTGATGCCGTGATTAAAGCCTACCGGTTATATCTCGAACAGTGTCCGCAATCGGACGAGGGCCCGCTGTTGGCGCTAACGCGTGCATGGACCCTGGTGCGATTCGTTGAAAGTGGCATGCTGGAACTGGCCGATTGTAAAAGCTGTAATGGCAGCTTTATTAATCATGCCCATCAGCCGGTTGGCAGCTTTGTCTGCAGCCTGTGCCAGCCGCCATCACGTGCCGTAAAAAGACGTAAACTTTCTGCAGATTCTGCCGATATGTTTCCACAACTGCTGGATGAACAGGTTAAACGCGCCGTTTAAGTTTGTTCGCACTGTGGAAGCCATCCAGCAGCGGTTAATACCGCTGCTTTTTTTTTGCTTCCGTTTTACGAATAACACCTGCGGCTCTCTGGCTTAACTTCCACCAACACGTTAAGGACGTAAGGATTTCTTGTGCTGATAATTTTAGGTTATTTGATTGTTTTAGGCTCCGTGTTGGGCGGATATGCCCTGGTGGGCGGCCATCTTGGCGCGCTTTATCAGCCGGCCGAATTATTAATGATCGGTGGTGCCGGTGCCGGTGCTTTTTTAGTGGGCAATAACGGCAAGTCGATTAAAAAAACCCTGAAAGCGTTACCTTTGTTATTTCGCGGTTCAAAATATAACAAAGCGGTTTACATGGACCTGATGGCGCTGCTCTATCGGCTGATGGCGAAATCCCGTCAGCAGGGGATGTTATCGCTGGAACGTGATATTGAAGATCCCAGCCAGAGCGAAATTTTCGCTAATTATCCGCGTATTCTTGCCGATAAACAGTTAGTGGATTTTATTACTGATTACTTGCGTCTGATGGTCAGCGGCAACATGAACGCCTTTGAGATTGAGGCGTTGATGGATGAAGAGATTGAGACCTACGAACACGAGTGTGACGTACCGGCGCAAAGTATAGCGGCAGTGGGTGATGGTCTGCCGGCATTCGGTATCGTGGCGGCGGTGATGGGCGTGGTACATGCCCTAGCTTCCGCCGATCGTCCTGCAGCGGAACTGGGTGCGCTGGTGGCTCACGCGATGGTCGGGACATTCCTCGGCATTCTGCTGGCGTATGGCTTCATTTCGCCGCTGGCGTCAGTACTGCGCCAGAAATGTGCTGAGACCACCAAGATGATGCAGTGCATCAAAGTGACGCTGCTCTCCAGCCTGAATGGCTACGCACCTCAGATTGCGGTGGAGTTTGGCCGTAAAACGCTCTATTCCGCGGAACGTCCTTCATTCAGCGAACTGGAAGAGCACGTACGTAACGCGAAGAACCCGGCTAAACAGACTTCGGATCAGACCTCATGAAGCATGGCAATCGCCCAATTGTGCTGATCAAAAAGCGCAAACATAAAGGACATGAAGGCAGCCACGGGTCGTGGAAAATTGCCTACGCCGACTTTATGACGGCGATGATGGCATTTTTTATGGTGATGTGGCTGCTTTCCATCGCTAACCCGCAGGAGCTGGTGCAGATCGCTGACTACTTTAAAACGCCGCTGAAAGTGGCGCTAACCGGTGGCCAGCGCAGCAGTGACAGCGACAGTCCGATTCCTGGCGGCGGCGACGATCCGACAAAAAAGATTGGAGAAGTCAACAAAGTGGTCGATATGGATGAGCAGAAACGCAAGCTGGACGATATTCGTCTTAATCGGCTGCGTGAAAAGCTCGACCAGCTGATTGAAGCCGATCCGCGCCTGAAAGCCTTACGCCCGCATCTCATCATCAACATGGTGGAAGAGGGGCTGCGCATTCAGATTATCGACAGCCAGAACCGACCGATGTTTAAGACCGGCAGAGCCGAGGTGGAGCCCTATATGCGCGATATCCTGCGCGCCATTGCGCCGATCCTCAACGGCATTCCCAACCGTATCAGTCTGGCCGGGCATACCGATGATTTTCAGTATGCCAGCGGTGATAAAGGCTACAGCAACTGGGAACTCTCAACCGATCGTGCCAACGCCTCGCGGCGTGAACTGGTGATTGGCGGGTTAGACAGCGGCAAAATTTTGCGGGTGTTAGGCATGGCCGACACCATGCGCCTGAAAAATCGTGGCGGGAATGATGCGGTTAACCGTCGCATCAGCCTGCTGGTGTTGAACCACGACACCGAAGCGGCAATAGAAAAAGAGAACGCAGAAAGTGATGCCGTCCAGATCAGCGATCCGGCGGCCATTGAACAAATTACCGCACCGTCAGCTCCTCAGGGCAGCGCGGTGAATACAGCAGCCCCCTCACAGCCGAGGTGATCCCCGTGAGTATGGACATCAGCGATTTTTACCAGACGTTTTTTGATGAAGCCGATGAGCTGTTAGCGGATATGGAACAACACCTGTTGGGTCTCGACCCGCAGGAACCAGATTCTGAACAGCTCAACGCCATCTTCCGCGCCGCCCACTCGATTAAGGGTGGCGCCGGAACCTTTGGTTTTACGGTATTACAGGAAACCACTCACATCCTGGAAAATATTCTGGATGGTGCTCGTCGCGGCGAGATGCAGCTCAGCACCGACATCATCAACCTGTTTTTGGAAACCAAAGATATTATGCAGGAACAGCTCGATGCTTATAAAACCGCGCAAGAGCCGAACGCGGAGAGCTTTAAATATATCTGTGAAGCGCTGCGCCAGCTGGCGTTAGAGGCCAAAGGCCTGCCGGTTGACGCGCCGGTCAGCATCGCGGCCGCCGCCAGCGCAGCACCGGCCAGCAGTGCTCTGCGAGTACAACTGATCGATCTGAAAGAGAAAGAAGTCGATCTGATGCTGGAGGAGATGAGCAATCTCGGCACCCTGACCCATGTGCAGAAGGGCAGCAATACGCTGGACGTCTGTATTGATGGCGTCGGTAAAGATGACATCGTTGCGGTGCTTTGCTTTGTGATTGATGAAGCGCAGATTCGCTTCCCTCAGGCGGACGAGAGCGCACCTGCGCCAGCGCCAGTTGAGCCGGTCGTCGCTGAAGTGCAGACCGCCAGCGTTACCGAACTACCGGTGGCCGCGGTGAAACGCGAAAGCAAACGCGCCGCGGCACCCGCTAAATCGAACGAATCCACCAGCATTCGCGTGGCGGTTGAGAAGGTCGATCAGCTGATTAACCTGGTCGGCGAGCTGGTGATTACCCAGTCGATGCTGGCGCAGCGTTCCGGTGAACTCGATCCGGTGGCGCACGGTGACCTGCTCAACAGCATGGGTCAGCTGGAGCGTAATGCCCGCGATCTGCAGGAATCGGTGATGTCGATTCGTATGATGCCAATGGAATATGTCTTCAGCCGCTTCCCGCGTCTGGTACGTGACCTGGCGAGTAAGCTCGGCAAAGAAGTGGAGCTGACGCTGCTCGGCAGCTCAACCGAACTCGATAAGAGCCTGATTGAACGCATCATCGATCCGTTAACGCACCTGGTGCGTAACAGTCTCGACCACGGTATCGAATCGCCAGATAAACGTCTGGCGGCCGGCAAAGTGGCAACCGGTAACCTGACGCTGTCGGCGGAACATCAGGGCGGTAACATCTGTATCGAAGTGTCTGATGATGGCGCCGGTCTGAACCGTGAACGTATTCTGGCGAAAGCGCTCTCATCCGGTCTGCCGGTCAGCGAAAGCATGAGCGACGAAGAGGTCGGGATGCTGATCTTCGCACCGGGCTTCTCAACGGCCGAGCAGGTAACGGACGTATCAGGCCGCGGTGTCGGCATGGATGTGGTGAAACGAAACATCCAGGAGATGGGCGGTCACGTCGAAATCGCCTCTAAGCAGGGCAAAGGCACCACCATCCGTATCCTGCTGCCACTGACGCTGGCGATTCTCGACGGCATGTCAGTGCGCGTGGCGGATGAAGTCTTTATTCTGCCGCTCAATGCGGTCATGGAATCGCTGCAGCCGCGTGCCGAAGAGCTGAAACCGCTGGCCGGTGGCGAGTGCGTGCTGGAAGTGCGCGGTGAATATCTGCCGCTGGTCGAGCTGTGGAACGTGTTTGACGTGCAGGGGGCGAAAACTGAGGCCACTCAGGGCATCGTCGTCATTCTGCAAAGCGCGGGCAAGCGTTACGCGCTGCTGGTCGATCAGCTGATTGGTCAGCATCAGGTGGTGGTGAAGAACCTGGAAAGTAACTATCGCAAAGTGCCGGGCATCTCCGCCGCCACCATTCTTGGCGATGGTAGCGTGGCGCTGATTGTCGATGTTTCAGCACTGCAATCACTGAACCGTGAAAAACGTGTGGCTGGCGCTGCCGCCTGATTGATAACGAAAGGGTAAATAACATGAATGGAATGGCAACCGTGACAAAAATCGCTGGCGAAACTGTAGGCCAGGAGTTTCTGGTCTTCACGCTGGGCGATGAAGAGTACGGCATCGATATCCTGAAAGTTCAGGAAATTCGCGGTTACGATCAGGTAACGCGTATCGCAAATACCCCTGAATTTATTCGCGGTGTCACCAACCTGCGTGGCGTGATCGTGCCGATTATCGATCTGCGGGTGAAGTTCTCCCAGCCCGATGTTGAATACAACGACAACACCGTGGTGATCGTGCTGAATCTGGAGAATCGCGTGGTCGGTATCGTGGTGGATGGCGTCTCTGATGTGCTGTCGCTGACCCAGGATCAGATCCGTCCTTCACCGGAATTCGCCGTCACCATGTCGACCGAGTACCTGACCGGTCTCGGTGCGCTGGGTGAGCGTATGTTAATTCTGGTCGATATTGAGAAGCTGCTCAGCAGCGACGAGATGGCGCTGGTGGATAACCTGCGTAGCGCGTAATCCCACCGTCACAGGCTGGTTACGTCCGGCCTGTGACAGTTGTGCCATTAAATAATTTCTTGATTTTATATCAATAAAAATTCTGCCTGACCTAATTTCCCACTATCGCCTGCCGATAATCACCTTGCTGCCTTATCACTTACATTTTTCAGGGTTAATTATGTTAACGAAAATCCGCGTTGTCACCAGCCTGTTGCTGGTATTGCTGATGTTTGGGCTGTTACAGGCCTTTTCCGGCTCCGTTTTTTATTCTGCCCTCAGCCACGACAAACAAAGTTTTGCCGTTTCGCAGCTGGCGATGCAGAACACTCAGGCGCTCAATGATGCCTATTTGAGTCTTAACCAGAGCCGGGTATTACTGACCCGCATTCAGCTGCGTTTTGCCACCAGTAAACTGGAAGGTAAAGACGCGGACGTTGCCGGACTGTTTGACGACAGCAAAGCCTTTCAGCAGGCGGCCGCCGGTTATTACAAAGTCTTCAAGGAGACGCCTGATACCCCTGGGCAAAATCTGCAGCTGAATGATCAGCTGGATCAGCGCTACAGCGCCTATGCCACGGCGCTGAATGATCTGCAGACCGCGCTGCAGGCGAACGATCTGGCGGCCGCCGCAAAAGCCCCGGTGGCGCCCAGCCAGAGTGCATTTCTGAAGCTCTATACCGACTGGCGTACCGATCAGAACCGACTGACTACGCTCGGCGTTGAAGAGAACAGCGCAGCGTACAGCCGGATGATGTGGATACTCTGCACCCTGATGGCCATTGTGGCCGCGGTGATTATTCTCTGCTGGTTTGGTCTGCGTAAGGTGCTGATTACCCCGCTGAACAGCAACATCACCCATATTCAGCACATCGCGCAGGGCGATTTAACCCAGCCGATTGTGGTTGAAGGCCGTAATGAGATGAGCCAGCTGGCGGCCAGTCTGCATGATATGCAGCAATCCCTGGTGCGCACGGTGAGTAACGTGCGCGAAGGGTCCGATGCCATTTTTACCGGTGCCAGCGAAATCTCTGCCGGCAACAATGATCTCTCTGCTCGTACTGAACAGCAGGCTGCCTCACTGGAACAGACCGCCGCCAGCATGGAGCAACTGACCGCCACGGTGAAGCAAAACGCAGACAATGCGCGTCAGGCGTCGCAGCTGGCGCTGACCGCGTCAGAAACCGCGCAGAAGGGCGGCAATGTGGTGGATGGCGTGGTCAAAACCATGCGCGACATCGCGGGCAGCTCGAAGAAAATTGCTGATATCACCAGCGTGATTGACGGCATCGCTTTCCAGACCAACATCCTGGCGCTTAACGCCGCGGTGGAAGCGGCGCGGGCTGGCGAACAGGGGCGCGGTTTTGCGGTGGTGGCAGGTGAAGTACGTAATCTG
This sequence comes from Pantoea conspicua, assembly GCF_002095315.1. GTDB lineage: Bacteria > Pseudomonadota > Gammaproteobacteria > Enterobacterales > Enterobacteriaceae > Pantoea > Pantoea conspicua. The sequence goes on from NZ_MLFN01000039.1 coordinate 29,607, forward strand.
GCCCAGCGCAGCGCCCAGGCTGCCAAAGAGATCAAGGGACTGATTGAAGACTCAGTTAACCGGGTTAACACCGGCTCCCAGCTGGTGGGTACCGCCGGTGAAACCATGAGCGATATCGTCAGTGCGGTGACCCGCGTCACCGACATCATGGGCGAGATCGCCTCGGCGTCGGATGAGCAGAGTCGCGGTATTGACCAGGTGGGTCAGGCTGTCACCGAAATGGATCGGGTGACTCAGCAGAACGCCTCGCTGGTGGAAGAGTCAGCGGCGGCTGCAGCCTCACTGGAAGATCAGGCCAGCCGCCTCAGCCAGTCAGTGGCGGTATTTAAGATCCAGCGCGCGGCTGGCGGACAGACGCTGACGAAGCATCTGCCGATTGCCGCGCCGGTGACCGCTCTGGCACCGCGTAAAGCGCTGACCGCGCCGGTCAGCGATACCCACTGGGAAACCTTCTGATCGATCGCACGCCCCGTCTGCATCCAGCCGGGGCGTGCGCCTGCGCATAACCCCTCCAGCCTGACTAAAGCCAAACCCGCCTCCCGATATCGATATCATTAATTACAAAAGCCGGTTGTGGCTGAAAATTGGCTGAAACCGTTAACACATCGCGCCAGAGCGCCGATATAGCCGCTGCACCTTAATCAACCTGCAGGGGAACAAGATGTTAAAAAAAATAAAAGTGGTCACCAGTTTAATCGCAGTACTGGTGATCTTTGGCGCGCTCCAGCTGCTGTCCGGTAGCCTGTTCTGGTCGGCGCTGAATAAAGACAAAGCGGCTTTTGCGCTGTCGCAAGTTTCCAATCGCAACGTCACGGCGATGACCGACGCCTATATTGCGCTGAACAACAGTCGCACCACTCTGAATCGCGCCATGCTGCGGTTGCAGACCAGCATGGCCTCGCAGATAAACGGCGGCCAGCTTGATGACCTGATGAACAAAGCCAACGGACAATTAGCCGAGGCCGAGCGTCACTTCCGGATCTACTACAACCTGCCCGCTACGGCAGGTCTTGATGTGACGCTGCGCGACCGGCTGGAAGCAGATTACGCCAGTTACGACAACGGCCTGAAAGCGATGGTGAAAAGTCTGCAGGCGCGCGATCTGGAAGGGATGTTTAAACAGAATATCGAACAGAAACAGGTGGCGATGCAGGGCAGCTATAGTGAGTGGCGCGCCCGGCAAACCGCGCTGTCTGAACAGGGCATCGCCCAAAACCAGCAGGCCTTTAACCAGATGATGTGGCTGCTTGGGGTGATTGCCGTGTCGGTACTGGGGGTGATTGTCGCCTGCTGGTTCGGCCTGCGGCAGGTGTTAATTCAGCCGCTGCAACAGCTGCTGGCACATATCCGCTCCATCGCCTCCGGCGATCTGACTCAGCCGATCCACGTGGAAGGGCGCAATGAAATGAGCCAGCTGGCGATCGGCATCCAGGAAATGCAGCAGTCGCTGGTGATGACCGTCAGCAACGTGCGTGACGGCTCTGACGCCATCTTTACCGGTGCCAGCGAGATTGCCGCCGGCAATAACGACCTCTCCGCCCGTACCGAAGAGCAGGCCGCCTCGCTGGAGCAGACCGCTGCCAGTATGGAGCAGCTGACTGCCACCGTTAAGCAGAACGCAGACAATGCGCGTCAGGCGTCGCAGCTGGCGCTGACGGCATCAGAAACCGCGCAGCAGGGCGGCAAAGTGGTGGACGGCGTGGTCAGCACCATGAAAGAGATCGCCGGCAGTTCGAAGAAGATTGCCGACATTATCAGCGTCATTGACGGCATTGCCTTCCAGACCAACATCCTGGCGCTCAACGCCGCGGTGGAAGCGGCGCGGGCCGGTGAGCAGGGTCGCGGTTTTGCGGTGGTGGCCGGTGAAGTACGCAACCTGGCGCAGCGCAGCGCCCAGGCGGCGAAAGAGATCAAAGGGTTGATCGAGGATTCGGTGGCGCGCGTTAACAGCGGTTCGCTGCAGGTCGAAAGCGCAGGCAGCACCATGAACGACATCGTTGGCGCGGTCACCCGCGTGACCGACATCATGGGGGAGATCGCCTCTGCTTCCGATGAACAGAGCCGAGGCATCGAGCAGGTCGGTCAGGCGGTCACTGAGATGGATCGCGTCACCCAGCAGAACGCCTCGCTGGTGGAGCAATCCGCCGCCGCCGCCGCCGCTCTGGAGCAGCAGGCCAGCGTCCTGACCCAGGCCGTCTCCGTTTTCAAGGTTACCCGCGTCTGATTTTCTCTCCTCTCCTCATGGCGGCAGCGGTAAAGCCGCCGCCATGCATAAAGTTCCCTTCAGATGCGCCGATAAACAGAAGCGAATCGCTAACCAATGAGGTGTGTATGTTTAGTCGTGTACGTGTTGTTACCGGTCTGCTGTGCGTGCTGGCGCTGTTTGCGCTGCTGCAGCTGTTTTCCGGCGGAATGTTTTTCAAAACCGTCAGTTCAGATAAAGAGAATTTTGCCTATAACCAGCGGCTGAATACGCTGCAACAGGCGATGGGCACCTCATGGGTTTCGCTGGTTCAGGCGCGCAACACCCTTAACCGCGCCGGTATCCGTTTTCTGCAGGATGCACAGATGTCCGGATCGGGCGCCACGGTGAAAGATCTGGTGGCTCTGGCGGGTGAGGAGCTGAAACAGGCTGAGCTGGGCTATCAAACCTTCAACGCTAACCTGTCAGAAAAAGGCAAAAATGCCGACAACGTCAAAACGCTGCAGGCAAATTATCAGGCCTATCACGACGCACTGGCCGAACTGATGGTGTTCTTAAACAGCGGCAACTTTAAAGGCTTTGTTGACCAGCCAACACAGAGCTATCAGGACAAATTCCAGAAAGATTACAACGCCTGGCTGGAATACAACCAGGTGCTGGCGAAGCAGGGTGTGGATGCCAATGAAAAGGCTTATAGCCGCTCCATCACCATCGTGGTCGCGACGCTGGCCGTGACACTGCTGATGATTATTCTGGTGTGGAACGTGATGCGCCGTGTGCTGATCCGCCCGCTGCGTCAGAGCATCGAGCATATCCAGCATATTGCGCGCGGCGACCTGACTCAGCCCATCGATCTCTCGGTGCGTAACGAAATCGGCGAGTTGCTGGCTTCATTGCAGAACATGCAGCAGGAGCTGGCGCGCACCGTTCGTAGCGTGCGCGACGGATCGGACGCGATCTATACCGGCGCGAGCGAAATCGCTATCGGTAACAACGACCTCTCCTCACGAACCGAACAGCAGGCCGCCTCACTGGAGCAGACCGCTGCCAGTATGGAGCAGCTGACCGCCACCGTGAAGCAGAACGCTGAGAACGCCCGTCAGGCCTCCAAGCTGGCGCTCAGCGCCTCTGAAACCGCGCAGCAGGGCGGCAAAGTGGTAGATGGCGTCGTGACCACCATGAAAGAGATTGCTGGCAGCTCGAAGAAGATTGCCGATATCACCAGCGTCATTGATGGCATCGCCTTCCAGACCAATATCCTGGCGCTGAACGCCGCGGTGGAAGCTGCCCGTGCCGGTGAACAGGGCCGCGGTTTTGCGGTGGTGGCGGGTGAAGTGCGCAGCCTGGCACAGCGCAGCGCCCAGGCGGCCAAAGAGATCAAAGGTCTGATTGAAGACTCGGTCAGCCGCGTCAATACCGGCTCGGTGCTGGTAGAGAGCGCAGGCGACACCATGAGCAACATCGTCAGTGCGGTCACGCGCGTCACCGACATTATGGGCGAAATCGCCTCAGCGTCGGATGAGCAGAGCCGTGGCATTGATCAGGTCGGTCTGGCGGTGACTGAGATGGATCGCGTTACCCAACAGAACGCCTCGCTGGTGGAAGAGTCCGCTGCCGCCGCTGCCGCGCTGGAAGATCAGGCCAGCCATTTAAAACAAGCAGTCTCAGTGTTCAATATTGGTAAAGAATTTGTCGCCCAGGCCGTTAACAAGACAACGGCGACAAAAAACCTTGAGCTGGATGCGCCGTTAACCGTTGCCCGTCAGTCTGCGTCACGCAGCGACGACAACTGGGAAACCTTTTAATCGCCTGGAAGGCCCGACCGCAGTCTGGCGGTCGGGCATCGCAGCAGAAAGTTAATGTGTTTTAGTTCAGGCCAGGTGCAGAAATGAAAAAATCGACGTTCGAGCAAAATGAGACGACAACGCTGCTGTCGCAAATGGTCCAGCGCTTACCGCTCTCGGATACGCATTTCCGGCGTATCAGCCAGCTGATCTATCAACGTGCCGGTATCGTGCTGGCCGATCACAAGCGCGAAATGGTTTACAACCGTCTGGTACGTCGTCTGCGCACGCTGAATATCGATGATTTTGGTCGTTACCTGGCGCTGCTGGAACACGATCCAAACAGTGCGGAATGGCAAGCGTTTATCAATGCGCTCACCACCAACCTGACCGCGTTTTTCCGCGAGGCGCACCACTTTCCGATCCTCGCGGAGCATGCGCGTAAACGTCAGGGCAATTTCAGCGTCTGGAGTACTGCCGCGTCTACCGGTGAAGAGCCTTACTCGATTGCCATGACGCTGGCCGAAACGCTGGGGACCGGACCGGGTAAGTTCCAGGTCCACGCCAGTGACATCGACACCCAGGTGCTGGAAAAAGCGGTGGCGGGCGTCTACCGGCAGGAAGAGCTGCGTACGCTGTCACCGGCGCAACTGCAACGCTTCTTCCTGCGCGGCACCGGTCCACATGCTGGCATGGTGCGGGTACGTTCTGAACTGGCCAGCATGGTCAGTTATGCCCAGCTTAATCTGCTGGCCAATGACTGGGCGCTGCCTGGCCAGTTTGACGCCATTTTCTGCCGCAATGTGATGATCTATTTCGATAAAGAGACGCAGGAGAAAATTCTGCGTCGGTTTGTTCCCTTGCTGAAGCCGGGCGGCATTCTGTTTGCCGGTCACTCAGAAAACTTCAGTCAGATCAGTAAAGAGTTCTGGCTGCGTGGGCAAACCGTCTATGGACTGACGAAGGAAAGATGATGAGCAAAATCACCGTGATGTGCGTAGATGACTCTGCGCTGATGCGGCAACTGATGACGGAAATCATCAATAGCCATCCGGATATGGAGATGGTCGCAACCGCGCCCGATCCATTAGTCGCCCGCGATCTGATTAAGCAGTTTAATCCGCAGGTGCTGACGCTGGATGTGGAAATGCCGCGCATGGATGGCCTCGACTTCCTCGAAAAACTGATGCGTTTACGGCCGATGCCGGTGGTGATGGTCTCATCGCTGACCGGTAAAGGCTCGGAAATTACCCTGCGGGCGCTGGAGCTGGGTGCGGTGGACTTTGTCACCAAACCACAACTCGGGATTCGTGAAGGGATGCTGGCCTACAGCCAGATGATTGGTGACAAAATTCGTGCCGCAGCCCGTGCCCGTCTGCATAACCGGACGGCGATGCCGGTGCCGGTGACGCTGAAGGCGGGTCCGCTGCTGAGTAGCGAGAAGCTGATTGCGATTGGCTCCTCCACCGGCGGCACCGAGGCGATTCGACATGTGCTGCAGCCGCTGCCAGCCACCAGCCCGGCGCTGCTGATTACCCAGCATATGCCGCCAGGCTTTACCCGCTCTTTTGCTGAGCGGCTGAACAAGCTGTGTCAGATCACAGTGAAAGAGGCCGAAGACGGCGAGCGAATTCTGCCGGGACACGCCTACATTGCGCCGGGTGCGATGCACATGGAGCTGGGCCGTAGCGGTGCCAACTACGTGGTGAAACTGAACGAAGGACCACCAGTCAACCGGCACAAACCCTCTGTGGATGTGCTGTTTAAATCGGTGGCGATCAACGCCGGGCGCAATGCGGTCGGGGTGATCCTGACTGGCATGGGCAACGACGGGGCCGCCGGGATGCTGGAAATGCATCGGGCAGGCGCCTGGACCATTGCCCAGAACGAAGCCAGTTGTGTGGTATTTGGCATGCCGCGTGAGGCAATCGCCACAGGCGGTGTGAGTGAAGTCGTGGATTTAAGCAACATCAGCCAGCACATGCTGGCGAAAATTAGCGCCGGACAGGCATTGCGTATTTAACAGGCCCGTCCTGCCGGGCGAGATAACACAGGAGTAGATATGGCTGATAAAAACATGCGCTTTTTGGTAGTAGACGACTTCAATACGATGCGTCGTATTGTGCGTAACCTGCTGAAAGAGCTGGGCTTCAACAACGTTGAAGAAGCAGAAGATGGCGTCGATGCGCTCTCAAAGCTGAAAGCGGGTGGTTTTGACTTCGTCATTTCCGACTGGAACATGCCGAACATGGATGGCCTGCAGCTGCTGCAAACCATCCGTGCCGATGCCGCAATGAGCAGCATGCCGGTACTGATGGTCACCGCGGAAGCGAAGAAAGAGAACATTATCGCTGCCGCTCAGGCTGGCGCCAGCGGATATGTCGTGAAACCGTTCACGGCGGCGACGCTGGAAGAAAAGCTGGGCAAAATTTTCGAAAAACTGGGCATGTAAGGAGATGTGATGAGCGACCTTCCGAAACCAACTGAGGATGCCTCGGCACACGACATCATTACCCGCATCGGCTCTCTGACGCGTATGCTGCGCGACAGCCTGCGCGAGCTGGGGCTGGATCAGGCAATTGCTGATGCGGCTGAAGCCATTCCCGATGCCCGCGATCGTCTGGATTATGTGGTGCAGATGACGGCGCAGGCCGCCGACCGTGCGCTGAACTGCGTTGAAGCGGCACAACCGCATCAGGATAAGATGGAAGCCGGGGCAACCCAGCTGAAAGGGCGTTGGGACCAATGGTTTGAAAACCCAATTGAACTGGCCGATGCGCGTGAGTTGGTGACGGATACTCGCGAATTTCTTGCTGCCGTGCCGGATCATACGTCCTTTACCAACAAGCAGCTGCTTGAAATCATGATGGCGCAGGATTTCCAGGACCTGACCGGTCAGGTGATCAAGCGCATGATGGATGTGATCCAGGAGATTGAGCGCCAGCTGTTAATGGTGCTGCTGGAGAACATGCCGGAAGTCAGTGCCGAGAAACGTCAGGAAGGCACCAGCCTGCTGAACGGTCCGCAGATCCACGCCGATGCACCTGGCGTGGTCGCGAACCAGGATCAGGTTGATGACCTGCTGGACAGCTTAGGGTTTTAATCCGCAGAAGCCAGCCTGCGGGCTGGCAACACGGCTGCACCATTCTCTCGCAGGTCCACCAGACGGTGGGCCCGCTCTGCTTTACCCGACTCATCCGCCAAAGAACGCCTGTTTTTCCCGTCTTATCTGCGCTTTAACCCCGCTCAAATTTGGCATTCTATGCTCAGAATTCCTGCCAACCGAGGTTTGTCGTGGCTGAAGAGAGCGACGAGGACAAAACAGAATCGCCCACCGCGCACCGGCTTGAAAAAGCGCGTGAGGATGGGCAGATCCCGCGATCGCGCGAGCTGACCTCATTACTGATGCTGCTGGCTGGCATCATGATTCTGTGGATGGGCGGCACCATGATGGCGCATCGGCTGGCCAGCATGGTCGCCACCGGTTTGCGTTTCGATCACGGCATGGTGACCGACGATAAGATTATCATCAGCCACATCGGCAGCCTGATTGGTCAGGCACTGATGGCGCTGCTGCCGCTGATGGGTGGACTGGTGCTGGTCGCGATTGCTGCGCCGATGCTGCTGGGCGGCATTGTGATCAGCGGCAAGTCGATCAAGGTCGACTTCACCAAGCTCAGTCCGATGGCCGGTTTCAAGCGCATGTTTGCCGCACAGGCCTGGACCGAACTGTTCAAAGGCATTCTCAAGACCGTGCTGGTGGGCGCGGTTGGCTGCTGGTACATCTATGCTCACTGGCCGGAGATGCTGCGTCTGATCAGCGAATCCCCGATCACCGCTCTGATACATGGCATGGATATGATCGCCATCTGCTGCACCCTGGTGATGCTGGGGCTGGTGCCGATGGTGGGTTACGACGTTTTCTGGCAGCTCTACAGCTATTACAAAAAGCTGCGCATGTCGCGTCAGGAAATCCGCGATGAGCACAAGCAGCAGGAGGGCGATCCGCACGTTAAAGGGCGTATTCGCCAGCAGATGCGCGCTGCCGCCCGCCGCCGCATGATGGCCGATGTGCCCAAGGCCGACGTCATCGTGACTAACCCGACGCACTATTCGGTGGCGCTGCAGTACAACGAGAAGAAGATGAGTGCGCCAAAGGTGATTGCCAAGGGCGCGGGCGAAATTGCCCTGCGAATTCGTGAACTGGGCGCGGAACACCGCATCCCGGTTCTGGAAGCACCGCCGCTGGCGCGTGCGTTATACCGACACACTGAAATTGGACAGCACATCCCCGGTGCGCTCTATGCGGCGGTGGCGGAAGTGCTGGCATGGGTCTGGCAGTCACGCCGCTGGAAGCGCGAAGGCGGCCTGATCCCAACCAAACCGAAAAACCTGCCGGTCCCGGCAGAGATGGACTTTGCAGGAGAGAGCAAAAACGATGGCTAATAACCTGGCCGCAAAACTACGTTTACCGGGCAACTTTAAAGATATGCAGTGGCAGGTACTGGCGGGTCCGGTGCTGATCCTGATGATCCTGTCGATGATGGTGCTGCCGTTACCGCCATTCATCCTCGATCTGCTGTTCACCTTTAACATTGCGCTGTCGATCATGGTCCTGCTGGTGGCGATGTTCACCCAGCGTACGCTGGAATTTGCGGCATTCCCGACCATTCTGCTGTTCTCCACCTTGCTGCGTCTGGCGCTGAACGTCGCCTCAACCCGTATCATTCTGATGGAAGGGCATACCGGGGCGGCGGCGGCTGGCCAGGTGGTTGAGGCCTTTGGGCACTTCCTGGTCGGCGGCAACTTCGCCATCGGTATCGTGGTGTTTATCATCCTGGTGATCATCAACTTTATGGTCATCACCAAGGGTGCGGGCCGTATCGCAGAAGTGGGCGCGCGCTTTGTGCTTGACGGGATGCCCGGTAAGCAGATGGCGATCGACGCCGACCTCAACGCCGGTTTGATTGGCGAGGATGAAGCCAAACGTCGCCGTTCCGAAGTCACCCAGGAAGCGGACTTTTACGGTTCCATGGACGGTGCCAGTAAGTTCGTTCGCGGCGATGCTATCGCCGGTATCATGATCATGGTGATCAACGTGATCGGTGGCCTGCTGGTCGGCGTGGTGCAACACGGCATGGGCGTGGGACACGCAGCCGAAACCTATACTCTGCTGACCATCGGTGACGGTCTGGTCGCACAGATCCCGGCGCTGGTGATCTCAACCGCAGCGGGCGTTATCGTGACGCGTGTGGCGACCGATCAGGACGTTGGCGAGCAGATGGTGACCCAGCTGTTCAAAGATCCGCGGGTGCTGATGCTGAGCGCCGGTGTCATCGGCCTGCTGGGGCTGGTGCCGGGTATGCCAAACTTCGTTTTCCTGCTGTTTACCGCGGCCTTACTCGGTCTGGCCTGGTGGCTGCGCGGGCGTGAAACGCAGCCGAACAAAAAGTCAGAAGCGGCGCCGGGCAGCATCACCAAAGCCCCGGATACGCCCGCCACCGCCGAAGCGTCGTGGACCGATGTCCAGCTGGAAGACACGCTGGGAATGGAAGTGGGTTACCGGCTGATTCCGATGGTCGATCATCTGCAAAATGGCGAACTGCTGGGCCGCATCCGCAGTATCCGTAAAAAAGTGGCGCAGGACGTTGGCTTCCTGCCGCCGGTGGTCCATATCCGTGACAACATGGAACTGCCGCCGGCGCGCTACCGTATTCTGATGAAAGGGGTCGAAATCGGTAGCGGCGATGCCTATCCTGGCCGCTGGATGGCGATCAACCCAGGCACGGCGGCAGGCAGTCTGCCGGGTGAAGCCACCGTCGATCCGGCGTTTGGGCTGGCGGCGGTCTGGATTGACAGCGCGCTGAAAGAGCAGGCGCAGATTCAGGGCTTTACCGTAGTGGAAGCGAGTACTGTGGTGGCCACCCACCTTAACCATCTGATTGGGCAATTCGCAAGCGAGTTGTTTGGCCGTCAGGAAGCGCAGCAGCTGCTGGATCGCGTCACCCAGGAGATGCCGAAGCTGACCGAAGACCTGGTGCCGGGCGTGATTTCGCTGACCACGCTGCACAAGGTGCTGCAGAATCTGCTGGTGGAGCGGGTATCCATTCGCGATATGCGCACCATCATCGAAACGCTGGCGGAACACGCGCCAGTGCAAAGCGATCCTCAGGAGCTGACCAGCGTGGTGCGCGTGGCGCTGGGCCGTGCCATTACTCAGCAGTGGTTCCCGGGCAATGATGAAGTGCAGGTGATCGGGCTGGATTCCACACTGGAACGCTTGTTGTTACAGGCGTTACAGGGCGGCGGCGGACTGGAACCGGGTCTGGCCGACCGGCTGCTGAGCCAGGCGCAGGCAGCGCTGCAGCGCCAGGAGATGCTCGGCGCACCGCCGGTGCTGCTGGTGAATCATCCGCTGCGTGCGTTACTGGCGCGCTTCCTGCGCCGCAATCTGCCGCAACTGGTAGTGCTGTCGAATCTGGAACTGAGCGATAACCGCCAGATTCGGATGACCGCCACCATCGGAGGCAAATAATGCGCTGGACGCTGGCACTGCTGCTGATACTTCCGCTACTGACCTCGGCGGCCGGTGGGGCGTGGCAGGCCAGCGCCAGTGGTCCGCTGCTGGCGAACCGCGG
>NZ_MLFN01000040.1 GCF_002095315.1 Pantoea conspicua
ACCAGCCAGACGCTGCGCGCAGGGCCCATTATCAGCCGCTGCGGCAGACGTTTGCCGCGCTCTATCAGCAGTTACTGCCGTTGATGAACTAAATCCCGACGCTCTTGCCGGTAACGCTCTGACGCGGTATCGCGTTTCGACATCCGTTTGCCGGCCGGTAAAACGACAGCCGGGATGAGTCATCTCATCCCGGCAGATCCACGCCCTTCATTCAGCCAATCGCGCCCAGCGCATCTTCCTGGCTCTGCTTTTCGGCAACAGGAATAACGTCGCCGCGATATCCAGCAGGTAAATCAGCGCCAGCAGCGTAATCGCCGCGGCAAACGAGAACTGGCTTGCCAGCAGGCCTATCACCACCGGGCCAAAGCCGCCGACGCCACGTCCAAGGTTAAACAGAACGTTTTGTGCCGTGGCCCGTACCTGCGGCGGAAAGGTATCGGAGATCAGCGCGCCGTAGCCGCCAATCATGCCGTTGACGAACAACCCCATGATGGCGCCGGTGAACAGCATGATGTTCGGGTCGCGCAGTTGAGCATAAACCACCACCATTACCACCGCGCCAAACTGATAGAGCAGGAAAATTTTCCAGCGCGCAAAGCGGTCAGCCAGCACACCGAACAGCCAGATACCGAAAGTCATACCGACTACCGTCACCGCCGTCCATAACCCTGATTTGGTCAGGCTGAAACCAAAGCTGGAGGAGAGGTAGCCTGGCATCCAGATCATCAGCCCGTAGTAGCCAAAGTTCTGCACCGAACAGAGAATAAAGATGCCGAGGCTGGCTTTCGCGGTAGCCCGATCGCGGACCAGCAGTTTTAGCCGGGCCGGAAAGGAGAGCGACGGCACGTTTTTCACCTGAGCCTGAAAGGCTTCCGGTTCGCCCATGCTGCGGCGAATAACAAACGAGACCAGCGCAGGCAGCAGCCCAACCAGAAACATGCCGCGCCAGCCGATCACCGTCAGCAGCGGTGGCGTAATGAATGCCGCCAGCAGCACACCCAGTTGCCAGCCGATACCGACCCACGCCGAGGCGCGATTGCGCTTCTCCGCCGGCCAGGCTTCCGCAATCAGTGCCATACCGATGCCGAATTCCCCGCCCAGGCCAACGCCTGCCAGCGTACGCCAGGCCAGCAGATCCCAGTAGCCCTGCGCCACCGCGCACAAGCCGGTAAACACCGAGAACACCAGAATCGTGACGGTCAGCATACGGATACGGCCAAAGCGATCGCTGAGATGCCCAAACACAATGCCGCCGATCACCGCGCCAATCAGCGTCCAGGTAACCAGCGATCCCGCCTGCGAGGGATCGAGCGCCAGCGACACGCTGATCGCGGGCAGCATAAAACCGAGGATCAGCAGATCAAAACCGTCCATCGCATAACCGCTGACGGCAGCCAGCATCGCTCTACCGGGCGTGACGCCGGGTTTACCCTGGGGAGAAGGAGACATTATTCAGCACCTCAGAAAGAAAAGTGCCGCAAGTATAAAGAGAGTTGCGGGAGGGACCAATCGAAAACGCGCAACCGTACGCCAGCGCGGCGTACGGTTGGGGTTAGTCAGGAGGGTTTGTTACTGCCGTCATCACCCGACAGCAGTTCGTCGAGCCGATCACCGCCAACGTGGCGGAAATCCTGACCTTTGACGAAATAGAAGATGATTTCGCAAATGTTCTGGCAGCGATCGCCGATGCGCTCAATCGCCCGGGCGCAGAACAGTGCCGTCAGTACGCTGGGAATGGTGCGCGGATCTTCCATCATGTAGGTCATCAGCTGACGCACAATACCCTCGTACTCTTTATCGACCTTCTTGTCTTCGCGGTAGATGGTGATCGCTTCGTTGAGATCCATGCGCGCAAAGGCATCCAGCACATCGTGCAGCATCTGCACGGTATGGCGTCCCAGCGACTCCAGGCTGACCAGCAGCGGCAGATGTTGCTGGCCGAACTTCTCCAGCGCGGTGCGGCTGATTTTCTCCGCCACGTCACCAATCCGTTCCAGCTCAGAGATGGTTTTGATGATCGCCATCACCAGCCGCAAATCGATCGCGGTTGGCTGACGTTTGGCGATGATGCGCACGCAGGCTTCATCAATCTCCACTTCCATCATGTTGACCTTCTGGTCACCGTCGATCACCCGCTGTGCCAGTTCACCGTCCAGATTATGCATCGCGGTGATGGCATCGGTCAGTTGCTGCTCGACCATGCCACCCATGATCATCACCTGGGTGCGAATGTGCTCCAGCTCGGCATTGAACTGACCGGAGATGTGTTTGTTCAGATTCAGATTATCCATGGCGATCTCCTGTCAAATCAGCCGTAGCGGCCAGTAATGTAGTCTTCAGTTTGCTTCTGTGCCGGCTTGGTGAACAGCGTGTCGGTATCGCTGAATTCAATCAGTTCGCCCAGATACATAAATGCGGTGTGGTCGGAACAGCGTGCGGCCTGCTGCATGTTGTGCGTCACGATCACCACGGTGTAATCCTGTTTCAGCTCGGTAATCAGCTCTTCAATACGCCCGGTGGAGATCGGGTCGAGCGCCGAGCAGGGTTCATCCAGCAACAGCACTTCCGGGCGAATCGCGATACCGCGCGCGATGCAGAGACGCTGCTGCTGACCGCCGGAGAGACTGTAACCGCTCTGATGCAGCTTGTCTTTGGTTTCATTCCACAGCGCCGCTTTGGTCAGCGCCCATTGCACTCGCTCGTCCATATCGGCACGGGACAGTTTTTCAAACAGGCGGACACCAAAGGCGATGTTGTCATAAATCGACATCGGGAACGGTGTTGGCTTCTGAAACACCATGCCAACCCGGGCGCGCAGCAACGCGATATCCTGTTGCGCCGCCAGAATGTTGTCGCCATCCAGCAGGATATCGCCTTCCGCTCGCTGATCAGGATAGAGCGAGTACATTTTATTAAAGGTACGCAGCAGGGTCGATTTACCGCAGCCGGACGGCCCGATAAACGCCGTCACCTGATTTTTGGCGATATCCAGATTGATATTCTTTAACGCGTGAAACTTGCCGTAATAGAAGTTCAGATTACGGACCTGAATTTTATCGGCTGATGCAGTCGCGATACTCATTGCTCGTCTCTCTTATACAGCGCCGCGCAGGGCAGCGCCGGAAGTTAACCGTGTTTACCCTTGGCGAAAATCACCCGCGCTACGATATTCAGCAGCAACACGCACAAGGTAATAATCAGTACGCCAGCCCAGGCCAGGCTCTGCCATTCGGCGAACGGGCTCATGGCGAACTTAAAGATGGTGACCGGCAGATTCGCCAGCGGCTGCATCATGTCGGTACTCCAGAACTGGTTCGACAGCGCAGTAAACAGCAGCGGCGCTGTCTCACCGGCGATACGGGCAATCGCCAGCAGTACCCCGGTGATAATGCCGGATACGGACGCCTTCAGGGTGATCGCCGAGATCATCTTCCACTTCGGCGTGCCCAGCGCATAAGCCGCTTCACGCATGCTGTCCGGCACCAGCCGCAGCATGTTCTCGGTGGTACGAATCACGATCGGCACCTGCAGCAGTGCCAGTGCAATCACCCCGGCCCAGCCGGAGAAGTGCTGCATCTGCGACACCACAATGGTGTAGACAAACAGCCCGACCACAATCGACGGGGCCGACAGCAAAATGTCGTTAATAAAGCGGATCACTTCCGACAGAAACGACTTGCGGCCATATTCCGCCAGATAGATACCGGCCATGATGCCCAGCGGCGTGCCGAAGAAGGTTGACCAGAAAATCAGTAATCCGCTGCCAGCTAAGGCGTTCGCCAGACCGCCGCCGGCGGTATTCGGTGGCGGCGTTGATTCGGTAAACAACGACCACGACAGCCCATCAAGGCCGCGCGATACGGTGGTAAACAGGATCCATACCAGCCAGAACAGGCCAAAGGCCATGGTCAGCAGCGACAGCGTCAGCGCTATCTTGTTTTTGGTGCTGCGCCAGGACTGCATCTTACGCCGGGATGCATCCAGTTCGGCGCGCGCCTGCACTTCAATGGTGGTCATGATCGCGCTCCTTCACTTTTCGCCAGCCGCATAATCATCAGTTTTGAAATCGCCAGCACGATAAAGGTAATCACAAACAGAATCAGACCCAGCTCCATCAGTGCCGCCACATGCACGCCGGATTCCGCTTCAGCGAACTCATTGGCGAGGGCGGAAGTGATGCTGTTGCCCGGCATAAACAGCGACGGGCTGTCGAGCTGGTAGGTGTTGCCGATAATAAAGGTCACCGCCATGGTTTCACCCAGCGCGCGGCCCAGACCCAGCATCACGCCACCGATCACGCCGTTTTTGGTGAATGGCAGGACGATGCGCCAGATCACTTCCCAGGTGGTGCAGCCGATGCCGTAGGCGGACTCTTTCATCATCACCGGCGTCTGCTCAAACACATCACGCATCACCGAGGCGATGTAGGGGATGATCATGATCGCCAGAATCACGCCGGCTGCCAGAATACCGATGCCGAAAGCCGGGCCGGAAAACAGCTCACCGACAATCGGAATACCTGACATCACGTCATTAACCGGAGTCTGGAAATATTCGGCGAACAGCGGGGCAAACACGAACAGGCCCCACATGCCGTAGACGATACTGGGGATCGCAGCCAGCAGCTCAATGGCGGTGCCCAGCGGACGACGCAGCCAGCCTGGCGCCAGTTCAGTCAGGAACAGGGCGATACCAAAACTCACCGGCACCGCAATAATCAACGCGATGATGGAGGTGACGAGGGTGCCGTAAATCGGTACCAGCGCACCAAACTGTTCGTTGGGTGCATCCCAGGTTTTGGTCCACAAAAAGGAGAAACCAAACTTCTGAATGCTTGGCCACGAGGAGATGATCAGGGAGACGATAATGCCGCCCATCAGTAACAGGACAATCAGCGCAGCCAGTTTGACCAGCGCACCGAATATTCTGTCACCTTGCTTGCCTGGGGCTTTGAATGCCGGCTTGGTTGCAGCCATAGAAGTCTCAGTCTTCAGGAGTTATCAGGGCGACAGTGCGCCGCCCGTTGGGTCTGACCGGACCACAGTCCGGTCAGGGTCGGTCAATTACTGATAAAGCGCCTTACCAGAACTGTCTTTGATATTGGCTTTCCAGGCAGCGCGAATCTGTTCGGTCACGCTCTCTGGCAGGGCGGCATAATCCAGCGCAGTGGCGGTTTTGCTGCCGTTTTTGTATGCCCAGTCAAAGAATTTCAGCACTTCGCTGCCTTTGGCCGCATTAGCCTGGTCTTTGTAAACCAGGATAAAGGTGGTTGAAGAGATTGGCCACGCATCCGCGCCTTTCTGGAAGGTCAGGTCCTGTGCAAAAGATTTGCTCCAGTCAGCCCCTTTCGCTGCGTTGCTGAAGCTGGTTTCGCTCGGTGCGACCGGCTTGCCATCGGCATCCATCAGTTTGGTATAGGTCAGGTTGTTCTGTTTGGCGTAGGCGTATTCCACATAGCCGATGGAACCTGGCAGACGCTGGACAAAGGCGGCCACGCCGTCGTTGCCTTTACCGCCCAGACCGACCGGCCAGTTTACGGTGTTGCCTTTACCAATTTTGCTGTTCCAGTCCTGGTTCACTTTCGCCAGGTAGCTGGTGAAGACAAACGAAGTACCGGAACCATCGGCGCGGCGTACCACGTTAATGTTGGTATCTGGCAGTTTCACGTCCGGATTGAGCTTAGCGATCGCCGGATCGTTCCACTTTTTGATGGTGCCGAGGTAGATGTCGCCGACGGTTTTGCCATCCAGCGTCAGTTCACCCGATTTAATACCCGGCAGGTTAACCGCCAGCACCACGCCGCCGATCACGGTCGGGAACTGGAACAGGCCATTTTTCTGCAGATCTTCATCTTTCATCGGCGCATCGGACGCACCGAAATCGACAGTTTTGGCGATGATTTGTTTCACGCCGCCAGATGAACCAATGCCCTGGTAGTTAACCTTGCTACCGGTGGCTTGCTGATACTCTGCTGCCCACTTGGCATAAACCGGCGCCGGGAATGTCCCGCCTGCGCCCGTCAGATCGGTGGCCGCAAAAGCAGATACCGCGCTGACTGCAAAGGTGGCGGCGAGGATTCGGGCTACGGTGCTACGCATCAGTGTCATGTTCCCTCCAGGGGAGAAAATTCAGGCTCGGGGCCGTTTTAGTAAGAGTCAGTGATTGCTGCAGGAGGGAAAATAGGACAGTTTGATGACAGTGAAATGTAGGAAATATGACAGTTATATGACAGCAGGCGAAAATGAAGCGGGCCCGCGACGGGGCCCACTTTGTTATTCTACGGTAACCGATTTCGCCAGGTTACGCGGCTGATCGACGTCGGTGCCTTTGATCAGGGCGACGTGATAGGAGAGTAACTGCAACGGCACGGTGTAGAAGATCGGGGCAATCACCTCTTCAACGTGCGGTAGCGGGATAATCTTCATCCCGTCACTGTCGCTGAAGCCCGCATCCTGATCGGCAAACACATAGAGCAGACCGCCGCGTGCGCGCACCTCTTCGATGTTGGATTTCAGTTTCTCCAGCAGTTCGTTGTTGGGCGCGACCACGATTACCGGCATATCGGCGTCAATCAGCGCCAGCGGGCCGTGCTTCAGCTCGCCTGCCGCATAGGCTTCAGCGTGTATGTAGGAGATTTCCTTGAGCTTCAGCGCTCCTTCCATGGCGATAGGATATTGATCGCCACGACCGAGGAACAGCGCATGATGCTTATCCGAGAAGCCCTCTGCCAGGTTTTCAATCAGCTTATCCTGCGCCAGCATCTGTTCAATCCGGCCTGGCAGCGCCTGTAGCGCATGAACAATCTCATGCTCTTTTTCCACCGCCATGCCTTTCAGCCGACCCAGCTTCGCCACCAGCATCAGCAATACCGCCAGCTGGGTGGTGAAGGCTTTGGTTGAAGCAACACCAATTTCGGTGCCTGCTTTGGTCATCAGCGCCAGATCGGATTCCCGCACCAGCGAAGAGCCCGCTACGTTACATACCGCCAGAGAACCGAGGTAGCCCAGCTCTTTGGAGAGGCGCAGCGCCGCCAGGGTATCGGCGGTTTCACCCGATTGCGATAAGGTGATCAGCAGGCTGTTTTTCCGCACCGCTGATTTGCGGTAGCGAAACTCGGAGGCGATCTCGACGTCACACGGGATGTTTGCCAGCGACTCAAACCAGTAGCGTGACACCATGCCGGAGTTATAGGAGGTGCCGCAGGCAATGATCTGGATATGCTCCACCTGGCTCAGCAGCGTTTCTGCGCCGGCGCCCAGCTCGCTGAGATCGACTTTGCCCTGACTGAAGCGCCCGCTCAGGGTGCTTTTCAGCGCAATCGGCTGCTCGTAGATCTCTTTCTGCATGTAATGACGGTAGATGCCTTTATCACCGGCATCATATTGCAGATTCGATTCGATTTCGGCGCGCGTGACCGGCTGACCGGCGCGATCCACAATCGTCACATCGCGACGGCTGATTTCTGCGATATCGCCCTCTTCCAGATAGATGAAGCGCCGCGTTACCGGCAGCAGCGCCAGCTGATCGGAAGCAATAAAGTTTTCACCCACACCACGGCCAATCACCAGTGGGCTGCCGGAACGGGCGGCCACCAGCAGCGATGGATCGCGACTGTCCATGATCACCATGCCATAGGCACCGCGTAGCTGCGGAATGACGCGCAGCACTACCTCACGCAGTGTACCGCCCTGCTTCTGCTCCCAGTGCACCAGGTGCGCCACTACTTCAGTATCGGTTTCCGAGACAAAAACGTAGCCACGCGCGATCATCTCAGCGCGTAGCGGCTCATGGTTTTCAATAATGCCGTTGTGCACGATAACGATCTGCTCTGAAACGTGCGGATGCGCATTGGCTTCCGACGGTTCGCCGTGCGTTGCCCAGCGCGTATGGGCGATACCGGTTCCACCGATCAGCGGCTGCTGTTCGGCTGCCTCGGCCAGCTTCTGCACCTTCCCTAAACGTCGCAGACGCGTAACGTGCCCCTGACGATCGACCACGGCCAGACCGGCCGAATCATATCCGCGATATTCAAGACGACGCAGGCCTTCCAGCAGAATTTCTGCGATATCGCGTTGCGCTACTGCACCAACAATTCCACACATAATGATGTTTTCCTGACTACATGGCTGTTCGCCACTTTCGTTGTCATGCGACCTGATATCCGGCTTTGCCGGTTCCCCGAGCCTTGTAGAGAGTGGGGATTATAGTTTTGGCACTGCATCGGCCCGCGCGGAGCGGGCCGTTAAAATTATTTTTTCTTCTGCGGACGCTGCCACGCTGCTTTGTGGTTCTGCTCTTTGCGGTTATAGACCAGACCGGCTTCGGTGACATCTTTCATGATGGTGGTACCGGCGGCAATGGTGGCGCCAGCCGCTACGCTGACCGGAGCCACCAGCTGGGTATCGGAACCGACAAACACGTTATCGCCGATCACGGTTTTGAATTTATTGGCGCCATCATAGTTGCAGGTGATGGTGCCGGCACCGATGTTGACGTTAGCGCCGATCTCGGCGTCACCCAGATAGGAAAGATGACCCGCTTTCGAGCCTTCACCCAGACGGGCTTTTTTCATCTCAACAAAGTTGCCAACGTGGGCGGCGTGCGCCAGTTCACTGCCGGGACGCAGTCGGGCGAATGGCCCGACGGTACAGGCGGTCGCCAGATTCGCATCCTCGATCACCGAATAAGGGCTGATGTCGCAATCGTCGCCTATTACGCTGTTTTTAATGATGCAACCCGCGCCGATTTTTACCCGATCGCCCAGCGTGACCTGACCTTCAATGATGACGTTGGTGTCGATTTCCACATCCCGGCCGTGGGTCAGCGTCCCGCGCAAATCAAAGCGGGCCGGATCGCGCAGCATCACGCCCGCCAGTAGCAGGCGCTCAGCCTGTTCGGTCTGATAAGTGCGCTCCAGCGTCGCCAGCTGCAGACGATTATTCACGCCATCAGTCTCACTGCTGCGCGTCGGATGAACCGCCTCAATCACCCGGCCTTCCTGATGCGCCAGCGCGATGATATCGGTGATGTAGTATTCACCCTGCGCGTTGTTATTGGTGAGCTTTGCCAGCCAGCGTTTCAGATCGCCGCCGTTGGCGATCAGAATCCCGGTGTTGATTTCGGTGATGTTAAGCTGCTCTGGCGTGGCATCTTTCTGCTCGACGATGCCAACAATGGTGCCGTTCTCACGCACGATACGGCCATAACCGGTGGGATTATCCAGCACTACGGTGAGCAGGCCGATGCCGCCCTGCGGTCTGGCCTCACGCAGGCGCTGTAACGTCTCCTCCGCGATCAATGGCACGTCACCGTAAAGCATCATAATGTCTTCGTCATCCGCGAAGCAGGGCGCTGCCTGCTGCATCGCATGACCGGTGCCGAGCTGCTCGGCCTGCAGTACCCAGTTCAGGGCGCTGTCAGTGAGGGTCGCTTTCAGTCGATCGCCGCCGTGACCATAAACCAGATGGACCTGCTGCGCGCCCAGCCCTTTAGCAGCGTCAATCACATGCTGCACCATCGGTTTGCCTGCCAGCGTATGCAGAACTTTTGGCAGATCGGAATACATACGGGTGCCCTTGCCGGCAGCAAGGATCACCACACTCATCGCACTGTTAGACATAACTATCCTGAGTGAATTTTTACGGGTGAAAGTAAAACGGTTTGAGGGTGAGATTACTACATTTTTCTCAGGCCGAAATTAGGCGGGAGGGCGCAGATGGCCTGACAGACAAAAAAAATGCCAGCCCGAAGGGCTGGCATTTCGTGACGCATAAAGCTGGATTACATCGCTTTTTTGGTCAGTTCGATCACGCGCAGTTTGGCAATGGCTTTCGCCAGCTCGGCAGAGGCCTGAGCATAGTCCACGTCACCGTGGCTGCTGTTCATGTGCTCTTCTGCTTTGCGTTTCGCTTCCAGGGCGCGGGCTTCGTCCAGATCGGTACCGCGAATAGCGGTATCGGCCAGAACGGTGCTGCTGCCCGGCTGCACTTCCAGCACGCCGCCAGAGAGGTAGATAAACTCCTCTTCGCCGTGCTGTTTCACGATACGGATCATTCCAGGCTTAATGGCAGTCAGCAGCGGCGCATGGCCAGGGAAAATCCCCAGTTCACCTTCGCTACCTGACACCTGAATTTTCTGTACCAGACCAGAGAACAACTGATTCTCTGCGCTGACCACATCCAGGTGATAAGTCATAGCCATAATCTTCCTCCCGGGAAACCGTTATTACAGTTTCTTCGCTTTTTCCACGGCTTCTTCGATGGCACCAACCATGTAGAAGGCCTGCTCTGGCAGGTGGTCAAACTCACCTTCCATGATGCCTTTAAAGCCACGGATAGTGTCTTTCAGCGTAACGTACTTGCCCGGAGAACCGGTGAAGACTTCCGCAACGAAGAACGGCTGAGACAGGAAGCGCTGAATCTTACGCGCACGTGCCACCAGCAGTTTATCTTCTTCAGACAGCTCGTCCATACCGAGGATGGCGATGATGTCTTTCAGCTCCTGGTAACGCTGCAGCAGTGACTGAACGCCACGGGCTACGTCGTAGTGCTCCTGACCCACAACCAGTGGATCCAGCTGACGGCTGGTGGAATCCAGCGGGTCAACAGCCGGGTAAATACCCAGAGAGGCGATCTGACGGCTCAGCGTTACCGTTGAGTCTAAGTGCGCAAAGGTGGTGGCTGGAGACGGGTCAGTCAGGTCATCCGCAGGGACGTAAACGGCCTGTACGGAAGTGATTGAACCGGTCTTGGTGGAGGTAATACGCTCCTGCAACACACCCATCTCTTCTGCCAGCGTTGGCTGGTAACCTACCGCAGATGGCATACGACCCAGCAGTGCCGACACTTCGGTACCGGCCAGGGTGTAACGGTAGATGTTATCGATGAACAGCAGAACGTCACGGCCTTCATCACGGAATTTTTCCGCCATGGTCAGACCGGTCAGTGCTACGCGCAGACGGTTACCCGGCGGCTCGTTCATCTGGCCATAGACCAGCGCAACTTTATCGATAACGTTAGAGTCAGTCATTTCGTGGTAGAAGTCGTTACCCTCACGAGTACGCTCACCCACACCGGCAAACACTGAGTAACCTGAGTGTTCAGCCGCGATGTTACGGATCAGCTCCATCATGTTGACGGTTTTACCCACACCCGCACCACCGAACAGACCGACTTTACCGCCCTTGGCGAACGGACACATCAGGTCGATAACCTTGATGCCGGTTTCCAGCAGTTCCTGCGAGTTAGACTGATCTTCATAAGAAGGTGCCGCGCGGTGAATAGAGGCGATCTCTACTGCGCTACCATCTTCTTCTTTCAGCTCGCCTTTCATGTCGATTGGCTCGCCGAGAACGTTCATGATACGGCCCAGGGTCGCTTTACCGACCGGAACCTGAATCGGTTTCTGCAGGTCGTTGACGCTCAGACCACGCTTCAGGCCGTCAGACGTACCCATTGCAATGGTACGGACCACGCCGCCGCCCAGCTGCTGCTGAACTTCCAGCACCAGACGCGCATCACCATTCATAACCTCGAGGGCACTGTACACTTGCGGTACCGCGTCCTGAGGGAATTCGACGTCAACAACGGCGCCGATAATCTGGACAATCTTTCCAGTTGCCATCTTGAATCCTCTACCTAATTCCAAACCTGGTTAAACCGCGGAGGCCCCGAGACGATCTCGGTAAGTTCCTGGGTGATGCTGGCCTGACGAGCTTTGTTGTACACCAACTGCAGCTCTTTGATCAGATTTCCGCCGTTATCGGTTGCGGCTTTCATCGCTACCATACGTGCGGCCTGCTCACTGGCCAGATTTTCCACCACACCCTGATAAACCTGCGATTCGACGTAACGACGCAGCAGGGTATCCAGCAGCGCTTTCGGATCGGGTTCGTACAGGTAATCCCAGGTCTTCGCCTTCATCTCTTCTTCACCTTCCGCTGGCGGTAACGGCAGCAGTTGGGTAATGGTCGGAGTCTGAGACATGGTGTTATTGAACTTGTTACTGACGATCATCAGCTTGTCGATGCGGCCTTCATCATAAGCCTGCAACATCACTTTGACCGGGCCAATCAGGTCAGACAGGGCAGGTTTATCGCCCATGCCGCTGACTTGTGCCACGATGTTGCCACCGACAGCACTGAAGAATGACGCCCCTTTAGACCCGATGATCGACAGATCGCTCTGCACGCCTTTATCGGACCAGGACTTCATATCTGCCAGTACTTTCTTGAACAGGTTAATGTTCAAACCACCACAAAGCCCGCGGTCAGTTGAAACGACCAGGTAGCCGACGCGCTTAACGTCGCGCTCTTGCAGGTAAGGGTGCTTGTATTCCAGATTACCCAACGCAAGGTGACCAATCACTTTGCGCATGGTGTCTGCATACGGACGGCTGGCCGCCATGCGTTCCTGCGTTTTACGCATCTTGGAGGCGGCGACCATTTCCATCGCTTTGGTGATCTTCTGCGTGTTTTTCACGCTTCCAATCTTGCTTCGTATCTCTTTTGCGCCGGCCATTAGCTTCTCCTCAAAGCCTTGCGGCCTGCCTTTTCAGACAAGCCGCCAGACATTACCAGGACTGGGTTGCTTTAAACGTATCGATCAGGCCTTTCAGCTTCGCTTCGATATCGTTATTGAAGTTACCCGACTGGTTGATTTCAGCCATCAGCTCGGCGTGATCGCGATCGGCGAAGGCCAGCAGTGCAGCTTCAAAGCTGCCGATTTTCGCCAGCTCAACGTCGTTCAGATAGCCACGCTCGGCCGCGAACAGAACCAGACCCTGCTGCGCGACAGACATCGGCGCATACTGTTTCTGCTTCAGCAGCTCGGTCACTTTCTGACCGTGGCTCAGCTGTTTACGGGTTGCATCGTCCAGATCAGAGGCGAACTGCGAGAACGCCGCCAGTTCACGATACTGTGCCAGTGCGGTACGGATACCACCGGACAGTTTCTTGATGATCTTGGTCTGTGCAGCACCACCTACACGGGATACCGAAATACCTGGGTTAACCGCCGGACGAATACCGGAGTTGAACAGGTTCGATTCCAGGAAGATCTGACCATCCGTAATCGAGATTACGTTGGTCGGAACGAACGCAGAAACGTCGCCCGCCTGGGTTTCGATGATCGGCAGTGCAGTCAGAGAGCCGGTCTGGCCTTTCACTTCACCGTTGGTGAAACGCTCAACATATTCAGCGCTTACGCGTGATGCACGTTCCAGCAGACGGGAGTGGAGGTAGAACACGTCGCCAGGGAAAGCTTCACGGCCTGGTGGACGGCGCAGCAGCAGAGAAATCTGACGATAAGCAATCGCCTGCTTAGAGAGATCATCATAAACGATCAGCGCATCTTCACCGCGGTCACGGAAGTATTCACCCATCGCACAGCCTGCATATGGAGAGAGATACTGCAGTGCAGCAGATTCAGAGGCAGAGGCCACCACAACGATGGTGTTCTGCAGCGCGCCGTGCTCTTCCAGCTTGCGAACCACGTTAGAGATGGTTGAGGCTTTCTGACCAATCGCAACGTAGACACACTTGATGCCTGAATCGCGCTGGTTGATGATCGCATCGATCGCCATCGCGGTTTTACCGGTCTGACGGTCACCGATGATCAGCTCACGCTGGCCACGGCCGATTGGAATCATCGCATCGACGGACTTATAACCGGTCTGAACCGGCTGGTCGACTGACTGACGATCGATAACGCCCGGTGCAATCACTTCGACCGGTGAGAAACCGTCGTTGTCGATGGCGCCTTTACCGTCGATAGGTGCACCCAGGGTGTTCACCACACGGCCCAGCAGGCCACGGCCTACCGGTACTTCCAGAATACGGCCAGTACACTTAACCTTCATGCCTTCGGCGAGGTCAGCGTAAGGACCCATCACCACCGCACCTACTGAGTCACGCTCGAGGTTCAGGGCAATCGCGTAACGGTTGCCCGGCAGGGCAATCATCTCACCCTGCATCACATCGGCCAGGCCGTGTACGCGGATGATACCGTCACTTACAGAAACAATCGTACCTTCGTTGTGAGCTTCACTCACGACATTGAACTGAGCAATGCGCTGCTTGATCAGTTCGCTGATTTCGGTGGAATTCAGTTGCATATGCTCCAGTCCCCTTAAGACTGCAAGACGTCAGCCAGACGGTCAAGACGGCCGCGTACGCTGCCATCAATAACCAGATCACCCGAACGGATGATCACGCCTGCCATCACAGACTTATCAATTTTGCAATTCAGCTTAACTTTGCGTGACAGACGTTTTTCCATCGCGGCGCTGATTTTATTCAGCTGGTCGTCACTCAGCGTACTGGCGGAGATAACATCAACTTCTGCGGTGGCTTCATGAGCGTCACGCAGTTCGATGAATTGGGCCAGTACTGCCGGAAGCGCTGTCAAACGTCCGTTTTCCGCCATCACCTTAATCAGGTTCTGCGCGGGTTCATCCAGTTGATCACCACAGACTGCGTTAAACGACGCTGCCAGCGCTTCGGGTGCTAATGCACCTGAGAGAAGATCAGCCATCTGTTCATTGCGAGCCACTTCTGCGGCAAACGCCAGCATCTGTTGCCAGCGTTCTATACTTTGATGCTCAACAGCAAAGTCAAAAGCTGCTTTGGCGTAGGGGCGAGCTACAGTAATCAGATCAGACATCAGCCCCTCCCTCCTTACAGTTCAGCGACCAGTTTATCAACGATGTCGCTGTTAGCAGCTTCATCCACGGAACGTTCGATGATCTTCTCGGCGCCGGCCATAGCCAGCAACGCGACTTGCTTACGCAGTTCTTCACGAGCACGTTTGCGTTCGGCGTCAATCTCAGCCTGCGCTTGTGCCACGATGCGAGTACGTTCGTTATCAGCTTCGGTTTTGGCTTCGTCCAGAATCTGCGCGCGACGCTTGTTCGCTTGCTCGATAATGACCTGAGCGTCTTCTTTGGCTTTTTTCAGCTGGTCGGTCGCATTAGCCTGCGCGAGATCCAAATCTTTCTTCGCGCGTTCAGCAGAAGCAAGGCCTTCAGCAATTTCTTTCTGGCGCTTTTCGATGGCAGCCATAATCGGCGGCCATACGTACTTCATGCAGAACGCGACAAACAGGATGAACGCGATGGCCTGGCCGAGGATTGTTGCATTAATGTTCACAGCACAATGCCTCTAATTGAGTATTTAACTTTTCTGCCGTTATCATCGATAAGCGGCAGAATCCGTTCACCCTTGCACACTGTGCGCTGAGTGAACACAGGGCTTTAGGCGACAGCAAACATCACGTAGAGACCCAGACCAACAGCGATCATTGGGATTGCATCCACCAGACCCATTACAACAAAGAACTGCGTGCGCAGCAGAGGAATCAGGTCAGGCTGACGAGCAGCGCCTTCCAGGAATTTTCCTCCGAGGATGCCGATACCGATCGCAGCACCGATTGCCGCCAGGCCCATCATCACAGCGGCAGCCATGTACAGCAGATCCATATTCAGGTTTTCCATGACAGTCTCCAGTTTGTTTCAGTTAAATGCTCCCTTCATCTTCCGGGCTGCAGCCGGCTGGCTGTGACCCGGAATAGAGAGGGAAAGTAGTGTTGAGAAAAAAATCAATGTTCTTCAGATGCCATCGACAGATAGACAATCGTGAGGACCATGAAAATGAAAGCCTGTAGCGAAATGATCAGGATGTGGAAAATGGCCCACGGCACATTCAGCACCCACTGCGACCACCACGGCAACAGACCGGCAATAAGGATAAAGATCAGCTCACCCGCATACATGTTGCCGAACAGTCGTAAACCAAGAGAAACCGGTTTAGACAGCAGGCTGACACCTTCCAGAATCAGGTTGATCGGGATGAAGATCGGGTGGTTAAAAGGCTGCAGCGTCAGCTCTTTCGTGAAGCCGCTAATGCCTTTCATTTTGATGCTGTAGAACAGAATCAAAATAAAGACGCCCAACGCCATAGAGAGCGTGATGTTCACGTCTGCAGACGGCACAACGCGCAGCGCCGGCAGGCCCAACCAATGCTCACCGATATACGGCAGCAGATCGATTGGCAACAGATCCATGAAGTTCATCAGGAAGACCCAGACAAAAATTGTCAGCGCCAGCGGGGCGATAAGTTTGCTCTTACCGTGATACATGTCGCGCACGTTACTATCAACGAAACCGACAACCAGTTCGATAGCCGCCTGCATTTTCCCTGGCACACCGCTGGTGACAGATTTCGCCACGCTACGGAACAACACCAGGAAGATGATTCCCAGCACCATAGAGAAAAACATGGAATCGATATTTAATACCCAGAACGTCGCGGGAGCGTCGTGCGGATTCACTATCTCGAAGGTACGCAGGTCCAACTGAAGATGAGTCAGGTGGTGACCAATGTACTCTTGCGGAGTAGAGATTTCTCCTGCAGCCATGATGCCTCTTACCCTTTGTTGTTAATTACCGCCGGTGCCAGCATTTGTACCACCAGCACCGATAACCAGGTTATTCCGACCGGCCAGAAAACCGCCCCGAATAGACCCAACGCCACAATGAGCAAAATGATGGTCGCGAACACTTTGGCTATTTCACCCAAAGCGAAGCTCCACGCGACTCGCCCCGAAGCGGGGGTTTGCCCCTGCAGGCGCCAGGCTAAAAACAAAAACAACACATTTGGCAGCCAGGCTGCCGCGCCGCCAGCCAGAGCAGAAACGCCCAGGGTGACATCTTTCAGAGCAAAGAGTGCGCCGATGATGACAATCGTCATCAGCTGAATCATCAGCACTGTCCGGGCGAATTTTACACTGTAAAGAGACACTGACATGACGCTGATACTCTCCTGCCCCATTAGGGGTATGTCGCGTGTCGTATAAGACTGCCTTTACGCATTTGAGTCAAGCAGCAAAAGCCGTGCAAATTATACGGGCCGCACCTGCGATTTCAATCGGTAAGTAGCGAAAAGGTGAACAATTATTTAAATTTCTTTCCGGAGGGCTATTTTTCCAAACATTAGCCCACAGGAATTTGTCGTTTCCTGCCTGAAAATGGGCTGCCGACTTGCTTTTAAAGCGTGCTTTAGATCACATAATAAGCATTCGCACCGTCTCAACTTTCCTCTCAGGGCTAATTCCGAACTTTTCTTTCTCTCAATAAACCGTTTAAAATCATATGATTGAAAATATAAGTATGATCGGAGAAGCCTATTTTCCCGGAAAACACGCTATTGACATCGAAGGGTGCATGAGAAACGTTAAATTCATATTACGCACGCCGGGTTATTACCCTGATATATTTTCTGGCGTGACTATTTCTATTCCACCAGTCCGCTATACAAGTGATCTTTCTGCTAACTAAATGTGAATTAAACGTTAAATGTAACAGAGCTTTTCGGATAATTTCCGTCGGCTTTGTTAATTTTCCACCGCATGTTGCAGAATCAAAATTCCGTTTTTTTAACGCATCAACTGCACCTTTTTTCACCAGCAAACTGATGAAGAGAGGTTGCTGGCGAAGATTAACTCCTTACTTACTTCAGGCCTATTGCTGACGAATAATCACCAGGTGTCGGTCACCGTCCAGCTGTGGAACCTGCAGTTTAACCACCGCATCACAGTGATAGCCCGCCGGTAAGCTGGCAATTTCATCATCAGGACGGACGCCTTTGAGGGCAAAAAAGCGCCCTTCTGTTCCCGGTAAATGATGACACCAGTTCACCATGTCGGTCAGAGAGGCAAATGCGCGGCTGATCACCCCATCAAACGGTGGCTCTGCCGGAAAGTCTTCAACCCGACTCTGTACCGGAATAATGTTAGTGAGTCCTAACTCATGCTGCACCTGGCGCAGGAAGCGCACCCGCTTACCCAGGCTATCGAGCAGTGTGAAATGCGCATCAGGCATCACGATCGCCAGCGGGATACCTGGCAGGCCCGGTCCGGTTCCCACATCGATAAAGCGCGAGCCGATCAGCTGGGGTGCCACCACAATGCTGTCGAGGATGTGGCGCACCAGCATCTGCTGTGGATCACGCACTGAGGTCAGATTGTAGGCTTTGTTCCACTTATCCAGCAGGCCGACATAGGCTACCAGCTGCTGTTTTTGTTGATCGGAGAGGGAAATATTGGCTGCCTGCAGCAGCGAGGTGAGTCGGTTAATCACAGCGTAAGTCCAGTCAGCGGGGGCGAGTCGCCTCGCCCCGTTTCAGGTCAGGCGCTTTTGCGCAGCAGACCCTGTTTTTTCAGATAAATAAGCAGAATAGAGATGGCCGCCGGGGTAATACCGGAAATGCGTGTCGCCTGGCCAATTGAGGTCGGCTTGTGGTCATTCAGCTTCGCGATCACCTCATTCGACAGGCCGTTGACCTGGCGATAGTCGAGGTCAACCGGCAACAGGGTGTTTTCGTTACGCAGTTGACGATCGATCTCTTCCTGCTGGCGTGCGATATAGCTTCATATTTGACCTGAATCTCAACCTGCTCAGCCGCCTGCTCATCAGCCAGCGCCGGACCAAAGGCATTCAGCGACATCAGCTTCAGATAAGTCATTTCCGGACGACGCAGCAGATCTTCGCCACTGGCTTCTTTGGTCAGCGGTGCACTGAGAACCGTGTTCACCTCCGTCACGTGATCGGATTTTGGATGTACCCAGATATCGCGCAGGCGCTGACGCTCCTGTTCAATCGCTTCCAGCTTCTGATTAAAGCGCGCCCAGCGGGCATCATCGACCAGTCCCAGCTCGCGGCCGGTTTCGGTCAGACGCAGATCGGCATTATCCTCACGCAGCATCAGGCGATACTCGGCACGGGAGGTAAACATACGGTACGGCTCTTTGGTGCCGAGCGTGCAGAGATCGTCAACCAGTACACCGAGGTAAGCCTGATCGCGACGCGGCGCCCAGCCCTCTTTGTCGGCAGACTGGCGCGCGGCGTTGAGGCCGGCCAGCATACCCTGCGCAGCCGCCTCTTCGTAGCCGGTGGTGCCGTTGATCTGTCCGGCAAAGAACAGGCCGTGAATAAATTTGCTTTCCAGCGTCGGTTTCAGATCGCGGGGATCGAAGAAGTCATACTCAATGGCATAACCCGGCCGCACGATCTTGGCATTTTCCAGACCCTGCATCGACCGGACGATCTGTATCTGCACATCAAACGGCAGGCTGGTTGAGATGCCGTTCGGATAAATTTCGTTGCTGGTCAGTCCTTCCGGTTCGAGGAAGATCTGATGCGCATTACGATCGGCAAAGCGCATCACTTTGTCTTCGATTGACGGGCAGTAACGTGGCCCGATCCCTTCAATGATCCCGGCATACATCGGGCTGCGATCGAGGTTGTTACGGATCACCTCATGGGTTTTTTCATTGGTATGGGTGATCCAGCACGGTACCTGCTGCGGATGCTGGGATGCATTGCCCATAAACGAGAACACCGGCATCGGGTGATCGCCATGCTGCGGCGTCAGTACTGAAAAATCGATGGTGCGCGCATCAATGCGCGGCGGCGTACCGGTTTTCAGGCGGTTAACCCGGAGTGGCAGGGCACGCAGCCGTTTTGCCAGCGGAATAGAGGGCGGATCCCCAGCACGGCCACCGCTGTAATTATCCAGTCCGATATGAATTTTACCGTCGAGGAAGGTGCCCACGGTCAGCACTACGCTCTTCGCCCGGAACTTGAGCCCCATCTGGGTCACAGCACCAACGACGCGATCGTTTTCCACAATCAGATCGTCAACCGCCTGCTGGAAGATCATCAGGTTGGGCTGGTTCTCCAGCGCCGTACGCACCGCCTGACGATAGAGCACGCGATCCGCCTGAGCACGGGTTGCCCTGACGGCCGGACCTTTGCTGGCGTTTAGTATCCTAAACTGAATGCCAGCCTGATCGATTGCATGGGCCATCAGACCCCCCATGGCATCCACTTCCTTCACCAGATGTCCTTTGCCAATGCCACCGATCGCCGGGTTACAGGACATTTGTCCAAGCGTATCAATGTTATGGGTGAGTAACAGGGTTTGCTGACCCATTCGGGCTGCCGCCATTGCGGCTTCGGTGCCCGCATGACCACCACCAATTACGATGACGTCAAAAGGATCCTGATAAAACATGAAGTGGTACCTCGGTTGATGAACAGGCAGGATCGTCGTCCTGGGGCGTGGATTCTACTCAAATTCCGCCTGGGGTGAAAGCTGCGGGATCCTCAGGTTTTAAAAGAAAGGATCTTAGATCTGTATATGATCTTTCTGTTAGATCTCTTATTAGGATCGCCGGTTTCTGTGGATATGTGCCAGAACACCAGTCACAACAAGCGATTAGCAAGGATCACTAGCTGTTAATGATCGGTGATCCTGATCCGTATAAGCTGGGATCAAAATGGCTACTTATACACAGCTCAAAAAGCATACTGCGGTTATTCTTTGGATAACTACCGGTTATACGCAGTAAAAGAGGGTAGTTATCCACAAAATAAACGGCTTCAAAAGGACAAAATCAGCATCTTCCACTGGGGATCGTCACTATTTCACGATCCCCGACCAGATTCAGATCGCGCTTTTCCAGTCCATTACCCAGACCCCGGCCGGATCTTCAGGGATCTCATGTTCAAGCACATCGATTTCCAGACGATCGCCGATCCGCTGTGCGCCCTGAGCGATTAACAGTGTTTCTATCTGACGGATCGCGCCACAAAACAGATCATATTCGTGATTACCGAGGCCGACGGCGCCAAACCGAACCTGAGAGAGATCGGGCTGTCCTTCATTGATCGCCTCGAACCATGGCTGCAGATTATCGGGAATTTCACCTGCGCCATGCGTAGAGCAGACCACCAGCCAGATGCCTTTCTGCGGCACCTCATCCAGCGCCGGCCCGTGCAGCAGCTGCGTTGAGTAGCCTGCTTCCTGTAATTTCTCTTCCAGATGCTCAGCAACATACTCGGCGCTACCCAGGGTACTGCCACTGATTAAAGTAATATCGGCCATCTTGCTCTCCCGGACATTAAGGCGGGCATTGTACGCTGTGATCAAGCGGTGATCCACCTGTGGAAAACAGGGTTAATTGATCGGGTGATGTGAACGCAGCCGTTGTCAGCCGCTGCATTCATCCGGGATAAGGTTGTACACAGGGGAAACGCGATCAGGGCTTGATGGTTCGCATGATCGGGTTTTGCAGAGAGATCAGGGTTTCTGTTGATTGAATTTCATCAATCGTCTGAATTTTGTTGATGAGCACCTGTTGCAGGGCATCAATCGAGCGGCACATCACCTTGATAAAGATGCTGTAGTGACCGGTGGTATACCAGGCTTCCACCACCTCATCCAGCGCCTCCAGTTTGCTCAGTGCCGCCGGATAATCGCGTGCGCTCTTGAGAATAATGCCGATAAAACAACAGACATCAAAACCCAGCTGGCGCGGATCGATGTCGACACGGGTGCCCAGAATAATGCCGGCCTGTTTCATTTTCTCCACCCGCACATGGATGGTGCCGGGGCTGACATTAAACTGTTTTGCCAGCTCGGCGTAAGCGGTACGCGCGTTATCCAGCAGGGCATTCAGAATGCCGCGATCCAGGTTATCGAGCTGCAAATGTTCGGGCATGACCATCCTCGTTAGGCTGCGTTGAATTCAACAAGGGAGAATGTGCAGCAAAATAGCGAGACAGGCAACAACCGGCAGCGACGGACGCCGCTGCCGGTTCACTTAGCGTTTGCGCCAGACGGTAACCTGGGCCAGTGTGTGCTGGAACTTGCGCGCCGTTTCGCGGATCACAAACGGCTTATCGATCGGATCATCCAGCAGTTCAAAGTCGGCTGCCAGTCGTCGTTGCAGCGCCTGCAGCGTGGTCAGTGCCTCGCCATTTTCCCGTACGCCGCCCAGCCAGTTCTCTTTCGGCGTGTATTCTTCCAGCCAGGTATAAGGCGAGGAGAGCAGCAGGATACCGCCCGGCCGCAGCATCGGTGTCACATCCTGCAGAAAACGTGCGGGCTGACGCAGGCGATCGATCAGGTTAGAGGCCAGCACCAGATCGTAGCGGGCCGGTTGTGGCTTGAGGTTACAGGCATCGCCCTGCACGAACTGTATGCGCTGCGCCAGATCACCATCCAGCCCGAAATCTTTCAGGCGCACCTGACGATACTCCACCAGATCACCCTCCTGCGGCACCACATAGCGAAAATCTTCCCCACTGGTCAGCTGCAGCGCCACGTCGATGAAGCGCGCCGAGTAATCCATGCCGGTGACGCGTTCAAAGTGGCGAGCCAGTTCAAAACTGGCACGTCCGGTGGCGCAGCCGATATCCAGTGCTTCAGTCTGTGACGTGGTGTATTTCAGTGCCAGCTTCACCAGGCTTTCAGCGTAATTATCCACGCCGAAATAGCGCGGGCCATACTGGAAGTCGAGATACTGCGACACCATGGCGTCAGTTTCATACGGGTTCAGCGTCATACTTTCCTGATGGCTGGAGACCACGTAGCGGAATCCGGCGTGCTGGAAGAAATGACGGCGAAATGCATAGCGCGCCGATTTCAACGCCTCGTTACCGGTCGAAATCCAGCTGCCGCCTTTAATCAGCGAATGCTTGCCATCAAAGGTCGGGGTAGAAAAGTCATCGTAAAGCGGATGAACTTTGAAGCCTTCAAAGCCGTTAGTCGGCGTAGTGGTCCATTGCCAGACGTTGCCGACAATATCGAAGAACTCGCCCTGGGCGAACTGATCGACCGGAGAGGAAGAGGCCCAGTACGCCAGATTGATATTGCCGGGTGCCTGTTCCCAGTGCGGCTGATCGCCCGCCACCTGCTCGCGCAGCTGGTACCACTCGGCTTCGCACGGCAGCTGAATCGGCATTCCGCTCTGGTCGGCTTTCCAGCGACAGAAGGCGGCCGCTTCCAGCTGGTTCACTTCTGCTGGCCAGTCCCACGGCATCGCCACCTCTTCACACATCAAGCGCAGTTTAAGCTGATCGGGCATCGCGGGTGTGCCGACCCAGAACGTCGGCATCTCAGCCTGGGCAAACTGGCACCAGCCCCAGCCTTCGTCATCCCACCAGCGCGCCTCCTGATAGCCGCCCGCCCTGACAAACTCAAAGAATTCGGCATTGCTGACCAGCATCTTGCTGGCTTTGAACGGCTGCAGCGCAACCTGCTGGCTGCCGTACTCATTATCCCAGCCGTAGGTATCATCGGTTTTGCCCAGCGTAACCGTACCGCCGGGCATCGAAATCAGGCTGTTGGCCGGCACATCCTGACGCTGGTGGCGCGCCAGCGGACAGACTGGCCAGGCGGGCTGCGGCGTCACCCAGTCAACGGGCAGCTGGCGGATCAGCACGCTGGAGGTTTCCAGATGAATACGCTCATGCTCGATCCCCATCAGGATCACCCACGCCGGGCTGTCCCACTGGATCGGTAAGCTCAGCGGCAGGGTCTGGATCAGATCGCTGACCAGCGCTTTGACCCGGCGACGATAGTCACGGACCTCATCAATGGTCGGCCACGTGTAGTGGTTGTCGTTGAGATCGTCCCAGCTCATCTCATCGACGCCAATCGCCATCATCGCTTCAATGCGGTCGTCGAGGCGCGCATCAATATAGCGTCCGGCCATCAGCTTATTAATGTAGAAGGTCGCAGTGTGGCCAAAATAGAAGATCAGCGGATGGCGCAGCGGAATGGCTTTGGTAAACCAGGCCTGCGGATCGGCCAGGCAGGTAAACAGGCTTTCGTACTGTTCCCATGTCTGGTGGAAATAGCTCAGCAGCTCGGCTCGTTTTTGTTCAATATTCTTGCCGGAGAGCAATAACGTACGCGTCGGCGCAGGCAGATCGCGATGAGAATGGACGGGGGTCACAAGGAGCTCCAGATTGCTGAGTAAGTGAAACGGTTATTTACTATAGCAAAGAAGCTTTTCTGCCTGATGACTTAACGGCGCCAGTGGCGTAGCAGGCGGCTTTTTATGCCGGTATCGAAGCGCCAGATATGGTCGAAGATGCGCATAATACCGGGCTTGCCGTGCGTCGACATCGCCACAGCGTGAAAACGTTGCTGATTATGTCGCTGACGCTGTCTGATGGCGCCGATCACCTCTTCCGGCAGACGCTGGGCAATAAAATCGGAGACGATCACCGCATCCGCCTCCTGCCAGAGCACCCCTTCCATGCGGTTCACCACGGCGGAAAGACAGGCGGCCAAATCGGTGCCGCCACGAAAACGCTGACTGAGGAAGCGAATCGCCTGCTCAAGGCCATCATCGCCGGTCAGTTCATAGCCGATCACCTCATGGGCGAACAGCATAATATAGCAGCGACGCCGATCGGCCAGCGCCACCTTGAGTAATGCCAGACAGAACGCTTTGGCGCAGCGCTCATTAAATCCGCCCATGGAACCGGAGGTATCGACGCAGACAATAAACGGCCCGCGCGGCTGCTCCTCATGCTGCTGGTGGCTGACCGGCCGCAGCGTCACTTTTTCATGCCAGGCGTCGCCCTGCAGTTTGTAAGTCAGCAGGCGTTTCTCCACCAGCCGGCGATAAAACTCCAGCTCCAGCTCGCTGATGCTCAGTGCGGCCAGTTCCGGTGGCAGCAGGCGCAGCACATCATCACTCTGATGAATGCCGCTGACCTCTTCCGGCACGGCCGCCGGTTCATGAACCAGCTGATGAAACGCCTCCAGCGGTGCATCCTGTGACGGTACTGATTTCGCTTCCCGGCTGCGGCCAAGCTGCTGGGCCAGTTTCAGCAGCTCCGGCTGCTGCGCCAGAAAATCGCCGTATTGCAGCATCAGCTGGTAGTCGCCCGGCTGCAGCGAGGCTTTACTCATGTCCCATAACCGGCCAGCTGCGGCTTCGTCATCATCGCTTAGCATCGGGGCCAGCTGCCCGCTGAGCGCCATACGCTGCTGCAGTTCGGCCAGCAGGCGTTCGCGCTGCTGCTCCAGCAGTTGCTGATTCAGCGTCAGGGTTTGCAGCGTCAGGCTCAGCCGCCAGCGCTGTAAAAACAGCGTATGTTGCGCACTGCTGAGATGATGAATGTCGGTATGCTGTAGCAGCCGGTGAGCTTCATCGGTAAAGGGGGAAGGCAGACGTTCAAGGGTCTGAAGCGTGGCGTCGAGCTGATGGCTGAACTGACGATCGCTGAGCAACTGCACCCGCTGAAACAGCTGAAACTCCTCCGCCAGCACGGCAGGCACCGGTGTGGCTTTCAGTTCAGCGTTGATTTCCGCTTTCCAGCGCGGTACATCGCGCAGCAGCGCCTTTTTAAGGCCGGGGAATTTTTCAAAAAACAGCGCCAGTTGCGGTGATGCCAGCAGCGCGATAATTAACTCTTCAATCAGTTCGGTTTCGCCAATTGAGAGCAGCGTGCTGAGCGTCTCCACTGAGATCATTTACGCGCCTGTTTCAGCTGTTCCGCCACATCCTGCAGGCTGGTTTCAACCCGCGCCAGCCAGTCATCACTGATAAACAGGCAGCGCTGATGCTGGCTGAACAGGTGACGCTGACTGCGCAACTCACTTTCCAGCGTATCCAGCGCCTCGGTGATTTCACCTGGCAGCTGATCGCTGTTGCTGACGCCAGGCAGCGTCAGACGTGAGGATTGCAGGCTGACGTCGCGTATCGCCAGACAGTGTTGCGCATCGACCTGCAAATCCAGCGCCTGCGCAAAGCCAATCCCATTGAGTTTGCCGCGGATGTCGCCACCTTTTTGCAACCACTGATTCAGTGCGTCACGGGCGATCACCAGATGCGTGACCTGCATATCATGCAGCGTCAACGGCTGTTGCAACATCAGGGTCAGCTGGTCATCGGTGAGGCTTTCCGGCAAATCGTAATGCGGTTTGCGGCTGAACATGCCGCTGTGTTTCTCCATCGTGATCGCCTGCGCCATACTCTGTTGCTGCTGTAAGGCCATACGGCGTGCTTTGATCTGCTGCAGTCTGAGCAGCATCGGCTGCTGTTGCCAGGCATATTGCGTCATTAACAGATCGATTTCGCGCTCCAGCAGCTGCATTGAGGCGACGTCGTGCCAAAGGCAATCTTTCAGCAGGATCAGGTCGATGGGCGCGATGGTGTTGCGGCCGCTGTAAAAGGCGCTGGCCTGCAGCAGGTGGATAGCTTTCTTCCAGCGACGATCGGAGATGTAAGGTGCGGCGGGCTGGCTCTCCAGTTGCTGGCGCAGCTGGTAGATCAGTTCAAATACCGCATCGGGCAGGCTCACCTGGCTGATGCCGAGCTGCCACTGGGCGTACTCTTCATCGCTGATGCGCAGCGATTCTGCCACCGGATTGGCATTTTCATCCTGCTGATGGGTCAGCATACTGCGGAAGTTCTGCTTCTCATGCACGTTATCCAGCCATAAGCGGATCAGCATCCGGTCATACAGCGCTTCCAGACCGCTGTCCGCTTCCGGCAGTTCATTGGAGGCGGTCACCAGCAGCCGCATCGGGATTTTTTCTTCGCTGTCACCGTTGCGGAAGCGGCGTTCATTAATCGCAGTCAGCAGCGTATTGAGAATGGCCGGACCGGCTTTCCAGATCTCATCCAGAAAGACAATCTCCGCATCGGGCAGATACCCTTTAGTCAGGCGCTGATAGCGACCTTCATCTTTCAGTGCCTGAATCGACAGCGGGCCGAACACCTCTTCAGGCGTCGAAAAGCGGGTCATCAGGTATTCAAAAGCGCGAGCGTGCTGGAAGGCATATTTCAGGCGGCGGGCAATCAGACTCTTGGCGATGCCGGGCGGTCCCAGCAGGAACACGCTCTCACCGCTGAGCGCGGCCAGCAGGCAGAGGCGAATCGCATGGTGCCGCTCATACAGCCCTTTTTCTAACGCATTGCTGAGACGAGAAATTCTTTCTGCCAAAAGATGGGGTTGAGCCATAATCACATCAATGTCCTTACAATCGTCGGGCCGCCGCGCTTAAGCAAGCGCCTTACTCTATAGATAATGATGCGTGAAAGCGTTGATAGCTGTCAGCTTTTTTGTTTCAGAAGATTCGGTGAGCTGAAATGCGTCTGTAAGCAGCGGCTTATCAGGTAAAAAACGCGCCGTCGCCGCGACGTTAAGGTGAACCGGGTATAGGAATTTTCGGCAATACGTGCATACTGTGCGCTTTTTGATGGCTTGAGCGAGGGGTTATTACACCTCTTAGACTCCAACAAAAGATAACTCTCTATGAGCTCGGATAATAAGCAGTCTCTTGGTGGGCTAACGCTGGCCGCAATTGGTGTTGTCTATGGGGATATTGGTACCAGTCCGCTTTATACCTTGCGTGAATGTCTCTCCGGCCAGTTTGGCTTCGGCGTAGAACGGGGCGCGGTATTTGGCTTTCTGTCGCTGATTTTCTGGCTGCTGGTGCTGGTGGTATCACTGAAATATATCAGCTACGTCATGCGGGCTGACAACGCTGGCGAAGGCGGTATTCTGACTCTGATGTCGCTGGCGGGCCGTCATACTGGTGCCCGTGCCACGGCGGTACTGGTGATCATGGGCCTGGTCGGCGGCAGCTTCTTTTATGGCGAAGTGGTGATCACACCGGCAATTTCAGTGATGTCAGCGATTGAGGGACTGGAGATTGCCGCACCGTCGCTGGATCCGTTCATTGTGCCGCTGTCGATTGCGGTGCTGACGCTGCTGTTTGCGATTCAGAAACACGGGACCGGTATGGTCGGCAAGCTGTTTGCGCCGGTAATGCTGCTGTGGTTCCTGGTACTGGCGATCCTCGGGGTTAACGGCATCATGAAGAACCCGGAAGTGCTGCAGGCGCTGAACCCTGCCTATGCGGTTAACTTCTTTATGGAGTACAAATCGGTCTCCTTCTTCGCGCTGGGCGCGGTGGTGCTGGCGATTACCGGCGTGGAAGCGCTGTATGCCGATATGGGCCACTTCGGTAAAATCCCGATCCGGCTGGCGTGGTTTTCAGTGGTGCTGCCGTCTCTGGTGCTGAACTATTTTGGTCAGGGCGCGCTGTTGCTCAGCGACCCCAAAGCGATTAAGAACCCCTTTTTCCTGCTGGCGCCAGACTGGGCGCTGATCCCGATGCTGATTCTGGCGACGCTGGCAACCGTCATCGCCTCGCAGGCGGTGATCTCTGGCGTCTTCTCGCTGACGCGTCAGGCAGTCCGGCTCGGTTATCTGCCCGGTATGCGGATCATTCATACTTCTGAGCGCGAATCGGGCCAGATTTATATTCCGATGATTAACTGGGTGCTCTACTTCGCGGTGCTGATTGTGATCATCAGCTTTGAGCACTCCAGTAATCTGGCGGCGGCCTACGGCATTGCGGTGACCGGCACCATGGTGCTGACCTCGATTCTCTCCTGCACCGTGGCGATCAAAAACTGGCACTGGCATAAGCTGGCGGTTGGCGTAATTCTGCTGCTGATGCTGTTTATCGACGTGCCGCTGTTTACGGCGAATTTGGTCAAAATCTTCTCGGGTGGCTGGTTGCCGCTCTGCCTCGGCCTGGTGATGTTTATCATTATGACGACGTGGAAAAGCGAACGTTTCCGCCTGCTGCGCCGGATGCATGAGCACGGTAATTCGCTGGAGGCGATGATCGCCTCGCTGGAGAAAGCGCCGCCGGTGCGGGTCCCTGGCACCGCGGTCTATATGTCACGTGCGCTGAACGTTATCCCGTTTGCCATGCTGCATAACCTCAAACACAACAAAGTGTTACATGAGCGGGTGGTGCTGTTAACGCTGCGCACTGAAGATGCGCCTTATGTGCACAACGTACGGCGTGTCACCATTGAGCAGCTCTCCCCAACCTTCTGGCGGGTAGTGGCCAGCTATGGCTGGCGTGAAACACCGAACGTGGAAGAGATTTTCCATCGTTGCGGGCTGGAAGGGCTGAACTGCCGCATGATGGAGACCTCCTTCTTTATGTCGCACGAGTCGCTGATCATCGGCAAACGGCCGTGGTATCTGCGGCTGCGCGGCAAGCTGTTCATGGCGTTGCAGCGTAATGCGCTCCGCGCACCGGATCAGTTTGAGATCCCGCCAAACCGGGTCATTGAACTCGGTACGCAGGTCGAAATTTAATGCAGATGACCCGCCTGACCGGCGGGTTTTTATGACCAGCGCAGCGTGACACACAATCCGCTGTTGGGCCGCCGGCTGAATGTTAACTGCATCGCGTGCAGCTGAGCGATGTTACGCACAATCGATAACCCCAGCCCGCTGCCACTCTTCTCCTGCCCGGGTGGCCGCCAGAAACGTTCGCCTAAGCGTTGCAGATCGGCTTCATTCAGGCCGTCCCCGTTGTCCTCGACTGACAGGCTGTTGGCCTGAAGCCGCACGTCTACCTCGCTGCCGGCAGGCGTATAGCGAATCGCATTATCCAGCAGATTACGTACCAGCAGTGACAGCAACAGCGGATTACCCTGAATCTGCGGATCGGCGTCAGCATGCAGGCGCAGCGTGACGCCTGTTTTGTCCGCCAGCGGCAGTTGCGCCGCCAGCGCCTCCTGCAGCGTCTGTTTTAACGACACCGGTTCGAAAGCGTTGCGGGCATCATCCGCTTCCACCCGCGACAGTGTAAGCAGCTGATCCACCAGCCGGGTCGCGCGCGCAATGCCGGTATCCAGCTGTTTCAGCGCATGGGTTCGCATTGTTTCATCGTCAGCGGCCAGCTGAATCACTTCACTTTGTACCTGTAAGGCGGCCAGCGGACTGCGCAGTTCATGCGCGGCATCGGAGGTAAAGCGCCGCTCGCGATGTATCATTGCATTGATCCGACCAAACAGGCCATTCAGCGCGATCACCAGCGGCTGGACCTCTTTCGGCACCCTTTCAGCCTTTAATGGCTTACCGTCATCCGGCGCGCGTTGCGCTAACTGCTGCGCCAGCTGCTTCAGAGGGCGTAGTTCTGACCAGACCAGGCTGATTAACAGCAGCAACATAAAAGGAAGCGCGATCAGCCAGGGTAAGACGCTGGCGTTCATCAGGTCACGCGTCATGTCATCGCGATACTCCCACTCCTGACCCACTACCACGCGAAACTGCTTATCTGGCGTGGTCAGCCAGACCAGGCGCCAGCTGTCATCGTCATTGGTGAGCTGGCCATCATGAAAGCCCTGATAATCTGCCTCAAACGGCAGGTACCTGCCGTTATCGCCATCGTTCATCACCTGTCTGCCGTCATGGGTAAAGACGGCAAATGCCAGCGCGTCATCATCCTGATCGCCGCGGTGATGACGCAGCAATTGTTTGGTTTTTGGCAGCGTAGCGTTGTCCAGTGAAGAGAAATCAAGCGTCAGCAGGCGTTTTGCCAGCAGCATTTGCTGAGTATCAAACAGCTCGTTAATCGTTTCCCGCGTCTGATGCCATGCACTGAGGCTGGCGCTGGCCCAGCAGATGCCGAGCAGCAGCACAAAACCGATGCCGAGCCGCAGGAACAGGCTTACCGATCGCATTCAGCCGCTCCCAGGGTATAACCCACACCGTGCAGGGTGCGGATAAACTGGCTGCCGAGTTTCTTGCGCAGATGATGGATATGCACTTCTACCGCATTACTGGAGACGTCAGCGTCCCAGCTGTAGAGCTTCTCCTCCAGCTGGCTGCGGGTCAGCACCCGGCCAGGATTGCGCATAAACAGCTCCAGCAGTGCCAGCTCACGACTTTTCAGCTCAATCGCTTCGCCGTCACAAAAGACGCTGTGGCTGTCAGGCATCAGTACGACCTTGCCGTGACGTAACTCGGGTTGCATCTGACCATGCCGGCGACGAATCAGCGCCTGCAGTCGGGCGGCCACTTCGGTCAGGGCAAAGGGCTTGCAGAGATAGTCATCGGCACCCATCTGCAGGCCTTCAACCCGCTGATCGAGCGCATCGCGCGCCGTCAGGATCAGCACCGGTACATCCTGTCCCTGCTGTCGCCACTGTCGCAGAATATCCAGCCCGTCACGTTCGGGGAGGGAGAGATCGAGCACCACCGCATCCCACGGCGCAGCGTTTAACGCCTGAAATCCGGCCTCGCCGGAAGTAAACCAGTCGACGCTAAATCCCAGTTTACCCAGTCCCGCTTTAATCCCGTCGCCAATTAAGCGGTCGTCTTCTATCAATAAAATACGCATCATTTCTCCCTGCGTTGATAGCGTTTTATACGAAGCAGACCGCGGCTTGTACAGCTGATTTCGGCGAAAATGGCTTATTTTTTCCTCTTAAGAAGCTGTTAAGAACCTTATGGTCAACTAGGCTCAACAAAACGAAACACATCATGGAAAAGAGGTGACAAAATGAAAAAGCACGCTGCAATTTTAGCGGTCGTTATGCTGGCTTCTGCCCCGGTTTTTGCTGCTCAGCAAGGTGGCTTTGTTGACCCCAATGCCCCGGCGGCGCAGGTTCAGACGAAACAAGGCGGCTTCAGCGCTGACCACACCAGTGTGGTGACCGTGAAGCAGGCGGAAGAGATGAAGGATGACAGCTGGATTACCGTACGCGGTAAGCTGGAAAAACAGATCGGCGATGAAGATTATCTGTTCCGCGATCAGACCGGCACCATGAAAGTCGAAATCGACCACAAGCACTGGAATGGCCAGACTATCTCGCCAAAAGATACTGTTGAGCTGACCGGTGAGCTGGATAAAGATTTCAACAGCATCGAAATGGACGTTAAGCAGGTCAAAAAACTGCCTTAATCGCCTCGATCAGACCGCTCAGGCGGTCCTTTTTTTGCCCCGCTACCCCGCTTAATTCAAATTTCCCTCCGCGTAAGCGAAACGTTTCGATAGCGATCACAAATTTCACCTTCCCTGATTGAGTTGCCGACGTCTTTTCATACACTCCTGTCAGCGAAACGTTTCGCTGTGGAGTGAAAAGATGAAAAAAGGTCGCTTGTTAAACGCTGAACTCTCCTATGTGATTGCCCGCCTGGGACACACGGATACGCTGACGATTGCCGATGCCGGTTTGCCGATTCCGGCAGGACCGCAACGCATTGACTTAGCACTGACGCCGGGTACGCCCGATTTTATGCAGGTGGTCAATGCCGTCACGCTTGAGATGCAGGTAGAAAGCGCCCTGATCGCGGAGGAGATTAAGCAACACAATCCGCCGCTCCACAGCGCACTGCTCGCCGTGCTCGAAGCCTTGCAACAGCACCAGGGGAATCGCATTACCATCAGCTACACCAGCCATGAACAATTCAAACAACAGACGCAGCGCAGTCAGGCGGTCATTCGCAGCGGAGAGTGTTCTCCGTTTGC
Source organism: Pantoea conspicua (assembly GCF_002095315.1). Classification (GTDB taxonomy): domain Bacteria; phylum Pseudomonadota; class Gammaproteobacteria; order Enterobacterales; family Enterobacteriaceae; genus Pantoea; species Pantoea conspicua. The sequence continues at coordinate 32,150 of NZ_MLFN01000040.1, forward strand.
GAATGTCATCCTGAGCGCCGGCGTCACCTTCTGAGGCCGCTATGCAACCTTTACTGCAGCTTAACGGCATTGAAAAATCGTTTCCTGGGGTGAAAGCCCTTAAGGGTGCCTCACTGAATGTCCGGGCAGGACGTGTGATGGCGCTGGTCGGCGAAAACGGTGCTGGCAAATCCACCATGATGAAAGTGCTGACCGGAATCTATCAGTTTGATGCTGGTTCGCTGCACTGGCTCGGCAAAGAGACCCGTTTCAATGGCCCTAAAGCCTCACAGGAAGCGGGTATCGGCATTATCCATCAGGAACTGAATCTGATCCCCCAGTTAACCGTGGCGGAGAATATTTTCCTCGGTCGCGAATTTGTTAACCGTTTTGGCCGCATCCAGTGGACGCGCATGTATGCCGAAGCCGATGCCCTGCTGAAGCGGTTGAATCTGCGCTTCAACAGCCACAAGCTGGTGGGCGATCTGTCGATTGGCGATCAGCAAATGGTCGAAATTGCCAAAGTCCTTAGCTTTGAGTCGCAGGTGATCATCATGGATGAGCCGACCGATGCGCTGACGGATACCGAAACGCTGTCGCTGTTTCGGGTAATCAATGAACTGAAAGCGCAAGGCTGCGGCATCGTCTACATCTCGCATCGCATGAAAGAGATCTTTGAGATCTGCGATGACGTCACGGTGTTTCGTGACGGCCAGTTTATTGCGGAGCGTCCGGTCAGCGAACTGACCGAAGAGAGCCTGATCGAAATGATGGTCGGCCGCAAACTGGAAGATCAATATCCGCATCTCGATCAGACTCCGGGCGAAGTGCGGCTGAAAGTCGACAACGTCAGCGGTCCCGGCGTGCATAACGTCAGTTTCAGCCTGCGCAAAGGTGAGATACTGGGCATCTCCGGACTGATGGGCGCGGGCCGTACTGAACTGATGAAAGTACTGTATGGCGCCTTACCGCGTCATCAGGGCAGCCTGTGGCTCAGCGGTCGCGAAGTGGTGACGCGTTCGCCACAGGACGGGCTGGCGAACGGCATCGTCTATATCTCTGAAGATCGTAAGCGTGACGGCCTGGTTCTGGGTATGTCGGTGAAAGAGAACATGTCGCTGACCGCGCTGCGCTATTTCAGTCACGGCGGCGGCACGCTGAAGCATGCGGCTGAGCAGCTGGCGGTAGGCGACTTTATCCGGTTGTTCAACGTCAAAACCCCCTCTATGTCGCAGCCGATCGGTCTGCTTTCCGGCGGCAATCAGCAGAAAGTGGCGATTGCCCGCGGCCTGATGACCCGTCCCAACGTGCTGATTCTTGATGAGCCAACCCGTGGCGTCGACGTCGGCGCCAAAAAAGAGATCTATCAACTGATTAACCAGTTCAAAGCCGAAGGGCTGAGCATCATCCTGGTCTCTTCTGAGATGCCGGAAGTGTTAGGCATGAGCGATCGCATCCTGGTGATGCATGAAGGCCGTTTAAGCGGCGAATTTACCCGTGAAGAAGCCACGCAGGAGAGCCTGATGGCCGCCGCCGTAGGCAAGCAACACAGCGAGGATTTAGTGGTATGACGACCCAAACTTTACCTGCCAGCCGTCGCTGGTTTAGCAAAAGCTGGTTACTGGAACAAAAGTCGCTGATTGCACTGTTGGTGTTAATTGCTGTGGTGGCGAGTCAGAGTCCGAACTTCTTTACCGTGGCCAACCTGTTCAACATTCTGCAGCAGACCTCGGTGAACGCCATTATGGCGGTCGGCATGACGCTGGTGATTCTGACCTCCGGCATCGATCTCTCTGTGGGTTCACTGCTGGCGCTGACCGGTGCTGTCGGGGCCTCGCTGGTCGGGATGGAAGTGAATGCGCTGGTGGCAGTAGCGGCTTCGCTGGCACTGGGGGCCGCGATTGGTGCGCTGACCGGCACCATCGTGGCGCGCGGTAAGGTGCAGGCATTTATCGCCACGCTGGTGATGATGCTGCTGCTACGTGGCGTCACCATGGTTTATACCGATGGCAGCCCAATCAGCACCGGCTTTAATGCCAACGCCGATCTGCTGGGCTGGTTTGGTATCGGGCGTCCGCTGGGTATTCCTGCTCCGGTCTGGCTGATGGCGCTGGTGTTTATCGCCGCCTGGTACATGCTGCATCACACCCGTCTTGGCCGCTATATCTATGCGCTGGGCGGCAATGAGGCCGCAACCCGCCTCTCCGGTATTAATGTTAATCGCGTCAAGGTCATCGTCTATTCGCTGAGCGGTATGCTGGCCGCGCTGGCGGGCACCATTGAGGTAGCGCGTCTCTCCTCGGCGCAGCCCACGGCCGGTACCGGCTACGAGCTGGATGCCATTGCCGCCGTGGTGCTGGGTGGCACCAGTCTGGCGGGCGGTAAAGGACGCATTGTCGGCACCCTGATCGGCGCACTGATCCTTGGCTTCCTGAATAACGGCCTGAACCTGATGGGCGTCTCTTCGTACTACCAGATGATCGTTAAAGCGGTGGTAATCCTGCTGGCGGTGCTGGTGGATAATAAAAGCAGTAAATAACTCTGACCTATACACAGGATGAAATGATGAAAAAGTTAACCGCACTGGCCATGATCCTTGGCGCTACGCTCAGTACCAGCGCTATGGCAAAAGAGACCATCGCGCTGGTGGTATCGACCCTGAATAACCCGTTCTTTGTTTCCCTGAAAGAGGGGGCACAAAAAGAAGCCGATAAACTGGGTTACAACCTGGTGGTGCTCGATTCGCAGAATAACCCGGCGAAAGAGCTGGCGAACGTGCAGGATCTGACGGTACGTGGGACCAAACTGCTGCTGATCAACCCAACCGATTCTGATGGGGTCGGCAACGCGGTGAAGATGGCCAATCAGGCAAATATTCCGGTTATCACCCTGGACCGCATGGCGGCACAGGGTACAGTGGTCAGCCACGTCGCTTCTGATAACCGTTTCGGCGGTAAAATGGCCGGTGACTACATTGCGAAGAAAGTGGGCGAAAGCGCCAAAATTATTGAGCTGCAGGGCATTGCCGGGACTTCAGCCGCACGTGAGCGTGGCGAAGGCTTCAAACAGGCTGCGGATGCGCATAAGTTCCAGATCCTCGCCAGCCAGCCGGCTGACTTTGACCGCACTAAGGGCCTGAACGTGATGCAGAACCTGCTGCAGGCGCATCCGGATGTGCAGGCGGTGTTTGCTCAGAACGATGAAATGGCGCTGGGTGCACTGCGTGCGCTGCAGACTGCCGGTAAAACCGATGTGATCGTGGTGGGGTTTGACGGTACCGCTGATGGCGTGAAAGCGGTAGAAGGTGGCAAACTGTCTGCGACCGTGGCACAGATGCCAGACAAAATTGGCATGATTGGCGTCGATACCGCTGATAAAGTGCTGAAGGGTGAAAAAGTGAAGGCGATCAACCCGGTCGACCTGAAGCTGGTTACCCAATAAAACAAAGAAAAGCAGGGCACTGCGCCACCCTCCCGGTGGCGCACTTATTCCGGACTCCCCTAATGAGCAAAAACGCAAAACTGGCCGTTCTTGGCAGCATTAACGCTGACCACATCCTTAATCTGACACACTTTCCTCGTCCCGGTGAAACGGTGATCGGGCAGAACTATGAGATTGCGTTTGGTGGTAAAGGGGCCAATCAGGCCGTGGCCGCCGGTCGCGCTGGTGCCAATATCGCATTTATCGCCTGTGTGGGTGCTGATGACATTGGCGAACGTATTCGCCAGCAGCTGGCACAGGACAATATAGATACCTCGCCAGTAGAAGTGGTGGCGGGCGAGTCGACCGGGGTGGCGATGATTTTCGTCAACCGGGAAGGTGAGAACAACATCGGCATCTATTCCGGCGCAAACGCCGCGCTGACACCAGACTGTGTGACGCGCCATCAACAGGTGATTGCCGATGCCGACGCACTGCTGATGCAGCTGGAGTCACCGCTGGAAAGCGTGCTGGCGGCCGCGCGTTTCGCCAGAGAGCAGCAGACCCAGGTGATTCTTAATCCGGCACCGGCGACCCGGCTTTCCGATGAGTTACTGGCATTGATCGATATCATTACCCCAAATGAAACTGAAGCGGAGATCCTGACCGGTATTGCCGTTCACAACGATCAGGATGCTGCCCGGGCGGCGGCGGCGCTGCATGACAAAGGCATCGGTACCGTACTGATTACGCTGGGCCGGCGCGGCGTCTGGCTGAGTGAACAGGGCCAGGGTCAGCGTATTCCGGGCTTTAGCGTCAACGCTATTGATACCATCGCGGCGGGCGATACGTTTAACGGTGCCTTTATTACCGCGCGACTGGAACAGAAAGCGATGCAGGAGGCGGTACGCTTTGCCCATGCCGCTGCGGCTATCGCCGTAACCCGATCCGGTGCACAGCCCTCCGTACCGTGGCGTGCGGAGATCGACGACTTTTTGCAGCAGCAGGGTTAAGCGCTTGGCCACCATGAAAGATGTCGCCCGTCTGGCGGGCGTCTCCACCTCAACTGTCTCGCACGTTATCAACAATAACCGGTTTGTCAGCGAGAGCGTGCGGGCAAAAGTGGATCAGGCTATTCAGAGTCTGAACTATGCGCCCTCGGCGCTGGCGCGTAGCCTGAAGATCAACCAGACCCATACCATCGGGATGCTGCTGACCACCAGTAGTAACCCCTTTTATGCCGAGGTCGTCCGGGGCGTGGAGGATAGTTGTTATCAGCGCGGCTACAGCCTGATCCTGTGTAATACCGCCGGTGATGAGGAGCGGATGAACCGCAGCCTGGAAACGCTGATGCAAAAGCGCGTCGATGGGCTATTAATGATGTGTACTGAAAGTCATCTGCCGTCGGCGGATATTCTGAACCGTTATCCTTCTATACCTACCGTGATGATGGACTGGGCGCCGTTTGAAGGCCGTGGTGACATCATTCAGGACAATGCGCTGCTGGGCGGAGAGCTGGCGACCCAGCATCTGATCGACAGCGGCTATACCCGCATTGCCTGTATCGCCGGCCCGCAGGACAAAACCACCGCGCGTATGCGTCTGGAAGGTTTTCACCAGGCGATGGAGAAAAGCGGTCTTGACATATTGCCGGGTTACGTGGTGAATGGCGATTTTGAGTTTCAGGGCGGATATAACGGGATGATAGAGCTGCTGGCGCTGGAAACGCCACCGCAGGCAGTATTCACCAGTAATGATGCGATGGCGGTCGGGGTTTATCATGCATTGTATCAGGCAGGATTACAGATTCCGCGGGACGTCGCCGTGATGGGCTATGACGATATTGAGCTGGCGCGCTATCTGTCGCCGCCGCTGAGTACCATCCATCAACCGAAAGATGAACTGGGCGAGCTGGCGATTGATACCTTAATCCATCGCCTGAGCGATCCCGACGCCAGCCAGCAAACGCTGGTACTGACGCCGGAACTGGTGGCGCGAGGCTCAACCTAAGCTGTCTTCTTCTTTTTCTTCTTATCGCGATTAGTAATCAGATTGCGGCCATCGCCGTTTTTTAACAGCATAAAGGTCAGGGCTGACACTACCGTCACCACGCCCATGGTCAGAAAGGTCGCGTGGAACTGCGCAACGGTGCCGGTTTCAAACTCCTGATAAAAGCGCAGGACGGCGGCACTGACCGCGACGCCAAAACTGATCGCTAATTGCTGGGTCACGGCCAGCACGCTGTTACCGCCGCTGGCGTTATCATCATTCAAATCGGCCAGCGTAATGGTATTCATGGCGGTGAACTGGGTTGACATCGCCATGCCCAGAATAAACAGCGGCAGTAATAAGATGATCATGCTCTCAGCGGGTGACTGCAGAGAGAAGCTGGCTATCAGAATGCCAATGATTACCGTGATACCAACCAGCAGACGGCGATAGCCTAACCAACGCAACAGCTGGGTTACCGTCGACTTTGCCAGTATCGACCCCACCGCCGTCGGTGCCATCATGCATCCGGCGATGATCGCTGAATAGCCAAAGCCCACCTGCAACATCAATGGCATCAGGAAGGGTACGCAGCCGGTGCCGAGACGCGACGCAATGTTACCGATGATGCCTACCGAAAAGGTGCGCGTTTTAAACATCGGCAGATTAATCAGCGGAGAAGGGTGACGACGCGCGTGTGCAATATAAAGAAGCAGCAGAACGATTCCGCCGAGCAACACCGCACCCGCCAGCCAGGCTGAAACAATACGCTCGCCAAACAGCTCAATCCCGATTGAAATCATCACCAGGCCCAGGCCGAACAGTATAAAGCCTAAGAAATCGAAGCGGCGCTTCGGTGTGGTGAAGTCCGGCATATATTTGCGCGCATAGAAAATGCCAAGAATGCCGATGGGAATATTAATCAGGAAGATCCAGTGCCAGGTGGCGTAGGTCACCATCACCCCGCCAAGCAGCGGTCCCAGTATCGGCCCGACTAATCCTGGCATAGTGACAAAGTTGAGTACCGGCAGCAGTTCACTGCGCGGATAAGCGCGTAACAGCGCCAGGCGCGCGACCGGCATCATCATGGCACCGCCGACGCCCTGTACGACGCGGGAAGTGACCAGCACAGAGAGAGTAGGTGACAGCGCGCACGCCAGCGAGCCCAGGGTAAAGATCGATACCGCAGCGATAAACACTTTGCGGGTGCCATAGCGGTCAGCGAGCCAGCCGCTGACCGGAATCAGCATTGCGACGGTCAGGGTATAGCTGATGACCGCGGATTGCATGGCCAGAGGAGAACGGTCAAGGCTGGTGGCGATAGCGGGCAGGGCGGTGTTAAGAATGGTGGCATCCAGTGCCTGCATGAAAAATGCCATGGCAGCAATCCATGGCAAACCGGCCATGCTGCGCGCGGATTTTATCATTGAGCGTCCTTCTTAGGGTTATCCAGCGAGAAGAATGAAAAAGAATAGCATCGTCAGCGCAGCGCGGCAGGCCCCTTTTTAACCTCCGAAGGGGATTTCTGTGCGTTATTCGGTCATGAAATGGCTGTTTTTAACCCGTTCGTTTAAAAAAAAACGCGCTCAGTAAATTTATTTCAAGAAACACTTGTCAGCTTCTGAGAACTCCCTATAATGCGCCTCCACTGACACGGAACACCGGCTTACGGAGTAACGGGTCAGCA
>NZ_MLFN01000041.1 GCF_002095315.1 Pantoea conspicua
CCAGCCTGCTGCGCATCGCCACGCCAGCGTGCTGGCAACCGGATGCGGTGATCGTCGCAGCGGATGCGGTGGCTGACAGTGGGCTGGCAGCACAGCTCAGCCATCTGCCCGACTTCCGCCTGATCTTCAGCAGTCACGTCGCCGCCGGTACCCGCGCGGCTGAGATGCTGCAAACGGGTGCTGCCCGCTGGCTGCCGTGGAACGTCCATCCACCGCTTGACGATCAGCTGAGGCTGATCAGGCAGACGGCGGCACAACAGGTGATCCCGGCGTTTGTCGCACCGGAACAGTGCCGGCAGCTGATCGACCAAAGCCCGGCAATGCTCTGCTGGCAACATCACTATCCTCTCTCCTCGCGCTGGGAAAGTGTCGCCTGACGCGCTGCGTCTGGCTGCGGGCTGGCGCGCCGTTGTGATTGAACATTTTCTCGCCGCTGCCGATAAATCCACTACTAACATTGGTTAATCTTCTTATTGCGCTTGTGATCTCAGCCCTTTTCAGCTGTAGTCTGCGCACGCTATTAAGAATATTCCTAAGCCATCACCCGGCTACAGAGCAGCAGGCTAATAACAATGGATAATAACTCTGATGTCTTGTATCGCATGCTGGTACAAAGCGTGATTGATTACGCCATCACTATGCTAAAACCGGAGGGTGCCGTCGCCAGCTGGAATCAGGGAGCCGAACGCACGATAGGCTATGCCCCAGACGAAATTATCGGCCGCAGCTTCGCCCTGTTCTACAGCGAAGAGGATCGCCGCCGGGCCCTGCCGCAGCGTGGTCTGGATATCGCCGCTACCGCCGGACACTACGAAACTGAAGGCTGGCGCTACCGCAAAGATGGCAGTGCATTCTGGGCGCATGAGGTGATTAACCCGATGCGCAGCGATACCGGCCTGCTGGTGGGATTCGCCCACATCATCCATGACTGTACTCAGCAGCAGGAGCAGCAACGTAAAGAACGTGAGCAGGAGGCGCGCTTCCGCCTGCTGGTGGAGGGCGTCACCGATTACGCCATCTATATGCTCGATCACGACGGCAACGTGGTGAACTGGAATGCCGGCGCCCAGCGCGCCAAAGGCTATGTCGCCGAAGAGATTGTCGGTCAGCATTTCTCACGCTTCTACAGTGCGCAGGATCGCCTTAATCATCTGCCAGCGCAAAATCTGCAAACCGCCTGGCGCACCGGCCGCTTCGAAGATGAGGGCTGGCGCTACCGCAAAGATGGCAGCGCGTTCTGGGCGCACGTGGTGATCGATGCGATCCGTGACGATCAGGGCAAACTGATCGGCTATGCCAAAATCACTCGCGACTGCAGTGAACAGCAGCGCATCCGCAATCTGCAGCGTGAACATGAACAGCGTTTTCGCCTGCTGGTCGAAGGTGTCACCGATTACGCCATCTACATGCTGGATATTGAAGGGCGGGTGGTGAACTGGAATGCCGGCGCCCAGCGCGCCAAAGGCTACAAGACGGATGAGATCGTGGGTCAGCATTTCTCGCTGTTTTACAGCGCCCAGGAACGACTGAATCGCACCCCGGAAGCTAACCTCGGCATCGCCTGAAGACCGGCCGCTTTGAGGATGAAGGCTGGCGTTACCGCAAAGATGGCAGCGCATTCTGGGCGCACGTGGTGATCGATGCGATCCACGATGATGACGGCAAGCTGATGGGGTTTGCCAAAATCACCCGCGATCGCACCGAGCGGCGTGAGCAGGAGCAGCAGGTGCTGCGCGCCCGGGATCTGGCTGAAGCCCAGAGTGCGCAGAAGACCGCGCTGTCGAAGTTTCTCGATAACATCATCGCCAATATCCCCTCCTGTGTGATCGTGGAAGATGCGATCACCCGCGAAATCCTGCTGGTCAACGATCGTTCGCAGCAGCTGTTTGGCCTGTCGAAATCGCTGATTGTGAACAAGCGGCCACATGAATGTATGTCGCCTGAGCTGAGCGACTATTTCAATAATCTCGCCGATGTGGCGCTGCGTAGTGAAGGTATTCATGAGCGTGAGCAACTGCTGATGACCGCCAGTGGCGAACGGATTCTGCATACCCGCGCCACCGCCATCAATGGCCAGGATGCGCGGCGTAACTACCTGATGCTGATTGTGGAAGATGTCACCGATCAGCGTGCCGCCGATGCCCGTATTCACCATATGGCGCACCATGACAACCTCACCAGCCTGCCAAACCGCATTCTGTTCCGCCAGCGCCTGAGTGAGGCGTTGCGCACCGCCAGCCAGACTGAGCGTCAGACGGCCGCGCTTTGTCTCGATCTCGATAACTTCAAGAACGTTAATGACGCGCTGGGCCACCAGATTGGGGATGAGCTGTTGCGCTCGGTGGCGAAGCGTCTGCGCAGTACCCTGCGCGATCAGGACACGCTGGCGCGCATTGGCGGTGATGAGTTCGCCATTGTGCTGCCGTCGGTGGCGAACAGCGATGAAGCCAGTATTGTGGCGCAGCGTTTGATCGAAGCGATTCGGCCGCCGGTGAATATTGAGGGCCATAACCTGTCGGTCGGGCTGAGCGTGGGCATCGCGCTCAGCACCACCGTCACCAATACCCCGGAACAGCTGCTGCGCTGTGCCGACATGGCACTGTATGAAGCCAAACGCAATGGTCGTAACCGCTTTGAGCATTTCACTCTGGCGATGGATGATGTGGCGCGCAGCCGGCGCGTGATCGAGAACGATCTGCGCGACGCGATCAGCGGCGGGCATCTGCGTCTCTACTATCAGCCGATCACCAACGGTGACCATAAAACCATCCTGGGTTACGAAGCGCTGATGCGCTGGCATCATCCGATCCGCGGGTTGATCATGCCGAATGACTTTATCCCGATCGCCGAAGAGACCGGGCTGATCCATATGCTGGGGGCGTTTGCCCTGTATGAAGCCTGTCGCGAAGCGGCAAGCTGGGAAGGGGTGCAGTCGGTGTCGGTTAACCTGTCACCGCTGCAGTTCAAAAACAGTTCGCTGGTCTCGGTGGTGGAAGGTGCGCTGACGGAATCGGGGCTCGACCCGGCCCGGCTGGAGGTGGAGATCACTGAATCAGTGCTACTGGATGATTCGCTCGGCAATATCCGTACGCTGCAAAACCTGAAAGCGCTGGGGGTACAGATTGCGCTGGATGATTTCGGCACCGGCTATTCATCACTCAGTTATCTGCGCTCCTTCCCGTTCGATAAGATCAAAATCGATAAGTCATTTATTAACGACATGGGTGACAGCCGCGAGGCGCTGGCGATTATCCGGGCGATTACCGGCATGAGCCGCAGCCTGGATATTCAGATCACCGCCGAGGGCGTGGAGAGCAACGAACAGTTCGCTAAGTTGCGGGATGAAGGCTGTACGCTGTTCCAGGGCTTTCTGTTCGGTCGTCCGCAGCCCTCAGAGCTGCGGCTGAAAACGCTGGGTTAATCATACAGGCCATGCTGCTGCACCGGCGCATGGCTGAGATTATCGCGGATGCGGCGCACCGAATCGCGTACCACCAGTTTGCCATTCAGCAGCAGCGTGCCGGGCGGTGCGCCGGGATGCAGCCGCAGCTCCTGCAGCATCCTCACCGCCGCCGCACCCAGTTCATCGCGTGGCACCTGCACCGAGGTCAGCGGAATATCGTGGATGGCGGCCAGGTTAAACCCATCCATGCTCATCACCGAAATATCCTGCGGCACCCGCAGTCCGGCCTGCTCCAGCGCGCTGACGGCTCCGGCTGCGATATAGTCGCCACTGGCCAGAATCGCCGTCGGGCGTAGCGCGTCAGGACAGTGGCGCAGGTAGTCACCTAACCGTTCCGCCGCTTCATTGCTGCTGAAGCTGTTAAGGGTCAGCAGATGCTGACGGCTGTCGAAACGCAGATTCATTGCGTGCCAGGCGTCACGTACGCCCTGTAACCGCTGCTCCATGGTGTAACGGCGCAGGCAATGCAGCGACAGGATCTGCCGGTGTCCCTGCTCAAACAGGTAGCGCGCCGAAAATTCGCCAATCAGCTGATGATGTGGCGACACCGACGGTAAACGCATCCGGCGATCGCGGGCGTTAATCAGCACGCAGGGCTTGTTCATCTCTGCCGCCAGCTGGTGAATATGCTCGTCGTCAATGCCGATCAGCAGCGCCGCCTCGGTCTGCTGCATCTTATCGATAAACAGCGCCGCATCACTCTCGATCTCCTCCAGCGCGCAGTAGCGCAGCCTGACCTCGTGCGGCTCCACCGCCTGACTGATGCCCTGAATCACCTTGTAGTAGAAGATGTCACTGCGCACATCAAAGGCGCGCGGCGGCGCAAACACCATCAGGTTATTCAGCAGCAGGCGACCGCTGTGCAGGTTATTCAGCACGCCCTGCTGCCGGGCAATCGCCAGCACCTTGTCGCGCGTGGCGGGAAGGGTATTGGCTTTTCCCGCCAGCACCCGCGAGACGGTACTGATCGAGACCCCGCTCAGCGCCGCAATTTCACTCACTTTCAGCCTTTGTTTCATTCTGTGATCGCCTTCAAATCTGCTGATGAAAAATTTTTCATAAGGTGCTGAATCGCGTCAGATAAGCGATTGACCACGCTATTTATGCTGGCGTTAGCCTGTCATGAAAAAGCTTGCAAAAAAGAGGCTGTACCCACGTTTCACACTTTTCTAACGTCGTTGCACAGACACGCGGTACGCCTGCCGGCGGTGTGAGTCATCAACGCATATCAGGAGTGGCACTATGAGCCTCGAATCAACAACCAAGCCGATCAGCGCTTCGCGCACGGTTCGCGTGATTAAAAATTTACGCTGGTGGATGCTGGGGATGTTTCTGCTGGGGGTGACGGTGAACTACATCACCCGCAACTCGCTTGGCATTCTGGCGCCGGAGCTGAAAAACAGCCTCAACATGAGTACCGAACAGTACTCGTGGGTGGTGGCGGGGTTTCAGCTGGCCTATACCCTGTTTCAGCCGATCTGTGGCTGGCTGATCGATGTGATCGGCCTGAAGATGGGCTTTCTGATTTGTGCGCTGATCTGGTCGGTAACCTGCCTGCTGCATGCGGGCGCGGGCAGCTGGCTGCATCTGGCGCTGCTGCGTTTCGTGATGGGCGCGTCGGAAGCGGCCGCGACACCGGCTAACGCCAAAGCGATTGGCGACTGGTTCCCGAAAAAAGAGCGGCCGGTGGCAGCGGGCTGGGCAGGCGTCGGCTTCTCGGTCGGCGCGATGCTGGCACCGCCCATCATCTATGTCGCCCACATCTCCTTTGGCTGGCAGGGCGCGTTTTCTGCTGACCGGCGGGCTCGGCCTGCTGTGGGTCGGGCTGTGGTGGTGGGGCTATCACGCACCGGACCGCCATCCACGTCTTTCCGATGAAGAGCGCGCCTTTATTAATCAGGACAACGAAGCGATCGGCGAGAAGCTGCCGTTCTTTACCGCGTTAAAAGTGATCGGTAAAGAGAAGAAATTTTACGGCATCGCCATTCCGGCCTTTCTGGCGGAACCGGCCTGGGCGGTGCTGAGCTTCTGGGTGCCGCTCTATCTGGCGAACGAACGCGGCATGGATCTCAAGCAGATTGTGATGTTCGCCTGGCTGCCGTTCCTCGCCGCCGATCTCGGCAGCGTCGCCAGCGGCTATCTGACCAAAATATATGTGCGCTGGTTCGGCCTGACCCGGGTCAATTCCATCGTCGCCAGCTCCGTTACCGGCGCGCTGCTGATGGTCTCGCTGGCGCTGATGACGCTGGTTGACGATCCCTGGCTGGCGATTGCGCTGATCTCAGTCGGCGGCTTCGGCCACCAGGTGATCTCCTGCATGCTGAGCGCGCTGGTGGTCGAGCGGTTTGATCGCCGCCAGATGGCCACGGTTAACGGTATGCGCGGATCCTGCGCGTGGATCGCCAGCTTTATTTTCTCGCTGATTATCGGTGTCACCGCCGATACCATCGGCTTCAATCCGCTGTTTGTGGCAATGGGCTTTTTTGACCTGATTGGCGCGGTTTTTCTGGTGATGTTGATCGCCGAACGCCGCCAGCGCCCGGTAAACCATTAAGGATATCCGATGAAAACTCTGAAGAACTGGACACTGCATCAGCAGGCTGCGCATTTCGTTGAGCTGAAGGTAGAAGATCGTCATTTTCTGCGCCTCTATGTGCTGGAAGCGGGGCTGATGCGGGTGCTGCTGAAGCGCGACGGTGAGCTGGCGCTGAATCGCACCTGGAGCATCGCGCCCGGTCAGGATGTGCCGTGGCAGGGGCGGGATCGCGAAGCGCTGGACGGTTTTGCGCTGCCCGATTTTACTGTGCAGCACGATGCACAACAGGTGCAGATCAGCACCGGTCAGCTGCGGGTTACGGTGCATCAGCCGCTCTGCCTGAGCTGGGAACAGTTTGACGGTGCAGAGTGGCAACCGCTGGCCGCCGATCGCCATACCGGCGCTTATCTGCTCAACGTCCACGGCGACGGCGTGGAACACTACCAGCGCCGCCAGCCGCAGGATCGGGTCTATGGCCTGGGAGAAAAGAGCGGCGATCTGAATCGCGCTAACCGTCGCTTTGAGATGCGTAATCTGGACGCCATGGGCTATAACGCCGCCAGCACCGACCCGCTCTATAAACATATCCCGTTTACCCTGACGCAGCGTGATGGCGTCAGTTTTGGCCTCTTCTATGACAACCTCAGCAGCAGCTGGCTCGATCTCGGTAACGAGCTGGATAACTACCATCTGCCTTATCGCCGCTATCGCGCCGAGGCAGGCGATCTCGATTACTACATGATGCTGGGACCGACGCTGCTTGAGGTCACTAAAGCCTTTGTGCGCCTGACCGGCCGCACCCTGTTTCAGCCAAAATGGAGCCTCGGCTACAGCGGCTCGACCATGCACTACACCGACGCGCCTGACGCGCAACAGCAGCTGCAATCGTTTATTCGCCTGTGCCGCGAGCATGAAATCCCCTGCGACTCGTTCCAGCTGTCGTCGGGCTATACCTCGATTAACAATAAGCGCTACGTCTTCAACTGGAACTACGACAAAGTGCCGGATCCCAACGCGCTGAGCGACGCGTTTCATCGCGCCGGCATGAAGCTGGCGGCCAACATCAAACCCTGTTTGCTACAGGATCATCCGCGCTATCAGGAAGTGGCGGCTCAGGGGCTGTTTATTCGCGATTCCGAGCAGGACCGTCCCGAACGCTCGGTGTTCTGGGACGATGAAGGATCGCATCTCGACTTTACCCATCCGCAGGCGGTGAGCTGGTGGCAGGAAAATGTCACCCGACAGTTGCTGGAAAAGGGCATTGATGCCACCTGGAACGATAACAATGAGTATGAGGTATGGGATGGCGAAGCGCGCTGTCACGGTTTCGGTCAGCCGATTGCTATCAAGCATATCCGGCCGGTGATGCCGTTACTGATGATGCGCGCCTCAATGGAAGCCCAGCAGCAGTTCGCGCCCGACAAGCGGCCTTACCTGATCTCGCGTTCCGGCTGTGCCGGGATGCAGCGCTATGTCCAGACCTGGAGCGGCGACAACCGGACCAGCTGGCAAACCCTGCGCTACAACATCCGCATGGGGCTGGGGATGAGCCTCTCCGGACTCTATAACGTCGGCCATGACGTCGGCGGTTTTTCCGGCGACAAGCCCGATGCCGAGCTGTTTGTGCGCTGGGTGCAGAACGGCGTGATGCATCCGCGTTTTACCATTCACTCATGGAATGACGATCACACGGTGAATGAGCCCTGGATGTACCCGGAGGTGACGCCGATGATCCGCGAGGCGATTCGGTTACGTTATCGCCTGATGCCTTATCTCTATACCCTGGCGTGGCAGGCCAGCGCCCAGGATGAGCCGATGCTGCGTCCGACCTTTCTCGATCATGAACAGGATCCGCGCAGCTGGCAGGAAAATGATGACTTTATGCTGGGGCGCGATCTGCTGGTCGCCAGCGTAGTGGAGCAGGGGGCGCGACAGCGTGAGGTCTATCTGCCGCACAACGGGCACGGCTGGTATGACTGGCACAGCGGTCAGTGGCTGGCTGGCGGTGAGCAGATTACGCTGGACGCGCCGCTGGATCGTCTGCCGTTGCTGGTGCGTGCCGGGGCGGTGATTCCGCTGGGCGAGTGTGAAAGCACCACTGATGCGCAACGCGACAGAGTACGTCAGTGGCAATTATGGCCCGCGCCCGCAGATGCGGTGACGCACGGAGAGGTGTTTGACGATGACGGTGAAAGTTATGGCTGGCAGCAGGGAAATGCGCTGTGGCTGAACTGGACACTGCGCGGCAGCGCCACGCGAATCGAGCTGACGATTGAAAAACGCGGCGATTACCAGCCGGCGTGGCGAGAAATCAGCCTGATACTGCCAGCGAACGAAACGCGGGCGTTGTGGGTTAACGGCGAGCCAGCAAAGGTTTACCGGCTGGACTAACCGGCTGTCATCGCGGTGAAGCAGGAAAAGGTCGGCCCATGCACTGGGCCGATAGTGTTACGCACTGTGGTTTTCGGTGCTCATTCGGCCCAGATCTTTATCGACCAGGAACAGACCGTTACCGCTGTTGCTCACCATCGCCAGTTTATCCAGCACGGTTTTGAACAGCTTCTCTTCTTCGTGCTGCTCAGCCACGTACCACTGCAGGAAATTAAAAGTCGGGTAATCCTGTGAGGTCATCGCCGCGTGCACCAGCTCGTTGATTTTGCTGGTGATCAGCTGCTCATGCTCCAGCGCCTGTTGCAGGATTTCGTTCAGGGAGGTAAACGAAACAGGCGGCGCAGCAATGGTGCCCAGCACCGGCATCGCGCCGGTATCGCTCAGATAATCGAACAGGCGCTGCATGTGTTCCATCTCTTCGCGCGAGTGCATTTTCAGGAACGAGGCGGCGCCTTCGAATCCTTTGTCGCTGCACCAGGCACTCATTTGCAGATAAAGATTGGCGGAGAAAAATTCCAGGTTCAGCTGGTCGTTCAGACGCCCAGTCATTTCAGCAGTCAGCATAGCCGAGTCCTTGTAAGAATATGTTAAAAAAACAGGTGAGAGGCGGTGAATTATGCATCAAACATGTTAGCAATGTGAAGCCTTTTCCGCAAAACAGGCCAATTTATCTGATTGATTTAAATAGAATTATTTCACAAATTGAATGCGACGGATTCTCATTTTTCATCAACCCCGCATTCTGCTGCTGCGGCACCCTTTTAGTGCATCCTGGCTGAGTCATGCTGGTGCACTCTGGTCCGGCACTGATTTAATTTCCGTCAATCTGATTTCGTGATGAAAATAATTCCGGCGTAGTGAGTATGGGTCAGATAAATAGATCTTGCCCGTTGCGGCGGATTATTCGCCTGTCATGCCTGAGTCAGTGATGAATAAGGGACGTTCGCTGTGGGCTGGCATAATTCCTGCTTAAAACAGCGTTCCCAATAGTGAACTTTGCCGCAGCGCGGAATAAACGGCAGGTCAGCGACATCAGGAGGAAATAATGTCGAATCAGAGTGTGGTTAAGGCGGAAACCGTCAGCGCCAGTAAAAGCAGTTATCTGGCGCTGATTTTCGCCATCCTGTTTTTCTCGGGGCTCTTTTATCGGGTGGATGGGCTGAAATGGCTGGGGGCGTTTGACTTCACTACCCTGGGCGGCAACTTTGGCACCATGAAAGATCCCGCCAGCAACACCTTTCTCGGGGCTGGCGGACTCAGCGCCAAAGCCGGTTTTCTGTTTGCGCTGTCACTCACGCCGACTGTGATGCTGGCGCTGGGCGTGCTGGAAATCTTCACCCACTACGGCGCGATTCGCGCAGCGCACCGGCTGCTGACGCCATTACTGAAACCCTTAATGGGCCTGCCGGGACGTTGCGGGCTGGCGTTAATTACCGATCTGCAAAGCACCGATGCGGGTGCGGCGTTAACCAAAGAGATGTATGACCAGAAACAGATCGGTAAAAAAGAGGTGGTGGTGATGAGCGCCTGGCAATATTCCGGCGCCGGTTTAATCAATAACTATTTTGCTATTGGTACGGCGCTGTTTGCCTCAATGACGCTGCCGATCATTATCCCGCTGATGCTCATGCTGGTGCTGAAATTTGTCGGTGCGGCGATTACCCGCTTCGTGTTAAACAGTGTTTATAAAAAGGATTTCAGCGATGGAAACCAATAAAGTCGTCAGCGTCAGTCATAACCCGTTTGATGTGTTTGTCACCGGTGCGCGTAAAGGCTTTCATATCGCCATTCATAATCTGATGCCCAATGTGGTGATGGCGTATGTGCTGGCGGAAGTGCTCAACCTGCTCGGTATTATGCCGTTGCTGGGACAGGTTTTTGCCCCGGTGATGGGTCTGTTTGGCCTGCCAGGCGAAGCGATTACCGTGCTGCTGACCGCGTGGCTCTCCTCATCGGCGGGCACCGGCGTGGCGGTCAGCCTGCTGACTAAAGGGCTGCTGACCGGCGCGGATATTACCGTGCTGGCACCGGCGATCTTTCTGATGGGATCGCAACTGCAATATATGGGGCGGCTGCTGGGCGTGGCCGATGTGCCGAAAAAATACTGGCCGCTGCTGATGCTGGTAAGCATCATCAATGCGCTGATCGCGATGTTTGTTATGCGTCTGTTTATTCAGGAGTGAAGCCGTGTCTGAGGTATTAGAGCATTACCATTTTCTGCATGAGATCCCGGAACTGGGATTCCAGGAGGTTAAAACCTCCGCTTACATCGCCGACCAGCTGGAGCAGGCGGGCCTGAAGGTGACGCGTAACATCAACAACACCACCGGCATCGTGGCGGAGATCGACAGTGGGGTGCCGGGTCCGGTGCTGGCGCTGCGCGCCGATATGGATGCGCTGGGTCATATCATTGAGGGCGTGCCCTGCGCGCGTCATACCTGCGGCCACGACGGCCACTCTTCCGTGGTGCTGACCGCTGCGGCGGCGTTACTCAAAGAGGGCGCGGTGAAATGCGGCCGGCTGAAAATTCTGTTCCAGCCTGCGGAGGAGCTGGGCGCGGGCGCACTGGCGATGGTTGAGGGCGGCGCGCTGGATGACGTGGAGATGATTCTGGGATTCCACCTGCGACCGCTGGAAGAGTGCGTGGTGGGGCAGGCGGTGGCTGCGGTGCTTTACTCGGCCTGCAGCACGCTGGAAGCCACCATCAAAGGCCAGCCGGCGCACGCGGCGCGTCCGCATCTCGGCGTCAACGCGCTGGATGCGGCGGTACAGGCGGTGAACGCAGTAAACACGCTGCACCTGTCGCCGGGTCTCAACTGGAGCGTCAAAGCGACACGGTTCCTGTGTGACGCGGGCGTCACCAACTCGGTGCCGGATGAAGCGCGGGTGGTGTGGGATCTGCGCTCGCAGGAAAATGCGCCGATGGAGCTGCTGAAAGAACAGGTTACACGCGCTATCGTCAACAGCGTTGCGGCGCTCGGTGCCACGGCAGAGGTCCGGGTATTGAAAGAGATGCCGGCGGCTGAAATTGATGATGAGGCGACGGCGGTGATCCGTGCGGCGATTGTCGAGGTATTGGGTGAAGAGGGTCTGCTGCCCGACAGAACGACCCCAGGCAGTGAGGACTTTTTTTACTATCCGGTGAAACGTCCCGGCGTGAAGGCGGGCTTCTGGGGATTAGGCACCAACCTGACACCGGGGCTGCATCATCCCGATATGCGCTTTGATCTGAATTCGCTGGAGATTGGCGTGCAGATCTTCAAAGCCTGCGTCCGCAAGGTGCTGGGCTAGATAAAAGCGTTACCCGTCTCGCGGCGGGTAACGCCATCCTATCGGGCTGGTACCCAGGGTCCCGCCAGTTGAGGGGTGGGGAAGTTACCGGTAAGAATGCGTAGCTCCGCATCGCGCGGTGTGTTGTCGCCAGCGCCCTGAATGCTGACAATATCCTGTGGGCAGGCCGAAAAGGCGACATAGCAGTCCATCTCGGCGCGAAGAATGATGTAATCCCCCGCACGCGTCACCACCGGCAGCGTTTTCAGCGTAATGCCGTCTGGCTGCACCTGAATATTCATAAAAATGTTAAACGACGCCAGATTACCGTGTGGCAGGCTCACGCCCAGTGCTGCCATAGCCTCAAACAGGTTGTCATGGCAGTTGCGGTGCGGTTCGGTACAGCCCAGCAGGGCATAGCGGCGTGCGTCGCAGGCGGCCATAAAGGTGTCGTGTACCCCCGGTGAAGTATCTTCTACCAGCGTCAGAATAGGATGGCGCTGGTTGGTAATAAAACTGTCACCCGTTTTGGGGTTAAGACGCTGGTTCCAGACGCGTGTCGCCTCCATCGACATATATTCAGTCACATCCGCCGCGTTATAAGCCCAGCAATCCACCACCTGGGTGCCGTGCGAATTGATCACCTGTACGGCTTCGCCTTTATGCAATAAAACGGCCCGGCCGTGACGCGCCGGGACAAGCAGCGCCGCGCGCTGCTGATATTCAGCTGACATAAGATTCTCCTGGTTAATGCGGCATGATGCGGCGGTAGCGCGTCATGCGAAATTCAAGGCGGCGTGCCAGCCCGTCGAGCAGGCTGTTGAGTATCCAGTAGCAGACCGCCACGGTGAGGTAAATCTCCAGCGGCGCATAGGTCGCGGAGATCACCTCTCTGGCGGCGTACATAAACTCCTGTACCGAGACGATGGAGAGCAGTGCGGAATCCTTAATCAGACCGATCAACAGCCCGATCAGCGGCGAGAGCATTTGCGGCAGCGTTTGCGGAAGCACCACGTCACGTAATTGCTCCGTACGGCTCAGTCCCAGCACGCGGCACGCCTCCCATTGGCTGCGGGGCAGCGCCGCAATGGCACTGCGTATGACCTGAGCGATATAGGGGGCGTAGTAAAGCGTTAACGCCAGTACGCCGACCTGCGGCGAGCTGAAGGTGACGCCATACTCCGGCAGCACGAAATAGAGCAGATAGATCACCACCAGCAGCGGCAGAGCCAGCGTCAGCGCGCTGTAGAAACGCAGCAAGCGTTGCCAGAAGGCTGGCGCACGCATCAGACCGATTGCCATGATGCCGCCCCAGAGTAATGAGCAAAGCGCAGCGACGGCGCAGAGCTGCAGCGTGGCAGCCATTCCCTCGGCCAGTGACGGCAGCGCCGTGAAAATCACCTGCCAGTCCATTATGTGCGCCTCCCTTTGCGTTCCAGCTGATGCGCAATGCGCATCAGCGGCAGCGCGATTAAAAGATATCCTGCCGCAACCAGCAGCAGCACCTGCGTTGTCTCATAGGTACGAGCGATGACGATCTGGCCCGCGTAGGTCAGTTCGGTGAGCGCCACCACCGACGCCAGCGGCGTGGTTTTGAGCAGAATGGTAAATTCGTTCACCAGCATGGGCAGGCTGGCCTGCAGCACCTGCGGATTGATCACGTACCACCAGGTCAGCCATCGGCTCAGGCCCAGCGTGCGCGCCGCCTCGCGCTGACCGCGTGTGACCAGGTCCTGATTCACGCGCAGAATTTCCGCCACGTAGGCGCCGCTGTTAAGGCCGATGGCGATCACCGCCGCCAGCATCGGCTGTCCGCCAAGGCCAAGGCGTGGCAGGGTGAAAAAGACCACAAACAGCTGCACGATGGCCGGGGTGCCGCGCATCAGGCTGACGTAGAGGCGGCCGATGCCACGCCACAGCCAGAAGCGGCGTAACTGAAGAAAACAGCCGAACAGGCCCATCGCCAGGCTGAACAGCGCTGCCAGTACGGTGAGACAAAGCGTCATCAGCAGGCCATATCCCAGTTCGGGCAGGGCGCTGACTATCTGTTCATTCAGCCCCATCACCGGCTACTCCAGCTTAAAGTCGGACAGGTTTTCCGCCACCGCAAGGTGAAGCGGCGCTGGCTGGTCGTTGCCCTCGATGCCGGTATTGCAGGCCGAAACGATAAACTGCATATCCATGGTGACGCGGCAGGTAATTGCGTCGCCCGCGCGTGTCAGGTTGGGTTCAGGCAGGATCTCTCCCGCGCGCGTGAGCCTGACATGCATAAAGAGATTGATGGGGTCGGGAAGTTTCGGCACCGTCATGCCGAGACGCGACAGTTCGCCGCGAACCGCCTCAACACATCCCTCACCCTGATAGCCGCGCGAGGCCAGAAAGGCACGCGTTGAGGCGGGAAGCAGCAGGTCGTGGCGCTTAACGCTATCTTTGCCCAGCACCATCACCGGACGTCGGCGATTGTTAACCAGCCGCATGCCTGAGCCGAGCAGATAGCTGTTGCTGAAGACGCGGGTGTGGTGCACCGAGAGCCATATCGCCGGATCGGCGAGACTGAAACCAAACAGCGACGCCACTGCACCTGGCGCCAGCGCGCTGATACGCAGTAACTGGCCGCGCAGCACCCGAATCGAACCGACGCTACCCGCAGCAACGTTAAGTGGGGCGGCAACAGGACGCGACACCACTTCCTCAAATCCTTCACGCATTAACAGCATGCTTCACCTCCGCAGGCTGGCCGTCGTGGATCTCAATGGCGATCGGCGTAACCTGCAGGCCGTTGCCGGGAATGATGTCCTGTGGACAGGAGGAGACGGCGCAGATCAGATCGCACAGCGCCTCGAAGACGATCTGGTCACCGGCCTTGCTGTGCGGATCGGTGACCTCCATACGACCGTCGGCGGTCACCGGCCCGTTTTGAAACAGATTGAACGGTTCCGGCAATGAGAAATAGGTGATGCCGTGCGACTTCATGCCCTCCAGCAGATTGTCGACACAGTTGCGATGGCCTTCTACGCCGAAATCAACGCTGAAGCGTGTGCGATCGCAGGCGGGAACATTGGCGTCATGAATACCAATGGTGTCGGCGACGATGCGCAGCAGCGGGCGGTTTTCGCTGGACCAGAGTGCATCCCCGGGTTTAAAGAAAAGTGAGCGCAGATGCTGGCGGGTGTGCACCGGCGAAAGCTTCTCATCATGGTTAGCGGCATTCACCGCCACAAAATCGGCGGCCTGCTGGCCCTGGCTGTCGATAATGGTAATCAACTGACCTTTACGAACCTGAAAGGTACGGCCATGCCCGGCCGGTACCCGGATAGAGAGAGGGCTCATCGCTTACTCCTGCGGGATAAAATTGCTGGCGGGTACGGTAAAGGTGGTGCCGAGATACTGCTTTTGCAGTGCGCCAAGTTTGCCGCTTTGCTGCATCGCCAGAATATGGTCGCTGATCGCCTTGTTCAGAGTAAGATCCTCTTTACGGGTGGCCCAGGCCATCCACTGAGAAGGCCCTGCTTCCCCAGCCTGGGCGACTTTATCGGCATGCTTTTTCACGATGGGTGCCAGTACAGCAATATCATCCAGCACGAAGTCGGCGCGTTTTGTCATCAGTGTGGTGACGGTCTGATCCAGCGTATCGACGCTGATAATCGTAATGGGCGCTTTGCCGGCTTTCTTCAGCTCTTCGTTAAAGCCTTTCAGCAACTGTTCTGGCACGCTGGCGCTCTTAACGGCACCGCGAAGCCCGGAGAGGCGCGCCGGGTCTATCGGCGATCCGTTAAATTTCTCCGCGTCGTTTTTACGCATCAGCACGCCGTTAACCGTTTTGCTGTAGGGGACGGTAAACAGCACCTTTTTTGCACGCTCGGCGGTAACGTTGAGTGAGGAGCCTTCGGCGTCGAACGAGCCGGAGATCAGACCGGGCAGAATGCCGCTGAAGGCGGTCTTCTGAAACACCACTTTCACCCCAAGATCCTGAGCGAAGGATTGCATGATGGCGACGCTGTAGCCGGTGACCTCTCCCTTGTCACTGGTATATTCATAGGGCGGAAAGGTCGGGTCGATGCCAACGGTAATTTTGCCGCTGCTTTTAATATCCGAAAGCGTATCAGCCTGCGCGGCGCTGACGGCCAGTAGCGCGGTGAGAAAGAGTGCGATTTTTTTCATTATGGTGATCCCCTGGTATTGGTGAAGGTCATCCATACCCGAGCAGCTTTCGTGCCACTTTGCGGCACCGGTAACAGAGAAGGCAGCTGAGCCCGGCGCTTTTACAAACAAAATCAGTGAGAAACACATGTTTCTTTTTCTGTATTTTATTTTTCTTTTGTTTCTTAAGGCGGCGTGACGCATCAGGTACGCCGGACAACGGCGCACCTTTTCAGGGCATCAGGGGGAAGGGGATGCGCCAGCGTGGCACATTATTCCAGCTCGTCGAGTTGCTGGTGCAGGACCTCGATGGCAGCAAGACGATCGCTACCGGCCTTGCCTGAATGGCGGGCCACCAGCGAGCAAAGCAGGTTGCAGACGCCAGAAAGTGCCACCGTGCTGTCGAAAATCAGACTTCCGTCGGTGTGGCAGCGCAATGTCCAGCGCGCGTGGCGCGCAGGTTTTCCCGCTAATGCATCGGACAGATAAAGCATAGGAACCTCCAGCATCTCTAACGCCGCCATCGCGGAATCCAGCGCTGGCATACGACGACGCAGACCGACACAGATCGCCAGATCCTGCTGGCCGAGGTCGGCAAGCTGCTCGGCCAGCGAGTCGCCCGCGCGTGGCAGCAGCGAGACATGGGGATGGACATGCAGCAGATCGCGATAGATCAGGGCGGCGATGGTCTGGCTGTGACGCCAGCCCAGTATCACAACGCGACGCGCCTGGGCGATCGCCTCTACGCATGACTGCAGGGTATCACCCTCCAGCGAACGAAAGGTATTCACCAGATTGGCAATCTCTTTTTCCAGGTGCTGTTGCATCAGACTATCGAGCGGTGAGGCGCTGGAACCCGTGTGCAGATAAAGGGGCGAACCGCTATTCTGCATTTCACGCGCCTGACGGCGTGCTGCTTCATAGCTCTCATAGCCAAGATGACGAAAAAAGCGGGTGGCGGTCGCTTTGGAGACGCCCGCGCTCTGCGCCAGTTCCGTAGCGGTATTCATCGCCAACTGACCGGGTGCCGCGAGCAGCACTTCAGCCAGTCGTTGTTCGTGAAGGGAAAGCTCATCCCAGTATTGTCGAATACGGCCCTCCAGGGGGACCGGTCTGGCGCTCATGGGGAATTCCCTGAAATTGAAAACCTTTATCCTGCACAGTGCGTGCCGGGTTGTCATCTGTTTTGACCATCGACCGCAGGCAGATAACATTTTCCGCCGCCGCTGTTCGCCGCTGCGCGCAAAATATTGTATGCTATGCCGCCTTAAAGCTGACCAGGTAACCGGAATTCACGCCAATGTAACTTCGCGCTGACCCGCCGACGACATGATGTCGCCTTTGGCACCGTTTACCCGCCGGTAAGGTTCTGCCGGCCACCGTGATTTATCAGCAGCGCCAGACCGAGCGCGCTGCTCCATTGAGAAGAATTCCATGTCTAATCCCTTTTTAGAAGAGGTGGCACGCCGCCGCACCTTCGCGATAATTTCGCACCCGGATGCCGGTAAAACCACTATTACCGAAAAAGTCCTGCTGTTCGGACAGGCTATCCAGACCGCCGGTACGGTAAAAGGCCGCGGCTCTAACCAGCACGCTAAGTCGGACTGGATGGAGATGGAGAAACAGCGTGGTATCTCCATTACCACCTCGGTGATGCAGTTCCCCTATCGCGATAGCCTGGTGAACCTGCTGGATACCCCAGGGCACGAAGATTTCTCGGAAGATACCTACCGTACGCTGACCGCGGTTGACTGCTGTCTGATGGTGATCGATGCCGCGAAAGGCGTCGAGGATCGTACCCGCAAGCTGATGGAAGTCACCCGTCTGCGCGATACGCCGATCCTGACCTTTATGAACAAACTGGACCGTGACATCCGCGACCCGATGGAAGTGCTGGATGAGGTGGAAAGCGAGCTGAAAATTGCCTGCGCGCCCATCACCTGGCCTATCGGCTGTGGCAAGCTGTTCAAAGGGGTCTATCACCTCTATAAAGATGAGACCTATCTCTACCAGACCGGTAAAGGCCACACCATTCAGGATGTCCGCATCGTGAAGGGGCTGAACAACCCAGAGCTTGATACCGCGGTCGGGGAAGATCTGGCGGCACAGCTGCGTGAAGAGCTGGAGCTGGTGCAGGGCGCATCGCATGAATTTGAGCAGGAAGCGTTTCTCAACGGCAAACTGTCGCCGGTCTTCTTCGGCACCGCGCTAGGTAACTTTGGCGTGGATCATATGCTGGATGGCCTGGTGGCGTGGGCACCGCGTCCGATGCCGCGTGACACCGACACCCGTACGGTAGAAGCGAAAGAAGAGAAGTTCACCGGCTTCGTGTTTAAGATCCAGGCCAACATGGACCCGAAACACCGCGACCGCGTGGCCTTTATGCGTGTGGTGTCAGGTAAATATGAAAAAGGGATGAAGCTGCGTCAGGTGCGCACCGGCAAAGATGTGGTGATCTCCGACGCGCTGACCTTTATGGCCGGCGACCGTTCCCACGTTGAAGAAGCCTATCCCGGCGACATCATCGGCCTGCATAACCACGGTACTATTCAGATCGGCGATACTTTCACCCAGGGTGAGAATATGAAGTTCACCGGTATTCCGAACTTCGCGCCGGAGCTGTTCCGTCGTATCCGCCTGCGCGATCCGCTGAAGCAGAAACAGCTGCTGAAAGGGCTGGTTCAGCTGTCGGAAGAGGGGGCGGTACAGGTGTTCCGTCCGGTTCACAACAACGACCTGATCGTCGGCGCCGTCGGGGTGCTGCAGTTCGATGTGGTGGTGGCGCGTCTGAAGAGCGAATATAACGTCGAGGCGATCTACGAAGCGATCAACGTCTCAACGGCGCGTTGGGTTGAATGTGACGATGCGAAAAAGTTCGAAGACTTCCAGCGTAAAAACGAAGTGAACCTCGCGCTGGATGGCGGTGATAATTTGACTTATATCGCGCCAACCATGGTGAATCTGAATATTACCCAGGAACGTTATCCTGACGTCAGGTTCCGCAAAACCCGCGAGCACTGATCCTGCGCTATCCGGGCCATTCCAGCTGGGAATGGCCCTGTTTTCCCCGCTACAGACTCCTCCTAAAAAACCACTTTTCCTCTCGTTTTGACGTGTGATCAACCAGTTAGCCAGGCAAAGCGCGAAATGTTGTCTATGATTATTCTATCGGACGGCGGAAGAGACTTCTCTTGTCCTTACGTCCTGTAACCCAGCAGTGCGGTTTGCTGCTGTTGCGCCCACAGTTTTGGGCGAGTTAACTGATAGAAGGAATATATCGATGAACAAGACTAAGATTGCCAAAACCCTGATGGCTGCAATGATTGGCTCAGCACTGATCAGCGGCAGCGCGCTGGCTGACGAGTCGCTTTCTCAGAAAGCGTCACAGACGGCAGACAGCACGGGTTCGAAAATCGATAGTTCTATGAAAAAAGTCGATGGTTTTATGGATGACAGCGGCATCACCGCCAAGGCAAAAGCTGCACTGGTTGATGATGACGCAATTAAAAGCACGGATATTTCGGTAAAAACGCATCAGGGCGTGGTGACTTTAAGCGGTTTCGTCACCTCACAGGATCAGGCTGAAAAAGCCGTGGCTGTGGTGCAGAAAATCGAAGGTGTTAAATCCGTCAGCGACAAACTACACGTTAAAGACAGCAAATCTCAGTCGATGAAAGGTTATGCGGGCGATGCCGCTACGACCAGCGAAATTAAAGCTAAGCTATTAGCGGATGACATTGTTCCGTCGCGCAACGTAAAAGTTGAAACCACCGACGGCGTTGTTCAGCTTTCAGGGCACGTGGCAAATCAGGCACAGTCAGACCGTGCTGAAAGCATCGCGAAAGCCATTGAAGGCGTGAAAAGCGTTAAGAATGACCTGACGGTTAAATCTTAATGGTAACCGTGCGGCCGCAACAGCAGGCCGCACGGATAAAAGATACCCATCCGGGGATTAAATAAGCAGTTCGATTTTCAATAGGGTAAGGAGAGGCTTATGTTTCGTTGGGGCATTATTTTTCTGGTAATCGCACTGATTGCTGCAGCGTTAGGTTTTGGCGGTTTAGCGGGTACAGCAGCATGGGCAGCTAAAGTTGTCTTCGTTGTTGGTATTATCCTGTTCCTCATCAGCCTGTTTACCGGCCGTAAAAAGCTTTAGCCGATGAGTCCTGCAGTATAATGCAAAGCATGTAAGCATAAAGCGGAGACCAGTCATCGGTAGCGAATGAGGTGAAAAAGGGATTTTTTTCACACCGCTACAAGGGGCAACCAGTACAGTGCGGTTGCCCGGCTAAAGGAGGGTATGACTGGTTCTCCGGAATGCTGCTGGACAGACGTAACAATCCTTCAGCCTGCCCGCGGGAACCCCTTTTGAGGTTCACACAGTGGGTATACGCATTCCCGTCACGCTCGGCGCCATTGAACCTCTTGCGCTGACACCGTTTAAATCTCATAAAATTGCGCTGGTCTGCGAAGGCGGCGGTCAACGCGGTATCTTCACCGCTGGTGTGCTGGATGAGTTTCAGCGTGCCCGATTTAACCCCTTTCAACTGATGCTCGGCACCTCTGCCGGCGCGCAAAATCTTTCTGCCTTTGTCTGTGGTCAGCCTGGCTACGCCCGTCGTGTGATAACCCGTTACACCACCAACAAACTCTTTTTCGATCCGCTACGTTTCGTGCGCGGCGGTAACCTGATCGATCTCGACTGGCTGGTCGAAACCACGCGCCGCGAATTTCCTCTGGCGATGACCAGCGCCGAAAAAATGTTCTCCAGCGGGCGCGAGTTTTATATGTGCGCCTGCCGCAGCGACGACTACACGCCGGGTTACTTCACGCCAACGGCTGACAACTGGCTGGATTTAATCAGAGCCTCCAGCGCCATTCCCGGCTTCTACCGGCTTGGGGTGAACCTTGAAGGGATCAGCTATCTGGATGGCGGTATCAGTGATGCGATTCCGGTGCGGGAAGCGGCGCGTCGTGGCGCAGATACCATTGTGGTGATACGCACCGTACCGTCACAGATGTTCTACACGCCAAAATGGTTTAAGCGCATGGAGCGCTGGATGACGGCGGCTGCCTTCCAGCCGATGATTAACGTGCTGCACCAGCATGAGCAGAGCTATCGCGAAATTCAGCAGTTTATTGAAAATCCGCCCGGTGACTTACGCATCATTGAGATCTTTCCCCCGCATGTGCTGGCCAGCAGTGCGCTCGGCAGCCGTATTTCGTCGCTGAACCAGGATTACCATCTGGGCCGGCGCTGCGGCCGCTATTTCCTCGCCACGCTGGGCCAGTGGCTAAGTGATGTGGAGCTGCAAAGCCCGCCGCGCATCATTATACCGTCTGTGCCGGTTGCCAATGCGCCCGATAATCGCGAGATTATTACGCCGCCGCTGGCGGATAATGATGCCGATTACGATAAAGGATCGCTGGCATGAGGTTTATCGATACACACTGTCATTTTGATTTTCCACCGTTTGAGTCGGACGCCGACGCCAGCCTGGCGCGTGCCGCTGCCGCGGGCATAGAGAAGATCATTATCCCGGCCGTGGAGGCCAGTCGCTTTAACCGGGTCTGCGAGCTGGCTGCCACCCATGCTCCGCTCTACGCCGCGCTTGGGCTGCATCCGATTGCCATTGAGCAGCACCAGGAAGCCCATCTCGATCAACTGGAGATGATGTTGCAGCAGCGCCCGCGTAAGCTGGTGGCGATCGGCGAGATCGGGCTGGATCTCTATCGCGACGATCCGCAGTTTGATAAGCAACTGCGCTTTCTTGATGCGCAGCTTAAACTGGCGAAACGTTACGCGCTGCCGGTGATCCTGCACTCACGTCGTACCCATGACAAACTGGCCCAGCATCTGCGGCGTCACGATCTGCCGCGTCGCGGAGTGGTACACGGTTTCGCGGGCAGCCTGCAACAGGCGCAGGCGTTTATTAAACTCGGCTATGCGATTGGCGTTGGTGGCACCATCACCTATGAACGGGCCAGCAAAACCCGCCAGACGCTGGCGCAACTGCCGCTCTCCTCGCTGCTACTGGAAACCGATGCACCGGATATGCCGCTAAAAGGCTTTCAGGGCCAGCCAAACCGGCCAGAACGGGCACGCCAGGTGTGGGAGACGCTCTGCACCCTGCGGGAAGAATCCCCTGAAGAGATCGCCGATGCGCTATGGCATAACAGCCAGCAGCTGTTTCAGCTTGAACCCGCTTTTCCCGCCGTATGCCATCAACCCGTTTAGCGGTAGCGGATCGCCTTTGTCCCAGGGTGAATGTGATAATAGTAACATTCGGTCGGCTGGCGTATAATGGGCTTTAAATGGCGTTATATGCGACTCAGATCTGGTTTTTCATGTCAGTATTACATCATTTTCTTATTCTGATGTGACTGCCAGCACATAAAATCGCCGGTGACGCTGTTATTATTATCACATTCCGCCGGCCAGCCGGTGGATCGCACCTCGATCCTTTGGAGAGCCTCATGACCGATATCAAACACCTTGCCCTGCGCGCCCTGAAACTGATGGATTTAACCACCCTGAATGACGACGACACCGACGAAAAAGTGATCGCGCTTTGTCATCAGGCAAAATCCCCGGCAGGTAACACGGCGGCTATCTGCATCTATCCGCGCTTTATCCCGATTGCACGTAAAACGCTGCGTGAACAGGGTACGCCGGAGATTCGTATCGCCACGGTGACCAATTTCCCGCATGGCAACGATGACATTGAGATCGCGCTGGCTGAAACCCGTGCGGCGATCGCTTACGGCGCCGATGAAGTGGATGTGGTGTTCCCGTACCGTGCGCTGATTGCCGGCAACAGCCAGGTCGGTTTTGATCTGGTGAAAGCCTGTAAAACCGCCTGCGCCGAAGCGAATGTGCTGCTGAAAGTGATTATCGAAACCGGCGAACTCAAGCAGGAAGCGCTGATCCGTCAGGCGTCTGAAATCGCGATTGATGCCGGTGCGGACTTCATCAAAACCTCCACCGGTAAAGTGTCGGTCAACGCTACGCCGGAAGTGGCGCAGATCATGATGAGCGTCATCCGCGATAAAGGCGTCAGCCAGCAGGTCGGTTTCAAACCGGCGGGTGGCGTGCGCACCGCTGAAGATGCGGCAATTTACCTGCAGCTGGCGGAAGAGACGCTGGGTGCGGAGTGGGCCGATGCGCGTCACTTCCGCTTTGGTGCCTCCAGCCTGCTGGCGAGCCTGCTGAATACCCTGGGTCATGACAGCGACACCAGCAAAGCGGGTTACTGATCCCTCAGGCGGTCGCTGACCGCCTGTTCTCCATCCTGATTTCCCTGAACCAGGGGGCTACCTTGTTCCTGCCACAAGAAATTATTCGCAAAAAACGTGACGGTCATGCGCTGACTGACGCTGAAATCCGCTTCTTTATCAACGGCGTCCGTGATAACAGCGTCTCGGAAGGCCAGATCGCCGCGCTGGCGATGACCATCTATTTTCATGATATGACGCTGCCTGAGCGCGTGGCGCTGACCATGGCGATGCGTGATTCCGGTACCGTGCTGAACTGGAAATCACTCAACCTGAACGGCCCGGTGGTGGATAAGCATTCGACCGGCGGTGTCGGCGATGTGACGTCGCTGATGCTCGGGCCGATGGTGGCAGCCTGCGGCGGCTATATTCCGATGATCTCCGGCCGTGGCCTCGGCCACACCGGCGGCACGCTGGACAAGCTGGAGGCGATCCCCGGCTTTGATATTTTCCCCAGCGATGACCGCTTCCGCGAGATCATCAAACAGGTTGGGGTGGCGATTATCGGCCAGACCAACTCCCTGGCCCCGGCGGATAAACGCTTTTACGCCACGCGTGACATTACCGCTACCGTAGACTCGATTCCGCTGATTACCGCCTCGATTCTGGCGAAGAAGCTGGCGGAAGGGCTGGATGCGCTGGTGATGGACGTTAAAGTGGGCTCGGGCGCGTTTATGCCGACTTACGAGACGTCAGAAGCGCTGGCGCAGTCGATTGTGGGCGTTGCTAACGGGGCGGGCTGTCAGACTACCGCGCTGCTCACCGACATGAATCAGGTGCTGGCGTCGTCAGCCGGTAACGCACTGGAAGTGCGGGAAGCAGTGCGCTTCCTCACCGGCGAACAGCGCAATCCACGTCTGCTGGAAGTGACGCTGGCGCTGTGCAGCGAAATGTTGATTTCCGGCAAACTGGCCGCAGATGAGAAAGAAGCGCGCCAGCAGCTGATGCAGGTGCTGGATAACGGCAAAGCAGCGGAGATTTTCGCCCGCATGGTGGCGGCGCAGAACGGCCCAGCCGATTTTGTTGAGCGCTACGACGCGTATCTGCCTGCGCCGATGCTCAGCAAGGCGGTCTATGCCGATCAGCCGGGTATTGTCAGCAGCATGGATACCCGGGCGCTGGGGCTGGCGGTGGTTTCAATGGGCGGCGGGCGCCAGCGCGCCAGCGACAGCATTGATTACAGCGTTGGTTTAAGCGAGATGATTACCCTGGGTGAGCGTGCTGATGCTCAGCGACCGCTGGCGATTATCCATGCCAGCAACGAAGCGCAGTGGCAACAGGCCGCCGAAGCGGTCAAAGCCGCGCTGGTGCTGAGTGATACCGCGCCCGCCACCACGCCAGTGGTCTATCGTCGTGTGAGCGATGTCAGTTAACCGGCCAGTAATCGGTGCCAGCGGCAATGCATTCGGGTATACTGATCTGATCGCTTTTTTTTGACTTGTCACGCGCCATTGCGCAGGAGACTTGCATGAAACGTGCTTTTATTATGGTTCTCGACTCCTTCGGGATCGGCTCCAGTAAAGATGCTGATAAATTCGGTGACGAAGGTTCAGATACGCTCGGCCACATTGCTGAAGCCTGTTTCAACGGTGAAGCAGATAAAGGCCGTAAAGGGCCACTTCATCTGCCTAACCTGACCGCACTGGGTCTGGGTAAAGCCGCAGAACTCTCTACCGGTCGCTTCCCGGCGGGCCTCGATCCGAACGCGAAGATCACCGGCGCTTACGCTTACGCCAGCGAAATTTCGTCAGGTAAAGATACGCCGTCAGGCCACTGGGAAATCGCCGGGGTTCCGGTGCTGTTCGACTGGGGTTACTTCAGCGATCAGGAGAACAGCTTCCCGCAGGAACTGCTCGATAAGCTGGTTGAGCGCGCGGAGCTGCCGGGCTATCTCGGTAACTGCCACTCTTCCGGTACGGTGATTCTGGATCAGCTGGGTGAAGAGCACATGAAAACCGGCAAGCCGATTTTCTACACCTCTGCGGACTCGGTATTCCAGATCGCCTGTCACGAAGAGACCTTTGGCCTGGATCGCCTCTATGCGCTGTGCGAGATTGCCCGCGAAGAGCTGACGGAAGGCGGTTACAACATCGGTCGCGTGATTGCGCGTCCGTTTGTCGGCGATAAAGCGGGTCACTTCGAACGCACCGGCAACCGTCACGATCTGGCGGTGGAGCCTCCGTCTGCCACCATGCTGAAAAAGCTGGTGGATGAGAAGGGCGGTCATGTGATTTCGGTGGGGAAAATCGCCGATATCTATGCGGAACAGGGCATCACCAAAAAGGTCAAAGCGACCGGACTGGATGCGCTGTTTGACGCCACGATTCAGGAGATGAAAATCGCGCCGGATCAGTCGATTGTCTTTACCAACTTTGTCGACTTCGACTCGACCTGGGGACATCGCCGTGATGTCGCCGGTTATGCGGGCGGACTGGAGCTGTTTGACCGTCGTCTGCCGGAGCTGATGGAGCTGGTGGGCGAGGATGACATTCTGATCCTGACTGCCGACCACGGCTGCGATCCGACCTGGAAAGGCACCGAACATACCCGTGAGCACATTCCGATTCTGATTTACGGGCCGAAAGTTGAACCGGGTTCACTCGGTTATCGCGAAACCTTCGCCGATATCGGTCAGACAATTGCACACTATTTTGGCCTGTCCGACATGGACTATGGCAAGAACATGCTGTAACCCAGCGATTTAACAAGGATAAAGTAACAATGGCAACTCCGCATATTAATGCCGAAATGGGTGACTTCGCTGACGTGGTCCTGATGCCGGGTGACCCGCTGCGTGCGAAACACATTGCTGAAACCTTCCTGGAAAATCCGGTGGAAGTGAACAATGTGCGCGGCATGCTGGGCTACACCGGCACCTACAAAGGGCGCAAAATTTCAGTGATGGGCCACGGTATGGGCATTCCATCCTGCTCAATCTACACCAAAGAGCTGATCACCGACTTCGGCGTGAAGAAGATCATTCGTGTAGGTTCCTGTGGTGCGGTGCGTGCAGACGTTAAACTGCGCGATATCGTGATTGGTATGGGTGCCTGCACCGATTCCAAAGTCAACCGTATGCGTTTCAAGGATCACGACTTCGCGGCGATTGCCGATTTCGACATGGTGCGTAACGCAGTCGATGCGGCTAAAAATCTGGGTGTGGAAGCGCGCGTCGGTAACATCTTCTCCGCCGATCTGTTCTATACCCCGGATCCGCAGATGTTCGACGTGATGGAAAAATATGGCATCCTCGGCGTTGAGATGGAAGCGGCGGGCATCTACGGTGTGGCGGCAGAATTCGGTGCTAAAGCGCTGACCATCTGTACCGTATCGGACCATATCCGTACCCATGAGCAGACCACGGCGGCTGAACGTCAGACCACCTTCAACGACATGATCAAAATTGCGCTGGAGTCAGTGCTGCTGGGTGATTAATCAACGTGGCCGGTGCGGTTTGATGCTGGCTGCCTGATGATCTCTCCGGGTCCTCTTTTCACACAGAGGGCCCGATCTCTCTGCTTTTCCCATCCTGTAACATTCACATCAAATGACACACTTTTCGCCAGGCTTGTGCATCTTCGCGCTGGTACGCCTGCGAGCGCGCTTTATCATGTTGCGGAACAACAAATAATAAGTAACCGCCTGATAATGCTGCCTGATGAATTTTCGTAACTTCGACGCTGAAGAGAAACTGTTTGCCCGTCGTGCGACGGTGGCTTTTGCTCTGGTCTGTCTCTGCTTCATCATTCTTGCTGTGAATCTGTATCGCCTGCAGGTGCGCGACCACAGCTACTACCAGACCCGATCCAACCAGAATGACATCAAAATGATTCCCATCGCCCCGACGCGCGGGCTGATTTATGACCGTAATGGTATTCCTCTGGTCCGCAACGTCAGCTGGTACGCTATCACCCTGACGCCCTATAAAATCGCAGATATGCAGGCCACACTGCAGGCGCTGACGCCGATCCTCAACCTGACGCCCGACGAGATTGAAACTTTCCGGCACGCGTTAAAACAGACCAGCCGCTACAAGCCGGTGGTGCTGAAAGAGGAGCTGAGCGAAGAGCAGGTGGCGCGCTTTGCGGTTAACCAGTTTCGGTTTACCGGTGCCAGCATCGAAATTTATCAGGATCGGCAATATCCCTATGGGGCCGATCTGGCGCACGTGCTCGGTTATGTGTCGAAAATCAACGATAACGACTACAAGCGGCTGAATGCGGCGGGCATCGCCGAGAACTACGCCGCTGATCACAATATCGGTAAACAGGGCGTTGAAGGCTATTACGAGACGATGCTACACGGCAAGCCTGGCTATCAGGAAGTGGAGGTGGATAACCACGGCCGCATCGTGCGGGTGCTGAAAGAGGTGCCGCCGGTGGCCGGAAAAAACCTCACCCTGACGCTGGATTTGCATCTGCAGCAGTACGCCGAAAGCCTGCTGGCGGGCCAGCGTGCGGCGCTGTTGATTGAGGACCCGCGTGATGGCTCGGTGTTAGCAATGGTCTCCAGTCCCAGTTACGACCCTAATCCCTTTGTGAAAGGCATCAGCTATCAGGCCTACAAGTCGCTGCTGCAGGATAAGAATCTGCCGCTGATCAACCGCGTGACCCAGGGACTCTATCCACCGGCCTCGACGGTGAAGCCCTATATGGCGATGTCAGCGCTGCTGACCCATGTGATTACGCCGCAGTCGCAGTTCTTTGGCGCGCTACCTGGACGCTGCCTGGCACCGATCGCCGTTACCGCGACTGGAAAAAATCCGGACACGGTATGCTGGATGTCACCCGGGCGATTGAGGAGTCCGCCGACACCTTCTTCTATCAGGTCGCCTTTATGATGGGCATTGACCGTATCCACACCATGCTGAGCCAGTTTGGTTACGGCAAATCTACCGGCATCGATCTGAATGAGGAGTACAACGGCTTACTGCCGAGTCGCGAGTGGAAACAGAAGGTGCATAAAAAACCTGGTATCAGGGTGATACCATTTCCGTCGGCATTGGTCAGGGCTACTGGATTGCGACCCCGATTCAGATGGAGAAAGCGATGGTGGCGCTGATCAATAATGGCCGGGTGATCGCGCCGCACCTGCTGGAGAAAGCCCAGCGCGGCAAACTGATTGAACACTATCAGCCAAAACAGCCGGCTGCGCAGATTGGCGACCCGCACTCTCCTTACTGGTCGCTGGTGCGCCACGCTATGTTTGGCATGGCAAATGCGCCTAACGGCACCGGTTATAAGTATTTTCATACCGCGCCTTATGGCATAGCAGCGAAAAGTGGCACCTCGCAGGTATTTGGTTTGCGACAGAATCAGATCTATAACGCCAAAATGATCCCGGTCCGGCTGCGCGACCATATCTTCTATACCGCGTTTGCGCCGTTCGACGCACCAAAAGTGGCGGTGACGCTGATTCTGGAAAATGGCGGTGGGGAAGGGGTCACGGCGGCACCGGTGATGCGTGCCATTCTGGATCACATCTTTGTTCCGCCAGCGCCGGAAGCGTCGGTGGTGGCAGAGAAAAAATAGTCGTGCAGGCGTAAAAAGGGGCCGCGGCCCCTTTGTTTTTATGCTTTAAGCGTCTCCGTCACGTGGCTAATCGCCCGCACCACATCCGTCGCGCCTTCACGAATTTCAGCAATCACGCCGCCCGCTTCCTGTGCCAGTTGCACCCCGTGATCGGCACGCCTCAGGTTTGATTCAATCCCTTTCAGCGCCTTACCCGCCAGCAGATGATTTTGCTGCACCCGGCTCTCAATTTCGGCCGTGGCACGGTTAATGTTAGCCGCCAGCGTCCTGACCTCGTTGGCGACCACTGCAAAGCTGCGGCCGTGGGCGCCGGCGCGCGCCGCTTCGATTGCCGCATTCAGCGCCAGCAGGTTGGTCTGATCGGCAATACGGCGGATGCTTTCCACAATAAAGCCAATACGCTCAGACGATTCACTCAGACCGGAAATATCACCCGAGATCCCCTGCAGTTCGCCTGCCAGCGCATTCATGGTCTGCACGCTGTTGGCGATCACATCAGCACCGACGCGGGTGCTTTCGTTGGTTTGCAGGGCGGTGTGATAGGCCCGCTGAGCCGCCTCGCGCTCCTGCTGGTTCTTCTCGACCTGGGCTGTCACATCGGTGGCAAACTTCACCACTTTATATAACCTGCCCTGTTCGTCGAACACCGGATTGTAAGTTGCGCGTAACCAGACGGTGCGCCCCTGCTTATTCACCCGGGGAAACTGACCTGAGATAAATTCGCCGTGATTCAGCCGCTGCCAGAGTTCGCTGTATTCGCGACTGTTGCGAATTTCCTCTGAGCAGAACTGGCTGTGGTGTACGCCCTGAATCTCCTCACGACGGTATCCCATGGTTTTCAGGAAATTGTCGTTGGCTTTGAGCACTTCGCCTTTCAGGTTGAACGCGATCACCGCCATTGAGCGTTCAATCGCGTTCGTCATGGCGCGCTGCTCCTGAGCGTCGTTGATATGGCCGGTAATGTCAGTTGCCAGCTTCACGATTTTGAATACCCGTCCATGACGATCCTGCACCGGCACATAGCTGGCTTCGAGCCACACCGGTCGGCTATTTTTTGCCACACGCAGAAACTTATCGCTGAAACTTTCGCCGCGGTTCAGCCGTAGCCAGAAGTCGCTATAGTCATTTGACTGCAGCTGATCCGGCGTACAGAACAGGCTGTGATGCTGACCATCAATTTCTGCCAGCGTATAGCCCATACGGTCGAGGAATAGCGCATTTGCGCTGAGAATGGTGCCCTCGGGCGTGAACTCTATCATGGCGATCGAGTCGCTAAGGGAAGTGAGTGTTGCTGCGGAGTGTGTGCGCTTCTGCCAGCTGAGCCGGGAAGCAATACCTGATGTAATGGTGTAAAACATGGCGATCCTTATTATTAGTGTTGGTCTCGTCACATTTATCGGCTTAACCGCGCCACAATTCAGCCTCCGCAGCTGGCCTGAACGAAATTTAATCACCCGATAGCACGATTTTACCTGCAGCGGGGGGACAGGACAGGGGGTTGATGGAAAAGCCGCCAGTCGATTTCATTTTGATGAAAAGCGTTTGACGCTGTCGGGCCGCTTTGGTTTAATGCGCCCCGTTGCCCGAATAGCTCAGTCGGTAGAGCAGGGGATTGAAAATCCCCGTGTCCCTGGTTCGATTCCGGGTTCGGGCACCATCTTTAAAGAACCCGCCTCTGGCGGGTTTTTGCATTTCAGAGCGTTGAACCCGTTCATCGAAGGTTCGATGAACTCGCCACATCCCTTTGGGTTCGCGCGCGGACGCGCGATGCAAAAATGCTCCCGGCATCTTCGGGTCGGGCACCATCTTTAAAGAACCCGCCTCTGGCGGGTTTTTGCATTTCTGCCGAAAAATGCTATCGCACACCCTTTTTCACACCGGCCCTGACTGAACAGATTCCACGGAGAAATTAATTTTCCGTACC
The DNA here is from genome assembly GCF_002095315.1 of Pantoea conspicua. Taxonomy (GTDB): domain Bacteria; phylum Pseudomonadota; class Gammaproteobacteria; order Enterobacterales; family Enterobacteriaceae; genus Pantoea; species Pantoea conspicua. Next base: position 30,531 of record NZ_MLFN01000041.1, read on the forward strand.
ACCTCTATGCTGTATTGCCAGGGCCGGGCCGCCTGATATCCTGTCCAGCCTGCAATTCACCGCGACTAATCGTGTTTTATAAGCCTCCCTTTACAGAATTGTGCGTACAGGCACAATAACCTCCTTTAAACCCTGTCTTATGGCTGCTATGTCAGAAGAAGCGCTGCGACTACAGATACAAAACCTGAAAAAGCATAATGCGCGTCTGAAGCGTATAGCCCATGACGCCCGTAACAAGCTCAACGCAGCGCTGGACGGTACCGGCCTGTTCCTGTGGCAACTGGACATCCCCAGTGGCAAGCTGGTGATCTTCAACCGACGCTGGGGCGCGATGCTGGGCTTTCAACCCAAAGAGACCGACGCCAACTTCGACTCCTGGAAAGAGAGCCTGCATCCTGAAGACGCTGATGAGGTTCTGACGGCGTTTTACGATCATATCGCCGGAAAAGCGCCTTACTACGAAGCGCTGCATCGCATGATCGCTAAAGACGGCAGCATAACCTGGGTGCTGGATCGGGGTCGGGTCAGCGAATGGGACGATCAGGGTCGCCCGTTAAAGGTGACCGGCACCCACATCGACATGACCAAAGAGAAGCAATATGAGGAGCAGCTCGCTCTGCTGGCGCTGCACGATCCGCTGACCATGCTGACCAATCGCCATGCGTTGCAGAATCATTTTCGCGATTTAAAAGCGCAGGGGCCGTTGTGTGTCGCCTTTATCGATTTAGATAATTTCAAACACGTTAACGACACGCTGGGCCATCGCAGCGGCGACGACGTCTTGATCCAGCTCAGCCAGCGCTTTGTTGATCTCTGTCCGGCCGAGGTGATTATTGGTCGCCCTGGCGGTGATGAGTTTGTCCTGCTGCTGCCATTTTCGTTACAACATCCACAACTGGAAAAACTGGTTCACGCCTGCCTGGATGCGGTGCTGACGCCGTTTGATATGGCAAATGGCCATGCAATGATGGGTGCATCAATTGGTGTTGCACAGGTGCAGCGAAAAGATGACTTTGATTCCGCCCTGGCACGCGCGGATGAAGCGATGTATCGCATTAAAAAAAGGGGTAAACGCGGTGTCGCTTTTGCCCCGTTTCACGCTGATCTCCTTTGAGTCTTAATCCCTTCGCGTAATCCCGCCCGGCTCTATCTGGATTCTCCCGCCGCGGCTCTGCATACGCAGGCCTGACGTCAGGGCGACTCGAATCTGTATTTCTTCTCTCCCTTTTTCCGTAAATGAGTGCGCTTTCTCGCACAAAGATACTTTTCGTACAAATCTTAAAAAAACCGATCCACCGTTACGCATAATATTTTTACGCTTCGCTTATTTCAATCACCCTGAAAGCCATTTTCTGAGCGCTTTCTTTTAATATCGGATGAATGAAATAGGGTATTTGATCATTTATTGATCGATCCGCTCAGCTTTTAACTGGTTTTGAAAGAGACTCACGCTTCGCTTATTTCTCACCTGATTTGGTTTTTCTTAAACCAAACTTTACGCTTCGCTTAGGTAAATTGATCGTTTGTTGATCATCTTCACTAACTGTTTCATATGACGACGTTATCGTGCCGCTTCGCTTATATAGTTTTCAATTGGACTTTTTATGAAAATGATCGATTAATAGCAATTCGTCATTGTCTGAGGAAGGCCGCGGATTATCTCTTTTGCCTTTTTTCGGTTGCGAAGTTTAGTGGCGGCGCTTTATCAGTCAGTAAAGCTAATTGCCATAAATTAACCAAAAATTATGATGGGTTTTCTATTTTCCTATCTTGATAGAAGAAATTTTACGGCTACATTTATATTTGCTGATTCGGACTGATGAAGCATCACTGTGCTATTTCTATTATTAAATCCAATGAGGAACACAGAATGACTCAATATCGTGGTGGAGCGGGAAATTTTGCTGCGGACAGAGAGCGCGCGGCGGAGGCGGGGCGTAAAGGCGGCCAGAAAAGCGGCGGAAACTTTAAAAATGATCCCGAGCGCGCTATTGAGGCTGGACGGAAAGGGGGTAAGGTAAGCCGCCGGAGCTGAACGTCTTTAACGCTGCTGTCACAGCAGGTACCATCAGTTCGCTGGGCAATGTTAAATCTATTTAATTCTCCTGCAGGATAATTACTGCCAGCATTATGCCAGTGCTTAATCAATAGCGGTGGCAGATTAACCGATTAAACCGGAAAGGTGACCCCTTTCTGGTTTTTTATTTTCAGCGAGCCAGGGGTGTACGGTTTAATTAATTTTTTGTACAAGTTGCCTGCCCGGTTAGTTTCTCTTTTCTTAATTGTTACTGATGAAATTTATACAAATTTAATTTCATTTGTACAACTTTATCTGTTTAGCTAAGCCGTTATAACAAAAAACCTTAGAGAGCTAACTTGTTGCTGTGAAAAGAAAAATGCATTCTGCATGCCACTTACGGCTTAAATTCATACCGATGCGGCGTGCGAGATAAAAAATCTCCGCTAGAATTTTTAAGTGTCACCGATATGACTGGCGTTGCGTTATTTCTTACCGCAACTTTTCAATCAATGAGGCTATCTTATGACAGTGAAAACGCTAAACGATCTCTTCATCCATGATTTGTCTGATGTGTACAGCGCTGAGAAACAGATAACCCGTGCATTGCCGAAAATGGCGCGCGCTGCCAGCGATGAAAAACTTGTCGCTGCGTTTAATCAGCATCTTGAAGAGACGCGCGGCCAAATCGAGCGGCTGGATGAATTAGTGGAAGCCACGCCAGAGGTTAAAATCAAACGAATGAAATGCCATGCGCTTGAAGGGCTGGTTGAAGAGGCGCAGGAGATCATTGATTCGGTTGAAAAGGGCGAAGTCCGTGATCAGGGGTTAATTGGCGCAGCACAAAAAGTTGAGCACTATGAAATTGCCACTTACGGCACCCTGCACGCGCTGGCACTCAAACTGGGTTACACCCAGGCCGCAAAACTGCTGGAACAGACCCTGAATGAAGAGAAACAGACGGATCAGAAGCTCACTTCGGTGGCGGAATCCATAACTGTATGTTAAGGAGTAGCAAATGACGGCAATTGAAAATTATCATGACTGGCTGCGTGATGCGCACGCAATGGAAAAGCAGGCTGAAAGCATGCTGAGCAAAATGTCTGGTCGCCTGGAGCACTATCCGGCGCTGGAACAGCGTCTGGCGCAGCACCTGGATGAGACCAAACATCAGCTTACCCTGCTGGAGCAGCTGCTGGACACCCACGGCATTGATCACTCCGTAATGAAAGATGTGATGGGTAAAATGGCAGCGACCGGTCAGGCAATGGGCGGTATGTTCACCTCGGATGAAGTGGTGAAAGGCGCGATTAGCGGCTACGTTTTCGAAAATGCCGAGATCGCCAGTTATACCAGTCTGATTGCGGCAGCGGAACAGGTTGGCGATGCTGAAGGCGTAAGAGTATTGACTGAGATTCGTGAGCAGGAAGTCGCGATGGCGGAGTGGTTGCTTCAGCACCTGCCGGAAGTGACACAGCAGTTCCTGCAACGGGCAGCACAGCCCGGCGTTGAAGCGAAGAAATAAGCGTCAACGCGAAAAAAGCCGGGCATGAAGCCCGGCTTTTTTGTGGCTGGCTGTCAGGTGAAGCGGTTAACGTCCGTTACACCTGAACCGGCTTAATCTGCCATCAGATGACCATACATCGCCATCAGACGCCGCGTAACACCGTTGGTCCAGCCGAATCCATCCTGTAACGGATATTCACCACCGCCACCGGGACGGGCGCGATCACCGCTGATGTCATACTTCTCCACCAGTTTGTGGTGCAACTGGTAGAAATTGTTGACCGTAGTCAGCCAGTTCACTGCGATCTCGCTCGCCAGCGTCTCTTCGCCGTAGTTATTCAGGCCGACAATCGCCATCCACTGCATCGGTGCCCAGCCATTGGGTTTATCCCACTGTTCACCGCTCTCCACCATCGATGTCAGCAGACCGCCGTTGCTTAGTAGCAGATGACGCAGGGCAATGCCCTGCAGATGCGCCTGATGCGGCGTGGCTAAGCCAACAAACAGCGGAACCACCGCTGCCGCCGTAAAGGCACCGAAACGCTCACGACGCCAGTCATAGTCGCGGAACACGCCAGCGGTGCTGTCCCACAGATAGCGGGTGATCGCACGTTTGCGCGCCTCGGCTTTTTTCTGCCAGGCCAGCGCGGTCAGCTCTTCGCCTTTGGCGTGCGACAGCGTGGCGATCATCAGCTCAAGCTTGTAGAGAAACGCATTGAGATCGATCGGAATAAACTGGGTGGTGCGAATGCTCGACAGACGTTTCGGGTTACGCAGCCAGCGTGAAGAATAGTCCCAGCCTGACTCCGCACCGGCACGCAGATCGCGATAGACTTCGCTTGCCGGACGTTTTGACTGACGGGCCGTTTCCACGTCCTCGATCCACGATTCATCACGTGGTGTATCACGGTCATCCCAGTAACGGTTGAGCAGTGAACCGTTGGGCATCCGCACCACGTGACGATAAGCCTGATTGGGCATCAGCGAACCAGCACCGTCCATCCAGAACTGGTACTCCTTCATCAGCTGTTCCTGATAGCGTTTTGCACCGCGCACGCCATCCTCTTCAAACAGCTCAACCATCAGCGCAAACACCGGCGGCTGGGAACGGCTGAGATAATAGGTACGGTTACCGTTTGGCACATGGCCGTAATTATCAATCAGCCAGGCGAAGTTATCCGCCATATGACGCAGTAAATCGTCACGACCCGACTCGGCGAGGCCGAGCATGGTGAAGTAAGAATCCCAGTAATAAGTCTCGCCAAAGCGCCCGCCCGGTACCACGTAAGGTTTCGGCAATGGCAGCAGGGAAGAGTGCGGCATATGCTGCTGCGGCATTTTGGTCAGCACCGGCCACAGATCGTCAATATGCTCGTTGAGCGTTTTATCCGGGTTGGAAACATAAAAGCTTTCATTTACGCCAGGCAGATAAAAGTGATCGGCGACAAAACGCGACAGGTCAAAATCACTGCTGCGTTTCTGTCGGCGATAGCGCATCAGCACATCCAGCGGATCGTATTTTGGCGAACAGTCGGGGAAGGTTTTGCTATCCTCGAAAATATGCGACATCTGGACATGTTCAAACAGTTCCAGATAACGATCGGCAGGCGTGAGCGCATCCGGCGCCGGTAAGCCTTCAATCAGCTCCGGCTCCGGTTCAGAATCCTGCATGCGATCCAGTTTCAGTTCATGGGGATCGTATTGATACTCAACTTCCGCCCCGGCACGAACCTCTTCAAGTGCATTTAGTTGCTGGCGATAAGTATTAATAGCGGCCTCCTGAGCGGTCGGGGTTGCACAAAGGACAAATTATAGACCTCTCATACTGCGGAACAACAATGCAGAATATCTATGAACGTAATAAAAATTGTCTATTAATCGACTTTTTTGAATAAATTCCAGCCAATTCAACCAAATATGCCATTGTGCAATAAAAACGCATTTCAGATGAATCTCTTAGTCGGTATAAGAAAAAAATTTAGCCTGAAGAAAACCGGCATTTATTTACATTTTGTAAGATAAGCGTGGCGGGAAAAAGGGTGCAAAAGATGGCATACGTAACGACAGAACAGGTTTAAAACGGTAAACAGAGCGGCCGAAAGCGGCCCGCTCTGTGATCTTCAGTCAGCTTTTCGCCAGCGCGGCGCGAATCACTGTCTGATAAGAGGTCGTGGGACGACCAATCAACTGGCTGAGCTGGTGTGAATCATCAAACAGAGCCTCTTTTTCTGCGCCTGCGTCGGAATCCGCCAGCATCTCCGCCAGGCCGTCAGGCAGACCCGCGCTTTTCAGTGCGGCAGCAAATTCCTGCTGCGAAAGATTGACGTAATCCACCTTTTCACCGCTCTGAGCGGCAATTTCAGCAGCGAACTGCGCCAGGGTATAGCTGTCATCACCGGCCAGTTCATACACCTTGCCAGCCTGATTATCACCTGCCAGCACTTCCGCTGCCGCATCGGCATAATCCTGACGCGCCGCCGACGCGATGCGCCCTTCGCCTGCTGCGCCGATAAAGGCATGATGCGCCAGTGCCGGGGCGATACTGGCTGCATAGTTTTCGCTGTACCAGCCGTTACGCAGCAGGGCGAATGGCACGCCGGAAGCCTGTAACAGCGCTTCGGTTGCCCGGTGTTCTACGCCCAGTCCCAGCGGTGAGCTATCGGCATGTAGCAGGCTGGTATAAGCAATAAAACCGACGCCCGCGGTGCGGGCTGCTTCAATCACCGCTTTATGCTGGGCTTCGCGCTGGCCCACTTCACTGCCGGAAATCAGCAGCAGCTTATCGACGCCAGCGAAGGCGGCAGCCAGCGTCTCCGGCTGGCTGTAATCCGCCTGACGTACCACCAAACCACGTGCAGTAAGGTCTGCCGCTTTGGCTGGGGTACGCACGGCGGCAACGATTTCGCCCGCCGGCACTTTTTTCAGTAGTGCGTCGATGACTAAACGGCCGAGCTGGCCGGTGGCACCTGTCACTGCAAACATGGTATCGCTCCGATTATTTCGCTGTTGGTGAAATCCAGCCTACGGGATAAACTAACTTTTAGTAAGTACTTACAGATTTGTTAGTATAAGGATGGTGATATAAATGCCTGAAAAATTGAGTGAAAAATTTATCCGCGGTGAGTTGCTCAATGTGAACTGTCCGTCGCGTGATGTGCTTAAACGGGTGACCAGCCGCTGGAGCGTACTGATTCTGCTGGCGCTGCAGGACCAGACGCTGCGCTTCAGCGCATTACGGCGGGTGGTGGGCGGCGTGAGTGAGCGGATGCTGGCGCAGAACCTGCGTCATCTGGAAGAGGACGGTTTCGTGCAGCGCATCGCTTACGAGGTGGTGCCGCCTCACGTGGAATACTCGCTAACGCCGCTCGGGCGTGAAATGGGTGAGCAGGTGGTCGGGCTGGCCGACTGGCTGGAGGTCAATCTGAGCCGGATTCTGGCGCAACGCGATAAAAGCGTGGCGGACCAGGATTAACGTCGTAATAGCGAAACGCGGCGGCCGGGCGGGCGTTGCCCGTGTCCCGCCGCTGATACCCGGCAGTAGTCTGCGTTAATGAAGATATTTTTCAAACCACGCCAGAGTTCTTTGCCACGCCAGTTCTGCCGCCGGTTGGTCGTAGCGCGGGGTTGAATCATTGTGGAAGCCGTGATTCACGCCAGGATAGATGTGTGCCTGAAAGATCTTATTATGTTGCTTAAGCGCCGTTTCATAGGCTGGCCAGCCAGCGTTGATATTGTTATCCAGCCCGGCATAATGCAGCAGCAGTGGCGCGTCTATCCGCGGCACGTCTTCCGCTTTTGGCTGCCGGCCATAAAAAGGTACCGCGCAGGCCAGTTCCGGGAAGGCAACGGCAGCCGCATTGGCGACGCCGCCACCATAACAAAAGCCCGTTATCCCCACTTTCCCGTTCGCTTCCGGGTGATGAAGTAAAAACGTCACGGCGGCAAAAAAATCGTTCATCAGCCTGACGGGATCGACCTTCGCCTGTAATGCGCGCCCTTCTTCATCATTGCCGGGATAGCCGCCGACTGAGCTCAGCCCATCTGGCGCCAGAGCGATATAACCCGCTTTGGCGACCCGGCGCGCCACATCTTCAATGTAAGGATTAAGGCCGCGGTTTTCATGCACCACCACCACCGCCGGAGGCCGGCCTGCAGGTTTCGCCGGTTTGACCAGATAGCCGCGGACTTCACCGTGACCCTCCGGCGAAGAGTAGTGGATATATTCTGGTTTGATATCGGGATCGGTGAACTCCACCTGCGTCGCCAGGGCATAGTTGGGGCTGAGCATACCGAGCAGCGTGGCACTGGTCATGCCGCCAATCGCCAGTTTACCGGCCATGGCAATAAACTCGCGTTTACTGATGCGTCCATGGGCGTAGTAATCGTAAAGCTCCAGCAGTTCCTGCGGAAAATCCTGTGCGGTCAGACGTGCCATAGCGACTCCTTAACCCGGATGAGAGGATGTTTGCCACCCTAACAAACCACAGCCGGCGACGGCAGGCAACCGGCATGACGCAACAGGTTAAAACGGTAATAACGTAACGGCAGATGAAAATAAGCGGCTCAGCCGGTTAATAAGTGATTGCTGTTTATTAAGCCGCTTATTCAGTGCTGTTTCAGGGAATAAGCCGCAGACGCGCGGTGGCTGTTAATTACCGGTAAGAGTTCACTCCAATTTATTAACATTTACATCCACATTAAACTGCCCGGTTTTACCGGCTTCGCCTGAAAATATAATCCTGTCATTAGACAATCCAGGGCAAAAAAGCAAACAAAGCGGCAGTCAGAAGTATTTGCTTTCTAACTCATTAAAAAGTAAGTCTATTTTGGATGGTTACAGTCAGATTTGACCTTTTCCGGAACAGGGTTTATAAAATAATAACACCGGAAAACAGCATGTTGGAGGATTTTTTTGGTTAAGAGCGGGCTTAGCCAGTGGGCAATTTTAAGCCAGCAATAGCATAACATTCGTGTCACATAACTACGCTGTAATTAACCTTTGCGCCTTATTTTTAAATAAGTAATTCCCATGGGCTTTGTTGAATAAATC
>NZ_MLFN01000042.1 GCF_002095315.1 Pantoea conspicua
AGCCTGCCTGCCGCGCCGCTGCAGGCCACGCTGCCCGCGATACCTGCCAGTCTGCCGGGGCAGCTTCTGCAGCGCCGTCCCGATATCGCCTATGCCGAACGTAACATGGCGGCCGCTAATGCCGCAGTGGGCGTGGCGGTGGCCGGTTATTATCCCGATATCACCCTGAGCGCCAGCGGCGGGGTGAGTTCGTCGGTGCTGCATTCGCTGTTCGCATTGCCGAACCGCGTCTGGTCGCTGGGACCGGCGCTAAGCGGCACGCTGCTCGATTTTGGCGCCACCTCGGCGCAGGTCGATCAGGCACGCGCCAGCTGGGATGCCAGCGTCGCCAGCTATCGTCAGACGGTATTAGAAGCGTTGCAGGAGGTGGAAGATCAGCTGGTGGAGCTCAATACTTTGCAGGGCGAGATAGCGGCCCAGCAGCGCGCGGCCGTGGCGGCGCAGACTTCGGCCCGAGTGACGCGTAATCAGTATGAGGCCGGGATAATCGACTATCTTGATGTGGCGACCACCCAAAACAGCAGCCTGAGCGAACAACAGAGTTTACTGACGCTGCAAAGCACCCAGTGGGTCAGCAGCGTGGCGCTGATTGCCGCGCTGGGTGGCGGCTGGCAGGCACCCTGACCGTAGCAGATAATTCTGTTGTCGAACTGCGTCAAATCCTGCATCGTGAGGGGCTATTTTTCACGATGCTAAGGAGCAGGCATGGTATTCAAACTATTGCGTCTGGTATTCCGCCTGTTATGGCGGGTCGAACTGCGCGGTGATGTCGCCGAACTGTATAAGCAGAAGGTACTGATCACGCCGAACCATATGTCGTTTCTCGACGGCATATTGCTGGCGCTATTTTTGCCGATTAAGCCGGTCTATGCGGTCTATTCAACCATCAGCGAAAGCTGGTTTATGCGGCTGGTTAAACCTTTTATCGACTATGTGCCGCTCGATCCCACTAAGCCGATGGCGCTGAAACAGCTGGTGCGGCTGATCGACAGCGGCCGTCCGGTGGTGATTTTCCCGGAAGGACGGATCACCGTCACCGGATCGCTGATGAAAATCTACAGCGGGGCCGGTTTCGTCGCGGCGCGTTCCGGCGCGAACGTGGTACCGATGCGGATTGAAGGCGCGGAGTTCACGCCGTTTGGCCGGCTGGCGGGCGTATTCAAACGCCGCCTGTTTCCGCGCATCACGCTCAGCATTCTGCCGGCGACCCGCATCCCGATGCCGGAAGCGAAACGCGCTCGCGACCGGCGGATCCTGGCAGGTGAACATCTGCATCATGTGATGATGGAAGCCCGCATGGCGGTGCGCCCGCGTGAAACCCTGTTTGAGGCCTTCCTCGCGGCTCGCTCACGCTACGGTGCCTTTAAGCGCTGCATTGAAGATGTCAATTTCAAACCCGACAGTTACAACGGCCTGCTGAAAAAATCGCTTGGCGTGGGCCGTATCCTCGAGCGTTACAGCCAGCCGCGCGAAGTGGTCGGGCTGCTGCTGCCCAACACCACCGTCACCGCCGCGGCGATTTTCGGCGCCTCGCTGCGTGGCCGGGTTCCGGCGATGCTCAACTACACCTCGGGCGTCAACGGTATGCGGGCCGCCCTGACCGCGGCACAGATTAAAACTGTCTTCACCTCGCGGCAGTTCCTCGACAAAGGCAACTTGTGGCATCTGCCGCAGGGGCTCGACGAGGTGCAGTGGATCTATCTGGAAGATCTGAAAGATACCGTGACCAGTAAGGACAAACTCTGGATCGTCGCACATCTGCTGATGCCACATCGCGCTCAGCTGCCCCAGCAGCCGGAAGACGCCGCGATGGTGCTGTTTACCTCCGGCTCGGAAGGCAACCCCAAAGGGGTGGTGCATTCGCATAAAAGCCTGCTGGCGAACGTCGAACAGATCCGCACCGTGGCCGACTTTACCCCGCGTGATCGCTTTATGTCGGCGCTGCCGCTGTTCCACGCCTTTGGTCTGACCGTTGGCCTGTTTACACCGCTGATGACCGGCGCACAGGTGTTCCTCTATCCCAGCCCGCTGCACTACCGCATCGTGCCGGAGCTGGTCTATGACCGAAACTGCACCGTGCTGTTTGGCACCTCAACCTTCCTCGGCAACTATGCCCGCTTCGCGGCCCCTTACGACTTTGCCCGCCTGCGCTATGTGGTGGCCGGCGCTGAGAAGCTGCAGGAAAACACCCGCCAGATCTACATGGAGAAATATGGTATTCGCATCCTTGAAGGCTATGGCGTAACCGAATGCGCGCCGGTGGTGGCGATTAACGTGCCGATGGCGGCGAAGGCGCACACCGTGGGACGCATTCTGCCGGGGATGGATTCGCGACTGATGTCTGTGCCGGGCATTGAGCAGGGCGGACGGCTGCAGCTGCGCGGCCCGAACGTGATGAAAGGCTATCTGCGGGTCGAGAATCCCGGCGTACTGGAAGTGCCGGTTGCCGATGATGGTGAAGGCAATCAGGAAGCGGGCTGGTATGACACCGGCGATATCGTCAGCTTTGATGAGGCGGGATTCTGCCAGATTCAGGGACGTGCTAAACGCTTCGCCAAGATCGCTGGCGAGATGGTGTCGCTGGAAATTGTTGAGCAGATCGCGCTGAAAGCGTCGCCAGATAAGCAGCATGCCGCCTCACTGCGGCCGGATGGTCAGCGTGGCGAGGCGCTGGTGCTGTTCACCACCGACAGCGAACTGGCGCGTGACGGCCTGCAAAAAGCCGCCCGCGAGCTGGGCGCGCCGGAGCTGGCGCTGCCGCGCGATATCCGGGTGATGAAACAGCTGCCGCAGCTCGGTAGCGGTAAACCGGATTACGTGACGCTGAAAAAGCTGGCTGAAGAGGAGCAGGCATGAAGATCGAACGGGATGCGCCGCTGATGTCACGCGGCATGATCGCGGTGATCGTGGCCCAGTTCTTTTCGGCCTTTGGCGACAACGCGCTGCTGTTTGCCACGCTGGCGGTGCTGAAAAGCCAGTTCTATCCCGACTGGAGCCAGCCGGTGTTGCAGATGCTGTTTGTCGCTACCTACATTCTGCTGGCGCCGTTTGTCGGACAGATGGCCGACAGCATGGCGAAAGGGCGAGTGATGATGATCGCCAACAGCCTGAAGCTGCTGGGCGCGCTGGCGATCTGTTTCGGCTTCAACCCGTTCCTCGGTTACACCCTGGTGGGCATTGGTGCTGCGGCCTACTCACCAGCAAAATATGGCATCCTCGGTGAAATCACCCACGGCGGAAAGCTGGTGAAAGCCAACGGGCTGATGGAAGGGTCGACCATCGCTGCCATCCTGCTCGGCTCGGTAGCGGGCGGTATGCTGGCGGACTGGCATCTGCTGGCGGCGCTCGGCATCTGCGCGGTCACCTACGGCGTCGCGGTGGTTGCGAACCTGTTCATCCCGAAGCTGCAGGCGGCGCGTCCGGGGCAAAGCTGGCAGATCGCTGCCATGCTGCGCAGTTTCTTCCGGGCGGCGGCAGTGCTCTGGCATGATGCCGAAACGCGTTTCTCGCTGCTGGGCACCAGCCTGTTCTGGGGGGCGGGCGTCACGCTGCGTTTCCTGCTGGTACTCTGGGTGCCGGTGGCGCTGGGCATTCATGACAACACCACGCCGACCACCCTGAATGCGATGGTGGCGATCGGTATTGTGCTGGGTGCGGCGGCGGCGGCGAAGCTGGTGACGCTGGAAACGGTACGTCGCTGTATGCCGGCCGGAGTGCTGATTGGCGTGATGGTGGTGGTCTTCTCACTGCAGCATTCGCTGCTGAATGCTTACCTGCTGCTGATGGTGATTGGCGCGCTGGGGGGCTTCTTTGTGGTGCCGCTGAATGCGCTGCTGCAGGCGCGCGGTAAAGAGAGCGTTGGCTCGGGCAATGCGATTGCGGTGCAGAATCTCGGTGAGAACAGCGCGATGCTGCTGATGCTGGGATTCTATACGCTGGCAATCAAAGCGGGCGCGCCGGCGGTCGCCACCGGCATCGGGTTTGGCGTGCTGTTTGCGCTGGCCATTGCCCTGCTGTGGCTATGGCGACCGGCTAAACGCTAAGGCTGGCCGCCTCCTGCCGGCATCAGGCAGCGAGGCGGCTACGCATTCGTCGTGACTCAGCGACGAACGGCAATCGCCTCAATTTCAATCTTCACATCTTTCGGCAGGCGCGCCACTTCGACACAGGAACGGGCCGGGAACGCTGCATCATGCTCGGTGAAGAATGCCTCATAGGCCGCGTTCACCGTGGCAAAGTCATTCAGATCCTTAACGAATACCGTGGTTTTCACGATATCACCCACCTTCAGGCCAGCTGCTTCCACAATCGCCTTCACGTTGTCCAGCGACTGTCGTGCCTGCGCGGTCACGTCATCGGCGACCATGCCGGTGGCCGGATTGACCGGGATCTGACCGGAGGTGATGATCATGCTGCCAAGATCGACACCCTGAACATAGGGGCCGATAGCGGCAGGGGCTTTTTCAGTACTGATTTCACGAGACATTATTGCTCCTTGAATAGGACAGTAGGGCGGTGAGCCCGCCGGTGCTGACCATTATAGGGTCGGCCGGAATGATTACCAGTGACCCAGCACCACATGGCGCGCGAACTCTTTTTCACAATATTTGCACTTCAGATGCACATCATCGGCGCGCTGCTTCACCGCAAAACTGGAGAACACCGGTTCACTGCGGCTGATGCAGTTGCTGTTCGGGCAGGTCAGCACCCGCTCAACGTGCTCCGGCAGCGTCGGGGCGATCTTCGCCACCACTTCATAATCATCGATGCGGTTGACTGTGGCATGGGGCGCATAGACTGCCAGTTGATTGACCTGATCGTCGGTCAGAAAGGTATTTTCGATCTTGATCAGATCTTTGCGGCCCATCTCGCCTGACGGCAGATTCAGGCCCATGGTGATGCGCTGATCGGTCTCGGTCAGGCGGAACAGGGAGAGCAGTTTAAAGCCGACCTGAGCCGGGATATGGTCGATTACCGTGCCGCGCTTGATCGCTTCGACCTGCAATTTATTGTCATGTGTCATCTGAGATCTCCTTACAGGGCGGGTTCGCTGTTTAATACCAGCGCCAGCAGAGCCTGACGCGCGTAGATGCCGTTCCCGGCCTGCTGGAAGTACCAGGCGTAGGGGGTTTTATCGACATCGGTGGTGATTTCGTCGATGCGCGGCAGCGGATGCAGCACTTTCATGTTGTCACGCGCCGTCGCCAGATCGGCGGCCCGCAGAATGAACTGCGCTTTGACGTTGGCATATTCCGACGGATCGAGACGCTCTTTCTGTACCCGCGTCATGTAGAGGATATCGAGCTGCGGCATCACCTCTTCAAAGCTGTCATGCCGTGACCAGGCGATATTTTTCTCATCCAGCATATCGGTGATGTAAGCCGGCATCGCCAGCGCATCGGGGGCGATAAAGAAGAAGCGGTTGCCATCAAACTTCGCCAGCGCCTGAGTCAGGGAGTGCACGGTGCGGCCATATTTCAGGTCGCCGACCATCGCCACATTGAGCTGGTTCAGGCGGCTCTGGGTCTCCTGAATGGTGAAGAGATCGAGCAGCGTCTGGGTCGGATGCTGGTTGGCCCCGTCACCGGCGTTGAGAATCGGCACGCCGCCAGAGAATTCGGTCGCCAGCCGCGCGGCACCTTCCTGCGGATGACGCATCACAATCGCATCAACATAGGTGCTGATCACGGAAATAGTGTCAGCCAGGGTTTCGCCTTTCTTGCCCAGCGAGGTATTGCTGCCGTCGGCAAAACCCACCGCCGATGCGCCGAGACGATGAATTGCCGTCTCAAACGACAATCGGGTGCGGGTCGAGGCTTCAAAAAAGCAGCTGGCAATCACGTTATGCTTCAGCAGCTCCGGCTGCGGGTGCGCTTTGAGCTGTGCGGCGGTATGCAGCACCAGTTCCAGCTCGTCACGGCTGAGGTCGTTGATCGAAATAATGTGCTTGCGATATAGCGGGTTAGCCATAGCTTTCTCCTCTGCGCGGCCGGATTGCGGACAAAAAAAAGCCCCTGATTAAGGGGCTTTTTTAAGATCGGGTTGATGACCGAAAGAAACAGCGGCGCCGCCTGCGGTCAGGCGTGATGGAGCGTCAAATTGTCCGCTGCGCTGTAGCATATTTCCTCCGGCAAATTGGGCCGCATTATACCCATTCGCTGCCAGGCAGCAAGGGAAAATCGTGTGTCAGGAAATCGTTTGCGCTGGCCCCGGATCGGAGCGATCGGTAACCCGGGCCGGGCTGATGCAGGCGAACACCTGCAATCTGCGTCAGCGTTGCCCCAGCGTCGCCACCATCACCGCTTTGATGGTATGCATCCGGTTTTCCGCCTGATCGAACACGATGCTGTGAGGTGATTCGAACACCTCGTTACTCACTTCCATGCCGTTTGGCAGATCGTACTGTTCCGCCATCTGCCGGCCCAGCGTGGTCTGATCGTCATGGAAAGCGGGCAGACAGTGCAGGAACTTCACCTGCGGATTGCCGGTCAGATCGAGCATCGCCCGGTTAACCTGATAGTCACGCAGCAGGGCGATACGCTCTTCCCACACCGCTTTGGCTTCGCCCATCGACACCCAGACATCGGTGTAGATAAAGTCTGCGCCCCTGACGCCGTCAGCAATGTTCTCGGTGAGGGTAATTTTACCGCCGGTCTGCTGCGCCACGTCGCGACACTGTTCCACCAGCTGCGCCTCTGGCCAGCAGCTCTGCGGTGCCACCAGCCGCAGATCCAGCCCGACCAGCGCCGCCGCTTCCAGCATGGTGTTGCCCATGTTATTGCGTGCATCGCCGACGTAAACCAGCGTCATCTGGCTGAGCGTTTTGCCTGGCAGATGCTCCTGCATGGTCAGCAGATCGGCCAGTAGCTGTGTCGGATGAAACTCCGTGGTCAGCCCATTCCATACCGGGACGCCAGCGTGCTCCGCCAGGGTTTCCACCCGTTCCTGACCGTAACCGCGATACTGGATACCGTCATACATCCGGCCCAGTACCCGCGCGGTGTCGCGCATCGACTCTTTATGCCCGATCTGGCTGCCGCTCGGACCGAGATAAGTGACGTTAGCACCCTGATCGTAAGCGGCAACTTCGAAAGAGCATCGGGTACGGGTCGAGTCTTTTTCGAAGATGAGCGCGATGTTTTTGCCTTTCAGGGTCGGGACTTCACTGCCACTTTTTTTTCGCGCGTTTTAATTCAGCAGCAAGGGTAAGCAGGTGATTAATTTCGGCCGGGGTAAAATCCAGTAGCCTGAGGAAATGGCGCTGATACAGCTGACTCATACAACACTCCGGTAACCATAAAAATGAATTAAAATTCAATCTAACCGTATGAATATGCATTTTCAACCCCGGCGAGAATAAACTTTTCGTTTTGTGTAGTGGCGCGACAGGCAGTGTGGGAAAATAATTGTTTATTGCCGAACTCAGAGAGGACATCGTTATGGCATATGAAGCATTATTGGAAGAGCAGCGTGAAGAGACGCGCCTGATCATTGAAGAGCTGCTGGAGGATGGCAGCGATCCCGATGCGCTTTATACCATCGAGCATCATCTCTCGTGCAACAACTTCGATTCGCTGGAGAAGGCCGCGGTTGACGCCTTCAAGCTGGGTTATGAAGTGACCGAGCCGGAAGAGCTGGAGCTGGAAGATGGGACAACCGTGATGTGCGTTGACATCATCAGTGAATCGGCGCTGAAGCCAGAGCTGATTGATGTGCAGGTTGAGCAACTGGTGAACCTGATCGGTAAATACAATGTCGACTACGACGGATGGGGCACCTACTTCGAAGACCCGGACGCCGAAGATGAAGATGGCGATGATGAAGACGCCATCGACGATGAAGATGATAATGGCATTCGCCACTAAGTCGCGCAGGGCGGGGAATTCTCCGCCTCTCTTCTTTTCCAGCCCTGTTTTAACACCATGAACTACGCACCCTTACTTGAACCGATCTATCAGTTTCTGCACTGCCGTACGCCACAAGCCTGGATTGATGAGGCGCGTAAACCGGAAAATCTGACCCTGCTGTTAACCGACCATCTGGTGTGCGAACTGAAAGCCGCCCAGACCGCGGTCTGGCTGATCCGCAAATATGTGGCTGACAAACCCAGCGGTGAGGCGATCCTCGGCTGGCTGAAGCCGTACGAAGATTTTATCTTCCGCGAAGATGGCGACAGCGACTTTATCAATGCCCATAAAAATCTCACCAAACGCATCATCGTCCGCAATGAATTGCCGTGGGCGGATGAGCTGGTGGAAAAGATGGTGCTGCTGATTAAAGAAGAGCTGCATCACTTCTATCAGGTTTGGGAAATTATGCAGTCACGCGGGCTGGTCTATCAGAAGATCACCTCCAGCCGTTATGCGAAGTCTCTGCTGCGTGAAGTGACCACCCATGAGCCGGAAACGCTGGTGGATAAGCTGATTTGCGGTGCTTACATTGAAGCGCGATCCTGCGAGCGGTTTGCCAGTCTGGCACCGTGGCTGGATAGTGAGCTGGAGAAGTTTTATATCTCGCTGTTACGGTCGGAAGCGCGCCACTATCAGGACTATTTAGCCCTGGCGGCGCAGATCTCAGCAAAAGATATCGCGCCACGGGTACGGGCAATTGGCGAAACCGAAGCACGATTAATCAGCGAGCCGGACGGCGAATTACGTTTTCACAGCGGCGTACCGGCATTCTGAACGGCGGGTTTACCGCTGCCGGTGCGGTGGCCCGCATCGGTTACAGGATTTTCAGCATCCGCACTTCACAGTCAACGTGACCGGTACAGCCCATTGCCCCCTCGATATGGGTAAAGCCCAGAGACTCATACAGCTTAATCGCTCTGGTCAGGCTGGCGGTGGTTTCGAGGTAGCAGCGACGGAACCCTTGCTGACGGGCATGATCCAGTGCCCGCAGGGCCAGTTCGCGCGCCAGTCCCTGACCGCGTACCGCAGGCAGGAAATACATCTTCTGCAGTTCGCAGATATCGGGCGCGCTACAGGACAGTGGCGCTACGCCGCCGCCGCCGACCACTTTGCCGTCAGACTCAATAATCCAGTAGGCGCTCTGTTCGGCGCTGTACAACTCAAACAGGTGGTCGAGCTGGGGATCGGATACGGTGTATCCCTTATCCGCTGTCAGGCCGAACTCCGCGGAAACGTCGCGGATCACCTGGGCAATGTGCGGATTGTCGGCGGCAGTAATCGGCCGCACCTTAAGATCAAAGCGCGTGGTAGTGGATGTCGTCATCATCTCTTCCGGATTTGTACGAGGTCAATAAAAAAGCCGGGCAAGCCCGGCTTTATGAATAAGCTGTCAGCTACGACGCTTACAATGCCGCAATCACCGCCTGCTGTTCAATCAGTTTTGCTTTTGATTGTTGCAGTTCGGCCACGCGTTCACGCTCTTTCGCCACCACCGCTTCCGGGGCGCGGGAGACAAAGCCTTCGTTCGCCAGTTTGGTCTCGATCTTCTCGATTTCCACATCCAGCTTAACCAGCTCTTTCGCCAGACGTTCGAGCTCAGCGGTTTTATCCACCAGGTCAGCCATCGGGATCAGCAGCTCTGCGCCTTCAACGATCTTGGTCACCGAGACCGGACCTTTCTCGCCAGCGGGCAGAATGGTCAGGCTTTCCAGACGCGCCAGGCGCGACAGGAAGTTACGGTTGGCTTCCACCCGACGCAGCGCCGCCGGTGAGCAGTCGCGCAGCAGCACGTCCAGTGGTTTGCTCAGCGCAATGTTCATCTCGGCACGAATATTACGCACCGCGACGATCGCCTGTTTCATCCACTCGATATCCGCTTTGGCTTCGGCATCCTCTTTCGCCGCATCGTACTGCGGGAAAGGCTGCAGCATGATGGTGTCATCGCTGATGTTTTTCAGCCCTTTCACGCGCTGCCAGATGGTTTCAGTGATAAACGGAATAATCGGGTGCGCCAGACGCAGCAAGCCTTCCAGCACGTTCACCAGCGTATGACGGGTGCCGCGCAGCTCAGATTCATTGCCGCTGTTCATGACCGGCTTGGTCAGTTCCAGATACCAGTCACAGAACTGGTTCCAGGTGAAGTCATACAGCAGGTTGGCCGCGATATCGAAACGATAGCTATCCAGCGCCTCACGGTAGGCTTTCACCGTGCTGTTGAACTCGGTCAGAATCCAGCGATCCGCCAGCGACAGCGTCATTTCGCCACCGTTCTGGCCGCAATCCTGATCTTCGGTGTTCATCAGCACAAAGCGGCTGGCGTTCCACAGCTTGTTACAGAAGTTGCGGTAGCCTTCTAGGCGCTTCATGTCCCAGTTGATGTCGCGACCGGTTGAGGCGAGGGCGGCGAGAGTGAAACGCAGCGCATCGGTACCTGACGGCTCAATGCCGTTCGGGAACTGCTTCTCGGTGCGTTTACGGATCTTCTCAGCCAGCTGCGGCTGCATCATGTTACCGGTGCGTTTTTCCAGCAGCGCTTCCAGCGAAATACCGTCAACCATATCCAGCGGGTCAATCACGTTGCCCTTGGATTTTGACATTTTCTGGCCTTCTTCATCACGAATCAGACCGGTCATGTAGACGGTTTTGAACGGCACCTGCGGTTTGCCCTCTTCATCTTTGATGAAGTGCATGGTCAGCATGATCATGCGGGCAATCCAGAAGAAGATGATGTCGAAGCCGCTCACCAGCACGCTGGTCGGGTGGAAGGTGCGCAGTGCTTCGGTGTTTTCCGGCCAGCCCAGGGTGGAGAAGGTCCACAGGCCCGAGGAGAACCAGGTGTCCAGCACGTCGTCATCCTGACGCAGCGCCACATCGGCGGCCAGGTTGTTCTCAGCGCGGACTTCGTCTTCGGTGCGGCCTACGTAGACGTTACCGTTGTTGTCATACCAGGCCGGGATGCGGTGACCCCACCACAGCTGACGGGAAATACACCAGTCCTGAATATCACGCATCCAGGAGAAGTACATGTTTTCGTACTGCTTCGGCACAAACTGGATGTCGCCGTTTTCAACCGCTTCCACCGCGACTTTCGCCAGCGGGGCGGTGCGCACGTACCACTGGTCAGTCAGCATTGGCTCAATCACCACGCCACCACGGTCGCCGTAAGGTACGGTCAGGTCGTGCGGTTTGATCTCTTCAAGCAGGCCCAGCTCATCGACAGCGGCAACAATGGCTTTACGCGCCGCGAAGCGTTCCATTTTCTGGAAAGCAGCTGGGATCTCATCGGAACAGGCATCGCTGACTTCGCCGTTAGTGTCATACACCTGGGCGCGCTCGCGAATATCACCGTCAAAGGTCAGAATGTTGATCATCGGCAGCTTATGACGACGACCCACTTCGTAGTCGTTGAAGTCATGCGCCGGGGTGATCTTGACGCAGCCGGTGCCTTTTTCCATGTCAGCATGTTCATCGCCAACAATCGGGATCAGACGGCCTACCAGCGGCAGCATGACAAATTTGCCAATCAGATCTTTGTAGCGCGGATCTTCCGGGTTCACCGCCACGCCGGTATCACCCAGCAGGGTTTCCGGACGGG
Source organism: Pantoea conspicua (assembly GCF_002095315.1). GTDB lineage: Bacteria > Pseudomonadota > Gammaproteobacteria > Enterobacterales > Enterobacteriaceae > Pantoea > Pantoea conspicua. The sequence goes on from NZ_MLFN01000042.1 coordinate 11,506, forward strand.
TGGTGGCGACCACCAGATAATCTTTACCGTCAGCGGTTTTCGCACCGTCGGCCAGTGGATAGCGGATGTGCCACATTGAGCCTTTGCTCTCGCGGTTTTCCACTTCCAGGTCAGAGATGGCGGTGCGCAGCTTCGGATCCCAGTTCACCAGGCGTTTACCACGGTAAATCAGGTTCTCTTTGTAGAGGCGGACAAACACTTCTTTCACCGCATTGGACAGCCCTTCGTCCATGGTGAAGCGCTCGCGCTCCCAGTCAACGGAGTTGCCGAGACGGCGCATCTGACGGGTGATGGTGCCGCCGGATTCCGCTTTCCACTGCCAGATTTTGTCGATGAACGCATCACGGCCATAATCCTGGCGCGTTTTGCCCTCTTCAGCCGCAATCTTGCGTTCAACCACCATCTGCGTGGCGATGCCCGCGTGGTCGGTACCGGCCTGCCACAGAGTATTTTTCCCCTGCATACGCTGGTAACGGATCATGGTGTCCATGATGGTTTGCTGGAAAGCGTGACCCATGTGCAAGCTACCGGTGACGTTCGGCGGCGGGATCATGATGCAAAAGCTTTCCTGGCGGGTATCGCCATTCGGTTTGAAGTAGCCCTGCTTTTCCCAATGCTCGTAAAGCGGCTGCTCGATATCTTGCGGGTTATATGTCTTTTCCATTTCTGCTATGTCGTTTGCGGCTGTGGCGGCGTTGCCGTATTCAATTGGAAACCAACGCTGCGGTACGCTTTATAGCGGTCGCGCGCCAGCTGTTTGAGAGATTCTTCGTAAGGAACGAAGTCTATCACTTCATGGAAAGCAGTAGCAAAATCTGCGAACTGTGGCAGCAGGCTAATTAACAGGTCGCGTGGGGAACTGCCGCGACGCTGCGGCCAGGCCAGTTCAACCGGCGCGCCGTAGCGCGGGCCTTCACCGGCGAGGTTATGCGGCACGAAGGCGTTTGCCGGTCGTTGCCACAGTGCTTCGTCGAGACGAATCGCCTGCTGCTCATCTTCACAGGCGATCAACACCCGCTTTCCGGCCCGCCAGCGTGTTTCCGCCAGATTGCACACCAGCGCTTCAATGGCGCTCAGGCCGTCGCTCGGTGCATCGGTTTCCAGCACGTAGAAGGTTGCGTTTTTCATCAGTTTGCTCGTCAGAAGATCAAGGGCGGAATCTCATCCGCCCTTGTAGTCAGCATTGTGGCGATCAATCGTCGCCGTTCAATCCTGCCCGATTCAACAGAAACTGCGACAGCATCGGCACCGGACGACCGGTGGCGCCTTTGGCTTTGCCTGAACGCCATGCGGTACCGGCGATGTCGAGGTGCGCCCAGTTATATTTGCGGGCAAAGCGCGCCAGGAAGCAGGCGGCGGTAATCGCGCCGCCAGGCCGGCCGCCAATGTTAGCCATGTCGGCAAAATTGGACTCCAGCTGCTCCTGATACTCATCCGCCATCGGCAGACGCCAGGCGCGGTCACCCGACTGCTCAGAGGCGCTGATCAGCTCATGCGCCAGCGGATTGTGGTTCGACAGCAGGCCGCTGACGTGGTGACCCAGCGCAATTACACAGGCACCGGTCAGGGTCGCGACGTCAATTACCACTTCCGGATCGAAACGTTCGACATAGGTCAGCGCATCGCACAGCACCAGACGGCCTTCGGCATCGGTATTCAGCACTTCCACCGTCTGACCAGACATGGTGGTCAGCACGTCGCCCGGACGCATCGCCCGGCCATCCGGCATGTTTTCACAGCCAGCCAGCACGCCGACCACGTTCAGTGGCAGGTTAAGCTCGGCCACCATGCGCATCACGCCATAGACCGAGGCCGCGCCGCACATATCATATTTCATTTCGTCCATGCTGTCGGACGGCTTGATCGAGATGCCGCCGGAGTCGAAGGTCAGGCCTTTACCGACCAGCACAATGGGACGCGCGTCGGCATCCGGGTTGCCTTTGTACTCAATCACCGACATCAGCGATTCGTTCTGCGAACCGGCACCCACCGCCAGATAGGCGTTCATCCCCAGCTCTTTCATCTGCTGTTCGCCGATGACGCGGGTAGTCACATTTTTGCTGAAGGCATCGGCCAGCTGACGCGCCTGCGAGGCAAGGTAGGCAGCGTTACAGATGTTTGGCGGCATATTGCCGAGATCTTTCGCCGCTTTCATGCCGGCAGCCACCGCCAGACCGTGCTGGATCGCGCGCTCACCGCTGGTCAGTTCACGGCGGGTCGGCACGTTAAACACCAGTTTGCGCAGCGGACGGCGCGGCTCCGCCTTGTTGCTCTTCAGCTGATCGAAGTTATACAGCGCCTCTTTCGAGGTTTCGACCGCCTGACGCACTTTCCAGTAGGTATTGCGGCCTTTAACGTGCAGCTCGGTCAGGAAGCAGACCGCTTCCATTGAGCCGGTGTCGTTCAGCGTATTGATGGTTTTCTGAATCACCTGCTTATACTGACGCTCGTCCAGCTCGCGCTCTTTGCCGCAGCCAATCAGCAGAATCCGCTCAGACAGGATGTTGGGCACATGATGCAGCAGCAGTGTCTGGCCTACTTTTCCTTCCAGCTCGCCACGGCGCAGCAGGGCGCTGATATAGCCGTCGCTGATTTTATCCAGCTGTTCGGCAATCGGTGACAGACGGCGCGGTTCGAAAACGCCAACGACAATGCAGGCACTGCGCTGTTTCTCCGGGCTTCCGCTTTTTACACTGAACTCCATGCACTCTCCTGAATCTTAAAGACAACGGCCGCTGCTGCCGCTAGAATGTAGCGCGCTCATGACCCATTTATTCGTCGTGGCAGCATGACATTCTGCCGCTGGAGGTCATAATGAATCAGGGTGACAAGATGTTGTTTTTCCACCACCCATGCGCGTTTGTCATACAATTTTAGCTACGATGACGGCCATTGATGAAGAAAAATGGCAAATAAGCGTTGAAACTAGCGATTTTCCTGCAAAAAGACAAGTTTTCACAGGCGTACTAAGCGTGATCATCATTAGATATCTGGTTCGGGAAACGCTCAAAAGCCAGCTGGCTATCCTCTTCATCCTGCTATTAATCTTCTTTTGCCAGAAGTTAGTCAGGATTTTAGGAGCCGCGGTGGATGGCGAAGTGCCGACAAACCTCGTTCTGACATTGTTAGGACTCGGCGTGCCTGAAATGGCACAACTTATACTGCCCCTGAGTCTGTTTCTGGCGATCCTGATGACGCTGGGACGACTCTACACGGAAAGTGAAATTACCGTGATGCACGCCTGCGGCCTGAGCAAGGCCGTGTTAGTCAAGGCGGCGATGGTGCTGATGCTGTTTACCTCGCTGGTGGCGGCGGTAAACGTGATCTGGCTCGGTCCCTGGTCATCCCGTTATCAGGATGAAGTGACCCAGAACGCCAAAGCCAACCCGGGTGCGGCGGCGCTGGCGGCCGGTCAGTTCCAGACCTCCAGCGATGGCAGCGCGGTGCTGTTCATTGAGGATGTCAAAGGCAACCAGTTCGGCAACGTGTTCCTGGCGCAGTTACGGCCAAAAGGCAACGCGCGACCGTCAGTGGTGCTGGCTGACAGCGGTCATATGGAACAGCATAGAGACGGTTCGCAGGTGGTGACGCTGGATAAAGGCACCCGCTTTGAGGGCACCGCCTTGCTGCGCGACTTCCGCATCACTGACTTCACCAATTATCAGGCGATAGTGGGTTATAAAGCGGCGACGCTGGATCCGAATGATGCGGAGCAGTCGAGCTTTACCGGCCTGCTTGGCAACGATTCGCCGGCCTTCCGCGCTGAGCTGCACTGGCGTATAACGCTGGTATTCTCGGTGCTGGTGATGGCGCTGATGGTAGTGCCGCTCAGTGTGGTCAATCCACGTCAGGGCCGGGTGCTGTCGATGCTGCCTGCCATGCTGCTCTATCTGATCTTCTTCCTGCTGCAAAGTTCGCTGAAGTCGAGCGGGGCGAAAGGGCGGCTCGATCCGGCCGTCTGGATGTGGGTGGTGAATATCGGCTACCTGCTGCTGGCGGTGCTGCTTAACCTGTGGGATACGGTGCCGATGCGTCGGGTCCGTGCCCGCTTCACACGCGGAGGATCGGTCTGATGTTTCGCGTACTTGACCGCTATATCGGCAAAACCATCTTCAATACCATCATGCTGACGCTGTTCATGCTGGTGTCGCTCTCCGGCATCATCAAGTTCGTCGATCAGCTGCGTAAAACCGGGCAGGGTAGCTACAGCGCGCTTTCCGCCGGTTACTACACCCTGCTCAGCGTGCCGAAAGATATTGAGATCTTCTTCCCGATGGCGGCGCTGCTGGGTGCGCTGCTGGGACTGGGTACGCTGGCGCAGCGCAGTGAACTGGTGGTGATGCAGGCTGCCGGTTTCACCCGCATGCAGGTGGCGTTGTCGGTGATGAAGACCGCGATTCCGCTGGTGCTGCTGACCATGGCGATTGGCGAATTTGTTGCCCCTTCAGGCGAGCAGATGGCACGTAACTACCGGGCGCAGCAATTGTATGGCGGTGCGCTGGTGTCGACGCAAAATGGCCTGTGGGCGAAAGATGACAACAGCTTCATTTTCATTGAGCGCATCAAAGGCGACAACGAAATTGATGGTGTCAGCATCTATAGCTTTAACGATCAGCGTCGGCTGCAGAGCGTGCGTTACGCTGCGACCGCCACCTGGGATGCGGCGAAAAAGCGCTGGATTCTGTCGCAGGTGGATGAGTCGAACCTGACCGATCCTAAGCAGATTACCGGCTCGCAAAGCCTCAGTGGCGAATGGAAAACCAACCTGACGCCAGACAAGCTGGGCGTGGTGGCACTTGATCCGGACGCGCTGTCGATTCGCGGTCTGTATAACTACAGCAAATATCTCAGGCAGAGCGGCCAGGAGTCGGGCCGTTATCTGCTGAATATGTGGGGCAAGATCTTCCAGCCGCTGTCGGTTGCAGTGATGATGCTGATGGCGCTGTCGTTTATCTTTGGCCCACTGCGCAGCGTGTCGATGGGGGTGCGGGTGGTTACCGGCATCAGCTTCGGCTTCCTGTTCTACGTGCTGGACCAGATTTTTGGTCCGCTCAGCCTGGTTTACGGCTTGCCGCCGATTCTGGGGGCAATATTGCCGAGCTTCGCGTTCTTCGCTATCAGCTTGTTTATGCTGATCAAGCGGCGCTAAGCGAGCACCCCAACCAAAAAAGGCCGCGAAAGCGGCCTTTTTTGTTTTTATCCTGTCGGCTCAGGGAGCATACGCCTTTCGCAAAGAGGCAAAATCGCCATCCGTGGCCGGTGATGATTTGCTGCAGGCGCAGGCTCCCATCGCCTTACGTATGAGCTCTCCGGAAACCGCTGTTTCAGCGGCGGGCAGCGGCTTCAGGCCACGCTATTTATCCAGTCTGACAACGCAGGCAGTGCTGCTGGCAACTGCGATAGCAGATAGAGAATCAGACCAATGGTACCGCCCACCAGCGTGCCGTTGATGCGAATAAATTGCAGGTCTTTGCCAATATTCAGCTCGATCTGCTGCGACATCTCGCGCGCATCCCAGCTCTTGACGGTATCGCTGATATGGCGTGTCAGGAAGCCGGCAAATTCCGGCGCCACGCTGCGCGCCGCCTGTTCGAGGTGCTGGTTCATCGAGTCACGCAGCGCCGGATCGGCAGCCAGGGTTTCGCCCAGCCACAGCGCCGCGCCGCGCACTTTCTCCTGCACCCGCGAATCGTCACTGCTGAGGTCCGCTTTCAGCCAGTTACGCATATCGTTCCACAGCTCGCCGATGTAGCGGTTAAGTGTGGCATCCTCTTTCAGCCAGCTCTTAATCACTTCGGCGCGCTCCGCCATCTCCGGGTCGGTTTGCAGTTTGACGATCAGGCGATCCACCGCCCGGTTAAAGCCGAGACGCAGTTCATGGCCCTGATCCAGTGCCACATCATCCAGCAATGAATCGACCGCATTGGCCACCAGTTCGGCGCTGTGCTCGCCCAGCCACTCGGTTGGCAACATTTTGGCTTTGATCGGATGTTCACGCTTCAGCCAGCGCACCAGTTGCTGGGCAATAAACTCACGGGTCGAGGGTTTATGTAGCAGCAATAACAGCTGATCGATCGCCGCATCCAGCAACGCCTGATGACGGTTGTTTTTGGTCAGGCTCTCCAGCACCAGCGCACTGGTCTGCGTGAGATCAACCTTGTCGATGGCGCGATGCACCGCCCGGCGCATAAAGTTCTGAATACGCGTGTCGTCGGTCAGATCGAGGAAGCCGCGCATCACCTGCAACAGATGCCGCCCGATGCGGTCAGCATTGCCGGGCGCATTCAGCCACTGCGCCAGCAGGTGCGACGGATCGTGACGGCGTATCAGACTGAGCAGGGAATCGGTATCAAGAAACTTCTCCTGCACGAAGCGGCCGAGATTCTCACCGATACGATCTTTGTTGCGCGGAATAATCGCGGTATGACGCGAGATAAAGGGCACCGGCACCCGGCGAAACAGCGCCACTACCGCAAACCAGTCAGCCAGCGCGCCGACCATCGCCGCTTCCGCTATCGCTTTCACGCCGCTGACCCAAAAGCCAGGCGGCAGAAACAGGGTGATGATGAAGGTGGCGGCAGCCAGTAACAGCAGCAGCAGTGCCAGACGTTTGGTCCGTTTCAGTTCGTGTTGTTTATCCATATCCCGATCTTAGCAGAGAGCGTTGTTCAGCGGCGACGGCCACCCAGCAGGCTGCCGAGCACGCCGCGGATAATCTGGTTAGTTATCTGTCGGGTGGCGCTTTTCGCCATGGTCTGTACCACGCCATCGTGCTTACCGCCGCGCGGTCCGGTGCGGCCAAACAGAATCTCTTTCAGGCCGCCAAGAATACCTTCATCAACCGCCACGCTGTTGCCCCTGGCGGGCGGGGCGTTGGTCTGTTCGCTGCTGGCCTGAAATCCCTGTTGCAGCCGTTCAAACGCCGATTCGCGATCGACCTCGCTGTCATATTTTCCATACAGCGGCGAGTGGTTGATCAGGCCGTTGCGTTCATCGGCGGTCACCGGGCCCATGCGCGAGCCGGGCGCAATCACCATTGCCCGCTCGACCACGGACGGGCTGCCTTTGGCATCGAGAAAAGAGATCAGGGCTTCGCCAGTGCCCAGCGCCTGAATCGCCTCCACGCTGCTGAATGCCGGGTTAGCGCGCAGGCTTTCGGCTGCCGTTTTGACCGCTTTCTGATCTTTTGGCGTAAAGGCGCGCAGGGCGTGCTGCACCCGGTTGCCAAGCTGCCCGAGTACCCGATCCGGAATGTCTGCCGGGTTCTGGGTGACGAACCAGACGCCAACGCCTTTGGAGCGGATCAGCCGCATCACCTGTTCGATTTTTTCCAGCAGCACCGGCGGCGCGTCGTTAAACAGCAGATGCGCCTCATCGAAGAAGAACACCAGCTTCGGCTTATCGGGATCGCCCGCTTCCGGCAGATGCTCATACAGCTCAGAGAGCAGCCACAGCAGGCTGGTGGCGTAGAGCTTCGGCAGCTGATAGAGCTTCTCCGCCGAGAGAATATTGATGAAGCCTTTGCCCTGATCGTCGACCCGCATCCAGTCGGCGATATCCAGCATCGGTTCACCGAAGAAATGTTCGGCACCCTGCTGCTCCAGCGACAGCAAGCCGCGCTGAATCGCCCCGACCGAGGCGCTGTTAATGTTGCCGTATTGCGTCTGGAAACTTTTGGCGTTGTCACCAATGTATTGCGTCATGGCGCGCAGATCTTTGAAATCGAGCAACAGTAAGCCCTGATCGTCGGCGATGCGGAAAATGATCTGCAGTACGCCGCTCTGGACTTCATTAAGATTCAGTAAGCGGGCCAGCAGCAGCGGGCCGAGATCGGAGACGGTCGCCCGCACCGGATGGCCTTTTTCGCCGAAGATATCCCACAGCATCACCGGATTGCCTTGCGGCTGCCAGTCGGTAACGCCAATGCTGGCCAGCCGCTGCTGGAGTTTTTCGCTGCTCTGGCCCGCCATCGCCACACCGGTCAGATCGCCTTTCACATCGGCCATAAACACCGGTACGCCAATCGACGAGAACGATTCTGCCAGCTTTTGCAGGGTGACGGTTTTACCGGTGCCGGTCGCGCCGGTAATCAATCCGTGGCGATTGGCCATTTGCGGTAACAGCGCAAGCTGAACGTCGGTCGTGCGGGCAATCAGTAGCGGGGAAGTCATGATTTTCCACTCTCAGGCAAGGGGTTATGCCTGAAGAATAGCAAGCGGGGCGGGGTAAAGCGGAGAACTTTTCACCGAAAAGCAGGCCGTTGCCCCGCAGAGCAACGGTTCCGGTTACTTTTGCACTTCCTCGAAATTGAGCAGGCTGACACCGATTCCCTGCTGTACGTTGCGGATATTGCTGCGCACCGCCACCTGGGTCGCGCCCTGCAGCATCACCACAAAGGGTGATGACTGCTGCACCTGGGTCTGTAATTGCTGGTATCGACTGCGACGTTTGACCGCATCGCTCTCGCCAGCTGCGGCACGGGTGGCGGCGCTGAGTTCAGGGATGCTCCAGCCGACGCGCCACGCCAGCGTTTTGCCGCCGCCCGGCACGTTACAGGCAAAGGCGCTGGCGTTGGTGTTGGGATCGACGTAGTCCGCGCCCCAGTAGGAGAAGATCGCCTGGAAATCGCGGCTGCGCATTTTGCTCCACAGCTCCGATTCCGCCACCGGCTGAATATCCAGATTTACCCCCGCCCTGGCAAAGCTGGCCTGCAGCGCCTGTGCCACATCGATGTAAGGAGGCTGATTGACCACCGTCAGGGCAATGTGGGTGCCCGGTTTGATGCCAGCCTGTTGCAGAATCGCCTGCGCTTTTTTCAGATCGTAATGGAACAGCGTGCTGTTCAGCGCGCCATCAAAACCGTCCGGCAGGAAGCTCTGATGAATGCGGTATTGCCCCTTTAACAGCTGATTCGCCAGGCTGTCATAATCGACCAGCCAGCGCGCCGCCTGCCACAGTGCCGGGTTGGCCAGCGCCGGTTGCTGCGGGCTTTGGGTGTTAAAGCCGAGATAGTAGATCAGGCTGGAAGGGAAGGCATCGACCCGGACATCTTTCGCGCCTTTCACGGCGGCAATCTGATCCGGCCCGAGCTGGTAGGCGACATCCACATCACCCTGCTGGATCAGCAGACGACGGGTGCCTGGCTCGGCGACCCCTTTCAGCAGCACCCGTTTCAGGTGCGGCGACTGCGTGCTGTTGGGATTGGCTTCCAGCACCAGCGCCTGTAGCGGCACAAACTGTTTGATGGCATAGGCGGCACTGCCGGCGGAATGCGTTTTCAGCCAGCTATTGCCGTAGTCGTTGTTGGCGGCATGCTGTTGCGCCAGTTTGCTGTCGACCAGCGAGGCGACCGGCGCAGTAAGCAGCCGCAGTGCCAGATCGCTGCCGATTTGAGCCGGCCAGCGCAACTCAAGCTGGTGGTCGTTAATCACCGTAAACTGCTGGTCGATGTTGTCGGGCGTCCAGCCAAATTCGCCCAGAATAAACGAGGGCGCCTTATTGAGTTTCACCGCGCGGGTTAACGAAAACACCACATCCTGGGCGGTCAGTGGATTGCCGCTGGTGAAACGGGCCTGCGGATTAAGATCAAATACCAGACTGTGCGGGGTGTTGCCCGGCTGCCAGCGACGAGCTGCCAGCGGCGATAACTGCTGAGGATCCTGATGATTCGGCTCCAGCAATGTTTGATAAATGTTACGCAGGCTGCTGTTGCTGATGGTTTCGAAACTTTCCGCCGGATCAAAACTGATGATGCCATCGAGCGGCACCGCAATCACCAGCGTATCGGCGGGCGTGGCGGCGTACACCGGGTGAGCCAGCGCCACGGCGGTAAGCAATGAAAGAAGCGTTTTACGCATAAAGAGTTATCCTGAGTAGTTGATTAACCTACTCTATCGGGCACCGGGAAAACTCAAAATGCCGGTTTGTTCTGAGCTTTGCACAATTATTGCCAGCCTGATTCAGGCAAATGAACATATTAAGATAGTGACCGGGCGTAATTATTATGGCGGAATTTTGCGCGTTATTTAAATAATGCCGCTTCCGCGCTGCCGATCACATTTTGCGCACTATCTGATTGTCTGACACTCAAGGTAAATATAATGTTGCCAATAAGAATAATTCTCTTGTATGGAAGTATGATATTTTTTTATCGGTTATTCGGCGTGATGATGACCTGCCGAAAATAATAGCGTGCTGATACACGGTAAAAACCGCGATTTACCCGACGATTGTGCGGTTTTAGTATAAATTTCCTCGCTCTAAAACTTTTACCTGCCTGTAACCTTAGCGCAACAGCATGATAAATTTTCACTAAAACACAACTTAAATTCAATTTTTACATCCAGACACATCTATATCCCTAAGATTGCCAGGTTATTGACCGATAAGTTCCGTTATTCACATAAAAATTATTATACCCAGCTTGTAGGTTCTGCAGTCGTCTGTGCTGTGCGCGTTAATTCTCTTTAGTGACTGGCAATCTGCCAGCCGCTCGCGCTGTCAGCCTGGTTTATTGCATTGCGTATTAGTCGGGTATTTAGCAGATGAGAGTCGTGCGGATATGCTGTTACAAAAACCCACCACCAGGCGTAAATTTTTGCTGGGCTCATTACTGGCGTTGCCATTAAGTGAGCTGGTCTTCAAAGGCATCACTGCCGCCCAGGCTGCAGAGATGGCCGCCCCGGAATTAGCTGACTATAAACCGATCTTTTTCTCTGCCGATGAGTGGCAGTTTATCCTTGCGGCCACCGATCGTTTGATTCCGGCGGGCGGCAAAGGTAAAGCGCCAGGCGCGCTGGAAACCAACGTGCCGATCTTTATCGATCAGCAGCTGCACAGCGAAGAGTTTGGCAGCGAAATCTACCTGCAAGGGCCATTCAACGTTCAGGCACCTGCCACCATGGGCTACCAGATTCCGTTCCGCCCACAACAGATGTATCAGACCAGCATCCGGCTGATTAATCAGTGGTCGCAGAGCACTCACCAGAAAGCGTTTCATGCGCTGACGCTGGAAGAGAAAGATGCGGTGCTGACTCAGGTCAATAAAAACGACATCGACTTTGCGGCGCTGGGCGAACCCAACCTCAAGGCGTCTCAGTTCTTCAGCCAGCTGCTTTCAGATACCAAGCACGGTTACCTCGCGGATCCGATGTACGGCGGCAATAAAGGCATGAAAGCCTGGATCGCTATCGGCTTCCCGGGCGCGCGTGCCAGCTTCACCGAATGGGTGAAACAGCACAACGTTCCGTATCCGCTGGGTCCGGTCAGTGTTAAAGGCGAGCGCGCGTAAGACGCATTCCGAATCAGGGTTTTGAAACAGGATTATCATGGCACAGGTTACTAAAAAAGAAGTCGACGTCGTCGTCTGCGGCCTCGGCTGGGCCGGCTCGCTGATGAGCATCGAACTGGCACTGGCAGGACTTGAAGTGCGCGCGCTGGAGCGCGGCGGCGATCGTGATTACGACGAGTTCGCCTATCCTAAACCGGCGGATGAATACGCCTACGCGGTGCGCAACAAAGTGTTTGCCACCCCGGCAGAAGTGGCGGTCACTGTCCGCTACAACAGCAGCCAGACGGCGCTGCCAACCCGTAAATGGGGCGCGTTTGCACCCGGCACCGGCGTCGGTGGTTCCGGTCTGCACTGGACGGCGGTACTGCTCCGTCCGACGCCGACCGATATCAAACTGAAGACCTATGTCGATGAGGCGTACAAGCCGGGCATTCTGCAGGATGATATGCGGGTGATGGACTTCCCGTTCAGCTGGGAAGAGATCGAGCCTTACTACTACAAATTTGAGCTGATTTGCGGCCAGTCGGGTACCACCGGCAACCTGCGCGGTCAGATCCTTGAAGGTGGCGATCCGTTTGAAGGACCGCGTTCGGAGCCTTATCCGCTGCCTGCGCTTGACGACACGCTGAACAACGTGATGTTCAAAGAAGCGGCGAAAAAGCTCGGTTACCATCCGTTCCCGAACCCGTCGGCCTGCGTGTCACGTGCGTGGAAAAACCCGTACGGCAACCAGATCGCGCCGTGCAACTACTGCGGCTACTGCAGTAAATATCCGTGCCTCAACTACTCCAAAGCCTCGCCACAAACCGCGGTAATGGATTCGCTGAAGCGTATGCCGAACTTCTCTTACGAAGTGAACGCAGAAGTGATCAAAGTGGTGCTGAACGATGATAAGAAAACCGCTAAAGGGGTGATCTATATCGATGCACAGGGTAATGAGTGCTTCCAGCCCGCCAAAATTGTGGTGCTGAGCAGCTTCCAGCTCTACAACGTGCGTCTGATGCTGCTGTCCGGCATCGGCAAACCGTACAACCCGATCACTGAAGAGGGTGTGGTAGGACGTAACTACGCCTTCCTGTCGAACGGCGGCGCGACCCTGTTCTTCAAAGACAAAAACTTCAACCCGTACGCCACCGCGGGCGCCACCGGCCAGATGTTTAACGATATCTCGCCAGGCAACTTTGATGGTCCCTCGCTCGGCTTCCTCGGCGGCGCGAAAATCCACAGCTCACAGGCGACTGGTACGCCGATCAGCACCGCGCTGCCAAAAGGCACGCCGACCTGGGGCATGGGTTACAAAGAGGGACTGGAAGAGTGGTACGGTCATTCAATGAAGATCAGCATCACCACCACCTGCCAGTCATACCGCGATATCTATCTGGATCTCGATCCGAACTACAACGATCACCGTGGCTTGCCGCTGCTGCGCATGACCTTCAACTGGAAAGAGAATGAGCTCAGGCTGCAGCAGCACCTGAAAGGCATCGTTGGCAACATCGCTAAAGAGCTGAACCCGGATAGCATGAGCATGAGCTTCCTGCCAATGGGCGCAGACTTTGATCTGACCAAATATGTCTCTACCCACAACGTGGGCGGCGCGGTAATGGGCGATAACCCGAAAACCTCGGCGCTGAACAAGTACCTGCAGAGCTGGGACGTGCATAACGTCTTTGTGCCGGGCGGTAACGCCTTCCCGCAGAACTTCCAGGCGAACCCGACCGACACCATCGGCGCCATTACGCTGATGGCGGCACAGGCGATCAAAGATCAGTATCTGAAAAATCCCGGCCCACTGGTACAGGCATAAGCGCATGAATAAGCTGAAACTGACATCCTTTTTATTCGCCAACGCAGTGCTGTTGGCCAGCGGTTTTGCCCTGCCAGCGCACGCTGAAGATGAGGCGCAACTGATCAAGCAGGGCGAATATCTCTCCCGGCTGGGCGATTGCATGGCGTGTCACTCATTACCTGGCAAACCGGACTATTCGGGCGGGCTGGCGATTGAGTCGAATCTCGGCACCATCTTCTCCACCAACATCACGCCGGATAAAACCCACGGCATCGGCAACTACAGCGAACAGCAGTTCTCTGATGCGGTGCGTAAAGGGGTATTACCGGACGGATCGCGGCTCTATCCGGCAATGCCATACCCGGATTACGCCAAAATCAGCGATGCCGACATGCACGCGCTGTATGTCTACTTTATGAAAGGCGTCCAGCCGAGCGCGGAACAGCCGCCGGAAACCAAACTGAGCTTCCCGTTCAGCCAGCGCTGGGGCATGCGCTTCTGGAACTGGGCGTTCACCTCGGACAAACCGTTCCAGCCGATTGGCGGTGCCTCTGCCGAGATCAATCGTGGTGCTTACATCGTCGAAAGTCTGGGCCACTGCGGCAGCTGCCATACGCCGCGCGGTCTGGGCATGAACGAGAAAGCGCTGGATAGCGGTGACGATAAATTCCTGGCGGGCGGTAGCCTGAATAACTGGGATGTGCCGTCACTGCGCGGTCTGCCGCGCTGGAGCGAGCAGGAAGTGGTGGATTACCTGCAGACCGGCCGCAACGATAAAGCTGCGGTCGGCGGTGAGATGACTTCGGTGATTGAGCACAGCAGTTCGCACATGACCGACGCCGATCTGAAAGCGATTGCCGCCTACCTGAAATTCCTCGGCGGTAACCCGCCGTTGCAGGCCTACGACGTTAAGGCCCAGCAGGCAACAGAAGCGAAGCTGACCGCGGCGAAGAACCTGAGCGAAGGCGAGCGTCTCTATCTGGATAACTGTGGCGCCTGTCACTTTGTTACCGGCAAGGGCGCAGCAGGGATCTTCCCGGAGCTGGATCAGGCGACGATTGTGAATGCCAAAGATCCTACCGGATTGATCCACACCATCCTGGCCGGCGCGCAGCAGCCTTCGACCGCGAAAGCGCCGTCGAAACTGGCGATGCCAGGCTTTGGTCAGCGTCTGAGTGACGAAGAGGTGGCGCAGCTGGCAACCTTTATCCGTCAGGGCTGGAGCAACAATGCGCCAGCAGTGAGCAAAGATCAGGTCGCTGAAGTACGGAAGGCGCTGAAGTAAAAATGAAAAGGGTGCCCCGCAACGGGCACCCTTTATGGCTTCTCAATGGAAAGTGCGTACCACTTCCAGCACGCCATTAATCACGAACTGCACGCCCATGCAGACCAGCAAAAATCCCATCAAACGCGAAATCGCCTCAATGCCGCTTTTGCCGACGATTTTCATGATCGCCCCGGAACTGCGCAGCGAAATCCATAAAATCAGGCTCACCAGCAGAAAGGTCAGCACCGGCGCGGTATTCACCACCCAGACCGGAAAATCGATGCCGCTTCTCACCGTCGAGGCGGAAGAGATGATCATCGCGATGGTGCCCGGTCCGGCGGTGCTCGGCATTGCCAGCGGCACAAAAGCGATATTGACCGGCTCTTTGGCGTGATCCAGCTCATCCTGCTTTTGCTTTGCTTCCACCGACTGACCGGCCGGCTTCACCGGGAACAGCATCCGAAAACCAATAAACGCCACGATTAACCCGCCGGCAATCCGCAGGCCCGGGATCGAGATGCCAAAGGTATCCAGCACCGCGTTGCCGGCATACCACGCCACCATCATGATGGCGAAGACGTAGATTGAGGCTTGTCTGGCCTGGCGATTACGCTCCTCAAAGTTCATCTCACCCGCGAGGCCGAGAAACAGCGCCACGGTGGTGAGCGGATTGGCGAGCGGCAACAGCACCACCAGCCCCAGACTGACCGCTTTAATTAACTCCAGCATGTTAAAATCATCCGTGAGTGATTAGTGTTTCGGACGCTCCAGCGCTTCGATTAATTCCGGGAAGAAGTCCTGCAAAATTTCGGGCGTCATCAGTTCCGGGTACTGCATCAGATGCTCACGGATACGTTCGTTAACGTCCGGCAGCAGACGCTGGGCGGCGGCGCTGGCGGTGATTTTATGTTTCTTCATCGCGCGCAGCAGGTCGGCAGGCAGCGAATCTTCATCATCCGCATCGTCGATCATCTCCAGCGCATCCAGCTCGTCAAACATCTCCATCAGCGCTTCGGTTTGCGGCGTGCGTGACTCATATTCACGTGGATGTTCATCTTCGAGGAAGCGCAGCATGGCGCGCATCGGGGTGCCGTCTGGTGTGGACGGTGGCTCGGCGGCAAACCAGCTCAGCAGCTGGTGCATGGTGATCTGGTGGACGCGGAAGCCGCTGTCGACCAGCTCATCGGCCAGCAGCTCGGCGGTTTCATTTTCAATCAGACAGATATGAGTGCGGTTTGGCTCGTACTGATCCAGCCACTGGTAGATCTCCTCAATCACGCCATCGTCGTACTCGAATTTTTTGGTGAAATAGCTGTCGTCCTGGTCGTGAACGCAGGCCTGAATCCGATCGGGGTCGAAGTAAAGTGCGATGTTGATGCCTTTCATGCGTGCTGTCCTGTAGAAATCAAAACAACACTATAGCGCTCAACGTGCGGATAAGGGAGTGTCGGGGTTCACAGCGTGAAGTGCAGAGAGGACTGGACCGGCCAATGCTCCCCACTTTGTCGATTCAAGCGGGGAGACAGCGGCGCTACGGCTTTATCAGGAGATAAAGTTTTTGCCCTGTTTTAAGACCACGTCACAGGCTTTGGTTTTCAGCTTCTCGCCCATCGGCGAGCTGCTCAGGCTCTGCAGGTTGAGCTGCTGGCCGTTGCCGGTATTCAGCAGACCCGCCACGCCCTGGGTGTAGTCAGTCTTCTGTTCCTGCGCGGTGGTAGTGTTCAGACCGAGTTTGCTCAGCACCTGATCTTTAACCGACTGCACATTGTTTTTCACCACGTTGTGCTCGACGCAATACTGCATCACGCCCGCCGCGTTGGTCATGCTGTTAGCGCTGACCGCTTTGTCGCCACCGTTCAGCAACCCGGTCAGGGAAGAGAGCGACAGACCGCCATTCTGCTGAGTGGTCCCGGTGGTGGTGCCGGAGGTGTTACCGTTGTTCTGCTGGCTGAGCTGCGATGCTGCACTGCTCAGTTGATCCTGCCAGCTGGCGGCTGATGCACTGCCCGCCACCAGAAGTGCCGCTAATCCCCATCCCCACGCACTGCGTTGTGCTTGTTTCATCTCAACCTCTGTCTGTAATTGTATGGCTTCTTCAGCCTTGCTAAGAGCCACTGGCGAGCAGAAAGTTCCTGAATTAATCCATTAATAAGCGCTTTGGGAATAGTCTGTAATCGCTGACTAAATAGATGTCTCGAAGAAGCATGGATTATTAATCTGCCAGCCTGTCTGGTTCGGATAATATGATTTCACTCTCTGTAATATTCTTTAATATTTATTTATATGGTTGTTATCTTTCGCCGGATTATTCCTGGTTAACGTAAATTTTACCGCTGGGCTTAAATATTTATATTTACGCTAAATGCTTTTGTAGGGGTATTATTTTTATCGAAAAGACTATTCAGGCAACATGCTGTTTTTATGGATATTTTCATCTTTATTCTGATGTCATTGTCTGGCGTGGAAAGCGGATTAATAACCCGATCAGCACGCTATTATCATCACTTTTACTGCAATCAATGTTTTATTCCGCCTTGCGAAATCCGTGAGAGCGTTCATGCTTAATCACTGTGTCAGGCAGTTGTGGCGATTATTTAAAAGTCTTGAGTTAACGGGAGCGAATATATGGCGGGGCAGCCAGAACACAATAATGATGCTGAGGTAACGCTGAAGCTCGCAGAAGAGCAGATAGCGCTAACAAAGCAAACCGTTGTCGATGGACATGTCCGCGTAACCCGTTCCACAACCGAGCATGACGAGGTGATCAGTACGCTGCTTAACCGGGAGAAGGTTGAGGTTGAGCATGTAGCGAAAGCACAACGCGTCGAGACGATGCCCGAAATCAGGGAAGAGAACGGTGTACTGATTGTCCCGGTAGTAGAAGAAGAGATTGAAGTAGTCAGAAGACTGGTGCTTAAAGAGGAGATTCACATCCGAAAAGTGCAGGAGAGCGTTCCTTTTCAGGATGTGGTTACCCGACGTGAGCAGCAGGTGAAAGTAGAGAGAGACGACGATCGGTAATAAACAGCTAACAAAAGAGGAATCTATCATGGCACAAGAAAAAATCGTAACACTGTTCGATTCTGCGATTCAGGCAGAGGCCGCGAAAAGAAATCTCGTGAAAGCAGGCTTTTCTGATCGGGACATCAGTCTTATCAGTGGAGAACGTTTGCAGCAGGAAGGCCAGTCGATTAAGCACCCGAGCATCTGGCAGCGCCTGTTTGGCCACACCGTCGATAAAGAGCAGGCGGATGTTTACACCAGAGCGATGGATAAAGGCGGCGTGGTACTGACGCTGCGCACCGAAGAAGAGAAGCTGGCGCGTGCAATGACCATTCTGCACTCGCATGACTCGGTGGATGTGCCATCGCGGATGCAAAGCACCGTTGAGAACGGCGCGCCTGCAGCAGGTATTAATCCGATCGCCGGTAAGCAGTTTGCCGGAGAGACCAATGATCGACAGCTAGAGAATCGACAGGTTGAGCCACGACGCACCTCACTGACCGGTGATGAGAGCGAAGAAGATATTCTGCGCCTGGCCGAAGAGCAGATTGAAGTCGGTAAGCGTCTGGTGAGTGAAGGTTCAACCCGGGTGCGCCGCTATACCGTGACGGATCAGGTCTCTGAAGATATCTCGCTGCACGAACAGCACGCTGACATCTTCCGTCGTTCGGTGAATGAACCGGCGCTGGCAGGTGAAGTGGACTGGTCAGAGAAAACCGTCGAAGTAGCTGAAACCCACGAGCAGCCGGTGATCAACAAAACGACCCACGTGAAAGAAGAAGTTGTGGTGCGTACTGACGGCAGTGAACGTACCGAGACCATTAATGACACAGTGCGTCGTCAGGAAGTGGACATCGACCATGCACGGGCCGGACTGGATAACGAACTATCCCCAACCGGTGCGGCAGGAGTTAAACCCGCTACCGCAGCAGGTGTAGGCACGCAGTCACCAGGCGTAGCCACCGAGCGCGACCACAAAGCCGGCCTGACTGAGAAGGTGAGTGAGAAAGCCAGCGAAGCGAAAGACAAGGTTGAGAACAAGCTGAAACAGCGTGATTACGACCATTCGCATTGAGGCGCTCATCCTGTCAACAATGAGTGCTAATGGGCATCGCTGATGCCCAATGCTGAACATGCAAAAGTGGCCAACCGTGAGGTTGGCTCTTTTGTTTTGGGGTGGTGATCGGGGATTGAGGGCGGGTTTCGGGAGCAGGGCGCGCGGGTTGAAGGGCTGTTGTGACTTTATCGTATGGAGAATGTCGGAGAAGGGTTATACCGGTGTATGAGCAAGAGGGATCGGACTGGAGCGGTTTCAGCATGAATCAGTGTTGATAGGATGGGCAGCAGTGTTCAGCGAGTAGCCAGCTAGCGGGCGACGTCCGACCGCGCGGGCAATATCACGCTACGCTGTTTTTTTCGCCGCTTAATGCACAACCCGGATGAATAGTGTTGCGCATGGTGGCCGTAACGGTATAATCCCCAACGTTTTCCGCATCCTCTTCAGTGCCGAAGTGGCGAAATCGGTAGACGCAGTTGATTCAAAATCAACCATCGAAAGATGTGCCGGTTCGAGTCCGCCTTCGGCACCAAGTATGCAATCAAGTCACCTAAGGGTGGCTTTTTTTGTTTCTGGGGTTTGGTAACTGCAGGGACATCCTCGCTTTTCAGTCGCCGTAATCACTTACCTTAAGCCAACCTGATTCTAGCTGCATCAACTAACTGATGTGGGTGTGTCTGCGGGTTGATCTCCGTTCGATTATGTTTGTACCAATACCGAGCGCCCGGAAGGATACTCAACATGGATCTGCTTGATATGAAGGTTAGTTCGGCTAAGCCTGAAGTAAATGCTTATAAGATCACTGGTGATGCAAGATGTTGCTGATTCTCCTGGGGGAATCGAAATACTGGCGGCTATAGTCAAGAAGAGATGCGGTAGAACGGCAGGTGGCCACCAGAGAGTTAGTTCTGTTCGGGTGATTTTAACCACCTAAGGCGAATCATCCGGTAGAGAGTAGGTTAAGGTAGGGCGGTTTATCTGGTTGAGAACGGAAAGAATCTAGAAACTTATTTGACTTTACAAAGAGGAAAATTCTAAAGCGGTAGTCATAACTATTGCTAATGTTTATCACTTCAAGTTGCTCACTCCGTATCTCCAGATGTCTTGGATCAAAAGGTAAATGTTTTTGCGGTGAGTACACAACCGTAAAAGTTTACGAATACTTGAAAATTAGCAAGTTGCTGTGACTTTTGTCATTGTCCAATAAGGTATAGATAGCTAAAATAAAAATTTAGCAGCGTTAAATATGGACAGGCTTACACAGCAATGGATTCATAAAAATGATGAATAAATCCAATTTTGAGTTCCTGAAAGGCATCAACGACTTCACCTATGCTATCGCCTGCGCGGCGGAAAACAATTACCCAGATGATCCCAACACCACGCTGGTAAAAATGCGTATGTTTGGCGAAGCGACGGCTAAACATCTTGGCCTGCTACTGGGCATTCCGGCCTGCGATAATCAACACGATCTTCTGCGTGAGCTAGGCAAAATCGCCTTTGTTGATGACACGATCCTTTCTGTATTCCACAAACTGCGCCGTATTGGTAATCAGGCGGTGCATGAATACCATAACGATCTTGATGACGCCCAGATGTGCCTGCGGCTCGGCTTCCGTTTGGGTGTCTGGTACTACCGTCTGGTCACCAAAAATTATGATTTTCCGGTGCCTGTTTTTGCTTTACCGGAACGTGGCGAAAATCTTTATCACCAGGAAGTGCTGACGCTGAAACAGCAGCTTGAACAGCAAGCTCGCGAAAAAGCGCAGAGTCAGTCCGAACTGGAAGCACAGCAGCAGAAGCTGATTAGCCTCAACGGCTATATCGCTATTCTTGAAGGTAAGCAGCAGGAAACCGAAGCACAAACGCGAGCACGGCTTGCGGCGCTGGAAGCTCAGTTAGCCGAGAAAAATGCGGAGCTGGCGAAACAGACTGAGCAGGAACGTAAGGCATACCAAAAAGAGATCACCGATCAGGCCATCAAGCGTACCCTCAACCTCAGTGAAGAAGAGAGCCGCTTCCTGATTGATGTGCAGCTGCGTAAGGCAGGCTGGCAGGCTGATAGCAAAGCTTTACGCTTCTCTGAAGGCGTGCGCCCGGAACCGGGTGTCAATAAAGCCATTGCTGAATGGCCAACCGGTAAAGATGAAACGGGTAAGCAGGGCTTTGCGGACTATGTTTTTTTCGTCGGTCTCAAGCCTATCGCGGTAGTTGAAGCGAAGCGTAAAAATATCGACGTTCCCGCCAAACTCAATGAGTCCTATCGCTACAGTAAATACTTCGATAATGCATTCTTACGCGATACGTTGCTGGAGGAGTACGCTCCCGACGACGTGAACGAAGCGGTACCGGTGTATGAAATCAGCTGGCAGGATACCAGCGGCGAACAGCGCTTTAAAATTCCCTTCTGCTACTCCACCAACGGGCGCGAATACCGCGCGGCAATGAAGACCAAAAGCGGCATCTGGTATCGTGACGTCCGTCATACCACCAACATGTCGAAAGCGCTTCCGGAGTGGCATCGTCCTGAAGAGCTGCTGGATATGCTCGGGAGCGATCCGCACAGACAAAATCAGTGGTTTGCTGAAAATCCAGGAATGAGCGAACTGGGCCTGCGCTACTATCAGGAAGATGCCGTGCGGGCAGTCGAAAATGCTATCGTCAATGGACAGCAAGAGATCCTGCTGGCGATGGCCACCGGTACCGGTAAAACCCGTACCGCAATCGCCCTGATGTTCCGCCTTATCCAGTCTCAGCGTTTTAAGCGCATTCTCTTCCTGGTTGATCGACGTTCTCTCGGTGAGCAGGCGCTTGGCGCATTTGACGATACGCGTATTAACGGCGACACCTTTAACAGCATCTTTGATATTAAAGGGCTGACGGATAAATTCCCGGAAGACAGTACTAAAATTCACGTTGCCACGGTCCAGTCGCTGGTTAAACGCACCCTGCAATCAGATGAACCGATGCCGGTTGGCCGTTACGACTGTATCGTCGTGGATGAAGCACATCGCGGCTACATTCTCGATAAAGAGCAGACCGAAGGTGAACTGCAATTCCGCAGCCAGCTTGATTATGTTTCTGCCTATCGTCGTATCCTCGACCATTTTGATGCAGTCAAGGTTGCGCTGACCGCTACGCCTGCTCTGCATACGGTGCAGATCTTCGGTGATCCGGTTTACCGCTACACCTACCGTACCGCGGTAATCGATGGTTATCTGATCGACCAGGATCCGCCGATTCAGATCACGACCCGCAACGCACAGGATGGCGTTTATCTTGCTCAGGGTGAGCAGGTCGAGCGTATTAGCTCTCAGGGTGAAGTGATTAACGACACCCTTGAAGACGAACAGGATTTTGAGGTCGCCGACTTTAACCGCAACCTGATAATTCCCGCCTTTAACCGCGCCGTCTGTAACGAGCTCACTCACTACCTTGATCCAACCGGATCGCAAAAAACGCTGGTATTCTGCGTCACCAATGCGCATGCCGATATGGTGGTGGAAGAGCTGCGTACCGCATTTAAGAAAAAGTATCCGCAGCTGGAACATGACGCGATTATCAAGATTACCGGCGATGCTGATAAAGACGCGCGTAAAGTGCAGACTATGATCACCCGCTTTAACAAAGAGCGGCTGCCCAATATTGTCGTGACCGTCGATCTGCTGACCACCGGTGTGGATATTCCATCGATCTGTAATATCGTTTTCCTGCGTAAGGTACGCAGCCGCATTCTGTACGAACAGATGAAAGGCCGTGCGACGCGTCTGTGTCCGGCGGTGGCGAAAACCAGCTTTAAGATTTTCGACTGTGTCGATATCTATAGCTCGCTGGAAAGTGTCGATACCATGCGCCCGGTGGTTGTACGCCCTCAGGTCGAACTGCAAACGCTGGTCAATGAAATCACTGATTCCGAGACTTACAAAACCATTGAGGCGGATGGTCGCAGCTTTGCAGAGCACAGCCATGAACAGCTGGTGGCCAAGCTCCAGCGTATTATCGGCCTGGCCACGTTTAACCGTGACCGCAGCGAAACAGTAGATAAGCAGGTGCGTCGTCTGGATGAGCTATGCCAGGACGCGGCAGGCGTAAACTTTAATGGCTTTGCCTCATGCCTGCGGGATAAAGGAGCGCACTGGAGTGCCGAAGTCTTCAACAAACTGCCAGGCTTTATTTCCCGTCTGGAAAAGCTGAAAGCCGACATCAACAACCTGAATGATGCGCCAATCTTCCTCGATATTGACGATGAAGTGGTGAGCGTAAAATCGCTCTATGGCGATTACGACACGCCGCAGGATTTTCTCGAAGCCTTTGATTCGCTTGTGCAACGTTCTCCGAATGCGCAGCCAGCCTTACAGGCGGTGATCAATCGTCCGCGCGACCTCACCCGCAAAGGGCTGGTCGAACTGCAGGAATGGTTTGATCGCCAGCACTTCGAGGAATCTACCCTGCGCAAAGCGTGGAAAGAGACGCGCAATCAGGATATCGCCGCCCGATTAATTGGTCACATACGCCGTGCGGCGGTAGGTGATGCGCTGAAGCCGTTCGATGAGCGTGTCGATCATGCGCTTGAGCGCATTAAAGGCGAAAACGACTGGAACAGTGAGCAACTGACCTGGCTCGATCGTTTGGCTACTGCGCTGAAAGAGAAGGTGGTGCTTGACGACGACGTCTTCAAAACGGGCAATTTTCATCGTCGTGGCGGCAAGACAATGCTGCAAAAACCTTCGATGATGATCTCGACAATCTGCTCGATAAGTTCAGCGATTACATCTGGGACGAGCCTGCTTAACGCGTTATCATCCCCGGCAATGTCTTCTTCTGCGGCCCCAATAAGGGCCGCTGTTTATTTACGGAATACTCAATGAACAATAATGATCTGGTCGCGAAGCTGTGGAAGCTGTGCGACAACCTGCGCGATGGCGGCGTCTCCTATCAAAACTACGTTAACGAACTCGCCTCGCTGCTGTTTTTGAAAATGTGTAAAGAGACCGGCCAGGAAGCAGACTACCTGCCGGAAGGCTATCGCTGGGATGATCTGAAATCCCGTATCGGCCAGGATCAGCTGCATTTCTACCGTAATCTGCTGGTGCATCTGGGGGCCGACAGTCAAAAACTGGTGCAGGCGGTATTCCATAATGTCAGCACCACCATTGAGCAACCCAAACAGCTGACTGAACTGGTCAGCTATATGGACGCGCTGGACTGGTACAACGGCACGCACGGCAAATCCCGTGATGACTTTGGTGATATGTACGAAGGGCTGTTGCAGAAGAATGCGAATGAAACCAAGTCTGGTGCCGGTCAGTACTTCACCCCACGTCCGCTGATCAAAACCATTATTCACCTGCTGAAACCGCAGCCGCGTGAGGTTGTACAGGATCCGGCTGCGGGTACGGCGGGCTTTCTGATTGAAGCCGACCGCTACGTTAAATCGCAGACCAACGATCTGGATGACCTTGATAACGATACGCAGGATTTCCAGATCCACCGCGCGTTTATCGGCCTGGAACTGGTGCCCGGCACTCGCCGCCTGGCGCTGATGAACTGCCTGCTGCACGATATTGAAGGGAACCTCGACCACGGTGGCGCTATCCGCCTTGGTAACACGCTGGGTAGCGATGGTGAAACACTGCCGATGGCGCATGTGGTCGCCACCAACCCACCGTTTGGCAGCGCTGCGGGCACTAACATCACCCGTACCTTCGTTCATCCGACCAGCAACAAACAGCTTTGCTTTATGCAGCATATTGTTGAAACCCTGCTCCCCGGCGGACGTGCGGCGGTAGTGGTGCCGGATAACGTGTTGTTTGAAGGCGGCAAAGGCACTGACATCCGTCGTGACCTGATGGATAAGTGTCATCTGCACACCATTCTGCGTCTGCCAACCGGCATTTTTTATGCTCAGGGCGTGAAGACCAACGTACTGTTCTTTACCAAAGGGACGGTGGCGAAGCCAACTCAGGATAAAAACTGCACCGATGACGTGTGGGTGTATGACCTGCGAACCAATATGCCGAGCTTCGGCAAACGCACGCCGTTTACCGACGACCATTTACAGCCGTTCGAGCGCGTATATGGTGAAGATTCGCACGGCTTAAGCCCGCGTAGCGAAGGTGAATGGAGTTTTAATGCTGAAGAGACAGAAATTGCCGATAGCGAAGAGAACAAAAACACCGATCGGCATCTGGCTACCAGCCGCTGGCGCAAATTCAGCCGCGAGTGGATCCGCACGGCAAAATCCGATTCGCTGGATATCTCCTGGCTGAAAGATAAAGACAGCATTGATGCCGATAACCTACCGGAGCCGGATATTTTAGCGGCAGAAGCGATGGGGGAGCTGGTACAGGCGATGGGCGAACTGGATGCGCTGATGCGTGAACTGGGTGCGAGCGATGAAGCCGATGCACAGCGTCAGTTGCTGCAAGAAGCGTTTGGTGAGGTGAAGGAATGAGCGTGGGGAAATTGCCAGTTGATTGGAAGATTGTCGAATTGGGGAACTTGATAAATTTATCCACAGGGAAACTTGATGCGAATGCTGCGGATAAAGATGGTCAGTATCCATTTTTCACCTGTGCAGAATCAATTTCTCAAATTAATTCTTGGGCCTTTGATAGTAGCGCGGTGCTTCTGGCAGGTAATGGTTCATTTTCTATCAAAAAGTACACAGGGAAATTTAACGCTTACCAGCGCACATATGTTATTGAGCCAATCTTAATTAAAACCGAGTTTTTATATTGGTTAATTCGTGGAAACATTGAAAAAATCACAGAAAATGGTCGGGGTTCTACTATACCGTATATACGTAAGGGCGATATTACAGATATATGTGTCGCACTCCCTTCCCAAGCAGAACAAACTTTAATCGCTGAAAAACTCGATACGCTGCTGGCGCAGGTAGAGAGCACCAAGGCGCGTCTTGAGCAAATCCCCATAATTTTAAAGCGTTTTCGGCAGGCGGTACTGGCTGCGGCAGTCAGAGGTAAGCTAACAGAAGACTGGTATTCATCCAGCAATCAAGTCGATACTGAATCTCTTTTAAAAGAAATAGAAATTGAGCGTGACAAAGCTAAAGGTAATAGGCTAATTAAGCCGAGCTTCGGTAAGAAAAGAAATATATCGCCATTATTTGAAATTTCATCTAATTTATGGGGTTGGGTTTGTTTAGAGCAAATATGTGCAACTAACAATAATGCGCTTAAAGCTGGTCCATTTGGCTCTACTCTGAAAAAAGCTGATTGTGTTGAGGATGGCTATAAAGTTTATGGACAAGAGCAAGTTATTTCAGGGAGTGAGTCTTTAGAGACATATAGAATAAATGATGAAAAATACGAGCAACTTAAATCATGTAAAGTCGGCCCTGGTGATATATTAATAAGTTTGGTTGGTACAATTGGAAAAGCATTGGTTTTATCGTCTCAAGCAGAAGTTGGAATTATCAATCCTCGGCTGGTAAAAATAACTTTGCATGAGGCTGTTAATCCTAAATATATTAAAATTTACCTCGATAGCCCTATTTCCCATGGATTTTTCAAAGGATTTAGCCATGGTGGAACAATGGATATCCTAAATTTAGGCATACTTAAAGAGCTACCCATAACTCTTCCCCCAACAGAAGAGCAAGCTGAAATCGTCCGCCGTGTCGAACAGCTCTTCGCCTACGCCGACACCATTGAAAAACAGGTAAACAGTGCGCTTTCATGCGTTAACAACCTGACGCAATCCATTCTGGCGAAAGCATTCCGTGGTGAACTCACCGCCCAGTGGCGGGCAGAAAACCCGGAACTAACCAGCGGTGAAAACAGCGCTGCTGCATTACTGGAAAAAATCAAAGCCGAACGGGCAGCCAGCACCGGTAAAAAAGCCTCACGTAAAAAATCCTGATTATTATATTTGCGCACTTTACTGGTGCGCTTCTTATTATTTCCTGCCAGATAAACCTTAAGTTTTATAATAAAATAGTTTTATAAATGACTTATTTTACTCAGTTTTAAGCTGGACTTTTCTTCTCTTTCCTGATGATATATACAGGTATTTAGCGCGGCACGGATGTGCGCCAACACACCCGCGCCGCTAATCACAATCACTATTTTAGGGAATAGTAATCATGACTGACGCCCATTCTATTGCACAACCGTCTGAACCAGAAGTCTCGCCAGCAAATAACCGTCAATTAACCGTTAGCTATGCAAGCCGCTATCCGGATTACAGCCGGATACCCGCCATCACCATGAAAGGGCAATGGCTGGAAGCGGCTGGTTTTGCCACTGGCACAGCAGTAGAAGTAAAGGTAATGCAAGGCTGTATTGTGCTCACCGCCCGGCACAACGACAGTGAACTGATGCAGTCGCTGCGCCAGGTGTTCAGGCTGTCGGCGCGGAAACAAAAGCAGGTGCAGGAGTTTATTCAGGTCATTGCCGGTAAATAGAAAGTCGTCTGAATGAGTAACCGCTCCCGACATCGCATCGGGAGCGGTTGAATATCATGATGCGATTACTTTAACTAGTACATCTGTTGCCCAGCTTTCTTCACTGTTGACCACATTTCCCTCCTTGCAGGACCGCGCCACATTGCCTGACTGGAAAGAAATACTATCGTTGAAGTCAACGTTATTCCATTTGATGCAAATTTAATGCGCCAGTAGCCCATTCCCTGATCAAAACGAATCTTGAATGTCTGTCCACATTTATCATCGGGATAAATGGAGGTTCATTTAATCTTTGAGGCTTATGACACACCGGATATCCTGAAATAAATATCCTGCTTTACATCGAAATGCTGAATCCCTTATGCCTCTCAGGGGCTTTGTTGAATAAATC
>NZ_MLFN01000043.1 GCF_002095315.1 Pantoea conspicua
GCATACAATGCAGCTTTGACTGCGGCTAAATATGCTGCCGCTAATTCCGCTCAGCCCACTGCTAATCCGTCAGCAACCGCTCAGCCCACGGCTAATCCATCAGCAACCGCTCATCCTGACTATTCTGTTGATGCTTCAAACGCTAAGTTTCAAGCGCTGACAGCAATCAAAGAACAGAAAATACAGGCTTATCAGGCAGCGCAGGTAGCACAACGCTATAACGCGGTTAATAACGTTGCTTCCGGCTCAATCAATGTAGCTGCTTCCAGCTTGCACCCAGATACGCCGGTTAGCGTATCGTTCAATGGCATCACTCAGACAACTACAGCGGGTGAACTGGCTGCTCAAAATCCGACTATTCAGGTAGCTGTTCCTCATGTTCAGGCGATCATTAATAGCCCCATAGTGAAAGGTGGTCAGGATCGTAACGGCAAACATAGCGGCACTATGGGACATGATGGTAGGGGGCAAGATAAAGCACATTCACATGCTTTCGGCGGCCATGGCTATGGCGCTGATAACAGCCGTTCTGAAGGTTTCGGCGGTCACTCTCATTTTCACTGATGGGTGAATCGTAGATTTGTTATTGTTCAACAGTAACGAGAAAAAAACACCAATACACGCCCATAGCCCCAGCGGTACATACGAGACATTAACGCCTCTTCGCGGTTGGCCTGCACATGACTTTTCAACCCGCGTTTGTCCATGTACTTCCTGATATGCTCAGGTCTGATTGCATCGCTGGGCATGACACCAGATACCGCTAAAACATTTGGACTACTTCAGCTGGTCCTTCTGTGTTATACGCATCCATTCGAACAGGGTGTCACACGGGTTCAGCGGCAGTCAGTGGCAACTACCCAGCGAGGCTGATTACCTGAAGCTGCAGGCGCTGTTTACTGAGATAACAATTACACGCCATTAATAGCCGCTCCGCACCACCAACAGGTGGACACGCTGAACCGTAAACATCTGGCGCTGCAAGCGGAGTTGTAATCCCTGCGCAAGTTTCACTCGCCTGGATCGCAGTGCAGGAGATGGCATGCCTGTAGTCGAACAGCGCATATAAGAGGCAGGAACCGTTGCTGGCTGAGGGATTAATGCGTCTGCAATTGCGGGATTTATGACGTGTGTCGATTATTCGCTAGCGTTTGGCGCGTTTTCAGGTTCGATATTTTTTGTCGTTGATGCCAGCAATCTGACGCGCAAACAGACGTTTATCCCTTTCAGGCACGGGAACTGAACACCACCCGCTCGTCATTGTTACTGATCAGATAGAGTCGCTGCGCTTCGCCGCTGGAAGAGACAAAGGTAACTTCCTGCCCGATACTGACTGCATCAAACGTCTCTGTCGGCTGTAGCTGCTTTTGGATCTCCAGCACCATACGCGATTTAAACGGTTTTTCATTGACGGTATCAATATGGTAACTGGCGGTGAACGTCAGCTCGGGATGATCAATAATATAGAATTGTCCTGATGGCATGAAATTTACCCCTTCGCTTGATACAGTTAGCTGCGCCGGTATAGTCTTCCCGACAGGCTGGGATAGTAAGGCTAGCTGAATAATCAATTATTAAAAGCCTCAGTAAATAATTTTTACTGCTTACACGTTTTATAAATTAGTCGCCGCTTACGCTTATGCAATTATTGGCGAGCACTCCGGTCGATTCCGCCTGAGTGCGGAATGACATGTCGCCAGGCTAACCCCGATCCCTCTGGTCGCGGCATGAACATTACATTATTTTTCACGCATTTTTGCGGCGTGCGTCTGACTTTGTAACTTGTTGAAAGTCAGCTATTTCCAGTATGGTAAAGATTATTGTTCTCCGTCGCAGAAAAGACAGGACACTGATGATGACGCTTTCCCCTGCCCGACAGCCGGCACCCGCATTTCCGATGATGATTGGCGTAGTCGCCAGCCCGTTACTCACTCCCTGTCACCAGAAAATACTCAATGAACTGACGCGCCAGCTCAACGCGCGCGGCGCGCTGATGCTGCTTTTACCCGCTGACACCGAACAGACGCTGGCGGCACAGTTAAAGCAGGCTGCACCACTGGGGCTGCGCGGTTTACTGGTATTGTCTGATGGAATAAATGACAGGCAATACGATCATGCTCTTGCGGCTAGCTTGCTGCCGGTGATTCGGCCAGATGCTGAGCAGGACGTACAGCACGATGCCCGGCTGGCAGGCGAGGAGATAGGGTGTTTGTTGCTGGCTGAGGGGCACCAGCGTTTTGGCTCTCTGCAGAGCCTGGCAGGCATTTCGTCGCAAATGCAGGGTTATCACGCCAGCCTGATGGCGGCGAACCACACCCTTGCGGTCGAACTGGTGGCAGACGGCAGCGATCGCGAACAGGCTTATCAGGCTGTGACCCGTTATCTGAAACAGACCCGCGCGGCCGAGCGCATTCAGGCGCTTTTCTGCGAAAGTGATTTACTGGCATTTGGTGCCATGCAGGCGATCCGTGATTTTGGTCAGGGTGTGCACATTGCGGTGGCGGGATTTGGCGATGTTGATGAAGCGCGTTCCTCAACCTGGCATCTGACCACCTGGGCCGACAACATCGGCTGGCGCATTAACCACGCGCTGAATCGTCTGCTCGGAACAGTGGCAGTTGAACATAAAGAGGGGCGTGAAGGGGCGTTAAAGATTCGCCACTCCCATTTCGGCAAACAGCGACCGGGCGAAATGTCTGAGTGCGGATGTGCCCATCGGCATTAGATCGCCCGGCGTCTGAAGCATCGCGCACCGGGCGGGATAACCTGCCCTCAGTGGCACCGGCTCAGGATTGCGGCTGACCAACCGGCCCACTGCCTCCAGGCGCACCGACCGGCTGCTGACCGCCTGGTGGTGATGGCGGCGGTGGCGCATCGCTACCCGGCGACTGAGGCGCGCAGGCGGAAAGGGTTGTGATAATGGCAAAAGCTGACAGCAATAAAACGCAACGTTTCATTAAAAGATCCTGAAAGTTCAGACGGTGCATTCAGTATAGAAAAGCGGCCGGGAATCACCTGGTTCACCACGCTGCGCCCGCCAAAGCGAAAACAGAGGCCGTTTATTTGAGGCGCCTCTCAACTCAGGTGTGACAACAATGCGTTTTGTGCCGAACACCGCTAAGGTAGCGCATCATTAAAGAGGAGTGGTTATGAATGGCATCGTGAAGTTCATCCGCGGCTGGCTGGTGTTCTCTGTTCTGTGGGGCGTGTTCATGTGGTTTATGTCATGGCAGCAGCAGGGCAAAGAGCCAGGATTGGCTATTCTGATGAGTCTCTACGCCGGTCTGATCTATCAGGCGCTGGTGACGATGGTGGCTCGCTACAAAGCGCGTCGGCAACAGGCCTGAATCCGATCGGCTGTCTGTCAGGCAGCCGATCGATCAGGGCCAACCGCAAGGCTAACCGAAATTACCGGTCAACCGGCGGTGGAAGTCAGTGCTACGGTTATCCAGTCCCACAATCGTGACCTGTGTGCCATAGCGCTGATAGCGATACTCAATACCATCCAGTGCCGCCACGCTGGACGCATCCCAGATTTGCGCATGGGTTAAATCGATAATCACATTCTTCGGATCGTGGGCATAATCGAAATGCTCAAACAGATCGTTGCTGCTGGCAAAAAACAGTGGTCCCCGTACCGTATAGCGTACCGACTCGCCATCTTCACTCAGTTCACGCTCCGCGTGAATGACATGCGCAATACGGCGAGCAAAAAGCATCATCGCGACAATCACTCCGGCCAGCACGCCCAGCGCCAGATTACCGGTCCAGACCGTCACCACCACCGTTAACACCATAATCAGCGTTTCCGACCAGGGCATACGTTTCAGGGTGGCCGGTTGCAGGCTATGCCAGTTAACGGTTTTCACCGCCACCACCATCATGATCCCCGCCAGCACCACCATAGGGATTTGCGCCATAATCTGGCTCAGGCCGGTAACCAGCAGCAACAGCACCAGTCCGGCAGCAACCGTCGAGACCCGACTGCGCGCCCGGCCAAGCTCCACGTTGACGATGGTCTGTCCAATCATTGCGCAACCGGCGATGCCACCATAAAAACCGGCAAAAATATTGGCGATACCCAGTCCCCAGGATTCCCGACGTTTACTGGAAGGCGTATCGGTCAGGTCATCAACCAGCTTGGCAGTCAGCAGCGATTCCATCAGTCCGACAAAGGCGATACTCAGCGCGGTAGGCCAGATAATCTGCAGGGTTTGCAGATTCAGCGGCACCAGCAGGCTGTTAAAACCGGGCAGGCCGGGGCTCATTGGCCCTTCATCACCGACGTTCGGCATCCGGTAGCCCATCAGCAGGGCAACGGCGGTCACCACAACAATGGCGACCAGCGGTGAGGGGACGCTTTTCACCAGACGTGGCAGCAGCAGCACAATGGCCAGCGTCACGGCAAAGAAGATCCATACCAGCGATGATTGTCCCCAGACGTGAGGAACCTGAGCAAAGAAAATCAGCACGCCCAGCGCATTCACAAATCCCAGCATTACCGAGCGTGGAATATAGCGCATCATACGTGCCAGTCCGGCCACTCCAAACAGGATCTGAATCACGCCGCCCATCACCACCGCCGGCAAAATATATTCAACCCCATGCAGATGCACCATCGGGCCGATTACCAGCGCCACCGAACCGGCGGCAGCGGTGACCATCGCCGGGCGTCCGCCGAGAATCGACAGGATCAGACAGAGTACCACTGAGGCGACCAGGCTGACTTTCGGGTCAACGCCAGCAATAACGGAAAAGGAGATCACTTCAGGGATCAGGGCCAGCGCGGTGATCACACCGGCCAGGCATTCGCGGGTCAGCAGTGCCGGTGAGCGCAGTACGCGGCCGACACTGATATCACTCGCTACAACAGAGGTTGCAGCGACATCATTTGTTTGCGTCATAAAAGGTTGCAGGCTCTTTTTTGTTTTGCTCTCGCGCGAAGGGCGAGAAAGTCAGGATAAACGGTGAGAGGCAGATGTTACCGGGCGAAGGGCGAAGATACCAGAAAAAGGCAGAGTGACTCCCTCCATGGAGTCGGGACTACAGCGAAAAATCATCCGGGGTTTTGTGAACCACCAGCTCCAGCAGCTGCCGGTATATTTCCAGCGATTCGCGGTCGCTTTCCAGCTCCAGACGATGAATCAATTTCGAAATGATCGCTTTGTTACTCACGGGCATGCCGGACTGCAGGATCTCAGCGACCAGTAAACCCAGCATCTCCATATCACTGGCCGGTTTATTGGCGGCAGCATTAAAGTAGTCGGCAATCTCTTTATCGGTTTTAGGAACGATGTTCTGGTTTTGCATGTGTCAGCCCTTCAAAACAGCCCGATTCCGTTTCGGATGTCAGGACAAAAAAGACATTAAAAAAGCCCCCGCATGGACAGATGCGAAGGAACCCAACGTCATAAATAACCAAAAAATAACCTCTGAAGGTGGAAATCCACTGACACCTTCAGAGGCGACGCACGTGCATCATTCGTTACAGAGTCGCAAGACAACTCGTGGGGATAAAGTTATACAATCAATTCCGATCTGTACAATCGGATTCTTAAACATTATGTGCTATATGAAGGCTAACAGCGGGTTATAAGGAATATTCCGAGGAAAAAGCTGTACAGAAAATCTGTACAGCCTAAAAAAGAGACAGAAAAACGCGATCGGCTTTCCGCGCCAGGCTTAGCTGAACAGGGCTAAGTTTGCGGTCAGTTTGCGCAGCGCCTTTTTCTCACCGACAACCGCGACGCCCAGCAAGCGCCACTGCTGGCGTGGCTGCTGCCGCATCGCAACACTCAGCGCCTGATAGTCAGTGGTGGACTGACCCTCTTCCGGAAACAGCACCATATCGCAGCCGGTCAGTTCGCCCTTTTCCCGCAACAGGCTGAGCTGTTCGGGCGTGGCCGCCAGTACCGGGATACCGACCGGAATCAGGCCGGGGCAGGGATGGGCGCTGGCGTCTTCCAGCGCGTCACCCACCAGGGCCGGATGGCGCTGGCCAAGCGTTAACGCCATCACCGCAGCGGCATTGGTCGCTTTGCCCGGCGGCAAACTGGCATTTAAAATCATCACACAATGTAAATCCTGCATCACGCTTCTCCTGACTAAAAAAGCGCATTGTGGCAAGCCGGTTACGTCAGGTCTGGAAGATTTGTGCAGATGCGTTGATAACGCGCCGGGCTGAGCTGGCAGGCACGTTTGAACCAGCGGCCCAGATGACTCTGATCGGCAAAGCCCAGCGCCGCCGCCACATCGGCCACCGGCTGGCCCTCCGCCAGACGCCGTCGCGCCCGGCTCAGCCGCCACTGCACCAGCCACGCGTGTGGCGGTAAACCCCAGTGGGCCTGGAAGAGTCGCGACAGGCGGAAGCGATCGATGTTCAGACTCTGTGCCATCTGTTGTAAGCCCGGATTCTCCGCATGGTGGGCAATCAGCCAGTCGCGCGCCAGCAGTGCCAGTCGCCCATCACCTGGGCAGTCTGCTTCGGGTAATCGCCATAGCCGGTGTTGCGTCAGCTGACCAAACAGCCGGTCGAGCGCCGCGTCTTTAATCAGAGCAGGATGATCGTGCCACAGCGCGTCGAAGGCGTGCCACACCGCATAAGCCAGCGGCAGATCGTCACGCAGGGTGGCGGCGAAGCTCAATTCGCGCTGTTCCGGCCCTTCAGCCAGCAGCGGAGTGAGCTGCTGCTGCACCTGCAGCGGTGAAAGGTAGAGCATGCGATAGGTGAAGCCCTGCGGGTTAATGGCGTCACCATCATGCAATTCTTCCGGCTCCAGCATAAACACCGTACCGGGTCGGCTTTGATGCTGTTTGCGTCGCGAATGAAACTGCTGTACACCTTGCTCTGTCACGCCAATCAGATAACTGTCATGCCAGTGCGGATCGTAAGCATGCCCGGTAAAATGGGCGCGAAGCGACTCAATGCCGCTGGCAGCGTCACGGCGCAAATCCACCCAGTTTTTCGCAGCTGTTATCATGGTGTAGCACTCCCGGTTGCGGCCTCTGGACATTCTGCCGCGATCCACTAATTTTTAACAGATCGAGCGCTTTTCAATCGCGTTTTGCTTTGCGTATAATAACGCTTCCATTTAATTAGATGTCTGACTATTAGGTTGCTAACATTTGTCTTCGCACACTCGTACTTTTACCCATTTACTGCATCTTACCGCGCATGCCTGGCGGCTGGCCGTTGACCGTCATCTGAAAGACAGCGGTCTGAGCATGAGCAGCTGGATGGCGATTGGTCTGATTGCCAGCGAACCCGAACGGCTGACCCAGACCGAACTGGCGCAGCTGCTGGGTCTGGAAGATGCCAGCATGGTGCCGCTGGTGGATCGATTGGTAAAACAGTCGCTGCTGTCGCGGGTGCAGCCGCCGGAAGATCGACGTAAGCGTCACCTGGTGCTGACTGAAAAAGGCAATCAGGCGTTTGCCAAAGTGAAAACCGAGGCGGATGCGCTGCGCAGCGAAATGCTGGCGGATATTGATCCGCAGGATCTGGCCGTCACCGAACGGGTGCTGCAGCAGTTGCTGACGCGAATGGGAAACATGTAAAGGTGGCGAAGCGCAATCCCTACGCCGCGCGTGAATGGTTACCGCATGAAAAACCGATGCTGCCGGGGTCGCCTTCGACCCCGCTGCATCCGCTGCCAAAGCGGGTAGCGTTTGGCCTGATAGGCCTGTTGATCTCGCTAACCGGCGCGCTGAGTAATGCACTGGTGACCGCCAATCTGATTAACCTGCAGGGCACCTTCGGCGCCTATTCTAACGAGATTGCCTGGCTGCCCGCGGTCTACGTGATGGGCAATATCTCCATCAACCTGCTGCTGGTGAAGTTCCGACAGCAGTTTGGCCTGCGCGCCTTTACCGAAGCGTTTCTGGTGCTCTATGTGCTGGTGGCCTTTTTTCATCTGTTCGCCAACGATCTCAGTTCGGCGATCATCGTGCGTACCGCACACGGTATGGTGGCGGCGGCGCTCAGCTCACTGGGTATCTATTATCAGGTGCAGGCCTGGCCTGCGAAGCATCGACTGAAAGCGCTGGTGATCGGTCTGACGGTATCGCAACTGGCGATCCCGCTGGCCCGACTTTTCTCTTCGGAACTGCTGCAACTCAATGAGTGGCGCGGACTCTATCTGTTTGAACTGGGCCTGGCGCTGATTGCGCTGGGCGGCGTTCTGCTGATTAAGTTACCGCCAGGCGATCGGATCAAAACCTTTGAAAAAATGGATTTCGTCACCTTTATGCTGCTGGCACCGGGCATGGCGCTGCTGTGTGGCGTGCTGTCACTGGGCCGGATTGAGTGGTGGTTCACCACGCCGTGGCTGGGTATTTGTACCGCCATTGCATTAACGCTGATCGTTACCGCCATTGTAATTGAGCATAACCGGCGCAATCCGCTGATCAACACCCGCTGGCTGAGTAGCGGCATGATGGTGCGTCTTGGCATTGTGATGATCATGATCCGCATCGTGCTGGCGGAGCAGAACACCGGCGCGGTCGGTTTTTTACAGCAAATAGGCCTGCAGAACGATCAGATGCGCGGACTGGCGCTGGCGATCATTGCTGGCGTAATTGTCGGCATTGCCGCCAGTGCGCTCACCATCAAGCCCAACCATCTTAACTGGCCAATCGTCACCTCGCTGGTGGTGATGATTATCGCCTCGCTAATGGATGCGCACTCCAGCCCGCTGACCCGCGCTAACAATATGTACTTCAGCCAGTTCCTGCTGGGCTTCAGCAGCGCTTTTTTCATGGCGCCGGCGATGCTGATGGGGATCGGCAGTGTGGTGACGCAGCCTAAGAACCTGGTGAGTTTCGTGGTGCTGTTCGGGATGAGCCAGAACCTGGGCGGGCTGATTGGTTCGGCGATCCTCGGGACGTTTCAGACCTGGCGGGAAAAATATCACTCCAGTCTGCTCAGCGATCAACTTTCGCTGCTGGACCCTAACGTCAATCAACGTCTCAGCCAGTACAATGCACTGTTTAACAGCCTGGTCGGCGATAACGTTCTGCTCGGTGCGCAGAGCAGCAGCCAGCTGCAAACCGTGGCGACATTACAGGCCAACGTACTGGCGTACAACGATACTTATCTGTTAACGGCCGCGCTGGCTCTGATTACCCTGATGTGGGTGATCTGGCGTCTAACGCGTCGGCGTTATCTCGACTGGCGGCAGGCACAATTTAACCTGCGGGAGCAGCAACAGCTGGCCGAATTACAGCAATCAACGGAGAAACAATGAGTCAGCAGGACGAACTTCAGGCGGCAGAACGCGATCGTGCGAATCGTCGCCGTATTCTTTCGATTGCCGCCGGCAGTGGCATTGTGGTGATTGGCGTATTAGTCATTCTCTACGCCTGGCAACTCTGGCCTTTTACCAGCGCAGTGCAAAGCACCGAAAATGCCTATGTTCGCGGGCAGGTGACCTTTATCAGTCCGCAGGTCAGTGGTTACCTGACGTCGGTTGAGGTGATCGATCTGCAGCCGGTGAAAAAGGGTCAGTTGCTGATGACCATTGACGATCGTATCTACCGTCAGCGCGTTCATCAGGCGCAGGCGCAGCTGGCGATGAAGGAAGCCGCGCTGAGCAATAATCTGCAGCAGCGACGCAGTGCTCAGGCGACGATTGAGAGTAATAAAGCGGTGCTGGAGAATGCCAAAGCGCAGGCGCTGAAAAGCGGCTTTGATCTGAAGCGGGTCGAAAATCTCGCCGCCGACGGTTCGTTGTCGGTGCGCGAACGGGATGCGGCGCGTGCGGCAAATGCCCAGGCGCAGGCACAGGTGCGTCAGGCTGCGGCGCAAATCGCCGTGGCAGAGCAAAATCTGCAAACGGTGATCGTTAACCGCGCCTCGCTGGAAGGCGACGTTGCCAGTGCGAAAGCGGCACTGGAACTGGCGGAGATCGATCTGGCGAATACCCGGATTACCGCGCCGGATGACGGTCAGCTTGGTCAGTTGTCGGTGCGAACCGGCGCTTATGTCACCGCCGGGACGCGGCTGACCTCGGTAGTGCCGAACCGCAAATGGATCATTGCCAACCTGAAAGAGACGCAACTGGCGCGAATCCGGCCCGGTCTGCCTGTGACCATCCGGGTTGATGCGCTGGATGGCAAACGCTTTACCGGCCAGGTTGAATTTATTTCGCCTGCCGCCGGATCGGAGTTCAGCGCCATTTCGCCCGATAACGCCACCGGTAACTTTGTCAAAATTGCCCAGCGTATTCCGGTTCGCATTCGAATCGATGATGGCGATATGCAGCAACTGCGTCCTGGCATGTCGGTGGAGGTGAGTATTGACACGGCGGCACAGCCGGCA
This sequence comes from Pantoea conspicua, assembly GCF_002095315.1. Lineage (GTDB taxonomy): Bacteria > Pseudomonadota > Gammaproteobacteria > Enterobacterales > Enterobacteriaceae > Pantoea > Pantoea conspicua. The sequence goes on from NZ_MLFN01000043.1 coordinate 10,319, forward strand.
GGTGAGGGCGCGCCATGATCGACCGCCGTTTACTGATTGCTGCCCTGGCGCTGGCGCTGTCAGGGTGCGCCACCGAAGTGGAAAAAGCGCCATCATCACTGCCGATACCTGCAGCATGGCGCGACCAGGTTGGCCCCAACGCCGCCCCGGAAGCCGGATGGTGGCGCGCCTTCGGCGATGAGCATCTCAACCGGCTGGTGGCGCAGGCACTGCGCAACAATCCCGATATTCTGACCGCGCGTTCGCGGGTCGATCAGTATCGCGCCCAGCTGCGTGCGGCGCAGGGCGACAATTTCCCGACCCTGAGTGCCGGCGCGGCGGCCACCCGCGAACGCACGCTCTCCTCTGTAACCGGTCAGCCCTATGAGACCGATGTTTTCCAGGGCCTGCTGCAGGCAAACTACGACGTTGACTTATGGGGTGCGCGCAGCAGTTCGATCGAGGCGTCACGAGCGTCGCTGGCGGCACAACAGGCTGCGGCCTCGGCAGCGGAACTGACCATCGCCAGTTCGGTCGCGACCGGCTACCTGAACCTCTGTGCGCTGGATGAACAGTTACGGGTTACCGAGGCGACACTGGCAACCCGTAATAATTCACTGATGCTGGCGAAGCGTCAGTTTGAAACCGGCTATACCTCGCGGCTGGAGTGGATGCAGGCCGCATCGGAGTATCAGTCAGCCAAAGCGCAGATACCGCAGCTCCGGCACCAGATCAGGCAGCAGGAGAATGCGCTGAGTATTCTGGTGGCGATGAATCCGCGCGAAATCGCCCGCCGCCAGCAGTTTGAGCAGATTTCACCACAGCATCTGCCGTCATTGCTGCCGTCACAGCTGCTTAACCGCCGCCCCGATATTGTTCAGGCGCAGCGACAGCTACTGGCCGCCGATGCCAGTCTGGCCTCCGCCAAAGCGCAGCTGCTGCCTGACCTCAACCTGACCGCCACCGGCACGTTACAGAGCTCGGTGCTGCATCAGCTGGCGGATAATCCGTTCCGCCTGTGGAGCGTCGGCGGCAGTATTCTGGCTCCGCTGCTCAACCGTGAAGCGCTGACCGCAGAAGTGGATGTCTCAATGGCAACGCGTAATCAGGCGCTCTACGGTTATGAGAAAGTGGTGCGTAACGCCTTCTCGGAAGTGAACGATGCGATGGACGCGATCCGGCAGGGTGAGGCGCAGCTGGCAGAGCTGCAGAAGCAGGAGCGCTATGTGGCTGAAGCGTTGCGCATCGCCAGCAACCGCTACCAGAACGGTTATGCCTCTTATCTTGATGAGCTGGATGCCCAGCGCACCCTGTTTACCACTCAGCTGAATCTGGTGACGGTGAAAAATAACCTGCTGCTGGCGCAGATCGATCTCTACCGCGCGCTGGGCGGTGGCTGGTCAGCGGGGAATGCAGCCTCATCCATTAATTAACATTTCAGCGACGTCTGACCGCCTGCCCATGCCGCTAAGGCATGGGCGTCCTTTCAATTCCGTCCTGCCCGATGTTCATTCAACCCCCCACTTCCCCGATCGGCAATTTTACTTGCAATTGAGCAGCGCCTGCGCATAATCGCAAACCGAAATAATAATGATTCTCAGTCTAATTCAATTCAGGGAACAACCATGCGCCAGCGCCTTTTCACCCCAGGATATAAACCGACACTACTGGCCATGCTGGTCAGTGCCGGATCTCTGCCCGTAATGGCGGCAACGCCTTCTCCCTCTGCAGCCGCGTCACCTGAGGCGGCGCTGACCGCCAGCCAGAGCGGGCAGACCATGACGGTCACCGCCACACCTGACGATAGCTTTAAGCCGGGCGGCGATCAGACAGTACCGGCTTATCTGGAAGGGCAGGTGGCCCACGGCGGCCGGCTGGGTATGCTGGGTGAGCAGAAGGCGATGGATGTGCCGTTTAACGTCATCGGCTTTACCGCAAAAATGATTGAGGACCAGCAGGCCAAAACCATTGCTGATGTGGTGCGCAATGATGCCGGGGTACAAAGCGTTAAAGGCTACGGTAATTTCGCCGAAAGCTACCGGATCCGTGGCTTCCTGCTGGATGGCGATGACATGACCTATGGCGGAATGCCGGGTGTGGTGCCGCGTCAGGTGATGGATGCCTCGCTGATTGAACGGGTTGAAATCTTCAAAGGCGCCAATAGCTTGCTGAATGGCGCGGCCAGCAGCGGCGTAGGCGGGATCATCAACCTGGAACCTAAACATGCCGGGGAGCTTCCGCAGGCACGGATAGGCGTTGATTACAGCTCCGATGCGCAGATCGGTACAACGGTAGATGCGGGACGCCGGTTTGGTGATAATGACCAGTTCGGCGTGCGGGTTAATGTGGTCCACCGTGAAGGGGAAACCGGCGTGGATGACGAGAAAAAGCGCACCACCGCCGCCTCAATCGGTCTGGACTATCGCGGTGACCGGTTACGCACCTCGCTGGATGTTGGCTACCAGAAAAAGACCTTCCACGACGGTTTGCAAGGCATCAACATCAGCGGCGTCGATTTCATTCCGGCAGTGCCATCCCATTCTCATAACTACAGCCAGAAATGGGTCTACAGTGACATGGAGTCGGAGTTTGGTATGGCCCGGGCGGAGTACGATCTCAGCGATAGCTGGACCGCCTATGCCGGTTTAGGTGCGCAGCACGCCCACGAAACCGGTAACTACGGGACGCCAAAACTGATCAACCGCGCGGGCGATGCCACCATCGGCACCTTTAGTACCAACCGCGTTCAGGACAACATGAGCGGTATGGTGGGGCTGCGCGGCAATTTCGATACCGGCTTTATTTCGCATAAGGTCAACGTCGGCTACTCGGCGCTGACCACCAATGCGAAGAATGCCTACGCCATGTCGCTGACCAATGCGAATACCAACATCTATAATACGGATGAGATTGCTGCACCGGCAGCCAACTTTGCCGGCGGCAAGTTCTCCGATCCACTTACCACCGCGCGGTCCCGTACGCAGGGCTATCTGCTGAGCGACACGCTGGGCCTGTTTGATGATTCGCTGTTGCTGACCGTGGGTGCGCGCCATCAGAAAGTCTGGGTGCGCAACTACAACTACAACAGCGGTGCGGAAGATACCGCTTCGCGCTACACCAATAGCCGCTGGATGCCGACTTATGGCCTGGTCTACAAGCCGTGGCAATCAATCTCTCTTTACGCTAATCATACCGAAGCGTTGCAGCCCGGCTCGGTGGCGCCGCGTAATGACTCGGTCGTCAATCCGGGGCCATCACCGGCATCGCCCATTCGAAACAGAATGAGATCGGAGTGAAGGGCGATTTTGGCCGGATCGGCGGCACGCTGTCGCTGTTTGAGATTAAAAAGCCGTCGGGGATGATTGATGCTAATGGTGTCTATGGCATGAACGGTGAGCAGCGCCATCGGGGCATTGAAACGAATCTGTTTGGCGAGCCGGTATTGGGCTTCCGCCTTAACGCCAGCGCCACCTGGCTGGACCCGGTGATGGAAAAAACGGCCGGTGGCACCTATGACGGTAATCAGGCGGTGGGAGTGCCGCGCGACACCTATACGCTGGGGGCCGAATATGACATCAAACCGCTGGAGGGGTTAACCGCCACCGCGCTGATGACCCATTCCGGTTCGCAGTGGGCTGATGCCACCAACAGTAAGAAGATCGACAGCTACACTACGCTGGATCTGGGGCTGCGTTACCGCACTCAGCTTAATCAGAATGAGATGGTCTGGCGCGTCGGGGTCGAAAACGTCACCAATGAAAAATACTGGGCTAACGTGGATGATACCGGCACCTATCTGTCCCAGGGCGACGGTCGCACGCTGAAAGTCGGCGTAACCTACGACTTCTGATCGGCCTGATCAGGGTGAAAACGGGGTGCTGCGCGCATTCCGTTTATTTTCCAGACAAAAGAACCGGACGCCACTCAGGCTTTCCTCTACACTGAAACGCGCTGCATAACCGGCAGCTTACTCCATGTTACAGGAACCCCATGTCGTTACCTTTGCCACCCGACGATCACGATGAGCCGATTCGCCAGTCGCTCGACGATGCGCACTTCGCGATTGTAGTGCTTGCGGTGACCTCGGTTACGCTTATAATCTTTGTTCTGATGATTACGCTCTGGATGAGCTGAACGCCCAGGCGATTCAAGGCAAGGGAAAAGGAGAGGGCGATGGAATCGAGAGATGACAAACTGATCGCAATTATCGGCCTGCTGACCGCTTGCCTGATCGGCGTGACATTCCTGTTTACCATGACCTGGCTCACCGACGTGCGTCATCCCACCGATCCGTCACTGGATGTTCAGTCCTGTTATCCCAAAGCGCCACCGTCTCAGCACGTCTGATCGCGCCGGGTAAATTTGATCTGCTGACTGCGCAGCACCAGCGCTAACGCCTCGTGCAGGTTGCGATTACCGTTGGGATCGGCCAGGCCGAACAGCGGACCGGGTGAGCGCCGGTCATCCGCCCAGGCCGGATATTCCACCACCGGATAGAGCGAAACCCCCTCCACCGCAATACCCTGATCCAGCGCCACCGCGACATTTTCACTGATCTCCTGCAGCCACGGCGCACGCGCCTCGCCTTCGGCGCCGGTTTCGGCAATCAGCATCGGGCGCTGGAAGCGCTGCCAGCACTGTGCCAGTAAAATATGCAGCGGAACGCGCGCTGGATCGTCGGTCGGCATCGGCCGATCGGGGAAGAACCAGTGGTTGTCGGGGTAGTAATTCAGGCCAAGAATATCAAGGCAGTCTTCACTGCCGCCCAGCTCTTTATCGAGACGACCCGCCAGCATGTCCCAGGCCTCAAATTGCGCCTGGTGCTGGGCATCCGCGTAGGGTTTGCTGTCCGGATTGTCCTTGTGATGCGCAATCTGCACCAGCGGATCGGTCAGCACAAAGCGCGCATCCGGGTAGACCTCACGAATGGCATGAATGGCGGCCAGCGAGGCACGCACCAGTTGACGCTTCAGCTCTTTACCCCGGCTCGCTGCGTGTGGATTGAACCAGGCGACATCGGCACCGGCCCATGACCAGAATGAGATTTGATTGACCGGGGTAAAGAAAGGCTGTTCGATACCCTCATCACGCATCAGTTGCGCCATCGCGCGGGCAAAACGGCTAAAATGATCAACAAATTCCGCTTTCCAGATATTAAGATGGTCGGGATAACCGAAGTGCGCCAGCTCCCAGATAATCTGCAGATTCTGACGTCGTGCGGCGTCAATCATCGGCAGAAAACTCTGCCAGTCATATTGATTCGGGTTTTTTTCAATCAGGTGCCAGCGCGCCCCGTCACGCGCGGTGAGCAGGTGCTGTTCGGCCAGGGCGGCATAATCCTTCTCCAGCAGAATATCGTGACCGCTGCTGATCACCATATCCAGCCGTTTCCCTGGTGTGCGGCAGGCGGTGGAGCAGGGAAAACTGCCCTGGAAAAAACTGCGAAACAGGCTGGGATGATGGCGCTGGCGGGCGTCTGTAAGGGGTTGATGTGACATATTCCTCTCCTGCCGGGCGATACCGGTCACAGATCGTCCGACTAAGTCTAGACTAAAAACCAGCCGCAGCATTTTACGAAGTCAGAAGGATCGTATAGCGTCAGCGTGCGGACCGGGGAATAATAAAAATAACTGCATTTTACAGGGAATGGTCATGACCGAAGCGTTTGAGCTGCCTCAGCAATCCGAACAGCCCAGCTGGCTGGAAGCGCAACTGGTGCCGCAGTGCCAGCGCCACCCAGGACTCAGCGGAATTTATCCGCTTAGCGATGGGCTGGACGCTTTTGCAGCGCGCTATCTGCTGATGCAAAAGCAGAGCGCTCGCTCGATATTCAGTACTACATCTGGCAAAACGATCTCTCTGGCCGGTTGCTGTTCAGCGCGATGCTGGAAGCGGCACAGCGCGGTGTTAAGGTCCGGTTGCTGCTGGACGACAATAATACGCCGGGTCTGGATGAAACGCTGACCCAGCTCAACCGTCACCCCAATATTGCGGTGCGGCTGTTTAATCCGTTTTCATTTCGCACCTTACGGGCGCTGGGCTATCTGACTGACTTCGCCCGCCTCAACCGCCGTATGCACAATAAAAGTTTCACCGTCGACGGGGTGACCACCATCGTGGGCGGGCGCAATATCGGCGATGAATACTTCGGCACCGGCAATGAACCGCTGTTTGCCGATCTCGACGTGATGGCCATTGGCCCGGTGGTTGAGGAAGTCGCGCAGGATTTTGAACGCTACTGGCACAGCCGGCCGGTCTCACCGCTACAGCAGGTACTGGACGATCATGTACAGGTGGAAGATAACGTCAGTTTGCCCGCGGAGTGGCGGCATAGCGAGGCGGTGCAGCGCTATCTGCAGCGGCTGGAAAACGCCTCACTGTTGCAGGATCTGGAACAGGGCAGGCTGACCTGGGCCAGAACCCGCTTGCTGAGTGACGATCCGCGTAAAGGTCTGGGAAAGGCGCGCCCGAAAACCCTGCTGCCGCAGCGCATGCTGGAGGTCATTGGGACGCCCCAGCGGCAGTTCGACATTATCTCCGCCTATTTTGTGCCGACCCGCGCTGGCGTGGCGCAGCTGCTGTCGCTGAAACGCAAAGGGGTAAAAATCGCCATTCTCACCAACTCGCTGGCGGCCAATGATGTGTCGATTGTACATGCCGGCTATGCCAAATGGCGCAAGAAGCTGCTGCGGCACGGCATCGCCCTGTATGAGCTGAAACCGCAGGCGGCGCTGCAGGATGCCCCACACGATCGCGGCTTAACCGGTAATTCCGGCTCCAGCCTCCATGCCAAAACCTTTTCCGTCGATCAGCAGACGCTGTTTATCGGCTCGTTCAACTTCGATCCTCGCTCGGCGGTACTTAATACCGAAATGGGACTGGTGATTGAGAGTGAAACGCTGGCACAGGTTACCCATGAGCGCTTCAGCCAGTCGATGCGCGATCGCGCCTGGACGCTGCGTCTGGATAAGTGGGGGCGGGTAAACTGGCTGGAGTATCCCGGAGAGGCGCAACAGATGGTGCATAAGCATGAGCCGGGCTGCTCATGGTGGCAGCGGCTGCAGGTGCGGCTGGTGTGGCGCTTGCCGATTGAATGGCTGCTGTAATCTGGACGCCGCGCAGGCTCAGAGTGCATACGCCCTCCGCAAAGATGCAAAACCCGCCGTCCCTGGCCCGCTATGCTTTGCTACTGGCGTATGCTACCTTCGCTTTAAGTTTGTGCGCCGTCTTTGGCTAACACCATTCAAGGCCTGCACCCATTAATTGCCTGACCTCGGGTTATTTACGTTCAAACTTACCCGAGAACAGGAAGCGCAACAGTGGAATCCGCAGGTGAATCTCATACAGCAGGAACGCAATCCCGAACACCATTAACAGGCCAAGGAAAAAGCCCAGCGTGTTGTTTTCGATGCGTGGTGTGACATAAATGCCGTACAGCAGCGTCAGCGGATGGTGCACCAGATAGATAAACAGCGACGCATTCACCAGATACATGATGCGCGGCGAGTGCGAGTTCAACAGTTTATGCCCAAAGCAGAAGCAAACGTTCAGCATGCATAATCCCATCAGCGTCGAGATCAGCGCATCCAGTTCATACAGCCAGCCCTCACCACTGCTCAGACGCTGATTAGCGCAGTAGGCAATAAACATCACTACCGCGCCGGCCCACATCAGCGGATTGAAACGGACAAACAGCTGTTTCAGCGGCTGATGCTTCCACGCCAGCGCCCCCAGCATAAAGAACGGCAGATAGAAGAGCGTCTGCATCACAATGATGCTGAACAGACCATCCATCAGCCAGGCCGGCTGGAACAGAAAGATCAGGCGGCGGAAGGCACACCACAGCAGCGCCCAGGCCAGGACGCCCGCGGCCAGCGAGCTCCAGCCGACCCGGTTGTAATCAAGGGTGCGGTGTTGATCGCGTAACCAGCGAAAGGTCAACATGCCCAGCGTGGTTAACATCACCAGCACCACCAGAAACCACAGGTGCGAAATCAGCTCCCACATCAGGTTATTGAATTTCTGATAGGGCGTGAAGCGCGGCCAGTCGGCCAGCTTGGCGGTCCAGTTTTTCAGCATAAAAAACTGCGGCAGGGTAATCAGCGGAATGGCGGTCAGTAGCGGGATGCCGACACGCTCCAGCCGCACTTTAAGAAAGCGTTTCGGCTGATAGCGCAGGTAAAGCATGTAGGAGAAATAACCCGAAATGACGAAAAACACCTGCATACGAAACGCATGAATGAAATCATTCAGTAACGTCAGCCACAGTGAGGCCTCGTTGCTGTTAACCGCCCATTTCTGCGTGGAGTAAATGAGGGAAACGTGAAACGGCACCCCCAGTAACATCAGATACGCCCGGATAGAGTCGAGGAAGTATTCACGTTCAGGTTTTGCTGTACTCATAAAGTTCCAGTTCGTTAGTACGTTTGACCGGTTTCACCCTGAAACCGGATTATGCTCGGGCGAAATTCTACCTGCGATAAACAAGGTATACTATCAGTAGAATCCTTAGTGTTTAATTGTCTTAAAAGCGGATCTTTGCCTGACGAAATGCGGGAACAATGTTGCGCATAAGCTGTCGGAAAACCGAATAATCCTTTAAGATAAGCGGGTTTGATTTAAGCACACGAAAGGGGGGGATGTGCTGACTAAAGAAAAAAATAAAGCCGGACTGATGAAGGTACGCTGGATGGGTGCTGCAGTTCTGCTGGCGTTATACGCCAATAACAGTTGGGCGTTTAACATCGATGATGTTGCCAGACAAGCCAAAGCGTTGGCAGGGAAAAGCTTCGAAGCGCCTAAAAGCAATTTACCCTCTCAATTTCGTGAAATGAAATTTGCTGATTACCAGCAGATCCAGTTTAACCACGATAAAGCGTATTGGGGCAAGCTGCGCACGCCGTTCAAGCTGGAATTTTACCATCAGGGCATGTATTTCGATACCCCGGTACAAATTAACGAAGTGACCGCTAACGCGGTGCGTGAAATCAAATACAGCCCCGATTATTTTAATTTCGGCAATGTAAAACATGACGCTGACGCGGTGAAAAACCTCGGATTCGCCGGTTTCAAAGTACTCTACCCGTTAAACAGCAAGGGTAAAGATGATGAGATCGCCAGCTTCCTGGGTGCCAGCTATTTCCGGGTGATCGGCGCCGGTCAGGTTTATGGCCTGTCAGCCCGTGGCCTGGCGATTGATACTGCCCTGCCATCCGGTGAAGAGTTCCCGCGTTTCAAAGAGTTCTGGATTGAACGTCCGAAACCGCAGGATAAACAACTGGTGATCTATGCACTGCTCGATTCGCCACGCGCGGCGGGTGCCTACCGCTTTGTGCTGCGTCCGGGTCAGGCATCGACCGTTGATGTGCAGTCGAAAGTCTATCTGCGCGACAACGTTGGCAAGCTGGGTATCGCTCCGCTGACCAGTATGTTCCTGTTTGGCCAGAATCAGCCATCAAACGTGAACAACTTCCGTCCGGCGTTGCATGATTCAGACGGTCTTTCGATTCACAGCGGCAACGGTGAATGGATCTGGCGTCCGCTGAATAACCCGCGTCATCTGGCAGTGAGCACCTATACCATTGAGAGCCCGAAGGGCTTTGGTCTGCTGCAGCGTGGGCGTGACTTCAGCAACTATCAGGATCTTGATGACCGCTACGACCTGCGCCCAAGCGGCTGGGTTGAGCCATTAGGCGACTGGGGTAAAGGCCGCGTCGAGCTGGTCGAGATCCCAACGGCTGATGAAACCAATGACAACATCGTTGCCTTCTGGACACCGGAGACGCTGCCGGAGCCGGGCAAAGAGATGAACTTCAAATATCGCCTGCACTTCTCACGTGATGAAAATCAACTGCACTCCGACGATACCGCCTGGGTGAAGAATACTCTGCGTTCTGCAGGAGACGTGAAGCAGTCAAATCTGGTGCGTCAGCCAGATGGCACCGTGGCTTTCACCATCGACTTCGTGGGTAAAGACATGAGCAAGATGGCGGAAAACAGTCAGGTGGCACCGCAGGTCAGCGTGGGTAAAAACGCCGATGTGGTGGAGCAGAGCGTACGTTATAACCCGGTCACTAAAGGCTGGCGTCTGGTGTTGCGTCTGCGTGTGAAAGACAACAAGCAGCCCACCGAAATGCGTGCGGCGCTGGTTAGCGGCGACAAGACATTGACGGAAACCTGGAGCTATCAGTTACCTGCCAATGAATAAATCGACTTTTACACCTCAACGTTACGTGGAATCCCTGCCGCTGGATGCGGCCGGGAAAGCCCGTCTCAGCGCCTCGTTGCAGAACGCCGGGGCGTTTCATTTCATTCATGATGCGCTGGGCAAGGATGTGGCCGCCAGCGATCGTCCCGATGATGCACCGTTAAAATCGGTTTCTTCGCGAGTCGAAATGGCCTGGCCCGATTCGCTCGCCAACGGTCAGCAACTGGGTAAAGATGACCTGGATCGCACCACGCTGAAGGCGATGCCAAAGGTCAGACGTTCACTGATGTTCCCGGAAGCCTGGCGGACCAACCCGGTGGTGCGCGCCTGGGACTCGCTGCGTGGACATAAATCGGTGCCGCGTTACGCCAACGCAGAAGAGCAGCGTGCCGAAGAGAAATGGCGTCATGTCGGATCGATTCGCCGTTATATTCTGCTGATTCTGACCATCATGCAAACCGTGGTCGCCACCTGGTATATGAAGACCATTCTGCCATATCAGGGCTGGACGCTGCTGGATCCGATGGAGATGATCAATCAGAACTGGCAGCAGTCGGTGATGCAGATTCTGCCGTATGTGCTGCAGACCGGCATCCTGTTCCTGTTCGCTATCCTGTTCTGTTGGGTCTCTGCCGGTTTCTGGACCGCGCTGATGGGTTTCCTGCAGCTATTGATTGGCCGCGATAAGTACAGCATCTCCTGGTCAACCGTGGGGGATGAACCGCTCAATCCAGAGCACCGTACCGCGCTGATCATGCCGATCTGTAATGAAGATGTTGAACGTGTTTATGCAGGCCTGCGTGCTACCTGGGAATCGGTGGTGCGGACCGGCAACGCTGAGCATTTCGACGTCTATATTCTCAGCGACAGTTACGACGCCGATATTGCCATCGCCGAACAGAAAGCCTGGATGGAGCTGGTGCGTGACGTAGGCGGTGCGGGCAAGATTTTCTATCGCCGCCGCCGTCGTCGTGTGAAGCGTAAAAGCGGCAACATCGATGACTTCTGCCGTCGCTGGGGCAGTAACTACAGCTACATGGTGGTGCTGGACGCCGACAGCGTAATGAGCGGTGAGTGTCTGACCGGTCTGGTACGCATGATGGAAGCCAACCCGAACGCTGGTATTATTCAGTCATCGCCGAAAGCGTCCGGTATGGACACGCTGTACGCGCGTTGTCAGCAGTTTGCGACCCGCGTTTACGGTCCACTGTTTACCGCCGGCTTGCATTTCTGGCAGCTGGGAGAATCCCACTACTGGGGCCACAATGCGATTATCCGGGTGAAACCCTTTATTGAGCACTGTGCGCTGGCGCCGTTACCGGGCGAAGGCTCCTTTGCCGGATCGATTCTGTCACATGACTTTGTTGAAGCTGCGCTGATGCGTCGTGCTGGCTGGGGCGTCTGGATCGCCTACGATCTGCCGGGCTCGTATGAAGAGTTGCCACCGAACCTGCTGGATGAGCTGAAGCGTGACCGTCGCTGGTGTCACGGTAACCTGATGAACTTCCGCCTGTTCCTGGTCAAAGGGATGCACCCGGTTCACCGTGCGGTGTTCCTGACTGGCGTGATGTCCTATCTGTCAGCTCCGTTGTGGTTTATGTTCCTGGCGCTCTCTACTGCCTTGCAGGTGGTACATACGCTGATGGAGCCGACCTACTTCCTGCAACCGCGCCAGCTGTTCCCGGTGTGGCCGCAGTGGCGTCCTGAACTGGCGATAGCGTTGTTCTCGACCACGCTGATACTGCTGTTCCTGCCGAAGCTGCTGAGCGTGGTATTGATCTGGTGTAAGGGCGCAAAATCTTACGGCGGTGCAATACGTCTGTTCATCTCGCTGATGCTGGAAATGCTGTTCTCGGTGCTGCTGGCACCGGTGCGTATGCTGTTCCACACCGTGTTCGTGGTCAGCGCCTTCCTCGGCTGGGAAGTGGTATGGAATTCACCGCAGCGTGACGATGACGCCACCCCGTGGAGCGAGGCGTTTAAACGTCACGGTTCGCAGATGGCGCTGGGTCTGGTGTGGGCGATCGGCATGGGCCTGCTGGATCTCAACTTCCTGTGGTGGTTGTCGCCGATTGTTTTCTCGCTGATTCTGTCGCCGTTTGTGTCGGTGATGTCGAGCCGGGCAACCATCGGCATCCGGAGCAAGAAAGCCCGACTGTTCCTGATTCCGGAAGAGTATGAGCCGCCGAAAGAGCTGGTGGATACCGATCGTTATCTGCAACTTAACCGTGAGCGGGCGCTGGAAAACGGCTTTATGCACGCGCTGTTCAATCCGGCGTTTAACGCGCTGGCCACGGCGCTGGCGACGTCACGGCATAAGCAGAGCCAGTTGCTTGACTATGCCCGCGATCGCCGCGTTGATCAGGCGCTGAGCGATGCGCCTGATAAACTGAATCGTGAACAGCGTTTACAGCTTATCAGTGATCCGGTAGTGCTGGCGCGCGTGCATACCCGGTTGTGGGAGAATGGTGAGAAATATCATCAGTGGGTGGAGAGTTATCAAAAACTCACCCTCAACCCCAACGCGCTGGTGAAAAACCCGTAAACTGAAAAAGCGGCAGTGATGCCGCTTTTTTTTGCAGGTTATTCAGGTTCAGCACAGGAGGTTGAGGTTGTGCGCTCCTTCAGGCAGCGAGGAATCTGGTGATGATGGTGCGTAGCGCATGATAACGAAAATGGCTGTTAAGGGTAGGGAACAGGGGTGAAACGGGGTTTGAAAACGAGTCTGTTAATGATGGCAGTGCTCTGTCTGAGCGGATGCGGCAGTATTATCAGCCGTACCGTGCCCGGTCAGGGGCACGGTAACCAATATTATCCTGGCGTACAGTGGGATGTGCGTGACGGCGCCTGGCGTGTATTAACGATTCTCGACCTGCCGCTGTCTCTGGTGGTTGACACCCTGCTGTTACCGGTTGACGCCAGCCACGGTCCTTACGAATAACCCCGATCGGAGTCGCTGTTGTCATCTTCCCACTCTTGCGCAGCGGCTTCACCCTCTTCGGTATCCAGCGGAGGTTCCAGCTGGAACTCGCCATCGTCCCACTCATGCAGCGTATTTTCCGCTAACCACTCCTGACGCAGTTCAACTTCATCAAAGTCAGCATCGAAAATCGCCTGTGCGGCTTCTCCGCTGCGGATCGGCAGACATTCGCCCGCATCGCCTTCCTCAGCCAGAAACTCAGCCTGCCACATGATATCGCCATCCTGCATCACATATTTCTGCAGACCAAACTGACTGACCGACGCATCCCCTTCATCAAGTTCAGGGTGGTTAGCGAGAAACTCTTCACGTGCAGCATCAATCGCTTCCTCTAAAGTACTGTACATGCTCATCGCTCTACTCCTTGACTGGTTGATTTGATTTCAGTGAAGAATAGACGAAATTCGACGGAGGGAAAGGGCGGGAGAGTTTGATCGGCGGGAAATAAGGCATTTCCCGCCGAACAGGGTCAGGTCACTTTTTGTGGGAAATGCAGCACTGGTCGGACAGATTCATGGATCACCGGTGCGGAGTAACGGATACAGCATTTGATGCAGGGCTTAACTTTTTTAAAGTTAATACGTGCGATCGATAACGCCTGACTCAAATTATAAAGGGTACCAATAAATATCATGTCCTCTTTATCGGGCATCCGTCGACATCCCTGACGATGAAGCGCATGATAATTGTCCTGATCGGTGCTGATTGTCACATAATAATAGAGGCCTTTATTCATCTTATAAGTCCTGCTAAGAGTTTTGCTGTGGGTCATGTTTTTTTATGTTTTTTACGAGTGCAGTTAAGTACCTAACTGTCAAAACAGAAATTAACGATAACCTGACACTTATTCAAATGCCATAACGGTCTATCAGCATGTTTAATATTTGTAAAATGGAATATGCCAGACAATTAAGAGGCAATCCCTTGTAAATTAAGTTAATTTTATTGGATTAATAAGCCGCGGGAAATGATTAAGCCGGGCTAAATAGGAATAGGCCTGGCGTTTAAATGAATTAGCACCGCAGATAAATATATCCCACTGCTGAAAAATTAATTAATCAGCACGGTAACAGGGCGCCAGGTCAGATAACCGGCTCTTTAATGGTTAATTACGTTAATTATATAGCGTAATGCCGAGGTTTATTTTAGCGGCTGTTGATTTATGAATGGCCCACTCATCGGGCAGCGGATGACGGGCGGTGGCGACAGACTGTTTTAGCTGCAACAGGAGAGATCGGCGCTGAACGACATACCCGCCGCCGTTCAGCGTCGAACAGTTAATAACGTGAGGGTTCGCCCTGCGGACGAGTCTTAAAGCGGCGATGCAGCCACATATACTGTTCAGGTGCCAGTAAAACCCCTTCTTCAACCACCTTGTTCATCCGTGCGGCGGTGATTTCTTCGCTTTCAAGCGTAAAACTGTCGCTGATGTCAGGCAAAATCATCAGTTCGTAACCGCGTCCTCCGGGCAGGCGGCGCGGCACAAAGGGGATCACTGCCGGTTTACCCATGCGGATCAACAGATGAGTTCCCACTGTGGTCGCCGCCTTCTCAACGCCAAAAAACGGCACAAATACACTGCTGCGAGGACCGTAATCGTGATCGGGCGCGTACCAGATAATATCGCCACGCTTCAGCGCGCGAATCATCCCTTTGAGATCTTTACGGTCGAGCATACTTTTATTGGAACGCATCCGGCCATTTACCTGCAGCCAGTCAATCAGCTTATTATCATTGGGACGGTAGACGCCGATGCCGGGGTTATGAATGCCAAACATCCGCGCGCCAATCTCCAGTGTCAGAAAGTGCATACCGATAAGCAGTACGCCGCGCTGACTGTCGTGCGCCTGTTTAATGTGCTCTAAACCCGACGGCGTATGCCATTTGTTGATGCGCCAGTCAGGCCAGAACCAGGCCATCCCGGTTTCAATCAGGCCCATACCCACCGACTCAAAGTTGTGCTTAACCATCGCTTCACGTTCATTGACCGGCATATCCGGAAAACTCAGTTCCAGATTACGCCGCGCAATATTGACGCGGCGTTTCATAAAACGCATACCAATACGACCCACATTGCAGCCGAGAACATAGAGCAGGGGATATGGAAGTAGCACCAAAAGATAAAGGAAGATGACCCCCAGCCAGGTTAACCAATAGCGGGGGTGCAGCAGTTCTCGTGAAAATTGAGGCAACTGGGTCATGTGAAAGAATATTTTCCTGCGTCGCGCACCGTTCGGTGCTGATATCTCGTTGATTTTCACTATTGTGCCAGCTTTTGTCGCTGGCTTAAATATAGCTGTCACAGCCAGTGCGCGGTCCGGATGATATAAGCGATCCGGCAGTGCGGAAAAATAGCCAGTAAAAACGCGATTTTGCGGCTGCCCTTTGCATCGTGATGAAATCAGGTATCATGTGCGCGCTAAATTTCTATTATTGATAACAGGAAAGAACACCATGCCAGTGTTACATAACCTCGTTTCCAATAAAGAGCTGAAGGCGCGCATGCTGGCGGAAACCGAGCCGCGCACCACTGTCTCTTTTTATAAGTACTTCCAGATTGCCGATCCCAAAGCCTTCCGTGATCAACTCTACCAGGGGCTGACTGCATTCAAGGTGTTTGGTCGCGTCTATGTTGCGCATGAGGGAATTAACGCGCAAATCAGCGTTCCTGCCAGCCAGTATGACAAGATGAAGGCATGGCTGTACGGCTTTGATCCGGCGCTGAATAATCTGCGGATGAACATTGCGCTGGATGACGATGGTAAATCTTTCTGGGTGCTGCGCCTGAAAGTTCGCGATCGGATTGTGGCGGACGGTATCGCTGATGGCACGTTCGACGCGAGCGATGTGGGTCAATACCTTAAAGCCGCCGAAGTGAATGCCATGCTGGACGATCCGGAGGCGGTCTTCGTCGATATGCGTAACCACTACGAATATGAAGTGGGACGTTTCGATAACGCCCTGGAAGTCCCTGCCGACACCTTCCGTGACCAGCTGCCGATGGCGGTTGATATGCTGCAGGATAAGAAAGATAAAAAGATTGTTATGTACTGCACCGGTGGGATTCGCTGCGAGAAAGCCAGCGCCTGGATGCGTCATAACGGTTTTGAAGATGTCTATCACGTTGAAGGTGGCATCATTGAATATGCCCGCCGCGCCCGTGAACAAGGCTTACCGGTACGATTCAAAGGCAAGAACTTTGTCTTTGATGAGCGGATGGGCGAGCGTATTTCTGATGATGTGCTGTCGAACTGCCACCAGTGCGGTGAGCCGTGCGATACCCACGTTACTGCGTTAATGATGGCTGCCATCTGCTGTTTATCCAGTGTAAAAGCTGCGCAGAGAAGTTTGAAAACTGTTGTAGCCCGCTGTGTCAGGAAGAGGCGAAACTGTCGCCAGAAGAGCAGCGCGCCCGACGTGCCGGACGTGAAAATGGCAATAAGATCTTTAACAAGTCGCGTGGCCTGTTAAACATGACCATTCCGTCGCCGGTTAAAAAATAAGTGATACCGCCTGAAGCCCGGCTTCAGGCGGTTTAGCCGTTTACTGACGCACGCCTTCCACCGAAATCATCAGCTGAACCTTTTGCGAGGCGGGTCCGAGATCTTTGGTGATATTGAAATCTTTCAGTGCAATTTCACCTTCAGCTTCAAAGCCTGCGCGATAGCCGCCCCACGGATCCTTTCCTTCACCCAACAGCTTCGCTTCCAGCGTAACCGGTCTGGTCACCCCGTTAAGTGTCAGATCGCCGGTGATCTCCAGCTCATCCCCCTCTTTTTTCACCGCGGTAGATTTGAAGGTGGCCTGTGGATTTTTTCCGACGTTGAGGAAGTCCGCACTGCGCAGATGCTTGTCACGCTCGGCATGATTGGTATCCACGCTGTTGGTGTTGATGGTGACTTCGACCTTATCGGCCGAAGGGTTTTTTTCATCGAAGCTAAAGCGGCCGTCAAAATCTTTAAACGTGCCATACAGCCAGCTGTAGCCTAAGTGCTGAATGCGAAACTGAATAAAGGCGTGCTGTCCCTCTTTATCAATTTTATAATCAGCGGCGTGAGCGGTCAGTGAGCCCAGCAGCAGGCTGGCGCCCGTCATGGCCAGTAGCGTCTTCTTTAGCATATTACTTTTCCTTTTCAGCGGGTAAAGGGATGCGCAAACCTGACATCCGTTTTAGGGTACTATCGCGATCGATAAAGTGATGTTTTAGCGCGGCCAGACCGTGCAGCAGCGACAGAATCACCACCGTCCACGCCAGCCACAGATGGATATCGCCCGCCAGATCGGCCTGTACGCCTGCGCCACTCAGCAGCGCAGGCAGGGAAAACAGGTTAAATACGGCAATCGGCTTACCCTCGGCGGTGGAAATGAAATAGCCGCTGAGCAGGATGCCCAACAGCAGCGTATAGAGCAGCCAGTGCGCCACCACAGAACTGATGCGCACCACCGGGGAATAACTGCTTAACGGTTGCGGTGGCGGTGAAAGCGTTCGCCAGAGCAGACGAATTATTAATGTCAGTAACAGAATCACCCCTATGCTTTTATGAATTTCCGGCGCATCGTGGTACCAGCTATCGTAATAACCGAGTCCGACCATCCATAATCCCAGCGCAAATAGGGCATAAATAACCAGTGCCATCGACCAGTGCAGCAGCACGGCAATCAGACCAAACTGATGAGGTGTATTCCGTAACATAGCCTGTTTATTCAGTAGAAATAATATGAAACAAGCATCTACATAATGAAATATAAAAGCAATCGACCTTACGCTTCTATAACTTCGCCAGCGAATACTGAAAAACATCCTTTAAAAACGCGCTGAATGCCCAGTATTACTGAATGAGTTATTTTATTGAATCGGACCGTCAATCAATAAGGATGAGAATGAACATTCCGGGCGAAATAAACCGGCTAAAAATGTCAGTTATATTCAGTTAGCGTCAGTTTTTGTCATTCCGGGTGCTATCAGATAATACCACCCGAACTCAGAGTCAGAAGCGTGAGAGGCGGAAAGGGGAAAGATCGAATGAGAACGGCTTTTGCTGAGCAAATTCCGCCGCCAGTTCGCCCAGCACGCTGGCAAATTTAAAGCCGTGGCCGCTTAAACCGGTCATCAGCAACCGATTGGGTTCGCCTGGCAGGGTGTCGATAATAAAATCTTCGTCCGGGCTGAAATCGTAGCTGCAGGCTTCGCCATGAAGACAGACACCGACGCCAGGTAAAACTGGCGCAGGAAGCCAAACGCTTCGCTGCCATCTGCTGCCACCGTGCCAAAGGGTTTGCGATCTTCCGGCTGCTGCATCAGCTGGCCGCCGTCATGACGACCTACTTTTAACGCATTATTGTCAGCCGGGAAGCCATAAAACTGGCTGCCATCGGGCATTTCAACCGTAAAGCCGGGAAACTTATTGTTCTCACTGTAGCGTCCATCGGCCTGATACCAGGCAAAGACTTTACGGGTCGGCGCAACCGGCAGGTCAGGTACCAGTTTACCGACCCAGGTGCCGGCACTGATCAGCATTTTTCGGCCACGGTAGATGCCGTCGATCGTGGTGACCTGCTGCAGATCGCCCTCGCGGCCGATCTGCGAGACCGGACAGTTAAACAGCTGGGCACAGCCTGCCTGTTCCGCCAGCTGGATCCAGCTGCGTACCGCCTGTTCACACTTCAGGTAACCCGACTGCGGCTCAAAGACGCCGAGGTAGCCATCAGGGACGTTAATTTGTGGCCAGCGCTTACGGACCTCGTCAGGTTGCATCACCTCAATGTTGAGCTGCCATTGGGTGGCGCTGTCGATGACGTTCTGAATAAAAGATGACTGAATCGGTGCCAGATTCAGCACGCCGCTGCGGTGCATAATGCGTTCGCCAGCGCGCTGTTCCAGTTCATCCCACAAGGTTTGTGCGCGCAGCACCAGCGGGACATAACGTTCCCCTTCGCCGTAAGCGTGGCGGATCAACCGGCTCTCGCCGTGATGGGTGCCCTGATTATGCGGCGGATGAGCACTGTCGATCATCAAAACCGACAAGCCCGCCTCGGTGGCATAATAACCTGCTGCCGCGCCGACTGAGCCGCTGCCAACGATGATAAGATCATAAATCATGGTAACTTCGCTCCTGAAAGAGTCAGATAATCAAAAGCATATCAGAAACAGAAACGAAAGAGGCACCCCTTAGGGTGCCTCTTTGATGCGGCAGATATTAATGCTTCTTAAGCAGTCGTTCTATCTGCTCGGCCGATTCAATCTTGGCGATACCCGCTTCGAGGATCGAGATGAATTGCCTTGCGACATCCGTCGTCAGCCAGTAGGTCGGGCCAACATCCGCTTCTTCTTCTTTTTGATCCTGCGACGATAACGAGTGCAGGCGGATCATCATGGCATCATAACTGTCAACGGTACTGATATCCCAGCCCACCAGCGGATGGGTCTGAATCACGTCTTTTCTTCTGTCCATTATAACCTCCTTATTACTCGTTAAACGAAGTGCATGATGAGGTTCAATGCGGCTTTTTTATTCCAATAGCGAAACTATTATAACAGTAAACCGGGCTATTACTGATGAAAAATGCCTGTACCCAGCTTCTCACAGAATATTTGTGTTTAAAAGATGGCGGATGAAAAAATAAAATGCCCGACGAACAGGCATTTTATTCAGTTATTCCTTAGGGCAGAAAAACGGCTGTGAGCCTGAGATCGGCGTTAAAGCGTCGGCGTTTCCGGTGCGATGCCGCCGCCGCGCTTTTGCAGCGCGTCAGCCAGACGGGCAAAATGCTGTTGCAGCTGCTCATCATGGTTCTGGTTTTGGGCTTCCAGCGACAGATTGTGCACCAGTAACTGACTGGCACGATCGTCAAGACAGAAAATCAGACTGGAAAAAGCATTTTCCAGCACCGTCAGACGACGTTGCTGATCGCCAATCAGTGCTAACAGCTCACCAAAGGTCATCGCCTCTTCCGGTTTATCAGTAGTCATGGTGTCGCACCTCCTGTTATGCATGACGAGCGCAAGGATAGGGCATTGATCATTCAGAGTCTAGATGCAGGATTGGGGAAGTGCGAGAGGGGAGAAAAGATAAAAAAACCGGGTGGCGAAACCCGGCAAAAACAGCACAGAGGCGGTTAATCAGTAATAAACCAGTCGTCAGCACTTTCCCACGTTTGCTGCAGGATTTCGCTGATCTGATCGCGAGTCTCTTTGCCACCGCCCAGCACGCTGAGGTTGTTGGCGCTGGCGTAGCGCACTTTCACGTGATTGGTGCTGTCCGGAAACTGTTCATCAATGCGGCGCGACAGCTCGTCGCTCAGTGCCTCAATGGCACCCGCAGGAAGAGGTCGGGTATTCGATACGGTAATTTCAACGCGCATGGGAGCCTCCAGATAAGATACTGTATATATTTACAGTATCGTCGGTCCGGAGGCAAGTAAAATTATGCGATACGCCAGTTCAGGGTCTCACCGGCAAGGAACGGCACCAGCGAATCACTGCCGAGCGCAATGCTCTCCGGTACCTGCCACGGCTCACGCACCAGCGTCACCGTGGTGTCGTTAAGCGGCAGGCCGTAAAAACGTGGACCGTTTTCAGAGCAGAAGGCTTCAAAATGCGACAGCGCATCCAGTTCTTCAAATACCGTGGCGTAGGCGGCTAACGACGTCGGGGCGCTGAACACACCGGCGCAGCCGCAGCTCGCTTCTTTCAGGTGGCGCAGATGGGGCGCGGTATCGGTGCCGAGGAAGAAGCGCGGATGGCCGCTGGCGACGACCTGACGTAGCGCTTCCTGATGCACGTTACGCTTGAGGATCGGCAGGCAGTAGAGGTGCGGACGAATACCGCCCACCAGCATGTGATTACGGTTAAACATCAGATGCTGCGGGGTAATCGTCGCGCCCAGTGTCTCATCCGCGGCGGCGACATACTCTGCCGCTTCTTTTGTGGTGATGTGTTCCATCACCACTTTCAGGGCCGGAAACTGCTGGCGCAGCGGCATCATTACCGTCTCAATAAAGCGCGCTTCCCGGTCGAAAATATCAATATGGGCGTGGGTTACCTCACCGTGAACCAGCAGCGGCATACCGAGCTGCTGCATCCGATCCAGCACGCTGGCGATGGCGGCAATATCCGTAACGCCGTGGCTGGAGTTGGTGGTGGCGTGAGCCGGATAGAGTTTGGCGGCGGTAAACAGGCCAG
This sequence comes from Pantoea conspicua, assembly GCF_002095315.1. Lineage (GTDB taxonomy): Bacteria > Pseudomonadota > Gammaproteobacteria > Enterobacterales > Enterobacteriaceae > Pantoea > Pantoea conspicua. Next base: position 31,667 of record NZ_MLFN01000043.1, read on the forward strand.
CGGTAAAGCCCCGCTCCAGCTCATCCGGGTCAAGTGAATCGGTGAGGTAGCAGGTCATCAGCGGCGTGAAGGCGTGGTCAGCGGGCAGCGCTGCGAGTATCCGATCGCGATAGGCTTCACCTGCCGCCACGCTGGTCACCGGCGGCACCAGATTGGGCATCACGATGGCACGACCATTAACCGCGCTGGTATAGGGCAGGACCGTTTCAAGCATCGCATCATCACGCAGATGAATATGCCAGTCGTCAGGGCGGCGGATGGTAAGTTGCTGAGGTTGTGCAGTCATCAATGAGGCTCCGGCAGAGAGAAAACGAAAGGCACGTTTAGGCCGGGGTCTAAGCATAAGGATTCAGGCAACCGTTTGCACCTGCTTTTTACCATTGGGTGAAAATCCGCGCCGGATGGCGCGGCAGATTGTCAGTCAGTAAACGGGATCACCAGTTCGCCCGGTTTGACTTCCAGCCCTTTGGCAAATTTTTTCGCCAGCGACTCACCTTTACTGCGATCGGTACTCAGCACGTATGCGGGCTTCTGATCGAAATAGCTTTTCAGGGATTGATTCAGATACGGCGTCAGCGTCTTCATGATTGAGGCCATTTTATCAGGCGTGACCTGCGCATCGATAATCTCCATATCGCGCAGATATATCGCACCCTGCTGCTGATCGAACACTGGCTGAGCGCGCATCTTCAGCTGCATATCCGCCTGCTGCGGGCCGAACAGTGAGGTGACATTGATCTTTGCATTGCCTGCGAGCGTGACTTTACCTGGCTCTTCGCGGCCGATCTGGCTGGTGAGGTTGCTGAGTACGATGTGCGCGTTGACCAGGCCGGAAACCCCAATATCTTTCTCGTACTTATTATGCTTCTGCAGCGCCTGGTTGACTTCCTGTTCGCTGATGGTGTACTGCGTCAGTTTATTGCAGCCACTAACCAGCAGCACCAGTAACAGAGCAACAAGACCGGAAAAACCCTTTTTCATCGATTTTCATCCTAAATGACGGAGCTATTGAACAGGGCATAGCGTGCCTGAATGCATCACAGGTGTCATCAGGAAAGGGATGAGAAACGCGAGAGGTTTCTCATCCTACAGCCGTTACTGGGCGATGGAGGAGAGCAGATTGACCTGAGTCTGTTTGGCCATGTTATCGCGGTATTCCGCCACTCTGGCTGGCCAGTCGATACCGGCAACCAGCGTCAGGGAGCGCAGCAGCGGGAACAGATTAAAGTCATCTTCAGAGAGCTCGCCGTTCACTGCATTTGGCTGAACAATTAACTTGTCAAGCTGGCGCAGATCGCCACTGACATTTTTAATCAAACCGGGCGCATGGCTTTTCAGCTCGGCAAAATTGCCGATGCTGGCCTGCTTTTTGTTGCGGAAATAGTCGCGTGCTTCCGGCGTGGCAAATTCGGCGAAGGGCGCATCTGCGATGCGCGGCAACAGCAGTTTGTTGACGTAACTGTTCATGTGACGCAGCCAGTCAGCAATGGCAGGATTAAGCGCACCGGTGATCAGCGGCTCATCCTCCAGCCGATCGACATAATGCACGATATCCATGCTCTCCGGCATCGCGCTGCCATCCTGTTTTTGCAGAATCGGCGCCATTTTTTGTCCGACCAGTCGTTTTGGCGTCTCTTCGTCATCATTCAGCATCACCACCAGCTCAACCGGCAGATTTTTCAGACCGAAAATCATCCGCGCCTTTACGCAGAAAGGGCAGTGTTCATAGATATACAGCTTCATCCTGATCTCCTCTGTTTGGCAGAATGCATCAATTCATCCTGTTTTCGGGCTCACCAAAAAGTATGGAAGAGATTAAGCGGCAGGGCAAACCGGCCGGCAGCACGTGGCCCGCCCTCGCCACGTGGATCAGAACGCACGAATCAGCGCGCTATGGAAGGGTGATAACTGCGCAAAATCAATACCTTTGCAGCGTAATCGCGGGTAACATTTTACCGCAGCCCAGGCGGCGGTTATAGTGAGTACAGGGTAATGACGGCTCATCTTTATCAGCCATTAATTTCAGGAGTCAGGATGTTTGGCTATCGTTCTGCCGCGCCCAGGGTGCGATTAACCACCGACCGGCTGGTGGTCCGTCTGGTTCACGAGCGTGATGCCTGGCGGCTGGCAGATTATTACGCAGAAAACCGCCTGTTTTTAAAACCGTGGGAGCCGGTGCGCGATGAAAGCCACTGCTACCCCTCTGGCTGGCAGGCGCGGCTGGGGCTGATTACCGATATGCACAAGCAGGGATCGGCATTCTACTTCATTCTGATGGACAGCGAAGAATCCGAAGTGCGCGGTGTGGCTAACTTCAGCAATGTGCTGCGCGGTTCGTTTCACGCCTGTTACCTGGGCTATTCACTGGGTGAAAAATGGCAGGGGCAGGGCATGATGTTCGAAGCGCTGCAGTCCGCTATTCGCTATATGCAGCGTCAACAGCATATTCACCGCATCATGGCCAATTACATGCCACGCAACCAGCGCAGCGGCGATCTGCTGGCGCGGCTCGGATTCGAAAAAGAGGGTTACGCCAAAGATTATCTGTTGATCGACGGCCGCTGGCAGGATCACGTCCTGACAGCATTAACCTGGCGGGAATGGACGTCTGATCGGCGTGGATAATGATAAGGAGTCAGGAATGAAATTGACGTTGTCGGCGCAGGCGTTGCGCGTGCTGGGTTGTCTGCTGGAGAAGCAGGTCACCACGCCGGAACAGTATCCGCTCTCTCTCAATGGCGTTGTCAGCGCCTGTAATCAGAAATCGAACCGTGAGCCGGTGATGAACCTCAGCGAGTCGGAGGTGCAGGATCAGCTCGATCAGCTGGAAAAACGGCATCTGGTGACCGCCAGCAGTGGTTCAGGCCAGCGGGTGGTGAAATTTGAGCAGCGCTTCTGCAACTCCGCCTTTGGCGCGCTGAAGCTCAACAGTGCGGAAGTGGCCGTGCTGACCTTGCTGCTGCTGCGCGGCGCACAGACGCCGGGTGAATTGCGCACCCGCAGCGGACGTCTGCATGAATTTACCGATGTCAGCGAAGTGGAACAGACGCTCGACGCCTTGTTGCAGCGTGAGGATAGCGCCCAGGTAGTACGTCTGGCTCGTGAGCCGGGCAAGCGTGAACACCGTTTTATGCATCTGCTGAGCGACGAGGCTGAAGTGCCACCACAGACAGCGGGCGATGCCCCGGACGAATTGTCGGCGCGCGTCGCGGCGCTGGAACATCAGGTGGCGCAACTGCAGGCGCAACTTACCCAACTGCTGCAACCGGAGAGCTAAAATGACGTTACGTATTGGCGTAGTGGGACTGGGCGGCATCGCGCAAAAAGCCTGGCTGCCGGTGTTGTCAGCCGCGACCGACTGGACGCTGGCCGGGGCGTTTTCGCCGAACCAGGCGAAAGCCCAGCCCATCTGCGACAGTTTTCGGATGCGCTGTTTCAGCTCGCTCGACGATTTAGCGGCGGCATGCGATGCGGTCTTTGTTCACAGCAGCACCGCGAGCCACTATCAGGTGGTCAGGGCGCTATTACTGGCGGGGAAAGATGTCTGCGTCGATAAGCCGCTGGCGGAAACGCTTGATCAGGCGGAAGCGCTGGTTGAACTTGCCGAAAAACGGCAGCGCAAACTGATGGTGGGTTTTAATCGGCGCTTTGCCCCGCGCTACCAGCAACTCCGGGCTGAGATGGATAGGGTCGCCTCACTGCGCATCGAAAAGCACCGTAGCGACAGCGTTGGGCCGCACGATCTGCGCTTCACCCTGCTTGATGACTATCTGCACGTGGTGGATACCGCGCTGTGGCTTGGTGGTCAGCCCTTTAGTGAGGTTCAGGGCCGCATTACCACCACTCCCCAGGGAGAGATGCTTTACGCTGAGCACCATTTCAACGTAGGCGGCGTGCCAGTCACCACCAGCATGCACCGGCGTGCAGGCAGTCAGCGCGAGCGGGTCAGTGCGGTGTGCGACAGCAAATGTATTGATATCAGCGAAATGCGCGACTGGCAGGAAGAAACGGCAGCAGGCCTGCTGATCGCGCCACCGCCGGCCTGGCAGAGCCATCTGGTGCAGCGCGGTTTCAGCGGTGCGGCGCACCATTTTATCCAGTGCGTACAAAATCAGACGATGCCTGAAACCAGCGGTGAACAGGCCCTGATGGCGCAGCGGGTGGTGGAAAAACTGTGGCGTGACGCAACGCCGTCATAATGCCTTGTAACACTCGGTGCTGGTCATTTCCCGCCGTGGCAGTAGACTATCGCCGGGCATCATCAGGATGCCCGCGCTAAGTCTCTCATTTTGCCGATTCTTTTCAGGATGCACCGTCAATTATGAATTTGTTGAAATCGCTGGCAGCGGTCAGTTCCATGACCCTGTTTTCCCGCGTCCTGGGCTTTGCCCGTGATGCCATTGTGGCGCGGGTGTTTGGCGCCGGAATGGCGACCGATGCGTTCTTTGTCGCCTTTAAACTCCCTAATCTGCTGCGGCGAATTTTTGCTGAAGGGGCCTTTTCGCAGGCGTTTGTGCCGATCCTGGCGGAGTATAAGAGCAAGCAGGGCGAAGAGGCGACACGCCTGTTCCTTGCTTACGTCTCTGGGCTGCTGACGCTGGCGCTGGCGCTGGTCACCGTGGCGGGGATGATTGCCGCGCCGTGGGTCATTATGATCACCGCGCCGGGCTTTGCCGACAGCGCGGATAAGTTCGCCCTGACCAGTTCGCTGCTGCGCGTCACCTTTCCCTACATCATGCTGATTTCACTCGCCTCGCTGGCGGGCGCGGTGCTGAATACCTGGAACCGCTTTTCGGTCCCGGCCTTTGCGCCGACGCTGCTTAACGTCAGCATGATTGGGTTCGCATTGTTTGCCGCGCCGCATTTCCACCCGCCGGTGATGGCGCTGGCATGGGCGGTGGTGGCAGGCGGCGTGTTGCAGCTCGGCTACCAGCTGCCGCACCTGAAGAAGCTGGGCATGCTGGTGCTGCCGCGGCTTAATCTGCGTGACGCGGGCGTCTGGCGCGTGATGCGTCAGATGGGGCCGGCGATCCTTGGCGTCTCGGTCAGCCAGATTTCCCTGATCATCAACACCATTTTCGCCTCCTTTCTGGTTTCGGGATCGGTCTCGTGGATGTATTACGCTGACCGGCTGATGGAGTTCCCGTCCGGCGTGCTCGGCGTGGCGCTGGGGACGATCCTGCTGCCTTCGCTGGCGAAAAGTTTTGCCAGTGGCAATCATGATGAATATTCGCGGCTGATGGACTGGGGTTTACGTCTTTGCTTTTTGCTGGCGCTGCCCAGTGCCGTGGCGCTGGGTATGCTCTCCGGACCGCTGACCATCGCGCTGTTTCAGTACGGCAAGTTTACCGCCTTTGATGCGGCGATGACTCAGCGTGCGCTGATTGCTTACTCAGTCGGACTGATGGGTCTGATTGTGGTGAAGGTGCTGGCACCGGGTTTCTACTCGCGGCAGGACATCAAAACCCCGGTGAAGATTGCGATAGTCACCCTGATTATGACGCAGCTGATGAACCTGGCATTTATTGGGCCGCTGAAGCACGCTGGCTTATCGCTGTCGATTGGCCTGGCCGCCTGTCTCAACGCAGCGCTGCTTTACTGGCAACTGCGCAAAAAGCAGATCTTCATGCCTCAGCCCGGCTGGGCCAGTTTTCTGATCCGTCTGGTGATCGCGGTACTGGCGATGGCGGCGGCGCTGTTTGCGATGCTGCAATGGATGCCGGCGTGGGAACAGGGCGTGATGCTGTGGCGGCTGCTGCGTCTGGCGGCGGTCTGTGCGGTCGGCGGCGGGGCATACTTCCTGACGCTCGGGCTGCTGGGCTTCCGGTTGCGCGACTATGCGCGACGCACTGTGGTGTAACCGCTGGCGTGTAATAGCAACGTCCGGATGCAAAAAATCCCGCACCTGGCGTAATGCTGATCAGTTAAGCGACGGGTGAGAACGCAGTCTGGTGCCGCTCAGGGGCTGGCGGTCCTCGCGCCGGGAAGCGTGGAGAGTTCGGGGCCGGCCAG
>NZ_MLFN01000044.1 GCF_002095315.1 Pantoea conspicua
GCGCGCACCCCACCGCCGCGCCAGCGAGGCCGCAGCCAGAATCGTCAGGCAGTAAGCCACAAAGCTGCAGGCCGAGAGGAAACCTGCCCATTGCGGGCTGAAAGGAATATCGGCCGAAATCGCAGGCAGCATCAGTCCCCACGAAAATCTCGCCATGCCATAGGTCACCGCAATCAGGCTAAATCCAGTCAGCGCCAGCGCGCCAGCGGACCTCATTCCGCCGCGCCTTGTGGTTGCAGTAGCTGGCTGGCTATCGTACCGGCCTGATCGGCGGCAGCATTGCCGATAATCAGCGCCGAGGTAATGGCCCCTTCAAACAGCATCCAGATGGCGTCGCTCAGTAGCAGATTCTCTTTTCCCTGTACTGCGGTGACGCAGTCGCGGATGTAATGACGCAGAGTGGTGCGAAAGGCCAGCGCCTGCCCGGCCAGGGTCGCATCCCGTTCGGCATATTCGCCCCAGGCTTTGAGAAAGAAGCAGCCTTTCGCGCCATTCGTCTGCGTCCACTCACCCAGAACCTGAAACAGCCGGGCAATCGCGTCAGGCTGTTGTGGCGCATAGAGGTCCGCCATAAAGCGTGCTTCGCGGGCGTGCATCACCGCTGCGGTCAGCACTTCCCTTGAGGCAAAGTGATGGTAAAGCGTGCGCGTGGAAACCCCCGCCGCGCGGCAAATCTGGTCGGTGCTGGTGGCGTGAAAACCGCTGGTGTAGAACACCCGCTCAGCCGCCTGAATAATATCGTCTCTTTTTTTCATTCTTTAAAAGTAAACCGATCGTTTTACTTTTTCAAGGCGCGATCGTTTTTATTACGTGCGCCTTAACTGATAAACCGTTCAGTCAGGCTGCATTCCCGCTGCGCTATTTTGAGACCAGCGGGAGAATGACTGGGCAATTTTACTTCAGTTTATCAATGCTCATTGTTGACCGGGCGGCATCTCTTTTTTTCCACAGGCAGGTTAATCAAATTTGCACCAGATACGGCTGTTTCTGTGCAGGGTTTTTATCTTATTCCTTGATTTTGATAGGTTATTTTCTGCAGGCTCATAGGTTTGATGTATTAGCATGGTGAATATGACTGGCGGCGGTAAAGAGAGGTCGGGGTTATGTCGCATTGATCGATTAAAGCGACTCAGGCGTCTGAAAACGGCTAAATCTCAAAGTCGGTTTCACCGGTACAATAATGTGGTTTTAAGCATAACTCTCAGTTAGTTTAATAATGCTTCAGATAAAAAAATAAGCCCTTACGAATTTTGTCGGTTTTTTTAAGATACATACAGCAACTATTAGGATGAATACCATGCTCAAAGCCAGTTATTATTATCTGTGCCCACGTCCCATGGGTGGATGGATTTTACATAAAGAAGGTTGCGTTAATCTGTTAAAAAGCGATAAACGTGTGTTTATCGGCTCGCTTTATACCCGTCAGCAGGCGTTAACCGTCGCGAAAATTCATCATGCAAATGCCACAATGTGCAGTGTTTGCCTGAATAATTTTATCTGCCCGACCAGCAGTACGGTAATTAAGCCTGCACGCGCGGCAACGCCTACCCGTCACACGCCTAAACATTAATCCCGCCGTCGCTAAAGCGTGACGGCCTGGATCGGCAGATAATCAATATGCCGTGAATCACGGTAATTAATAAACAGAAAAAAGGCAGCGTTAATGCGCTGCCTTTTTGATGATGTGGCTGAGACGATTAAGCCTGTTTAGGCTGGCCGTTAGAAGCGGTAATACCGCCGTCCACCGGCAGGTTTACGCCGGTGATATAGCTGGCCTCATCGCTGGCAATAAAGACAATCGCACGGGCTATGTCGTCCGCTTCTCCGGCACGCCGCAGTGGAATACGATCGTAAAAGCGCTCCAGCAGTTCGGGGTCATCTTTCATATCTTCAGTCAAATCGGTAAAGGTGAATCCCGGACAGATGGCGTTAACCCGCACGCCGTCGGCACCGTAATCCATCGCCAGTGCGCGGGTAAAGTTGGTGATAGCACCCTTCGCAGCGTTATAGATGCTCATGCCCCAGTCGCCGCCTAAACCGGAAACCGAGGAGATATTCACTACGTTGCCTTTGCTGCGCAGCAGGGCAGGCATGAAATAATGTACGCCGTGGAATACCCCATCCAGGTCGGTTTTCATCAGCGTTTTCCAGTCCTCCAGATCCACCTCATGAATCCGGCCCTGCACGATCACCCCGGCGTTATTGACCAGCACGTCAACCCGGCCATATTTATCCAGCACTTTTTCTGACAGTTGTTTTACCTGATCAGCATCGGAGACGTCACAGGCGGCGACCAGATGATCGCCCGCAGCCAGACCAGCCTGGGTTTTTTCCAGCTTTTCCTGGGTCCGTCCCACCAGCACCACCGATGCGCCTTCTTCAGCAAAGCGTTTAGCTGCCGCTTCGCCAATACCGGAACCGGCACCTGTCACAACCACAACCTTCTGCGTAAATCTGGACATTATGCCTCCTTGTCAGCATCAATATTCATCGTAAACAACCGGTTAAGCCTGGCAGTCACAGCCAGAAACTCAAGCGCAGCGCGAAATGCGCTGCGCCTGATTGCCTTGCCTTAAACCTTATGGACGTCTGAACAGGGCGAAGCTGCGTCCCTCCAGCTCGAAATCCTTCTCTTTGGTGATCACCAGACCGCGCTTCGCGGTATCGCTGGTGGTCAGCTCCAGCACCCAGCCGCCTTCACCAAACTGCGGAATCTGGAACGGTACATTGCCTTCAAACGGATTGAATAGCATCAGGACGTCATGCCAGATGCCGTCTTCAGTTTGCAGGTCCGGCCGTCCGATGTAGACGCCTAACGTTGAGCCTTCATCCCACTGTTCCGCCTGCTGGAAGCCGCCACCGGCGTTGAACCATTTAATGTCCATGCCATCGCGCCAGTTTTCACGGCGCAGCAGCGGCTGATCGGCGCGCAACTTCAGGATCTGTCGGGTAAATTCGTGCAGCGCCTCGGCGGACTCCGGCAGGTTATCCCAGTGAACCCAGGAGATCTCGCTGTCCTGGCAGTAGCCGTTGTTGTTACCGAGCTGGCTGCGGCCAAACTCATCGCCCGCCAGCAACATCGGGGTCCCGTGTGAAAAGATCAGGGTGGCGAGGAAGTTACGTTTCTGACGTTCGCGCACCGCGTTAATGTTCTCATCATCAGTCGCACCTTCAGCCCCGTAGTTGTAAGAACGGTTATCGTTGTGCCCGTCATTGTTGTCCTCGCCATTCTCATCATTGTGCTTGTCGTTGTACGACACCAGATCGTTGAGGGTAAAGCCATCGTGAGCGGTGATGAAGTTGACACTGGCCCACGGACGGCGGCCGCGCTGGTCGTAGAGATCGCCCGATCCCAGCAGACGCGCGGCGAAGTCGGTCGAGACGTTGTTGCCTTTCCAGTAATCGCGCACCGTATCGCGGTACTGGTCGTTCCACTCCGCCCAGCCCGGCGGGAAGCCGCCCACCTGATAGCCGCCCGGACCGATATCCCAGGGTTCACCAATCAGTTTTTTCTGCGACAGGATCGGGTCCTGCATCACTGCATCGAAGAAGCCGCCACGCGGATCAAATCCTTCGGGTTCGCGGCCGAGAATGGTGCCGAGATCGAAGCGGAAACCGTCGATATGCATCGATTCAGACCAGTAACGCAGCGAATCCATCACCATCTGCAGCACCCGTGGATGCGAGGTGTTCACGGTGTTGCCGGTGCCGGTATCGTTGATGTAGTAACGATGCTGGTCGGGCAGGGTGCGGTAATAAGAGAAGTTATCGATGCCCTTAAACGACAGCGTCGGGCCCAGCTCGTTCCCTTCGGCGGTGTGGTTATAGACCACGTCGAGAATCACCTCGATACCGGCATCGTGGAACGCCCGCACCATGTCACGGAAGCCCTGAATGCCGCGCGGACCAAAGTAACGGGTGGCGGGCGCGAAGAAGCCCAGCGTGTTGTAGCCCCAGAAGTTTTTCAGCCCTTTGTCCAGCAGATGCTGGTCGTCCGGGAACCAGTGTACCGGCAACAGCTCGACGGACGTGATGCCCAGACTTTTGATGTAATCGACGGTGGATTTATGGCTCATGCCGTCGAAGGTGCCGCGCATTTCCGGTGGCAACGCAGGGTTGAGCTGGGTGAAGCCTTTAACGTGAGTTTCATAAATCACCGTATTCGGCCACGGCACGTTGGGACGATGCTTATCCTGCCAGTCGAACTCATTGGGATCGATTATCCGGCATTTAGGGGTAAACGGCCCGCTGTCGCGGCTATCAAAGGTCAGATCTTTATCTTCGTGATAGAGGTCATAGGCAAAGTGCGCCTCGTTCCACTCAATGTCGCCAGCCAGTTCGCGGGCGTAGGGATCGAGCAGTAGCTTGTTCGGGTTAAAACGGTGGCCGTTTTCCGGATCGTAGGGACCATAAACGCGATAGCCATAGAGCGCGCCCGGTTGCAGCCCGGGGACATAGCCGTGCCACACTTCATGGGTGAACTCCGGCAGTTCCAGCCGGGCAATTTCGGTCTTGCCGCTGGGATCATAAAGGCAGAGTTCAACCCGCTCGGCATGGGCGCTGAACAGGGCGAAATTCACGCCCTGACCATCAAAATTTGCCCCAAGCAGATGGCTGTAGCCCGCCGTGATTTCAAAACGCTTACTGTTTGACATTTATGCCTCGTTATTTAATACCAGATTGACGCGTTAAAAAAATTCCCTTAAAGCGGGCGATCAGTACGCCAGCAGTACCACACACCAGCCCGACGCGACGTTATCCAGTTGCAGCCGGTCACCGGGCGCAATCTCTTTGCCACTCAGCAGATCGCGGTAGCGATGCTGGCTGAGTGAGGACGGCAGGGCGATTCCGGTCGCGGCCCAGCGGTCAGCGGGCGGCTGATCCAGTCTCTCTGGCAGGTTAATCAACACCAGCCGCGGAACAATCACGATCACCGCCTGATCCTGGTGCTGACGGGCAAACGCCAGCACCCGGTCCTGATGCTCGCCCTGGGCGGTCAGCGGCAGATAGTCACCGTGGCGGAACAGTGATGGCTGCTGCTGACGCACTGCCAGCAAGCGGGCGATCGCCTGCTGATTGACCTGACCGCGCAGCCAGTGACCGTCGTCCTGATCGTGCTGCGGCTGGTCCAGCATTGCCGCCAGCGCGGCGAAATCGGGCTCACGCCGGTTATCCGGGTCGACCAGGCTGAAGTCCAGCGCCTCGCTGCCCTGATAAATATCCGGGACGCCCGGCGCCGTCAGTTTCACCACTGTCTGCGTCAGGCTGTTCACCAGTCCGGCACGGACAAAGGGCTGCAGGGCCGTACAGAAATCGCGCAGGAAAGCGCTATTCGCCGGTGCCAGCAGATGACGGGCATAGCCAATTACCGCCTGTTCATAGGCGTCGTTGTTATCTGCCCAGTCGGTACGTAATTTCGCTTCACGCAGCGCTTTTTCTACGTAAACCACGAAGCGCGCTTCCAGCGCCGCCAGGCCGGTAGCATCGTCGGGCTGCAGCCTCGGTGGCCAGACGCCGGCCAGCGCTTCATACAGCATCCACTCCACCGCCGGTTCCGGGGCCGCGCCATCTTTCAGGCGGGTCACCTTCGCCTGATTCATCTCCCGCCAGCGGGCGACGCACTCTGCCCAGCGCTCCGGCGCTTCGGTCAGGGTATAGAGCCGGGCGCGGGCATCTTCGCCGCGCTTGGTGTCATGGGTTGAGGTGCCGGAGAGCGCATCGGGCTGATGTTCGCGCCGCGCCTGCATCTCGGCGTGAAACTGATCCAGCGAAAAGTGACGCGCCAGCGGCTCGGCACCCACTTCGTTCAACGCCAGCGCCATGTGCTGACGGAAAAACAGCGTGTCCTCCACCGACTTCGCCATCAGCGGACCGGTCAGTTGCTGGAAGCGGGTGCGGAACTGGGCGGCGTCTTCGGTCGCCGCCGCCGTCACCTCGCCGCGCAGAATGCGCACCAGCAGGTCGAGCGCATCCGCATCCGGCGCGCTGGCGCTGGCTTTGACCTGGCTGACCACCTGTTGCAGCAGCGCGTTATCGGCAGGCGTCAGACCCTGCGGCGTGCCGTAAGTGCGGTAAACCGGAAATGCCACCAGCAGTTCGCGCAGCGCGTTCTTTAGTTCGGCTTCCGGCTGCGGCGCACCATCGTGGCGGGCGATGCCGAGAGCCAGCTGCAGCAGGCGGTTAAACTCGCCGGCGAAGTTACGATTAGCCATCAGTAACTTAGCGGCACGCAGCTCGGCTTTCATGTCGACCGTTTTGCCGATCACGGTCTGATAAGCCTTGCGCAGCGCACTGAGGCGGTTACCGTCCACCAGCACATTCGCCAGCGCCGCCATAAACTCGTAACCGGTGGTGCCGGAAACCGGCCACTCATCCGGCAACTGCTCGTTCTCGCCAAGGATTTTTTCTACCGTGAGGTAGCAATCGGGGCCAGCGGCCTGGCGTAACTGCTCAAGATAGCCGCGCGGATCGGCCAGACCATCGACGTGGTCGACGCGTAACCCCTGCACCGCGCCGCTGTGGACCAGTTCAAGGATCAGCTGATGCGCCGCATCAAACACCGCTTTATCTTCTACCCGAACCCCGACCAGACCGGTTACTTCGAAGAAGCGGCGATAGGAGAGGTCGTTGGGCGCGTCACGCCACGACATCAGGCGCCACGGCTGCTGGTCATGCAGCGCGGCAATCTGCGCCGCGTCGCGCAGGCCGTACACCGCTTCTTCGCGGCCCTGCCAGGTGTGCGGGGCCAGCGGATAGTAATTGTCAAAGTAGGCCAGCGCCGGTTTACCGCTCTGCGGATCGCGCTGCACGCTGATCTCGCCATTGGCCAGCACCGCCTCGAAGGTGTCGCCGAGGAACGGCAGCGTCAGGCGGCGTGACCAGTCAATGTCAAAGTAATGGGCATACTGACTCTGTTCGCCGTGTTCGATCACGTCGCGCCACCACGGGTTCTCCAGCGAGGCGGCCATATGGTTGGGGACGATATCGAGGATCAGCCCGAGACCGGCCGCTTTCAGCGCTGCGGCCATCCGGTCAAAGCCGGCACGGCCACCGATTGAGGGGTCGATCTGGTTGACGTCCGTGACGTCATAACCGTGCGTCGATTCCGCGGTGGCGCTGAAGATCGGCGAAGCGTAGAGATGGCTGATACCAAGCTGCTTCAGATACGGCACCAGCGCCGCGGCACGATCAAACGTCATGCCGTTGCGGAACTGGATACGATAGGTGGCGGTTGGGATGTTCATTGTGCGGCTCCTTTATCCAGACGAACCACAATCGACTCCGGTGCCAGTTCGGTACTCTCCTGTGGCCAGGCAAAGATGGTTTCACCCGGCAGATCGGCGATCGGCTGTGGTCGGTCACCCAGGTTCAGCGCCAGTGACAGCGTGCCATCAGGGAAGTCCCAGCGCACCGCGAAGAAACCGGGTGCGGTGTTGACCACCTGACCGCTGTTGCCGCCTGCGGTCTGCAGCAGCGGCACAATGTGTTGCTGGCGCAGCTGCAGCAGCCTGCGCGTCAGCGCCAGCCACTGCTGGCCTTCCGGGGTATCGGGCTTCTCCCAGTTCAGCTTTGAACCGGCAAATGTCTGCGGATCGTTAGGGTCCGGCACGCTTTCCCCTTCGTGACCGGCATGGCCTTCAAACTCTCTGGCGCGGCCTTCACGCACCGCTTTGGCCAGATCGCCATGGAAATCGGTGAAGAACAGGAACGGCTGCGTTTCGCCATACTCTTCGCCCATAAACAGCAGCGGAATGTGCGGCGATAGCAGTAACGTGGCCAGCAGCAACTGGGTACGTTCTACGCCAGCCAGGCTCACCAGCCTTTCGCCCTGGGCGCGGTTACCCACCTGGTCATGGTTCTGAATGAAGTCGACAAAGGCGACCGGTGGCTGGCTGCGGCTGTCGACGCCGCGCGGCTCGCCTGACTGCAGCGACACTTCGCCCTGATAAACGAAACCTTCCGCCAGCGCGCGGGCGACCCGCTGCTCCGGCCGATCGGCGAAGTCCTGGTAATAGGCATGATTTTCGCCGGTCGCCAGCACGTGGACCGCATTGTGGAAGTCATCATTCCATTCGCCGGTAAACAGCGGTGCCTGACCGTTTTCATCGCGCGGATGCAGGAAGGTCACGTTGCGGCAATCTTCGGTGGTCAGGTGAATCGGCCGATCGGTAATTTCAGCCCGGATGCGTTCGGCAATCTCAATCAGTACATGTTGATCGGACGGGTCTTCGATCTGGTCGATGGCGTCGAAGCGCAGGCCATCCAGGTTGAATTCTTTCAGCCAGTAGAGCGGGGCTTCGGTGATATAACGGCGCACCGCGTCAACGTCATAGGCGATGCCGGCGCCCCACGGCGTCTGGCGCTCTTTATGAAAAAAGTCCGGCGACAGCAGCGGCAGATAGTTGCCTTCCGGGCCAAAGTGGTTCAGCACGATATCCAGCACCACCGACAGGCCATGACCGTGCGCCGCGTCGACAAACGCTTTGAAATCATCGGGCGAGCCGTAGGCGGCGTGCGGTGCATAGAGCAGCACGCCGTCGTAGCCCCAGCCACGATTGCCGCCGAACTGGGAAACCGGTAACACTTCAATCATGGTGATACCGTTTTCCGCCAGCCACGGCAGCTTTTCAATCGCTGCCTGGAAGGTGCCTTGCGGCGTAAAGGTGCCGATGTGCAGTTCATACACCACCGATTCCTGCCACGGACGGCCTTGCCAGTCGGTGTTCTGCCAGACGTAAGCCTCAGGATCGATCACCAGCGACGGGCCGTTGACGTCATCTTTCTGACCGCGCGACGCGGGATCGGGCACGGATGTACCGTCTGCCAGCACAAAGTCGTATTCGGCACCGGGGACGACGCCGCTCAGCTGGGTTTCGAACCAGCCATCAGGCTGGCGTGTCATCGCGATATCTTTGCCGGATAGCCGCAGGGTCACGCGTTGCTGGCCCGTTGCCCAGAGACGGAAACGGACCTCATCGCCGGACACCCGCTCGGCGCCCCAGCTTTTAAAAAATGATTTGGATTCCATTCAATTGCCTCGTTTAACCTGGAAATGCGCAATGATCGCCATCGCGCGGAAATGATGCCGATGATGCGAGCGTCAAAAACATAAACATGTCAGCGAGACCAGGATGCCAAATGGGTTGGCGCGTCTCTTCAGCCAGGATCCTGGACTGGTATTCAGCGTGATGCGGCGGGAAGTCAGGGATGTGACTGCTGCCACGCAGCATACGAAGAATAATCATAGACTAAGATGTCGCAATCGCAGGGCTGCGGGCCACAGAGAGGCGGGAATTTGAGTTAATGGCGTGGATTCGCATTCTCCGGGCGGCTCACCACGCGCCAAAGCCGCGCGGAAAATCGTGCCGGAGCCAGTCGATTCCGTATAAGCTGGCTAACCTGCCATCGTCAGGCGTGCCGGGCGACAGCAACGCGAAATTATTTTCAAAAGGAGCTTACGTGAGCAAAAAAGCCCTGTTTGTGGCGCTACTGATGCTGTTGTCTGCCTGCTCTAATCGCGTCGGGCATGATCTGGATACCGCGCGGTTGCAGCATATCCATCCCGGCCAGACCAGCAAAGCGCAGCTGATTTCGCTGTTTGGTCAGCCAGACAGCGAGACGCCGTATCCGGATGGGCAGCGTTTGCTGAAATGGACCTACAGCGAGGCGCGCACCCTCAACACCACCGAAGGGCAGACGCTGACGGTACAGATGAAGAACGATAAGGTGCTGAACTTTGCTCTGAGCAAAAGCTGAGCAGTGGCTCAGTGCCGGAGCGGGGGAAGGCGGCGCCAGGGACGCCGCCGTGGATCAGGTTACTGCGGGCCGCCAGGCCGGACATCGGCACTCTCTGCGCGCGGCTGGGCCAGCCGGGCGAAATCCGAACCCGCCGGATGCTGATAAATCTGCAGATCAAAATAGCGGGCCATCGCGTAAATATATTCAAAAATCTCAGCCTGGGTATTCTCATAATCGGCCCAGAAAATCGATGAGGTGAAGCAGTAGATCTCCACCGGTAACCCATCCGGCGACGGCCTCAGCGGGCGGACCACGATATACATCTCTTTTTTAATATCCTCGCGCTGGGCCAGCCAGGCGGTCAGGAATTTACGGAATACCATCAGGTTGGTGATGCCGTTCTGCATAAACCAGCGGTCGCCGACGGCGCTGATATCACGTCCATCCAGCAGCTCAGTGATCGATTCGCTGGCGATGCGGATCTGGCTCATCGCCTGCAGTCTCTCCTGATTCACAAAGGTGATCGACTTCTGATCAAGATAAAAGCTGCGCATGATACGGCGCGCGCCCGAAGAGAACATCGCCTGCCAGTTGGTGTAGGTCTCGGTGAGGAAGTTTTTGGTGGGGATGCGCGAGATGGTGTTATCCCAGTTGCGGATGGTGATGGTATGCAGCGCAATATCGGTCACCTCGCCACTGATGTTTCTATCCGGCATCTCAATCCAGTCGCCCAGTTGCAGCACATCGTTGGAAGAGAGCTGAATATTCGCCACCAGTGACAGCAGCGTATGCTGAAAGATCAGCATCAGCACCGCGGCGACCGCACCCAGCGAGGAGATAATAATCGCCGGTGACTTGTTGGACATAATCGCCAGAATCATGATTGCGGCGATAATATGTACCAGGATTTTGCCAATCTGGATATAGCCCTTGATTGAGTGATTCTTGCGCTTCGATTTGCGCGAATAGGAGTTGTTAACAATCTCCAGCACTTCATTGAAGAAGATCGACAGATAGACAAAAAACAGGATGCCGCAAATGGTCTGAATCGCCACTTTCAGATTCTCGGGCAGGCCTGGCATAAACTGCAGGAAATTGTAAACCACAATCACCGGCACAAAATTCGACAGTTTCTGAGAGAGGCGGACATCTTTATCCAGCGGAACGCCCTGTTTATGGCTGCTGAAAAAGACCTTTCTGATCACTTTAACGATGAAAAATTTGCAGATCAGGTGAGTGACCATCCCGGCCATAATCAGCAGCAGCAGACTGAAGCTGACCGACAGCACCCTGTTTCCCTCAATAAAACTCAGCAGACTCTGAATGTAATGCATGTTAACCACGTGCTGGACAAGATAGGGGGCGAATTCAACCACAGTACGGCGCGGGTTGTTGAGCGCCGAATGCGTTTAGCGCGGCCGGCAGCCAGTTTTACCGGTCCTGACGCTGAACGGCGGCAGAAGCCGCGAAAAGTGTGCGCTTCCGCCCATTATCCCGTTTATCCGCGCCTCGTTGCATCGCAGCACTCAGATAACCTTCTCACTGGCCGATAACCGCTGTATCCCCTCTGACATGAGTCTGCTGAAATGCTTAAAAACCTCAAAATAACCCACAGTATTCTCGCGGTACTTTTCATCTTTACCGCATTGCTGAGCCTGACCGGCTTCTTGTTGTATAACGCCGTCTCAAAAGCGGACCAGAATTTTGTGGCGGCAGAACAGCTAACCCTACAACAGCAGCACCTGAGCGATGCGGTAAAAACCCTGATTAAGACCCGTGTGACCATTAACCGGGTGGCGATTCGTTTTCTTAAAAATCAGCAGGATCCGGCTTCACTGGCGGCGATGGCGTCGCTGCTGGATAAGGCAGGGCAGTCTGCTGCGGCAGCCGATGTTGAGTTCCGCGCATGGCAGGCGTTGCCGCGCAAAGCGGGGCAGGATGAGGCTCAGGCCGCTGAGGTGCAGACCGCCTATCAGCAAATGCACGACACTATGCTGGCGTCGGTGACCTTCCTGAAACAGGGGAACTATCAGGCTTACGGCAACCTGGAAGCGCAGGCCGCGCAGGATCGGCTCGACAGCACGTACGAAGCCTGGCGCGCGGTCAACATTCAGCTAATGAAAAATACCTCTGAACAGAACCAGCGCAGCCTGACCGACGCGCTCTGGACCTTGCTGATTCTTGGCCTGGTGACCGTGGTGATCATTTTCGCCGTCTGGGTAGGATTACAAAAACGGCTTATCGGCCCGCTTAGCCGACTGACCGGCTATATGCGCGCGATATCGGCTGGCGATCTGACCTCAGATATTCACCAGGAAGGCCGCAACGAGATGGGCCTGTTAATTACTGAACTGCAACAGATGCGCGATGCGCTGGTGGTCACCATCACCTCGGTTGATGACGCCACGCGCTCTATCTTTATCGGTGCGGCGGAAATTTCAGCTGGCAGCACCGATCTCTCGTCCCGTACTGAACAGCAGGCGGCGGCGCTGGAGCAAACGGCAGCCAGCATGGAACAGCTGACCTCGACGGTGAAGCTCAACGCTGACAATGCGCAGCAGGCCACGGCGGTATCGAAACAGGCGTCGACCACCGCCACCCAGGGCGGTGAGACGGTGGCGAGGGTCATCGCTAATATGGAGCAGATCAGTGAAAGCTCCGGGCAGATCGCCGGCATCATTGCGATTATCGACAGCATCGCCTTCCAGACCAATATTCTGGCGCTCAACGCCGCGGTAGAAGCGGCGCGTGCCGGTGAGCAGGGACGCGGATTTGCGGTAGTGGCAGGCGAGGTGCGATCACTGGCAAGCCGCAGTGCCAGTGCCGCTCAGGAAATTCGTGGTCTGATCGATCGCTCAGCCGAGCGGATCAGAACCGGGGCTGGCCATGCTTCTGAAGCCGGTAAGGCGATGGAAAGTATCGTAACGTCGGTCAGCCGGGTCACCCAGCTGATCGAAGAGATCGCGTCCTCATCGGTTGAGCAGACGCGTGGCATTGAGCAGGTCTGCATCGCGGTGTCAGAGATGGATGGTGTGACGCAGCAGAACGCCGCGCTGGTGGAAGAGTCGGCCAGCGCGGCCGCCTCGCTGGAAGAGCAGGCCAGCTATCTGCGTAAAACGGTGTCGGTGTTTAAACCGGCAGCCTGCAGACGGCGTTTGCCGCCGAGCCGGCACGACCGGTGGTGAGCCCACTGCGTCCTGCTGCGGTCAGCCCGCAGGCGGACAACCAGAACTGGCAGGCCTTCTGAGTGGATGGTCGTCAGCCCGACGCTGACGGCCAGCGCCTGATAGCCCGGAACAGAAGAATAAGCGCATTGCTGCAGCCAACGCCATCGCTGACAGAGAATTCACAGGGCTGAGTACAGCGGCTATAAGAAATGCCCTCAATGATGGCCGAGCCTCTGACGTTGCTCTTATTGAAAAAGTCAGGGCAATGGGTAAAAGGCCAGGCCCGGAAGTCTTCAGAGCACAGTCAGGGCTGAATCGTGATCGTGTTACCACAAAGCCGATTACATGCCCGGTATATGTCATTGCGGCAACACAGGATCGTCTTCGTTCTTCAGCAGAGGCGGAGGAGCTGGCGGCCCTGACGGGGGCCTGTCTGGATTACGTTGAGAGTTGTGGTCACCTTATACCGCTTGAAAAACCGGGCGAACTGGCAGGGTTTGTTTCCCGCTGGCTTAATGAAAATGGAATATGAGGCTGCACAGATGAAAGGAAAATTAAGGTTGTTATAGCTGGCAGTGTTGCCGGCTATGCTACCAACGTCCGCTTCTGGCACGGGCTGTAGCAGCAGCCCTGGCAAGCTCAAACTTCTGTCGACTCAGCTATCTCTAACGCATCATCGACATCAATATCCAGATATCGAACAGTGCTTTCGCGTTTTAGGTCCTGGTGCTATCAGGGTGTTTCAGGAAGTAGCCTCAGCAAAGGCATTTCGTCAGTCATGCCAGTATTCCTGGTTGAGCAGCGCGGGGAGGTCGTTAGCCCGGTTCCTGCCGTCAGTGAACAGCACCGTCAGGTATATCAGGCTTATCAGGCTGAGGTGGATGCGCTTAAGGCGA
Organism: Pantoea conspicua; assembly: GCF_002095315.1. GTDB lineage: Bacteria > Pseudomonadota > Gammaproteobacteria > Enterobacterales > Enterobacteriaceae > Pantoea > Pantoea conspicua. Next base: position 13,802 of record NZ_MLFN01000044.1, read on the forward strand.
GGAATCTTCACTGAAGCGGTTTTACTCAGTAAAAGCATCCAACAGGCGCCTGGAAGGGCGCTTTTTTTTGGTCCTGAGAATATGTTGATAACACACCAGTCCGCCATAAAGGCAGCCAGCGTTGCCTGAGCATGTCAATACGATCAGCGCCTTTACGTCAGGCCACGATGACGTGTTTACCCTTTTTTCTCAGCCCGGCCAGCGCCTCGGCGGGCGCTGCCTCATCGGTGATGACCGTATCTATTTTGTCCAGAGACAGAACCTGGTTAAACCCTTTACGGCCAAACTTCGATGAATCGGTGATAACAACAACCTGCCTGGAGGCGGCGGCCATCACCGCGCTGATGGCAAATCCTTCGTTGAACGTGGTGATGCCGCTCTCTGCGTCAAGGCCGTCAGCGCCCACAAACATCAGGTTTGCAGACACGTCGCGCAGCGCATACTCAGCAATGTTGCCGTGCAGGGAGGCCGTTTTGTGCCTGACGGTGCCGCCGCACACGACCAGAGTAATATCTTTATTTTCCGCCAGGATAGCAGCGGCGGGCAGATTATTCGTGATCACAGCAATATTACGCATCCCGGCAAGCTGTTCAGCCAGAAGTTTTGTGGTACTGCCGCTGTCCAGAATGATGGTGTCGCCTTCTTTGACAAGCCGGGCGGCTTCAATGGCAATACGTTTTTTCGGATCGGCGGCCAGCTGGTAGCGCTCGGTCAGGCTGATTTCAGCGCTGGCGACAGCGTTCTCCCCGCCTGACGTATCAACGCGCGCGGCGCCGCCGTGAAATCGGGTTAAGAGGCCGCGTTCCTCCAGAAGGCGTAAGTCTGCGCGCACGGTAACTTCGGTTACGCCCAGCTCTGCCGAAATGTCGTTTACCAGCTTGCTACCGGTAGTGTTGACCATTTCAACAATCCTGTTCCTGCGTTCAAACGTATTCATAGCTGTTCCTCTTATAAGTCAGATAATCCTAAAACGAAAGTATAAGAAAGTAAAACATCAAAGAGTACAGAAGCTGATGTTTGAGACAGACCTGTGCAGGGGTTTATTTAAAAGACTGTTTTATAAGAAAATATCCGCAGCTCACCTGCTGAAGTTTTGTCACGAACGAGAGGGTGTAACGAAAGATTATGAATGAATACGAAAATATAAAGATCATGATCACATAAATAATAGAAAGTAATTGTGCCATAAACGAAAGATTGTGATGTTATTAAGCCTACTTTCGGAGGACATAATGAAAAATATCATTCAGCAACATAAAGCCGGCACTGACTGCGGCATCTGCTCTGTCTGCTCAGCGCACCCTCTTGTTATTGAGGCTGCTCTGAGGCTCGACCTGCACACTCATCGTCAGGTTTTGATTGAGGCCACGTCAAACCAGGTTAACCAGTACGGTGGTTACACCGGCATGAAGCCTGAAGGCTTCCGGGATTATGTGCTGGATATTGCCCATCGCGTAGGTTTCCCCGCAGAGCGCCTGATCCTCGGCGGCGATCACCTCGGACCCAACTGCTGGCAGGGCGAGCCCGCAGAACAGGCCCTGGAAAAGTCACGCGTGCTGATTGCTGATTACGTCAGGGCGGGCTTCAGTAAAATTCACCTCGATGCCTCCATGTCCTGTGCAGATGATCCGGTACCGCTGCCGCCGGAAGTTGTCGCACAGCGTGCCGCCGATTTGTGTCGCGTAGCAGAAGAAACGGCTACCACAGAGCAGAAAGCCGCGCTGACCTACATCATTGGCACTGAAGTTCCCGTACCGGGCGGCGAGGCGCATGCGATTAACGACGTTCACGTGACGCGTCCGGGAGATGCAGCGCATACGCTGGAGATTCACTATAAAGCGTTCCGCGCAGCCGGTCTGGAAGACGCTATCGGGCGCATTATCGGACTGGTTGTTCAACCTGGCGTGGAGTTCGACCACCGCAGCGTGATCCACTATGCGCCTGCGGAAGCCCGCGAACTCAGCCAGTTTATTGAGTCAACGCCTGTGGTTTATGAAGCACACTCCACGGATTACCAGACCCGTACCGCCTATCGTGCGCTGGTTAAAGATCACTTCGCCATCCTGAAAGTCGGCCCGGCGCTGACGTTTGCGCTGCGTGAGGCTATTTTCGCCCTGGCGGAAATTGAAAAAACACTGATTGCGCCTGAAAAGCAGAGCCAGATCCTGGCGGTGATTGAGCAGGTCATGCTGAACGAGCCCGGCTACTGGAAAAAATACTATCGTCCGGCTTTCTCTGACTCTCTCGTGGATATTCACTACAGCCTCTCGGATCGCATTCGCTATTACTGGCCAAACGAGCGCATCAGCAGCGCATTCGATGCGCTGATCGCCAACCTGGACGGCGTTGAGCTGCCGCTGGGCCTGCTGAGTCAGTACCTGCCCAAACAGTTCGATCGCGTACTGAACGGTTCGCTCCCGGCCGATCCGCAATCGCTCATCATCGACAAAATCCAGGACGTCCTGCGCGACTATGCCTTTGGATGTGAACCAGAAGTGAACCCGCAAAAAGAGGTCATTCATGCATAACTACCGCCTCATTGTTTCTTCCGGTCAGAGCTTTGCTGATGCGGAAGCGGTACTCAGACATATCGGCGAAAAAATGGTGCGCGACGGCGTCTGCCGGAATTCTTATCCGGCAGCTTTGCTTGAACGTGAAGCCACTTACCCGACCGGCATCGCGCTGGACGGACACGCGGTGGCCATCCCGCATTGTGACGCATCGCATGCGGTGGAGCCGGCCATTTACCTGATCCGCCCCGCGCGGCCGGTGACGTTTCAGCAGGCAGACGATGACGGCACGATTGGCGCTGAGCTCATCATCGCGCTGGTTGTCACGCGCCCTGAGCAGCAGCTGAACCTGCTGAAGGCGCTGTTCGGCCAGCTACAGCAGCCCGAGTTCATTGAAAGCCTGCTGAGTGTGCCGGAAAGCGACCTTTCCGACTGTTTTACTCACCGCCTGCTCGCATCGGCGGCCTGATAACAAAACCTGTCCCTACACCCGGAGAAAATAATGAAACGTAAAGTCATCGTAGCCTGCGGCGGTGCCGTTGCCACTTCAACCATGGCCGCCGAAGAAATCAAAGCGCTCTGTGAGGAAAACGGCATCACGGTCGAGATCGTGCAGTGCCGCGTTAACGAAATTGAAACGTACATGGACGGAACGGACCTTATCTGTACGACGGCCCGCGTGGACCGCAAGTTTGGTGACATCCCTGTCGTGCACGGCATGCCGTTCATTTCCGGGGTGGGCATTGATGCTCTGCGTGAAAAGATCCTGACAGCGTTGCAGGGGTAAGCCTATGTTTACTGAAATCATGCGTTACATCCTCGATCTTGGCCCGACGGTTATGCTACCGATCGTGATCATTATTTTCTCCGTCTGCCTGGGCATGAAGCCAGGCGACGCCTTTAAATCCGGGCTGTTTATCGGCATCGGCTTTGTCGGTATCGGTCTTGTGATCGGGCTGATGCTGGACTCCATCGGGCCGGCAGCAAAAGCCATGGCGGCAAACTTTGAGATAGGCCTGGACGTCGTGGACGTGGGCTGGCCAGGCTCGTCGCCGATGACGTGGGCATCCCAGATTGCGCTGGTTGCTATTCCTGTCGCGATTGCCGTCAATATCCTGATGCTGGTCACCCGCATGACGCGCGTGGTGAACGTGGATATCTGGAATATCTGGCACATGACATTTACCGGCGCAATGATGCACCTGGCTACCGGCTCTTACTGGCTGGGTATTCTGGGCGTCGTGTTGCATGCGGCTTTCGTCTACAAGCTGGGCGACTGGTTTGCGCGTGACACCCGAAACTACTTCGACCTGGACGGCATCGCGGTGCCGCACGGAACCTCCGCTTATATGGGGCCGGTAGCCGTACTGGTTGATTTTATCATCGATAAAGTGCCGGGCCTGAAGCGCATTCACTTCAGCGCGGACGACGTGCAGAAGCGCTTTGGCGCATTCGGTGAGCCGGTTACGGTGGGCTTTATCATGGGTATCATCATCGGCTTACTGGCGGGCTATGATGTGAAGGGCGTGCTGCAGCTCGCCGTGAAAACGGCGGCCGTTATGCTATTAATGCCACGCGTAATTAAACCCATCATGGACGGACTGAATCCGATTGCTAAGCAGGCTCGTAAGCGTCTGCAGGCTAAATTCGGTGGTCAGGACTTCCTGATTGGTCTCGATCCCGCGCTGCTGCTGGGTCACACCTCCGTGGTATCAGCCAGTCTGATTTTTATCCCGCTGACGATCCTGATTGCTGTACTGGTTCCGGGTAACCGCGTGCTGCCATTCGGCGACCTCGCGACAATTGGCTTCTTCGTCGCCATGGCCGTGGCGGTACATCAGGGCAATCTTTTCCGCACCCTGATTTCCGGCATCATCATTATGAGCATGACGCTCTGGATAGCGACCCAGACCGTCGGCCTGCATACCCAGCTTGCCGCTAACGCCGGCGCGCTGAAAGCAGGCAGTCAGGTCGCGTCTATGGACCAGGGCGGCTCCCCGATTACCTATCTTCTCATTCAGTTCCTGACCTGGCAGAACGCGACCGCGCTGGCTGCGATAGGCGTGGTCTACCTGACTGGCGTCTTACTGACGTGGCGCCGCGCGCGCGCGGCTGTGAAAGCCGAACAGCAGGAAGCCGCGACCCTTTCCGCTGGCGGTTCCTTATCTAAATAACTGACGGGGGAGACCCTCGTCTTCCCGGAGATTATTCCAATGAAATCTGTTGTGATCCATGCCGGAGGCAGCGTTACGGTCGAAGACACACCGCTGCCTCAGATTGAAGCCGGGGATGACGTGCTGGTGCAGGTCATCTGCTCCGGACTCTGCGGTTCTGATATTCCGCGTATTTTTCACGAAGGCGCACATTTTTACCCCATTACGCTGGGGCATGAATTTTGCGGCCGCGTCGCCGAAACCGGCGACAACGTCTTGGATCCTGAGCCCGGCGACCTCGTAGCCTGCGTGCCGCTGCAGCCCTGCTTTGATTGCGAAGAATGCAGCCGGCAGCTCTGGTCCCAGTGCCGTCACTACAGCTTTATCGGTTCGCGCAGCAACGGTGGCAACCGTGAATTTATCACCGTGCCGCGCCAGAACCTGTTCCGCCTGCCGGCGGGTACCTCACCGGTGGAAGGGGCCTTTTTTGAGCCCATGACCGTAAGCCTGCATACCATCGAACTGGCTGGCGGCTGTCGCGACAAGGAAGTCATTATTGTCGGTGCCGGTACGATTGGTCTGCTGGCTATGCAGTGTGCAAAAGCACTCGGCGCCCGCTCCGTTACCGCGATTGATATCAACCCGGAAAGACTGGCGCTTTCCCGTCGCCTGGGCGCTGATTATGCGTTTAACAGCGCAGAAATGACGGCGGAAGATATTCGCAGCGCGATGTACAGTCGTCGTTTCGATCAGCTCATTCTGGAAACAGCTGGGGCACCGCAGACCGTAGAGCTCAGTTTTCAGATTGCCGGCCCGCACGCACAGGTGGGGCTGATTGGCACCCTGCATTGTGACCTCAACCTGAGCAGCGCCACCTTTGGTCAGATCCTGCGTAAGGAGCTGAAGGTGCTGGGCAGCTGGATGAATTACTCCGGCGCGTGGCCGGGTGTGGAGTGGGAGCAGGCCACGCACCTTTTTGAAGCGGGCCAGATAGACCTGTCAGCACTGATTGCCGTTCAGGGAGACGCAGACATGTATGCGACAGCCGTCAGCGAGCTCAACGGCAAACCCATGAGCGGAAAAATCATGCTCGACTTTTCAGGTGAAAAAGAAGGACAGTCATAATGTATCTTGTTTCTAACCGCGCCATGCTTATCAAGGCACAGCAGGAAGGTTACGCCGTTCCTGCATTTAATGTACACAACCTGGAAACGGTGCAGGTGATTGCCGAAACGGCAGCAGAAATGCACTCTCCGGTTATTATGGCCGGCACCACCGGGACTTATAAATACGCCAGTCCGGGTTACCTGGTCGCCATCTGCGAACAGGCAGCACGGAAATACGATTTACCGATAGCATTGCATCTTGACCATCATGAAGATCTTGCGGACATAGAAACCAAAGTGAAGGCGGGCGTACGCTCCGTGATGATCGATGCGTCACGTTTTCCGTTTGAGCAGAATATTGAGAGAGTCGGGCAGGCGGTCCGCCTGTGCCATCGCTACGATGCCAGCGTTGAGGCGGAGCTCGGGCGTCTGGGCGGTCAGGAAGATGACATCGTCGTGGATGAAAAAGAGAGTTTCTTTACCGATCCGGATAAGGCGGGCGAGTTTATCCTGCGCACGGGAATTGATTCACTGGCCGTGGCCATCGGCTCAGCGCACGGTATGTATCAGGGCGAACCCAGGCTCGATTTTGAGCGTCTCGCGCTGATCCGCGACAACGTTGATATTCCCCTGGTGCTGCACGGTGCGTCTGGCATTCCGGAAGCGATGCTGCGCCGCGCCATTGAGCTCGGAATCTGTAAGGTGAACGTGGCAACCGAGCTGAAAATTGCCTTCTCTGACGCGGTCAAAGCCTTCTTCCATGAAAATCCGGGCTCAAATGACCCGCGTGAGTATATGGAGCCCGGCAAAAAAGCCATGAAAGAGGTTGTCCGGGATAAAATCCGCATGTGCGGCAGCGCGGACAGGCTTTAACCCTTTAAACGGAATGAGAGCGTATGGACATTCATACTGTCAGAATTATGCGTTGCTTTTATTACAGCCTGCGGGCCTCTGTCAGGCCTCATAAAAAACATGCGCTCTTCACAACTCTGCAGGGCCGGAAAAATCATATTGCACGCTGGCTGAACTCAGCTCGTAGCATGCAGTTGTTCAGTAAGGTCATTCAGAAGGATATTGAATGGCTGCCTGAGCAGATTCATCTCGTGCATCCGGATAGACTGGGGTCACGGCTGCAAAAGGTTTATCTGAATGCGAGTTTCATCTGCTTAACCGCCGGTATCTGTAGCAGTATCCGCGAACTCTTGTTCGTGAATCCCGAGTCAATGCCGCTGGCGCAAAGGTCCGTTTTTCTTGCCTGCCCGGTTTAGTGCATTCTGCAATTTCACTGGGCGCAGCATCCGATTCCGGTTATGTTGAAATTTCAAATCGTGACTGCAAAGGAACTCATCATGCCCGATTTTTTCTTTTTTCAAAAAAGGCCGTCAGCTGGTGGCTGCCGACCGGAAGGACACCGCGGCAGCCGAACGGCTTAAGGCTGACGGCTACCAGAAACAGTTTGAGGAAATTAACGCGCCAGATGCGGAGCGGGCGCTGATCAGGTTGCAGGATATCCGTAAGGATGCCGCCGATCTTGAATATGGTTTCCTGACCGGCGGGATATTTGGCATCGTCACCTTACTGTTCGGCGAAAACCGGGTCAAAAAGACCCAATAATCCGTGCATGTTTTCGACACCGCGTTGTCTGACGACCGGATCCTGATCAAAAAAAACCGCCCCGAAGGGCGGTTTTTACTGAGGATATAACGCGCAATAGCGCGTCGTGATCGTCAGGCCGGGACCGACAGCGCTTTCTGGCTGCGTGACCAGACGCGGTGTGCCTTCATCGCCTGGATAAAGTCCGCCATCAGGGCACCTTCTGCTTTATCAGCCTGCACAATGCCTTCTTCTTGCTCCGCTTCCTCCAGACCGAACTGCGCCTTGAAGCGACGGGCGTCGCCTGACAGACCAATTACTTTCAGATGCTTGTAGGCTTCCAGCAGGAAGTAACGGGCATCACCGCTTAACAGCAGGGCGTCGATGTTGCCATCCGGCACGATAACGGCGTCAAAGGTCAGTGACGGCAGACCGGCGAAGGTCGCATCAATCGGCAGCACCGAACCATCATCGGCGCGAACCTGGCCCATGTGCGCGGCCAGCAGTTTGGTATGCACACCCACCGCTTTCAGTTCCTGCATAATTGACAGCACATCCGCCGCTTTTACGCCATCACTGATCAGTAACGCCACCTGACGGCCTTTGATCTCGCCATCCGGGATGGCGTAGAGGCTCAGGCTGTCATCTTTGGTCAGGCCGTTGACCGCTTTTGGTGGCTGGATATTCAGCTGATCGGCGGTCAGGGCGATACCGAGATTATCCGCCACGCCTTTTGCCAGGCCGAGATCGATGCGCGCCAGATGATCAACTACCCGCTCACGGATATAGGCCCGCGCCACTTTACTCAGCTCAAACGAGTAAGCGCCGATAATATGCTGCTGTTCGACCGGCGTCTGGCTCATCCAGAACAGGCGCGGCTGAGCATAATACTCACCGAATGATGGGCTGCGCTCGCGCACTTTGTGGCCCTCAACGCGCTCCTGGTAGCTTTCAAAACCGCCACCTTCGGCTGCTGGCGGGGTTTCACGTGGCCAGTTATCGTTGATCGAGTTCGGCTCGTAGTTGGCCGGGTTGGTGTCAATATCCTGACGGTGCATCCCCTGACGCTGGAAGTTATGGTACGGACAGGTTGGACGGTTGATCGGGATCTCGTGGAAGTTCGGTCCACCGAGGCGGCTGATCTGGGTATCGGTATAGGAGAACAGACGGCCCTGCAGCAGCGGATCGTTGGAGAAATCGAGGCCTGGTACGATATGGCCTGGGTGGAATGCCACCTGTTCGGTCTCGGCGAAGAAGTTATCCGGGTTGCGGTTAAGCACCATCTTACCGACGATCTCAACCGGTACCAGCTCTTCCGGGATCAGTTTGGTGGCGTCCAGAATATCGAAATCGAATTTAAACTCATCTTCTTCCGGGATCAGCTGCAGGCCCAGTTCATATTCCGGGAAATCACCTGCTTCAATCGCTTCCCACAGATCGCGACGATGGAAATCGGGATCGCGGCCGGTCAGTTTCTGCGACTCATCCCACAGCAGCGAGGCTTTGCCTGCCACCGGCTTCCAGTGGAAGCGGACAAAGGTCGCTTTGCCTGCAGCATTAATCAGGCGGAAGGTGTGGATACCAAAGCCTTCCATGGTGCGATAGCTGCGCGGAATGCCGCGGTCAGACATCGCCCAGATGACGTTGTGCATGGTTTCCGGCTGCAGCGAGACGTAATCCCAGAAGGTGTCATGGGCACTCTGGCCCTGTGGGATTTCGTTGTGCGGCTCGGGTTTTACCGCATGCACGAAGTCAGGGAATTTATGTGCATCCTGGATAAAGAACACCGGGGTGTTATTGCCGACCAGGTCAAAGACACCTTCTTCGGTATAAAACTTGGTGGCGAAGCCGCGAATATCACGCACCGTATCGGCGGAACCGGCACCGCCCTGTACCGTGGAGAAACGCACAAAAACCGGCGTAACCTGATTCGGATCGCTGAGGAACTGCGCCTTAGTCAGATCTTTTAATGAGCGGTAAGGCTGGAAATAGCCGTGCGCCGCTGAGCCGCGCGCATGCACGATGCGCTCCGGAATACGTTCATGGTCAAAGTGCGTGATCTTCTCACGCATAATAAAGTCTTCCAGCAGCGTCGGCCCACGCGAACCGGCCCGCAGCGAATTCTGATCGTTGGCGATGCGGGTGCCCTGGTTAGTGGTAAGCGGGCTATTGGTGCCGTTTTTACGGCTGGCGTTGAGCTGGTCGAGTTTGGCATTGTGGGTCTGAGGGGCTTTCAGGCTGCCGGGTGCGGTAGGTTGTTTGCCTGGCGGGGTCGGTTCGGCTGGTGGCTGATGTGAACCATCCTGCGGTGCCAGCGAACCCAGACCCGGTTCTGACGATTCCGGGCCGGTGGTGGGGGCGCGGTGGCTCAGTTCTTTCTTCTCTGTTTCTTTCGACATTAATCCATGCTCCAGCGGTTATTTTACTTTCGACGACACTAAATATAGAACAACCTGACCAATGCTGGGGTTAAGGCGTCACTTTAAGTGCAATCGCCGTGCTTATTTTTAACCGACTAAAATAGAACATTCAGCCGGCAGGGTATGCTGGCGTTTCGCTTATTACGGAACAACATTCATTATCTGGAGGCGGGTATGCTGAGTTATCTGTTTATTGGTGCGAATGATGTAGCGCTCTCTGGTCACTTTTATCGGGCAGTGCTGCTGCCGCTGGGTTATCTCGCTGAGCCTGATGGCGAACAGCTGATCTTTTCGCTGCCGGAGGTGCCCGATCGGCAAAATGGACCGGGTGCCGTCTATATTGCAAAGCCGTGGAATGGCGAAGCCGCACAGCCGGGTAATGGCAATATGGCGGGCTTCCGGGCGCCGACACGTCAAAGGGTTGACGAGCTTTATGCCGCTGGCTTGCGGGCCGGGGGCACAGATGAAGGCGCGCCCGGTATTCGGGAACGCTATAACCCGAATTTTTACGTGGCTTATCTGCGCGATCCGGCGGGGAATAAGCTGGCATTATTCTGTAATGATGACCCGGCCTGCGCGTCGGTTTAATTGCCGTCAGGGTGCAATTCGTGATTGAAGTTAGAAATGTTATATCATAACATTTCATTTTGTAACTTCTATTGAGGATCGCGACATTGGCAAATCATACAGGTAAGTGGGCGATGGCGCTGGGCGCGCTATTCATCAGTCAGCAGGTGGCAGCGCACGGCGGACATTCGCACGGTAAACCGTTATCCGCTATGGAGCAGAAAGCGGCGGAAGGGGTGTTCGCGGATGCGGATGTCAAAGATCGTCCATTGACTGACTGGGATGGCCTGTGGCAGTCGGTCTATCCGCTGCTGGAAAGCGGCGAACTGGATCCGGTATGGCAGAAGAAGGCGCAGCAGGATAGCAGCAAAACCGCCGCGCAATACAAAGCCTATTACCGTAAAGGCTACGCCACTGATGTCGACACCATTGGCATCGAAAATGGCGTGATGGAATTTCACATCGGCGAGCAGGTCAGTGCCTGCCACTATCGTTATGCCGGTCACAAGATCCTGACCTATGCGTCCGGGAAGAAAGGGGTGCGTTACCTGTTTGAATGCCCCGATGCTGACAGTAAAGCGCCGAAATATGTACAGTTCAGCGATCATACGATTGCACCGCGCAAGTCAGCGCATTTCCACATTTTTATGGGTAACCGTTCGCAGCAGGCTTTACTCGAGGAGATGGATAACTGGCCGACCTACTATCCGTATCAGATGACCAATGCGCAGGTAGTGGATGAGATGCTGCATCACTGATACCTCGCTTCATTCTCTGACAGACCCGCGCCCGTAACGGCGGGTTTTTTATGCGGGACAGGTCGCCACTCCCTGGCGTACAAAATCCTAAAGCGCTTCACTCAGATCTACTTCGAGGTGCGCCGGCTGACTTTACCGCCTTTCCGGCCAGCTTCCCTGGCTCTTTCAGGATCGTTCTTGAAATTGCCTCCGCTGGCTTTGCCACCGGCACTTCCAGCTTCACTGGCACGGTCCGGGTCATTGGCAAAGTTGCCTGCACCACCCCGGTATTTCTGTTGTGTCATAGAAAGGCCTCGTATCAGGTTCCGTAGATAAGAAGGACTAGCTAGTCACAGGGTTAAGTTTAGTTTGCCGGCTGGATTATGCCAGCAAAAGGGCAGAATGGTCGCCGATTCCGCTCATCTAATTCTTTGATTATACAGCTAAATAAGGGAGGGTTCAGCCAACCCAGACCGGCCGGCGCGAGGCGGGTATTCCTTTCACCACCTGCTGATAAGACTCTTCAGTCAGCTGCTGAATCAGGCCCGCTGACAGCGCGTCGCCAGGGTAGACGGTGATCCAGTGCCGCTTATTCATATGGTAACCAGCGGTAATGGTGGGATAGATGGCGCGGTGCAGTTCCGCCTGCTGCGGCTGGCATTTCAGGGTAATGATCGGCACACCCCGCAGCGTGGTCAGCAGTAAAAACACCTTACCGCACACTTTATACACCTGATGTTCCGGCCCAAATGGGTAACTGCACCCGGCGGCAGGCAGCCGATCGGCGGTCTCAATAGCGATACGCTGGATATCAGCACCCTGCATAGCAATTCTCCTTTTATCCGGTAAATGTCAGAAAGCCCGGCCTGACTGGCTGAGTCCCTGAGGCCTGTTACACTTCTGATAAGCATAAATCAGGAGCAGACATGAAATTAGGCTTTGCATGTAAGTATCTCAACAGCGATGGAATACAGTTTTTCCCGTTCCGCGCCACCACGCGTAAACGGTTTCTGAGTTTACCGCACGAACAACGTAATCAACTGATTTATGAGATCTCCGTTACCAATCTCAACCAGCTTTACCTGACGCTGGAGCAGCTGGCAACCTTACCGGAACCGTTAAGGATGATGCGCATCGGCAGCGATCTGCTGCCGCTCTACACCGTGCCGGAGGCGACGCCGCTGTTTGAGGCATTTTTACCCGAGCTCTATCCGCTGTTCGCCCGCTGCGGTGAACTGGCGCGCGCGCATCAGATCCGGCTCTCCTTTCATCCTGGACAATACACGGTACTGGCGTCAGATAATCCTGATGTGGTGACCCGCGCGCTGCAGGATGTGGAGTATCACGCGCTCTGTGCCTGTCTGATGGGCTATGGCAAATCTTTTCAGGATTTTAAGATCAACATCCATATGAACGGTAAGGCGGGGTTCGACGGTTTTAAACGATCGTTCGGTCAGCTGAGTCCGGAAGCGCGCCTGATGCTGACGGTGGAAAACGACGAGATCTCCTGTTCGCTGGATGATGTCCTGCAGGCCGCGGCGCTCTGTCCGGTGGTGCTGGATATTCACCATCACTGGGTGAAAGAGAGCGAGTTTATACAGCCTGACGATGCGCGAATCGCGCCGGTGATCGCCTCATGGCGCGGCGTACGACCGGTGCTGCACTACTCAATTTCACAGGAAGGCATTATTCCGCAACAGGGCTGGCCGGATCAGCAACAGCTGGGCGTGTCGAAAAGCAAGCTGCGGGCGCACTCCGATTACTACTTCAATGACACGCTCAATGACTGGGCGCTGTCGTTTCAGGCGTTCGATATCATGTGCGAGGTAAAAATGAAGAATCTGGCGCGGGAACAGCTCTATCAGTGGGGGAAACAGCAGCAGCGGATAGCGTAACAGCAGCCGCTAAGTTTCCCCTTACCGCACGGGCAGTAAGGGGAAGCGACATCAGATAATCGCGACACCGCCGGTCACGGCAATGGTGGCGCCCGAAATATAGCTGGCTTCATCGCTGGCCAGCATCACATAGGTCGGTGCCAGCTCGGCAGGCTGCCCGGCGCGCTGCAAGGGCACTTCACTGCCGAAATTTTTCACCTGCTCAACCGGCATGGTCGACGGGATCAGCGGAGTCCAGATCGGACCGGGTGCCACCGCGTTGGCGCGGATGCCTTTTTCAGCCAGCATTGCGGCCAGGCTACCGGACAAGTTAACGATGGCTGCTTTGGTCGCCGAGTAGGGCAGCAGTTTCGGTTTCGGCTGATCGGCGTTGACCGAGGCAGTATTAATGATCGAGCCGCCTGGCGGCATATGCGGTACTGCTGCTTTGGTGATGCGAAACAGGGCGTAAAGATTGGTTTTCATCGTCCGATCAAACTCGTCATCGCTGATTTCGTCCAGCGATTCGCGCGTCATCTGAAAAGCCGCATTATTCACCAGAATATTGATCTCGCCGAACGCCTCTACCGCTTTATCAACGAGGGCGGAACAGTGTGCAGCTTCGGTAATGTCGCCTGCCACCAGAACCGCTTTCTGGCCCGCTTCTTCTACCAGCCGGGCGGTATCCTGAGCATCTTCATGTTCATCAAGATAAGAGATCAGGACATCGGCCCCTTCGCGGGCAAACGCAATGGCGACAGCCCGGCCAATGCCGGAATCGCCGCCGGTAATAATGGCTTTTTTACCCGCCAGGCGGCCTGAACCCTGATAACTCTGCTCGCCATGATCGGGCTGTGGCTGCATGGCCGCGGTTTTACCAGGCGGGGTCTGTTGCTGTTCGGCAAAAGGGGGTTGCGGGCGTTGAGTCGATGACATGATTATTCCTCCATAAAAATCTGTTAGCGTAAAACAACCAGTCAGGACCACACCCTGAGGTATGGCCCTGACTGGCACGCCTGCGTCAGTTAAGGCTTCGGTGACGCGATGTCGTTAATCTGCTCCTGCTGCGCACCCGAGCCCGGACGGGCGTTACCCAGCAGCGGCTCATCACCGAGGATCTCCGGTTGCTGTTTGGCGCTGAACTGGCCGTGACCGTCGTAGGCCGGGCCGCTGCTCCAGCGGCCTTCCGGCAGCGGTTTATCCAGTGAAGTGTTCAGGCAGTAGTAAGAGTGCTCCTGCGCCTCCTTATCCTGCGGGAAGCTGTTCGGAATTGGCAGCGAGGCATTCAGGCCGCCCATCTCTTCGATCACCGCCAGCCACTGCTGCTGGTGCATGGTGTCGCGCGCAATCAGGAACGACAGAAAATCCTTCATCCCTTTGTCTTCCGTCATATTGTACAGGCGGGTCGCCAGCACACGGCCGGTGGCTTCCGCGGTCACGTTGGCCAGCATGTCGGCCGCCACGTTGCCGGAAGCGTAGATATGACTCATATCGAAGGGGACACCGTTCGCATTCACTGGCATAGCCGACAGGCCAGAAGAGAGGATATGGCGCGGGTTCATGCCGCCCAGAATCGCATTGACCACCGGGTCTTTGGCTGAAGCTTCCTGGTAAGAGAGTGGTGCGCCCTCAAGGTTAAGTGCCACCGCGTAACCCAGCATTTCGATATGGCTGAGTTCTTCAGTCGCGGTAGAGATCAGCAGATCCCGAATCCGGGCATCGCCACGCGCGCCCATCGCCTGGAAGAAGTATTGCATCGCCACACGAATTTCACCTTCTACGCCACCGATGGCTTGCTGTAACAGCATGGCAAATTCTGGATCTGGTTTCTCGACGCGAACCGGGAACTGGAGTTTTGATGAATGATGAAACATGATTATTTTCCTCGTCAGTGTTTACACTCGATGCAGGAAAAAGCCTGGACAGGGATAGCGAAAAAAGAAAGCGTAACGAGAACAATTAGCCGGGGAGTAAGGGGCGATAAGCGGCAAAAAAGCAGTAAAAGTGGATAAACTGCCGGTCCGTTACTGAGGGGAAATTAACCGGCGAGCAGGGCGCTTATCGCTCGATAAACGGGCGTAAAAAAGCCCCGCAAGCGGGGCAAATTCTGGGAAGGAAAAGCATCCGTGCTAATCAGTGTTCCCTCACAACAGACACAGGATGTTTAGCTGTTACTGGTTGACGCCGCGCTCTGCAGAACATGTTCCAGTGCCTGCCGATAAATATCCTGTTTCACCACGTCACGCTCACTTTCCAGGCGGTGAATCAGGCCCAGTACAATGTCTTTATCGGAAACGTGGGTTTTATATTGCGCGAGTTCAGCATGGACAGCTGCAATCACTTCTTTCTCGCTGGTGACCGGAGTGCCAGAGTTCATGAAGTATTCAGAAATCTGAGACTCTGTATTGATTGTCGTTTGCATATCAGGCCTCATCAAAAGGGGGTCAGTGCGCCAGGTCAGGTCCGGTTAACGGACGACGCAAAAAAAGAGCATCTGAAGGTGGAAATCCACGACACCTTCAGATGCGGTGCAATGCACCTTTCGTTACAAGTGACTTAACATCACGGCGTAAAGCTATACAAGAATGACAAAGTTGTACAACGAAATTCGCAAAAAATTAACTGGTCGGTGCTGTATTTAAAATGCATGTTCATGGAATTTAAACTAAATATGCCATTAATTTTTTTAACTTACAGTCGCTTAAATTTATAATCCGCTATTTATTTATTTTTTTTATCAATATTTTTGACAAGATTTTTTTGCTGAAGTCTGTACCCAGGCCGCCTTTTTCACAAAAAGCTGTACAGGTTTGACCTATGAAAAGCGGCTTTCCTGATAGTGTCAGCGTTCACCATCGTTGCAATCCTGGTCGCCCGACCTCTGAGTCAGCATAATTCACTTCACACCTGTTACTCAGAAGGCTAAGGTTGAGCGCTTACTTAATCAGAAGGAGATGATCATGGTTAATGACTACTTTGCACTTCCGCCTGCGGGCATCACACAAGAACAACATAAGCGCACAGTGGCAGTGGCTGCTGCGCTGGCAGTAGCAAAAGAGTCGGTCAGCGCATCAACCTCGGCGACCGGTTCAAAAACGGCATGGGACCTGCAGGCGGTCGCCAATGAAATTGCTAATCTGGCCGATGCGATTCAGGATGCGCTGGAGAGCGATAGCGAGGTGTAAGCCGGCTGTCAACGCGCTGTCACGTTATGGCCGCTGACTGGCGAGTTTGAGCGCAGGGGAGACCCGGCAACGTCATCGCTGCCGGGTATGGGCTTATTCTATGGATGGCGGCTCATATTTAATGTACTGACGCAGGGTGTCATGGATCGCCCGATTATCCCCTTCATCCAGCCCACGATCGGCATATTCTTTCGCCAGCGCCGCCAGCACATCATCAAATTTACCCTTGTAATTGAGATTATTTAGCGCGATTTGCTGACCCAGGATCGCTTTTAATACGGTGGTCTCAACTTTCAACTGACGGACTTCATTTTCAAGATGCGTGATGCGATTGTCGTCTGACATAACACCTCCATGATTAAAACCGCAGAATAACCATGCCACGTCTGATATTCAAACAGCGGCGGCCGCAGAGAAACTTTGTCGGATTTTCCTTAAGTCAGCATCAATCATTAGCCGTGAAGAATAATGTAAAACCCACGCCAGACAGGACGTGCGGTGATAGTGACCACTTTTTGCTGAATATTACGGCAGAATAAAAAATAAGCCACAAAAAAAAGTGCATTGTCTTCAACCCCTTCGCTTAAATCTTTTCCGTTACGCTTGATTAAAAGGGGACTTCGATATTACTGTGTTTATATACAGTTATCTGGAAAGGGAGTGAAATTGTGGAATTCATCAAACCTGCGGACCTCCGCGCCGTTATGCCATTACCGTTATACATCGAACGCGTTCCCTGCGGCTTCCCGTCACCGGCGCAGGATTATGTCGAACAAAGAATTGATTTGAACGCGCTGATGGTTCAGCGGCCAAGCGCCACCTATTTTGTCCGGGTCAGCGGCGAATCGATGATTGACGCAGGGATTAACGACGGTGACATGCTGGTGGTTGACAGTTCGCTAACCGCCGCGCATGGCGATATTGTGGTGGCTGCCGTCGACGGTGAATTCACGGTTAAACGCCTCCAGCTTCATCCCTGCCTGCAACTGATGCCCATGAATACCCAATTTAAGCCGATCGCCATCAAAACCGAAGATGCGCTTGAGGTGTTTGGCGTAGTGACGTTTGTTATTAAATCGACCCACTAATTATGTTCGCGCTGGTCGATGTGAACAGTTTTTATGCTTCGTGCGAGACGGTGTTCAGGCCCGATCTGCGTGGCAAGCCGGTGGTGGTGCTGTCGAATAACGACGGTTGTGTTATTGCACGCAGCGCCGGGGCGAAAAGGGCGGGCATCAAAATGGGCGCGCCCTATTTTAAAATGCGAGAGGAACTGACGCGCCATGCGGTACAGGTTTTCAGCTCGAACTATGCGCTCTACGCCGATATGAGCCATCGGGTGATGACCATACTGGAAGAGATGGCGCCTTCGGTTGAGATTTACTCGATCGACGAAGCGTTTATGGATCTGACCGGCGTACGCAACTGCATGGTGCTGGAGACCTTTGCCCATCAGGTGCAGCAGCGGGTGCTGAAAGAGACCCACCTGACCGTCGGCGTTGGCATTGCACCCACCAAGACGCTGGCTAAGCTGGCTAATTTTGCCGCCAAGAAATGGAGCAAAACCGGCGGCATTGTCGACCTGTCGAACCGCGAGCGGCAGAAAAAACTGCTGGCGCTGACGGATGTGGCGGATGTCTGGGGCGTGGGAGGCCGTATCGCTAAACGGCTGAATGCGATGGGGATCGAGACGGCGCAGGATTTAGCTGCCCAGAGCACCTGGACCATCCGCAAACATTTTAATGTGGTGCTGGAGCGTACGGTCAGGGAGCTACGCGGTGAGCCCTGTCTGGAGATGGAGGAGTTTGCCCCGGTCAAACAGCAAATCATGTGCTCGCGATCGTTTGGCAGCCGTATCTCAGACTATTCACAGATGCGCCAGGCCATCTGCGCCTATGCGGAACGGGCAGCCGAAAAACTGCGCAAGGAGAAGCAGTATTGCCGGCAGGTCGGCGTGTTTGTCCGCACCAGCCCGCACGCGATCGGTGAAACCTTTTATGGCAATCAGTCCACCGGTCAGCTGCTGACCCCCACCCAGGATACGCGTGACATTATCCGCGTTGCGATGGCGTGCCTGGATAATATCTGGATAGAGGGCCACCGCTACATGAAAGCCGGTATCCTGCTGGGGGACTTTTTCAGTCAGGGCATTGCGCAGCTTAATCTGTTTGATGAGGTCTCGCCGCGGCCTGACAGCGAGGTACTGATGCAGCTGGTCGATAGCATCAACCAGAGCGGCAGAGGCAAACTCTGGTTTGCCGGTCAGGGCATCCATAAAGAGTGGGCGATGAAGCGCGATATGCTGTCGCCGGCCTACACCACCCGGCTGAGCGATTTACCGGTAGCCGTGGTGAAGTGAACCGCCGTGCACGGACTTTTAGCCGATGAAACTCCCGCTCATGGCCTCAGCGTTCTTTCGAGATACAGAGATTGGTCAGTTGGCGAACTTGCGCTTGATCCTCGCACTGTGAACAACCGTCTGGCCTTAATCGTGAGGTTCTGTCGTTGGGCGAAGCAACAAAACCTGATAAAGATGCTGCCCTTCAGTGAAAAAAGAGGCCGGGTTGTTTTCCACTCCGGCCTTCTCAGTCATATCACCCGACAAGGAAAAGAAGGAAGTAAGGCCTCAAAAATGGACCGCGAGCGGAAACGTCTGACCAAGTTTTTGACTAAGGTTCAGGTCAAAGTATGTCATGCCTTAGCCGCGTCAGAGACAGTGTAATCCTGGTCGACAACCAGCTGAGCGGATTCACGTTTGAATTCAGGACTGAAATTTCTTCTTCTCATTGGAGCACCGGTGTTGTTCTGAGGTAAGCATATTACCTCTGTTCAGGTGGCCAGATTCAGTGTGCTACTACACACCCGCAGGCATTTTCAGCGACGCTTCAAAAATAACCGGACGTTCGCTGTCAAAATATGTCCGGATCCGCAGGCTGAACAGAGCAACCGAAACCATTATGACTACGCGATTACGGCTAATGGACATCGGATATGCTTTCGGTTACACAAGCCAGCAGACCCTGGCGCGTGCAGTGTCAGCCTTTGGGATGACACTCACGGAATTGCGCGAACGTGGCAGACTCTGCCACTGGAGTGAAAAAATGAGGGCCCGGCTGGATGCCATGAATCTTATCAGTGCATGAACCTTATCAGTGAAAGATAGTTTTCTGAGATTCCGGCTGAAAAGCCGGTTGGTTATCTCTGGTCATTCCCTGCCCAACCAACTCATAGAAACCTATCACCCTGTACTTTAAATATACTGTACCCAGCCCGTTTCCTTTGTGACGCCTTATCATTATTTTGGTTTTAATTTTAGCCTCTGACTCCATCCGACGGGCAGAGTTTTTTTATGAAAAAAACCTCTCTAAATACCCCAGGTACCCGTTTTTTATTTTAATGATCTATTCATTAAGGTAGCGATTGTTTCATTAAGAGTAATAATGTTTTATGAAAACTGGCTCTTATGTTTTTTTATGCCACGGTTAAGATAAAAGGCAGATGAAGTTCCTCACGTGAAGCTTTTAGAAGAGTGAGTAATATTCAAATACGTCTCATTAAAATCAAACTCAGGAGAGTATGACCATGGCAAGACACGTACGTTTCCACGAAACCGGTGGCCCGGAAGTTCTCAAAATCGAAGAAGTTCAGACACCAGAACCTAAAGCCGGTCAAGTCCGCATCCGCGTACACGCACTGGGTCTTAATCGTGCAGAAAGTATGTACCGTAGCGGGCGCTATGTTATTGAACCAGTATTTCCCGCTACTCTCGGATATGAAGCATCCGGTTTCATTGATGCCGTTGGCGCTGATGTCAAAGATCTGAATGTGGGTGACGCTGTCAGCGTAATCCCGGCCTTTATGTTTGATGAATACGGATTGTATGGTGATTTGGTTGTCGCACCTGCCCGCGCCGTTGTAAAAAATCCGCAGGGCGTGACATGGGAAACTGCAGCTGCAACCTGGATGCCTTACACAACAGCCTGGGGCGCGTTAATCGATATTGCTAAAGTCAGCGCGGGTGACTTTGTGGTACTGGGTGCGGCATCGAGCAGCGTTGGCCTGGCCGCTATGGAGATCGCTTACAGCGTTGGTGCAACACCTATCACCATTACCCGTAAAGATGAGAAAATTCAGGAACTGCAGAATGCAGGTGCTAAACATATTCTGCAGGTAGGTGTGCATGATATTGAAAAAGAGATCCTGGCCCTGACCAATGGTAAGGGAGCCCGCGTTGTATTCGACCCGGTAACGGGTCCGGATTTTGAAAACATAATCAAAGCAACCTGCAAAGACGCAATTGTCTTTATCTATGGAGCACTGAGTCACGATGCCACTCCTATTCCGGTAATGCACGTGCTGGGCAACCACACCACCATTCGGGGTTATGAATTCATTGAAGTCACTGCAGATGATGAAAAACTTGCACGAGCAAAAAAATTCATTACTGAAGGAATGGCCGCCGGAAAATTTAAAGCCAAAATTGCAAAGACCTTTAAGTTTGAAGAAATTGTTGAAGCGACCAAATATCTTGAGTCCAACGCTCAGTTTGGCAAGGTTATCGTCACCATTGACTAACTGGTCATTCAAAAACACCGGATAATCAGGTCGTGACAAGAAATCAGATTAAAGCCAACGCCTTCATGCGTTGGCTTTTTTTGTCAGACTTTGTACTGCAAGGTTGATTTCTACCTCAGGAATAAGTCGAAAGAAACGGTCACTCCTCTGCTTCAACCACAGCATCAGGCCCCTCCTGCGGAGTGAGGGTTCTCTGAGGCAAATATTATTCTGCCGGCTTTCAGTTTATGAATCGCCACAGGTTTTACAGCCCACAGCATGAGCGAAGACGATGATCGTAAATTGCAGTAAGTAAAATCTGCTCAGCGCTGAGGGGGATTCTGTTTCAGGCTTCTTCAGGAACGTCCGGTCCTTCAGCGGTGAGTTGCTTATTAGAATCTTGAAAGAAACAGATGAGGGCGCTGATGTTCTGTTTATCAGAATCAGCCCTCAGCGAAAACCAGATGGTTCTATTCCATAACGCTCATTAAACTGTCTGCTAAAGCTTGCTACGGAGCTGTAACCGACGCGCGCAGCAACAGTTTTTACAGGCAGTTCCGACGTCATTAGAAGCTTCAGGGCTTCGGCAATACGTGCATCCGCAATCACTGAACGCAGACTGGTCGATTCGCTCGCAAGATGTCGACGAAGCGTTGGGCCACTGAGACCCGTCAGCTCTTCAATTTCTGCAGCATTCCACGGATGGCCAGGCTTTTCCGCTACCATCTGGCGGATTTTCATGGCCAGGCTGGGTTGTCTGGCTCGTAATAAAGCATGGTGCCCCATACCATATAACCACAGCACCACCTCAACCATTGCATGTAGCGAAAGCGGGCGCTTTCCTTCGCGCATAGCCTTAGTCCATCTTGTAAGTGGTGACAGCAGTGAAGATACTGAGACGGCCGCAATATTGCCGGTATCCTGTGGGGGCGGAGCGGACAGCAACAGCCTTGCTGCTTCAAGCTGCTCTTCGTTAAGAACGACGCTCAGCGCAACAAATTCGCCGCTTTGATCAGAGGGAGCATATTCAATATCAATACTCCTTGCGTTGGGAATAACCAGTATTTCCCCTGGAAGTACGCTGCGCCATTCATTTTGGTCCCGGTAACGGAATTGCCCCTCCAGTGGAAAGGAAAGGGTGGCCCCCTCAACCTCAAATTTTTTTACCTGATGCGTCTGTTCTGCACGCAGGCAGTCGCATGGTAAGGGCAAATGAGATCGTGCCAGGCTGAGAAGCTCAGCGAGGAGATCATCCACAGGGGCCTCTGGAAATCTTATAGTCTGCATATTCATCGGGAAGTCTTCACTTTTCCGCCATTTTAAACCGCCATATGAAAAAGCATACAGCGGCAGATGCGGTTATCTGTTCCCGGATGTCAAATACAGTCCGGCAATGGTTGTATCTTGCCCGTAATCACATCAAGCATAATGACTTCACCGAACAGAAGCACGGCTTCAGCCGCGCTCAGATTGGCAACACGTTAAAACCAGGAAGCTGTTTTTTGTTGCATCACTGCTTTACGTCATAAAAAACAAAACCATTACGGCCAGTCCGGCGACGCTGTTATACCCGGAAAAGAGCAAGCTCAGACAGCAGGTGACCAGAGATCATAATTCAGCGCATAGCTGCTGCCATCCCGGACAACTTTACCTGTAGTTGGCAGGTTAAAGTGCATTCCGCTTACGGCCAGGTTATCACTTGCCGCACGGTCAAGCAGTTTGCCCCTGACGGCAGCTGCGGCTGTAGGATCGCTGTCGAATGCAATGGTAACGTCAGGCTGAGCAACCTGGATGTGAGGGAAATGCACAATATCGCCCCAGATGAGCAACGATTCTTTTTCATCGCCCAGCAAATATCCGCTGTGGCCCGGTGTGTGACCGAACAGCTCTACGGTCTGAATACCCGGCAGAATGGCTTCTTCGCGAAAAGGAACCAGTTTATCGCCGTAAGCATTAAAAGCATTTTTTGCCACTTCAAAGAAGGGCTTAAACGCATCAGGCGCGCCGGCTGAAATGGTTTCGTCGCGCCAGAAAGCGAGTTCTTTTTCATGAACGAAGAGCTGCCCGACATTACGGAACACCGGTGTCTGCAGAGGGCCCGCAAGACCACCGATATGATCCGGATGTGCATGAGTTAGTAAAATGGTATCGATAGCGAGTGGGTCAATGCCTGCAGCTGCCAGGGCAACCTGAAGGCGACCGCCCCAGCCATTAATACCGCCAGCACCACTGTCTACCAGAATGGTACGGTCAGGGGTCTGGATTACATAAACGTTGATATTGATACGAGGCACTACCGGTGCGCCACGCTTCTGAAGGAGTGCCTCAGCACGAGAGCCATCAATACCAGATAGCAGTTCAAAGGATACGTCCAGATAACCATCACTCAGCATGGTCACAGTCATGTCGCCCACTTTTTTGCGATTGATGGCCGGTGCCTGCCAGTTCTGTTGAGAAATCATGTGTTACTCCGTTGCGATGAAGTGATTACAGGAAAATTACCTGACAATCGTAACGAATATCCAGAGATTAACTGCTCAACCTGCTACGCGAAACGCTCAGGTAACATTATCGTGAGATCAGATTTCACATGTTTGCCTTACCTGGTGGCATCTCGCCGAATGCAATCATGTGTACCTCCGCAAATAAGATGAAAGTATCAGCGGC